>NZ_JBIAJC010000002.1:0-672635 GCF_042871745.1 Streptomyces sp. NPDC005576 | reverse complement strand
AACGCTCGGCTGGGAAACCCCAGCCGAGCGCCTGCATAAACTACTCGCGGCCTGATCAACACAACCACGTGTTGCGACGACCCCTAGAAACCGCCCGCATCCGGGCGGGCCTTTTGCTGTGACGGGGACGGGCTTCAGCCGCGACGGCCGAGGAGCTTCCAGGTAGTGGGCAGCGCGCCCATCGCCAGCAGTGCCTTCACGGCGTCGCCGATGAGGAAGGGCGTCAGGCCCGCGGCGACGGCGGCGCTCGCCGACATGCCGGTGGAGAGGGCGAGGTAGGGAACGCCGACCGCGTAGGTGAGGGCGGAGCCGATCACCATGGTGCCCGCGGTGCGGGCCACGGAGCGGTCGCCGCCCCGGCGCGCGAGGGCGCCGACGACGGTCGCGGCGAGCAGCATGCCGAGGACGTAACCGAAGGTCGCGCCGCCCGCGCCGGAGGTGCCGCCGGAGAACCACGGCACGCCCGCCATGCCGACGATCGTGTACAGCGCCAGCGAGAGGAAGCCGCGGCGGGCGCCCAGCGCGGTGCCGATGAGGAGTGCGGCGAAGGTCTGGCCGGTGACGGGGACCGGGGAGCCGGGGATCGGGACCGCTATCTGCGCGGCGAGACCGGTGAGGGCAGCGCCGCCCATGACGAGGGCCGTGTCGACGGCCACGCGGTGCCGGGCCGCGGCGGGCAGCAGGTCGGCGAGGACCACTCCGGTACGGACAGGGGCGGCAGCAGTGCTCATCGGGACTCCGCGGGTGAGGGTGGGGCGAACGGACGGAAGGGCGGGCCAGAGCCGAAAGGGCGAGCCTGCGGCTGACGTTAGCCGACGGGCCTGCCGCTGATCACCGTGTGCCGCCCACAAAGGCTCCGGCCGTGACGTGGTGGGGTTCGCACAAAGGCGGAGAGGCAACCACGCCTCGGCGTGAGCCTGATCACTCCGGCACGTGCAGCGCAGACACCTTTCCCGGAGCCGTCTCGCTCCGTGAGACGCTGTAGGTTCCCCACTAAATCGACTCAGAGCGGCATTCCCCATGCGTGACGCACCGTCCCCCGCCCCCGCCGAGCCGCTCTCCTCCGGCCTCAAGCAACGCCATCTGACGATGCTCGGCCTCGGCGGAGTGATCGGGGCGGGGCTCTTCGTCGGCTCGGGCGCGGGGGTCGCGGTCGCGGGACCGGCCATCATCGTCTCGTACCTGATCGCGGGCGCCCTGGCGATGCTGGTGATGCGGATGCTCGGGGAGATGTCGGCGGCGATGCCGGCCTCGGGTTCCTTCTCCGTGCACGCGGAACGCGCGCTGGGGCGCTGGGCCGGGTTCGGGGTGGGCTGGCTCTACTGGTTCCTGCTGGTGGTCGTGCTGGCCGTGGAGGCGACGGCGGCGGGGCGGATCGCGCACGGCTGGGTCCCGGCGGTCGAGCCGTGGGCGTGGGTGCTGGTCTTCATGGTGGTCTTCACGACGGCCAACCTCACCGCCGTGAAGAACTTCGGCGAGTTCGAGTTCTGGTTCGCCGCGTTGAAGGTGTGCGCCATCGTCGCCTTCCTGGTGCTGGGCACGCTCGCCGTCTTCGGACTCCTGCCGGACACCGATCCGGTGGGCCTGACCAACCTCACCGGCCGGGGCGGGTTTCTGCCGAACGGCTGGCACGGGGTGCTGTCCGGGGTGCTGACGGTGGTCTTCGCCTTCGGCGGGCTGGAGGTCCTCACCATCGCCGCCGCCGAGACCGACGATCCGGCGCGCGCGGTGGGGCGGGCGGTGCGCAGCGCGGTCGTGCGCATCCTCTTCTTCTATGTCGGCTCGATGCTGGTGATCGTGACGGTGCTGCCCTGGACCGCACAGCAGGCGGGGCTGAGCCCCTACGTCAAGGTGCTGGACGCGATCGGCGTGCCGTCCGCCGGGCAGATCATGAACGTCGTGATCTTCGTGGCGCTGCTCTCCGCGCTCAACGCGAACCTCTACGGCTCCTCGCGCATGATCTTCTCGCTGGCCGAGCGGGGCGAGGCGCCGCGCGGCCTGCTGAAGGTGTCGGGCGCAGGCACGAGCGGAGGCGGGGTGCCGCGCCGGGCGGTGCTTGCCTCAGTGGCCTTCGGCTTCCTCTCCGTACTCCTCAACCTGAAGTGGCCGGACACGGTCTTCCTCTATCTGCTCAACTCGGTCGGGGCGGTCCTGCTGTTCGTATGGGCGCTGATCGCCCTGTCCCAGTTGCGGCTCCGGCCACGCATCGACCGGGAGGCGGCCGCGCGGGAGCCGGGGCAGGGGCCGGTGCTGCGGATGTGGTGCTTCCCGTACCTGACGTGGCTGACCCTGGTGGCGCTCTTCGCGGTGCTGGTCCTGATGCTCGCCGACGGCTCCGCGCGCGGACAGGTGCTCTGGTCGGCGGGGGCGACGGCGGTGGTGCTGCTGGTCGCGTGGGTACGCGGGATCAGGGCGCGGCGGGGCGCGGCGGCAGGGCGCTGATCCGCCGTCACGCCAGTGGAGCGGCGGTCCGGGGATTCCCGGGCCGCCGCTCTTCTCGTACGGGCGCCCGGCGCGTCCGGACACCCTCTCCCCCGCGCGATCTTCTTCCTGCTAACCTGCACGTACACCGCAGTTGCACATAACTTGCAATAACGACTCCTGAGCATTTGAAGGGTTCGCCCATGGCCACGTACACGCTCCCGGAACTCCCTTACGACTACGCGGCGCTGGAACCGGTCATCAACCCGCAGATCATCGAGCTCCACCACGACAAGCACCACGCGGCGTACGTGAAGGGCGCGAACGACACCCTGGAGCAGCTGGCGGAGGCGCGGGACAAGGAGGCATGGGGGGCGGTCAACGGGCTGCAGAAGAGCCTCGCGTTCCACCTCTCCGGCCACATCCTGCACTCGATCTACTGGCACAACATGACCGGCGACGGCGGCGGCGAACCGCTCGCGGCGGACGGCGTCGGCGACCTCGCGGACGCGATCACCGCGTCCTTCGGCTCGTTCGCCGGTTTCCGGTCCCAGCTGACGAAGGCAGCCGCCACCACGCAGGGTTCGGGGTGGGGCGTGCTCGCGTACGAGCCGCTGAGCGACCGGCTGATCGTCGAGCAGGTCTACGACCACCAGGGCAACGTCGGCCAGGGCTCCGTCCCGATCCTGGTCTTCGACGCCTGGGAGCACGCCTTCTACCTCCAGTACAAGAACCAGAAGGTCGACTTCATCGAGGCGATGTGGCGGGTCGTCAACTGGCAGGACGTGGCGAAGCGCTACGCCGCCGCCAAGGCGCGCGAGAACGTCCTGCTGCTCGCGCCCTGACCTGCTGGAATCCCCAGTCGTCCTGCCTCGTGATCGTCTTCTCACCCTTCACCCGGCAGGCGGATGAACGAAGAACCCCCGCGAGGACATGACTCGAGGGGGTTCTTCCACGCCTGCCGAGCCCGCGGCTTCGGCTCGCCGTTGGGCAGCCGCCTAAGGGCTGGCCCGCAATTCCTGGCGGGTGCGCGACGTCAGCCACGGCACCTCGCCACGTTGTCGGAACGTCCCCATACATCCAGTATGCGGACGCCCCTCCGCCTTGCGATGCACCGCATCTGACGCCGCGCACTGATCCACCACGAATTGCGGGACAGCCCTTACTGAGCCCTTTTTCACGGCCGGAGTTCGGCCCGAGTCCGTGACGGCCGGCTCCTGCCTGCGTCCGGGCCCAGGAAGGCGCCACCGGCCCTGCCGGGGTCGGACCGGGGGAGGGGCGGACGAGACGTGTGAGCCGGTCCGGACCGAGGGGACACTGTGCCCCCACTCCCCCCGCCTTGCTGCGACTCCGGCGGGCGGCCCCTGGCAGGGGTGAGCGTCTGCGGTCCGAGGCTCGGTGCCACCCGCCGGTCCATTCCTCGTCGTCCGGCCGCCGTCGAAGTTGTTTCTACGACCTCTTGTTGCCGTCGCTCGCCAGACCTGCACCGATTCCGATCGAGGCGAAGCAGACAACAGCGAGGAACTGAGAATTTTCCACTATTCCTGTCACTCGCAGGAGGGTGGCCACCATCACTCCGATGAGTGCGGCACCCAACACGACACTTGCTTTCTTCTTCAACTTCACCACTGTCCGTGCGGGCGGGTGGCGGGGAATCCGAAAATCCCCCGCCACCCGATGCTCAGAGATTCTTGTCTGCGGTACGCGCTTCCTTTACTTCACTACCGCCATGGCCTCCACCTTCGCACAGCTCGCCACGCACGGCCGCCGTAGCTTCGAATATGGCTTCCGTACCTCGATGCCGTGCCACCGCCTCCCGCGGCGAGACCGCCCCAAGCGGACGCCTTTCCGAAGCCCTTCCAGCTCCACTTGCGCTTGGAACGGAAGCCTTGCGCCCAGTAGTCGCCGCCGCCACCCGCTGCGCCAATCGCTGCAGCACCGACAACACATCCCCATCCGGCGGTACCCGCACACAGGGCGGCGGTGCCGATCGCCGCACCCGCGATGATTCCGACTCGGAATATGCGCCGGGTCCACTTCCTCTTCCACCAATTCCCGTCGAGGTCGAACTGGTTGATGGGATCGCCAGGGTAGGAATAGGCGTTCGCTCCGCCACCGTAGACGGGGTCGATGCTGAGGAAGCGGCCGGTCCCGGGATTATAGAGGCGTGCTCCCATGAGGATCATTCCGGTAGGAGTTTCGGCGGAGCGCTGCTTGGCGCCGAGCCATCCGTAGCGGGTGGAGGGCTGGTCGGCGCGGGCGTTGCCGTACTCGTCGCTGTCCAGGGCCGTGGGGGCCTGAGTGGTGTCGAGGGGCAGGGCCAGTGCGATGTCGCCGTGAATGGTCGAGAGCTGCAGTACGGTGTTGCCGTTCTTTCCGGTGGTGGCAGCGAGGTCTCCGCCAAGACTTTCGACGTTCCGGGTGAGTGCCTCGGAGGTGTCGGCCTCGGTGATCCAGCGGGGATTGTCGCCGTCGCTGTCGTAATGGTTGGTCTTGACCGCGTCGACAGCCCACGCGCCGTCGAGGTAATCCTCGACGCTGGTCGAGCCGAAGCGGCCGGCCGCGTCCAAGGCCCAGGTCTGGCGCTGGGTGGCGGTGGTCTGACTCCGGACGAGGTCATTGGCGTAGTAGCCGACGGTCGAACCGGGGAGAGCGGTAGTGCGGCCGAAGGCGTCGTAGACGTAGCCGGTGACGGTCAACCGGTCGGCGCTGTCGTAGGTACTGCTCGCCGCCGGTGCGCTCGCGGTCGGGCAGGCGGCGGTGGCCGCGCCACTGGCGCTGTTCGATCCCGTGCGATTGGTGCGCTGGTCGAATCGGTAGGAGCGGGTGGTGCAGACGTCGCCCACGATGTCGTTGACCGTGGTCAGGCGGCCGACGGCATCGTAGGTGTAGGTCTGGTCGGACCAGCCTGAGTGATCGGCGGCCTGGCCGTGGATCGTCTCGGTGACGGAGTCGCCGTAGACGAGGAGGCCGTCACTGTCGCGGGTGTACTGCCGCGAGAGCGTCGCCCCGGTCGGGTCGTCCTTGACCACCAGGGTGTAGCCGCCGGGCAGGCCCTCCTTCTCGACGCCGCCGTCCCGGTCGTAAGTGGCGGTGAAGCTGCCCGCGACGGAATCGGTGACCTTGGTGGCCAAGCCCCGAGGTTCGGCCGCGTGGTCGTAGGTGTAGGTGGTGGTGGACGGCGCACTGTCGACGACCGTCACCGGTCGGTCGTAGCGGTCGTACGTGGTGGTCGTGGTGCCAGAGGCGCCGTCGTTGTAGGAGGTCAGACGCCCGAGAGTGTCGTACGTTTTGGCGATGGTGGCCGTGCTGGTGACGGTACGGAGCGGCTGGCCGGTGGCGGGGTCGTACTCGGTCGTGGTGGCTGGGACGGCTTCACCCAGCCCCCCTGCGGTGGCGATGGTGGTGGGCCGGCCTGCGCCGTCGTAGGCGTGGGTGGTCGTGCGGACAGTGCCGTTGGCGACCTCGGTGGACTTGGCGGCGTGCCCCCACCAGTCGTACTCGGTGGTGGTGGTTGCCAGGCCGTTGGGGGCGGCGCCTCCACCGGTGATGGTGCCGCCCGGACCGGTGGTGCAGACCTGGTCGGCCCATTCCGGGTGGCCGGCGCAGGTGCCGGTTCCGGTGGCGGTGTAGTAGGTGGTCACCCGGGTGGCAGCGTCGGTGCCGGTGGCACCGGGCAGCAGTTCCCTGGTTACGCGTCCCTGGGCGTCGTACTCGGTACGGCGGGTGATGGCGAGGCCGCCCGGATCCAGCACAGTGCTGGTGGGCACACCCTTGACCCAGTCGTACTGGGTGCTGGTGGCGCGGGTATGGGTGAAGAGATTCGGGACGTCCAGGAGTTCGGCACCGATGGTGGACTTGGTGACCTGATTCTCCGTGGTGGCCGTTCCGTCAGTGGGGCGGCCGGAGTCGTACTCGTTGACCGTCCGCGCCCGGGACGGGGCGACGTCGCCCTTGTCGAACAGGGTGGTCGTGCCGGAGATGACCGGTTCGGTGATCTCGACCAGGTGCAGCGGCCCGAGCTCCTCGAGCTTCTGGGTGCCTGCGCCGTTGTAGGTGCTTCGGGTGGAGAGGAGCTCGGCGCGGGCGGCGCTGTCCTGAGCGGTGATGCCCAGGTCGTCCAAGGTTGCCCGCCCGTCCACGGTGGTGGCCAGGGCGGTCTGCCGGTTGCCCGCGGTCAGGTTGCGCACGACGTTGCCGAAGCGGTCGTACTCGGTGGTGGTGATGCCGCCGCCGGGGGTGGCGGTATTGACCTCACGCCCGGAGGCATCCGTGTAGGTCAGGGTCGCGCGAGCGTAGTCGGCGGCTGTCAGGGCTGCACCGTTGTGCGAGGCTGGTACTGCCTCACCGTGCGGGAGCACGGCGGTGGCGTCAGTGGGCGCGTCGGTCTGCCCCCAGGTGGCGACGGTGGAGCGGGCCAGGTCGTAAGGGGCCTTGGCGCCCGACAGCGGGACGTTGTAGATGACGCTGGTGGCGGCTTCACCGTCAACGGTGTCGGCAGTACCTGAGGCGAGGGTGTCGCGGCGGGCCTTGACCAGCATGCCGTCTCCGGCGTAGAGCGGGTCGCCGGTGGAGGCGTAGTCGAGCTTCCAGGGTTTCAGTCCCGGGACCTGGTAGACCGTCACCCGGCCGGCGCTGTCGTAGACATATCCCTGCGTGAGGCGTGGGCTGATCTGGGGGTCGAACGTACCGCGCAGGGAGCCGTCCGCTGCGTACTGGTACTGCCGCACCGCCTTCGACGTCGCCGCCGAAGCCCCGGGTGCGGTGGACCACGCACGGATTTCCTTGACCTGTCCGGCGTAGTCCCCGACCGCGTCCGAGGTGGCGGTCGTGGTGGTGGCGTAGACGAATTCCAGGGACCGGCAGCCCTTGGTGGACGGCGTAGCCTCGCACGTTGCCGCAGAGGCCGCCGTGGTGGGGGCGATGACTCGCTTGGGGCGGACCTGGCTGGTGTCTCCGACCTTCACGGCTTCGGGAACCACCGTGGTGGTGGAGTTGGCCTGGCCCATGATGCTGGACGTGGAGACGATCCAGGTACCAGTGACGGTATTGCGGACGAACACGGTCTCGGTGCCCTTGTCGGTGTCCTTCATCACCAGGTTCTCAGTGACGAGCCCGCCCAGAGTGAGGGTCTCGGCGCCAGGTTCGGAGACCCAGGCGCCACCCTTCTTGGTGAAGCCGATCTCCTCACCGTCCGCGGTGACAGCCGACAGCGCGTTGTCGTTGCCGACCTTGGTGCGCTTGATGTACGACCAGTCGGATTCGGTCAGTTCGGCAACCGTGCCCGGGGTCCACTGCGGTCCGAAGATCGCTGCTTGGCCGTCCTGCTTACCACCCGCGTCCGGAGCGCGGGAGGAGGCAGTACGGGTGACGGAGAGGCCGAAGAGGGAGACATCGGTCTCTGCCAGGGCCAAGTCACCTGTGAGCAGGTTCACCGAACCGGGGCCGACCTCTTCGGTCGGGGCGGTGCCGGCCTTGCGGTCGACCGTAACGTTCGCCACCGTCGAGTACACGGTGGTGGTGGCATTGCTGTAGGCGGCGCGGACCTGGATCGGCCCGTCCTCCGTTACGGACTTGACGATGTCCCAGTTCAGATCGGTCGGGACCCCACTGATCGTCGCGAGCGGCCAAGAGGCCACGGCAGAACCGTCGGCGACCTTGCTGACATGCGCCGACGGGACGTTCGCCCAGCTCTCGTCGTCGGTACGGCGCCACTGATAGGTCACGCCGGTGTAGTCCGGCTTGCCCCTGCTCGTGAGGGTCGTGCGCCGCGCCGGGCGGTCGCCGTCACCGGGGGTGAACAGGGCCGCGCCGTCGCCGACACCGAAGGAGTAGCCGGTCGTCGCGGTGGAGGTGTTCCCACCGGAGTCGATGGTGCGGGCGTACAGGGTGTGCCAGCCGTCGGCGGGCTTGACGGTGACCGTCAGCGGGTCGCCGCCGTTGCCGTCGGCGGTGTCGTAGACGGAGTTGGGCACTGCGGCGTCGTCCAGGCCCCACTGGTAGCCCTGGCCGTCGGTGGATGAAGTGTCCAGGGTGCAGGTCGCACCTGAAGCCGACTTCGTCACCCAGGTGTCCTTGACGTAGGTGTCGCAGGTGACGGTCGGGGCCGCCGGCTTGGCGGTGTTCATGACGAAGACGGTGTAACCCGACCATGCGCCGTAAATGCTGCCGTCGTAGCCCCGTATCCGGTAGCGCAGGTGCGATCCGGCCGGGAAGCCGCTCGCCGTGGGGACCGTCAGCTTGGCGGTGCCGCCAGACGGGACTCCTGCGGTGGTGGCGGTGTACGCATAGGTGCCCGCGTCCGCGAAAGCGGGGTCGGGGGTGACCTCGAACTGGGCCTTGACCGTGCCCGCCTCCGGGTCGGTGACCTTCGCCGACAACTGCGGTGTCAGCGACGTGACATACCGCTTCTTGCTGTACGCGTTGACCTGGGAAGGTGAGATAGCTACGGCGGTCGGGGCCGCGGGGGGCGAATTGTACGTTACCGATAGATAAGGGGTGTTGGAAGCCGCGTTGCCGGAGGAGAACCGTTTCCAGCCGTACGGGTCACCCTCATCGGTGGCGCGGATCCCGGCGTTGTGCACAGTGGCCGCGTTGTCAGCCCAGACCTGCGCCATGGACGTGACGTCGGCGGCGACCCAGCCGGCCGAACAGCCGGAGGCGCCCTTGGTGACGCTAGTGGTGGCGAACCTTCCGATCCAGGAGGGCTGCGCGTCCCACCTGCTGGCGGTGGTCACCGAACCCGCGCGCCAGACCTCCCAACTGCCCGACCCGGAGGTATTGCACGCCCAGGAGTGGGAGTTGTACAGGTTCAGCTTTGCCGACAGGATCGTCTTGCCCTGAATCGCGCCCGTCTGGAACTGCAGAAAGGAGCGGGCGACCTGGCCAGCGCCGTTGTTGCCGAGCTTCAGCTCCGTGGCGGTGGACTGATCGGTGGCGTAACCCTGCTGCACGAAGGTGTCGAAATTCCCCCCGATCGAGACAGAGGGGTCGATCGTGACCGGAAACTCGGTGTCGGGGTCGGTCATGAACCTCGCGTCCGGGGTGACGGTCAGGTCGATGTCGTCACCGTTCTGCTCGACCTCCATGCCGACCGGGGCGGCACGGGTATGTTCGCCGGAGCGCGTGTCGACGCTCGCGTCCCACATCGTCGGTGCCGGCAGCAGGCCGACCTGCTTGCCGGTTCCGGGGTCGAGGAACGACACGGAGCTGTCCTCGTTCGCGACGGCCTTGAGGCCACCGGCGTTCAACGTCATTGTCACGCTGCCGGCCGTCTCGACCGCCGAGCGATTCTTGAGCTCCAGAAACTGCTCGAAACCTGTCTTCGTGGTCTCCACGACCAGGTCGGCGTCCGGGAGGGCATCGACATACCGGGCCTGGTTACCCGTCAGCTGCGGCTGCGGCAGCACGCCGCGCCACGAGAGCGTCATCGGCTCCCCGTTGGTGCCCTTCAACGACACCAGCGGTGTCGCCGGGACCTGGGGGTCACCCGGTTCGCCCGCGTCCTTGATCCTGGCGGCCTCCTTGGCGGGAGTGGCACCGGCGAGTTCGAGGTCCAAAGGGTGGGCCTTGACCTGCACATCGCCATCCGAGGTCTTCACCAAGTCGACGTCTATGTCCTTCCATTTCCCTCCTTCCTGGAAGCGCACCGGAGCGGTTGCGGCCTCACGGGTGGTGGAACCATCAGGGTTGATGAAGACCTGATTGGTCTGGGTGCGCTCGGACAGCACCTCGACCCGACGGTCCCGCAGTCGCGCCATCACCGATGCCGACAGCGCGTCCACAGCCTGCGCGGGTCCTGACGGTGCCGACTCGGTGGCGGTGGTGGGTGTCGTGGTGAGGGGCAGTGCGATTGCCTGCCCGGTGGTGGAAACGACCAGCGCGGTCTCGGCGACCATCAACCCAGCAGCGATCCACGCGACAGCGCGCAGACGACTACGGGAGGGTGGCGGCACAGAGACGTCCTGGCTCCGTATGGGAGAGACGTTCATTGAGGGCCTCGTGCTAGATCCAACTGCCCAGAGAGGGCCAGCGGATCTTTACAAAATTTTCAGAAAATACAAGACTCGGACCACTGACGCAGTGTGCTCTTACCACCACGGAGAGGGAGAGGCCAGGTGGATTAATGAACCCTTGAGGCATATTCGCTTATCAAGATACGGGTCAAGTGTGATCTATAAAACAAAATCATCTGAAAAATGGTGATCTTGTCGTTACCGCTTGATGTCCTTCTTGGCCGCTCAAGGCTGACTCCCCATACGTGGAGGATCAGCGGACGATGTCGGATGCAGTGCGCCGCGAGGCGCAGGAAGGGTCGCTCACGGGGATGCCCCGGACGTTCCGACAGCGCGACGTGGTGCCGGGGTCGTCGTCGCATCCCCCTTCACCCGGTACCACGCCATGGGAAGAGCCCCCGCGAAGACATGACTCGCGGGGGCTCTTCCCATGGCCTGGTACCGACGACCGGCACAGTGCCGACGAGGCTCAGACCCGGAACACCGCGCCGATGAACTCCGCGAGCAGCCGCTCCTTGAGCCGTCCGGGCAGGGCGTCCAGCAGCACCAGGACCGGGGCCATCCGGCCGGGGAGTCCGGCGTCCCCGTCCAGCCCGGCGAAGGCGAGCACCCCTGCGACCTCCTGCGGCCCGAGGGTGTCCGGGTCGAGGGTGGCGGCGAGCGCGGCGAGAGCCGGGTCGACCGCGACCGGCTCCAGCGCCCGCGCGGCGACCAGGGCCTTCGCCAGGTCGGCGAGGAGGGCGTCGACCTGGCCGACCGTGGCGGGGGTGAGCGTCAGGTGCAGGTTGGGCGGCAGGCCGTCGAAGGAGAGCTGGGGCTGGAGATACCAGCCGAGCTCGCGCATCTCGTCGGCGAGGTGGAGCAGCAGGCTGAGGTCGGGCGCACCTTCACCCGCAAGCGACCCGTCCGCACCGAGCACGGTGAACGCCACGAGCCCGGCGGCGGGTTCACCGAGGACCTGGATGCCCGGCAGGGCGCGCAGTCCGGCGAGCAGCCGGTCGGATGCCTCGGCGACCCGGCCCGCGAGTGCGGTGTACCCGTCCTCACCCACGTGCTGGAGGGCCGCCCACGCCTGGGCGAGCAGTCCGCCGGACTTGGTGCCCTGCACGGTGGGGTTGACGACCGGATAGCCGGGCCAGCCGGCGTGCGCGAAGTACTGGTGGCGGCGGAGTTCGGCGTCCCGGTAGAGCACCACGGAGGCGCCCTTGTCGGCGTACCCGTACTTGTGGAGGTCGACGGAGAGCGAGGTGACTCCGGGCACCGACAGGTCGAACGGCGGGATGTCCCGTCCGGCGCGCCGCAGGTGGGGCAGCAGCCAGCCGCCGATGCAGGCGTCGACGTGGCAGAGCACCCCGCGCGCGGCTGCGGCTGCGGCGATCTCGGCGACCGGGTCGATCACCCCGTGGGCGTACGAGGGGGTGGAGGCGACCACCAGGACGGTGCGATCGGTGAGGGCCGCCGCCATCGCCCCGGCGTCGGCGCGGAAGGTGACCGGGTCGACGGGGACGACGACCGGTTCCACGCCCAGGTAGTGGGCGGCCTTGTGGAAGGCCGCGTGGGCGGTGGACGCCAGCACCAGTTGGGGGTCCGTCACCTCGCGTACCGCACGGGCGTGGTCGCGGGCGGTCTTCACCGCGAGCAGGATGCTCTCCGTGCCGCCGCTGGTGAAGGTGCCCTGGGCTCCGGGCACGCCGAGGAGGTCGACGGCGGCACGGACCAGGTCGTTCTCCAGCCGGGCGACGCTGGGGAAGACGGTGGGGTCGAGGCCGTTGACGGTGGCGAAGGCGGTGTACGCCTCGGCCGTCAGCTCGTCGAGTCCGTCCAGCCCGGCGTCGTAGACGTAGGCGAAGGTGCGCCCGCCCCGGGTGGGGGCGTCGGCGCCGCGCAGGGCGCGCAGCTCGGCCAGCACCTCTGCGGCGGGCCTGCCGGTTCCGGGGGTGGGTACGGCGTCAGTCGGCACGGGTCAGGTCCTCGTTCGGTACGGACGGGTTCACGGAAGGCGGCTCCGCTTCCTCGCGGTAGCGGTGCAGCAGCCAGAGGCTCGCGGCGGCGAGGACGGCGGGCAGCAGGCTCATGCCGGCGGTGATGCCGGTGAGTGCGGCGTCCGGCTGGGCGACCTCGTGGTCGGCGTCCGAGGAACGGAACCCGGTCACCGCGAGGACCAGCGCGAACACCCCGGCGCCCAGTGCGAAGGCCAGGGTCTCGGCGGCCGTCCACAGTCCGGTGAAGGTCGCGGTCCTGCGCCGGCCGGTACGGACCGCGTCGGCTGCCAGGGTGTCGGCCAGCAGCGTCAGCGGGAGCAACTGGAGGCCGGCGTACGCGATGCCGACCACCGCCACCGCGAGGTAGCCGAGCACCGGACCGGCCGCCCCGGTGAAGGCGAGCGCGACGGCCCCGGCGACGTACAGCAGCGAGGCGCACCACTGGGCGTAACGCGTGCCCCTCCGGCGGGCGAGCCGGTTCCACAGCGGCATGAAGACCACCAGGGGGCCGATCATGCAGGCGAAGAGCGGGGTCACCGCGGAGGCCGAGCCCAGGGTGTAGGTGGCGAAGTACTGGACGCCCGCGAGCATCACGCCGATCGCCAGCGCCTGGAGCGTCCACATCCCTGCGAGGTGGAGGAAGGGCCGGTTGGTGCGGGCGGCGGCGAGCTGGGCGCGGAGGGAGGGCTCGGCCTCGCTCCGGGCGACGGTGGGGGCCCACCGGGTGGTGAACCAGGCGCCGAACATGCCGGCCGCGAGGAGCGCGGCGACGACCACGCCCATCGTCCGGTAGCTCGCGGGCGTGTCGCCCTCCGCGTGCGCGATAGCGGGGGCCACCGCGCCGGAGAGCAGGATGGCGACACCGAGGAACGCCACCCGCCAGGCCAGTACCCGGCCGCGCTCGGTGGGGTCCTCGGTCATCTCGGCGGGCATCGTGACGTACGGCACCTGGAAGACGGCGTACGCGGTCGCGGCGAGCAGGAAGAGCACGGCGACGTACCCGGCGGCGGCTCCGCCGCGCAGGGTGGGTGCGGCGAAGATCAGCGCGAAGAGCGGCGGCAGGGTGCAGGCGCCGATCAGCAGGAAGGGGCGGCGGGGCCCGCCGTGCAGCCGACTGCGGTCGGAGACCACGCCGACCAGCGGATTGACGAGGACGTCCCATACCTTCGGGAGGAAGACGGCGGCCCCGGCGACGGCCGCGGGCACGGCCAGCACGTCGGTGAGGTAGTAGAGCAGGACGAGCCCCGGCACGGTGGAGAAGGCACCGGTGGCGAGGGAACCCAGGCCGTAGCCGACGCGCACCCGGCGGGGCAGGGCGGGTGCGGACTGCGGGGGTCCATCGGCGGGCATGGAGCCGATCATGAGGCCAGTCCGCCGGGGGAACAAGGGTTCGCGTGTTGCGGGTGTGCGAACGCACGCGGGGCGGGCGCGGGGGCCGTGTGCCCCTGCCCCGCCCCGCCTCGCGCCCCGACGTCGCGTCGCCTCGCCTCGCGGCCCGTCGCGTCGCGTCGGGTGGATCAGTCGAAGATCGGGCCCTGGGTGCGGGTCCGCTTGATCTCGTAGAAGCCGGGGATGGACGCCACCAGCAGCGTGCCGTCCCAGAGCTTCGCCGCGTCCTCGCCCTTGGGGGCGGGGGTCACGACCGGGCCGAAGAAGGCGACCTGCTCGCCGTCCGCGCCGGGCACGGCGATGACCGGGGTGCCGACCTCCTGGCCGACCTTGTCGATGCCCTCCTGGTGGGAGGCGCGCAGCTCGGCGTCGTAGGTGTCGTCGTCCATGAAGTCGGCGAGCGAGGCGGGGAGGTTCACGTCGGCGAGCGCGCCGAGGACCGCCTCCCGGGTCGGGCCCTCGCCGTTGTTGTGGAAGCGGGTGCCGAGCGCGGTGTAGAGGGGAGCGGTGACCTCGTCACCGTGCAGCTGCTGGGCGGCGACGACGACCCGGACCGGACCCCACGCCTTCTGCTCCAGCAGCTCGCGGTACTCGTCGGGCAGCTGGTCCAGCTTGTCCTCGTTGAGGACGGCCAGGCTCATCACGTGCCAGCGGACCTCGACGTCGCGTACCTTCTCGACCTCCAGCATCCAGCGGGAGGTCATCCACGCCCACGGGCAGAGCGGGTCGAACCAGAAGTCCGCGGGGGTCTTGGCGTGTGCGGTGGTGTCGGACATGTCTCTCCTTGGCAGCGTCGGTCTCCGCGACGCCAACGCACGGGACCGCCCGGAGATTCCCCGGAGAGCGGCATGCGAGGATCAAACCATTCGATATCGAGCCACGAAGGAGTGCCGGTGCCCGGTGAGAACCTGTCCCGCGAAGAGGCCCACGAGCGGGCGGAGCTGCTGACCGTCGACGGTTATGAGGTCGCGCTCGACCTGCGGTCCGCCCTCGGCGGGGCCGAGGAAGACAGCGCCCCCCGCACCTTCCGCTCGGTGACGACCATCCGCTTCCGTTCGGCGCGCGCCGGTGCCTCCACCTTCGCCGACCTGATCGCCCCCCGCGTGGACGCGGTGACCCTGAACGGCGCCGCGCTCGACCCGGCGGCCGTCTTCGACGGGACCCGGGTGGCGCTGGACTCCCTCGTCGAGGGCGAGAACGTCCTGGTGGTCGACGCCCGGTGTGCGTACAGCCGCACCGGCGAGGGGATGCACCGGTTCGTCGACCCGGAGGACGGCGAGGTCTACCTCTACACGCAGTACGAACCGGCCGACGCCCGCCGGGTCTTCGCCAACTTCGAGCAGCCCGACCTGAAGGCCCCCTACCGCTTCGAGGTGGCCGCCCCCGAGGGGTGGCGGGTGTGGAGCAACGGCGCCGAGGAGTCCCACGAGGACGGGGTGTGGCGGTTCGCCGAGACCGAGCCGATCTCGACGTACATCACCGCCGTGGTCGCGGGGCCGTACCACTACGTGACGGACCACTACTCCCGCACCTTCGAGGACGGCAGCACGCTGGAGATCCCGCTCGGCGCGATGTGCCGCAAGGGTCTCGCCCGTCACTTCGACGCGGACGACGTCTTCCTCATCACCAAGCAGGGCCTGGACTTCTTCCACGACAACTTCGACTACCCGTACCCGTTCGGGAAGTACGACCAGGCGTTCGTCCCGGAGTACAACCTCGGCGCGATGGAGAACCCGGGCCTGGTCACCTTCCGCGAGGAGTACATCTACCGCGGCAAGGTCACCTCCGCGTCCTACGAGCGCCGGGCCAACGTCATCCTGCACGAGATGGCGCACATGTGGTTCGGCGACCTCGTCACCATGAGCTGGTGGGACGACCTGTGGCTGAAGGAGTCCTTCGCGGACTTCATGGGCTCCTTCTCGATGGTGGAGGCCACCCGCTTCACCAACGGCTGGATCACCTTCGCCAACAACCGCAAGGCGTGGGCCTACCGGGCCGACCAGCTGCCCTCCACCCACCCGGTCACGGCCGACATCCGTGACCTGGAGGACGCCAAGTTGAACTTCGACGGCATCACGTACGCCAAGGGTGCTTCCGTCCTGAAGCAGCTCGTGGCCTACGTCGGGCGGGACGCGTTCCTCGAAGGCGCCCGGCGCTACTTCAAGCAGCACGCCTACGGCAACACCCGCCTCGGCGACCTGCTGTCGGTGCTCGCCGACACCTCGGGCCGCGACATGACGGCCTGGTCCCGTGCCTGGCTCCAGACGGCGGGCGTCAACAGCCTCACCCCGGTCCTGTCGTACGACGCCGAGGGCCGGATCGCCGAACTCGCCGTCCTCCAGGAGGCCGCCGCCTCCCACCCGGAGCTCCGCCCGCACCGGATCGCGGTGGGCCTGTACAGGAAGGACGAGAGCGGCGCGCTGGTCCGGTACGCCCGCGCCGAGACGGACGTGGCCGGCGAGCGCACTGTCGTCACCGAGCTGGCCGGGGCCGGGAAGCCCGAGCTGGTCCTCGTCAACGACGACGACCTGACGTACTGCAAGGTCCGCTTCGACGAGGAGTCCCTCGCCACCCTGCGCGACCACCTCGGCACGGTCACCGACCCGCTGGCCCGCGCGCTGTGCTGGTCGGCACTGTGGAACATGACCCGCGACGGCCTGATGCCGGCCCGCGACTTCATCGCCCTGGTGCTCGCCTTCGCCGGGCGCGAGTCGGACATCGGCGTGCTCCAGATGCTGCACAACTGGGCCCACTCCGCGCTCACCCACTACGCGGCCCCCGCCTGGCGCGAGGAGGGCGGCCGGCTCCTCGCGGAGGGTGCGCTGCGCGAGCTGCGGCTCGCCGTGCCGGGCGGCCAGGACCAGCTGACCTGGGCCCGGTTCTTCGCCTCGTCGGCCTCCTCGGACGAGGACTTCCGGCTGCTGGGCGAGCTGCTCGACGGCTCCGCCACGATTCCCGGCCTCGATGTCGACCAGGAGCTGCGCTGGGCGTTCCTCTTCCCGCTGGCCGCGCACGGGGTGGCCGACGAGTCGGCGATCGCCGCCGAACTGGCCCGGGACGACACGGCGTCGGGCAAGCGCCACCAGGTGCGCTGCCTGGCCGCGCGCCCCTCGGCCGCGGTCAAGGACCAGGCGTGGGCGGCGGTCGTGGAGTCCGACCGGCTCTCCAACGCGCTGGTCGAGGCGACCATCGCCGGTTTCGTCCGGCCCTCGCAGCGCGAACTCCTCGCGCCGTACGCCGGGAAGTACTTCGCGGCGATCGAGCGGGTGTGGAAGGAGCGCTCCATCCAGATCGGTATGGACGTGGTCTCGGGACTGTTCCCGGGGCTCCAGGACGATCCGGCGACCCTGGCGGTCACGGACGCCTGGCTGAAGGAGCACGAGGACGCCGCTCCCGCGCTGCGCCGCCTGGTGCTGGAGGCCCGTGACGACCTGGCGCGCGCACTGCGCGGTCAGGAGTGCGACGCGGCGGCCTGACCCCCGGCCGTTCCCCCGTGCGGGCCGTTCCCTCCACCCGAGGGGGCGGCCCGCACGGTCGTGTGCGCCCGGGTGCGCGGGCGGGGGTTCGCAGGCGCCCCTGGGCGCACTCCCCGCACGGCGGGCCATTTCGATCATCGGTCCGTACGCAGGGGGCCCGCGCCGTCCGGGTATGTCGACGGGCCTGTAACAGGGGTTAGGGGCTGGTCCTGCGGCGGAAAGCCCCTCTGCATGAACCACGACACCTCCCTGTCCTCCCCCCGCGCCCTCCCCCGCACGCCCGGGGCCGAGCTCCCGGTCGTCACCGGTGCGCAGTTGCGGCGGCAGGGCCTGACCGCCGCGCAGGTCTCCGAGCGCTGCACCCCCCGCGGCCCCTGGCAGCAACTGCTGCCGGGTGTCTACCTGCTGCACACGGGACCGGCCGGCGGGCGCGAGCGGCTGCGGGCGGCGTTGCTCTACGCGGCGCGGCCGGCGGCGGGGCGCCGCGGGGCGGAGAGCGGCCACGGAACATCCGGTACCCCCGGAACATCCGGTACGAACGGCACCGGCACCACCGGCGCCGCCGCCGGTGCCGAGGGGGCGGTCGTCACCGGGGTGGCGGCGCTGGCGCTGCACGGCTTCGCCGCCGCGCCGCCCGTACCGGCGCTCACCCACGTGGACGTGCTCGTGCCGCGTACCCGGCGGCTGCGGGCGACGGGCTTCGTCCGGGTGGTGCGCGCGGCCCTCCCTCCGGAGCCGCTGGTGGTCGACGGGTTTCCGGTGGTGACCGCGGAGCGGGCCGTCGCCGACGTGGTGGCGGGACTCGACGCCCCGGCCGCCGTACGCCTGTTGCTGACCGAGGCGGCCCGCGACGGGCACTGCGAACCCGCCGCCCTCGTCGCCGAGTTGAGCGCGGCGAAGCTGCTGGGCCGGCCGGTGGTGACCCGTGCGGTCGAGCTGCTGCTCGCGGAGGGCCGGAGCCTCGCCGAGGAGCGGCTCTACGCGATGGTGCGCGTGCACGGGCTTCCCGAGCCGGTGTGGAACGTGGACCTGCGGCTGCCCGGCGGCCCGCACCTGGGCACCGTGGACGCCTACTGGCCCGAGGAGGCGGTGGCGGTGGAGCTGGACACCGCGCGTGCGCCCCGGTACGCCACCGCGTGGCCGCCCCGGCCCGTACCGCGCGGGTCGCGCGGCCGGGCGGAACCCGGGCCGGGCCCGGTCACGCATGCGGTGTGGCGGGAGCAGCTGGAGCGGCTCGGGGTCACGGTGGTGCGGCTCTCGGCGGAGGGGCTGCGCGAGTCGGCGGAGCGGCAGGCGGGCGTGGTGCGGACGGCGCTGCGCGCGGCGCGGGACCGGGAACCCGCGTCGTACGTGGTGGTGTTGCCGCGCTGACCGGAGTGGCGGGCTTTGTACGGGCGGGCCGGGCGGGCGGGCTGCGCGGACGGCCGGGCGGGCGGGCGGGCGGGCGTAGGCAAGAGTACGGTCCGACACCTTTTCTCCCCGGTGACGCAGGGGCGACGGTGGCGGGTCTACGCCATGTCGTTTACGCGCCTCCGTCAACTCTCCACAAAACCCTGTCGGGTACGAAAGGGTGAGCGGTCATCCGGTATCGAATTCCGGACTCTTTCTTTCCGATGCACAGGGATGCTGATGACCAAGGATTCCTCCGGCTCCATACCGGCGGCACGACGCGTGGCCCGGGTGGCCGCCGCGGCGGGTCTGGTGGCAGCGCTCGCCGCCACCGCCACCGCACCGGTGTTCGCCGCCGACGACCCGGCCGCGACCACCGTCAAGCCCGCCGCCACGAGTGATTCGGGCGACAAGCTCGGCACGTCCGACGCCGAAGTCCTGGCGCAGGCCGTCGCCGAGGGCGAGAAGTCCGTCACGCTGATGGTCGCCACGAAGCCCGGCGCCACCGAGCAGGTCAAGAGCCAGCTCGACGCCGTCAGCGGCTCCATACCCGGCGTCACGTACGACAAGCTCGGCTACGTCCGGGCGACCGTGCCGACGAAGACGGCGAAGGCCACCATCGCCTCGGCCTCGAAGCTCTCGTCCGTCCTCGGCATCGACCTCCAGCAGGAGATCGAGCTGGACGACCCGACGCCCGCGGCCGACCGTGCCGCCGGCGCGAAGAAGGCCACGACCTCCAGCACGTACGCGGCGCCGTCGAAGAGGACGCCCGCGAAGAACCCGTACAACCCGTCCTTCGAGACGGGCGCTGTCGACTTCGTGAAGCAGAACCCGAAGGCGGACGGCCGGGGCATCACCATCGGCATCCTGGACTCCGGTGTGGACCTCGCCCACCCGGCGCTCCAGAAGACCAGCACCGGCGAGCGCAAGATCGTCGACTGGGTCACCGCGACCGACCCGGTCAGCGACAGCGACGGCACCTGGCTGCGGATGACGCAAGCGGTCTCCGGCCCGTCGTTCACCCTCGGTGGCGTCACCTACGAGGCGCCCGCCGGCTCGTACAAGTTCAGCCTGTTCAAGGAGTCCGCCACCAACGGCGGCGAGATGGAGGGCGACCTCAACCGCGACGGTGACACCACCGACACCTGGGGCGTCCTGTACGACCCGGTCACCGGCACGACCCGGGTGGACCTGAACAACAACGCGGACTTCTCCGACGACACGGTCCTCAAGCCGTACAAGGAGAAGTTCCAGGTCTCCTACTTCGGCAAGGACGACCCGCGGACCGACGTCGCGGAGCGCATCCCGTTCGTCGTCGAGACGCGCAAGAACGTCGTCTACGACGCCGCGGGTGCCACCGCGGACTACGTCAGCATCGGCGTCATCGAGGGCGAGCACGGTACGCACGTCGCGGGCATCACCGCGGCCAACGGCCTGTTCGGCGGAGCGATGGACGGCGCGGCCCCCGGCGCGAAGATCGTCTCCTCGCGCGCCTGCACCTGGACCGGCGGCTGCACCAACATCGCGCTCACCGAGGGCATGATCGACCTCGTCGTGAACCGCGGTGTCGACGTCGTCAACATGTCGATCGGCGGCCTGCCGCCGCTCAACGACGGCAACAACGCCCGCGCCGAGCTGTACAAGCAGCTCATCGACATCTACGGCGTCCAGCTGGTCATCTCGGCCGGCAACGACGGCCCCGGTGTCAACACCATCGGTGACCCCGGTCTCGCCGACCACGTCGTCTCCGTGGGCGCGTCGATCTCCAAGGAGACGTGGGCGGCCAACTACGGCTCCCTCGTCACCAAGAAGTACGACATGCTGCCCTTCTCCTCGCGCGGTCCGCGTGAGGACGGCGGCTTCGCACCGGTCATCACCGCCCCCGGCGCCGCCATCAACACCACGCCGACGTGGCTGCCCGGCGGCCCGGTCAAGGAGTCGGGCTACACCCTGCCGGCCGGGTACTCGATGCTCCAGGGCACGTCGATGGCCTCCCCGCAGGCCGCCGGCGCCACCGCGCTGCTGCTCTCCGCCGCGAAGCAGAAGCACATCGACCTGGCCCCGGCTGATCTCCGCACCGCGCTGACCAGCTCCGCCACCCGGATCAAGGACGTCTCCGCGATCGCCCAGGGTTCCGGTCTGATCAACATCCTGGACGCGTGGAAGCTCATCAAGAAGGGCGCCACGGCCAACGAGTACGCGGTCAAGGCCCCCGTCGACACGGCGATCGACTTCGCGCTCAAGGACCCGGGCTTCGGCACCGGCCTGTACGACCGTGAGGGCGGCCTGAAGACCGGTCAGAAGAAGACGTACGACGTGGTCATCACCCGTACGACCGGCGCCGACCGCGACGTCGCGCACAAGCTGTCGTGGAAGAACGGCGACGGCACCTTCAAGCTGGTCGGCCCGAGCACCGTCAAGCTGCCGCTCGGCACGCCGGTGACCGTGAAGGTCCAGGCGCAGCCCCGCTCGGTCGGCGTGCACAGCGCCATCCTGGAGGTGGACGACGCCAGGACGGTGGGCGTGGACCAGCAGGTCATGGCCACCGTGGTCGTCGCCACCGACATCAAGGCCCCGGTGAACGCGTTCGCCGCGTCCGGCTCGGTGCAGCGCAACGGCACCACGTCGTACTTCCTGAACGTGCCGGAGGGCGCCAAGACCCTGGAGGTCGCGCTCAGCGCCCTGCGTTCGGGCAGCCAGACGCGGTTCATCTCGATCCACCCGTACGGGGTCGCGGTCGAGGACAGCTCCACGATCTACTGCTACCCGAACTACGAGAACCCGGCCAACACCTGCCGTCCGGACGCGCGGTCCTACAAGGACCCGCAGCCCGGCGTCTGGGAGATCGAGGTCGAGGCCCGCCGTACGTCGCCGCTCCTGGACAACCCGTTCAAGATCGACGTCGCGCTGCTCGGCGCCACCTTCGACCCGGCGGTGCAGACCATCGCCGAGGCGAAGATCGGCACCCCGACCGCGGTGAACTGGACCGTCACCAACGAGGCCGCCGCGCTGGCGGGCCACCTCAAGGGCGGTTCGCTCGGTTCGGCCGCGGTCGAGCGGCCCTCGATCTCGACGCGTCAGAAGCAGCAGTTCCAGGTCACCGTCCCCACGGGTGCCGAGAAGCTCGACGTCGCCGTCGGCGGCACCTCGGACGCCAACGCGGACATCGACCTGTACGTCTACTACAGCGGCGAAGAGGTCGCTACCTCGACCACCGCCGGGTCCGAGGAGTCGGTGAGCATCGCCGCCCCGGCCGCCGGGACCTACACGGTCGTGGTGGACGGTTACAGCGTCCCGAGCGGCACCACCGCGTACGACTACCGCGACGTGTTCTACTCCGCGTCGCTCGGCACGATCAAGGTCGACGAGTCGACGCCGGTGAACCTGGCGGCCGGCGCGTCGGCCCAGGTCGGTGCCGACGTGATCGTCGCCGGTGCGGCCCCCGAGGGCCGGCAGTTCTTCGGTGAGGTCCAGCTCGTGAACGCCCACGGCACCGCCGCGGGCACCGGCAGTGTGGTGATCGAGAAGGTCACCGAGTAGCACCCCCGTCCGGCCGGTCCCCGCGACCGGCCGGACGGACCGCCGGGGCGGGTGCTCTCACGGGCTCCCGCCCCGTCGTACGTCCGCCCGCCTGCGACACCCGGCCCCCGCCGGTCCCCACCCCTCCGGACCCCGCCGAAGATGTTGGCTCCCCGGGCCCGCGCGACGGCAGAACCTGCGGCCGGAGCGGCGCCCGTCCGCAGGCCGGACAATGGATTGGACAAGGTGGGCAGGGACATACGCATCATGGGGCGGCAAAGGGCCGTACCGCACCCCGCCCACCAGGGACGACGGGACAGCCCTCCGGGCCGCACACACGTACAGAGGAGTCTCCCGTGAAGGTCGGAATCGTCGGCGCCACCGGTCAGGTCGGCACAGTCCTGCGCAAGATCCTGGCCGAGCGGGAGTTCCCCGTCACGGAGCTGCGGCTCTTCGCCTCCGCACGCTCGGCGGGCTCCACCATCGACTTCCAGGGCACCTCGGTCACGGTCGAGGACGCCTCCACCGCCGACTACACGGGTCTGCAGATCGTCATCTTCTCCGCCGGCGGCGCCACCTCCCGGGCGCTGGCCGAGAAGGTCGCCCAGCAGGGCGCCGTCGTGATCGACAACTCCTCCGCCTGGCGCATGGACCCCGAGGTCCCGCTGGTCGTCTCCGAGGTCAACCCGGAGGCCGCGCTCAACCGCCCCAAGGGCATCATCGCCAACCCGAACTGCACCACGATGGCCGCCATGCCCGTGCTGCGCCCCCTGCACGACGAGGCGGGTCTGGAGACCCTCACCGTCGCCACCTACCAGGCGGTCTCCGGCTCCGGTGTCGCCGGTGTCGCCGAGTTGCACGGCCAGACGTCCAAGGTCGTCGCCGACGCGGACCGGCTGACCCACGACGGCGGTGCCGTGGACTTCCCGGAGCCCGGCGTCTACAAGCGCCCGATCGCCTTCAACGTGGTGCCGCTCGCCGGTTCGATCGTGGACGACGGTTCGTACGAGACGGACGAGGAGCAGAAGCTCCGCAACGAGTCCCGCAAGATCCTCGGCATCCCGGGGCTGAAGGTCTCCGGCACCTGTGTGCGCGTGCCGGTCTTCTCCGGCCACTCGCTCCAGATCAACGCCCGCTTCGCCCGCCCGATCAGCGTCGAGCGCGCCTACGACCTGCTGAGGGACGCCGAGGGCGTCGAGCTCTCCGACATCCCGACGCCGCTCCAGGCGGCCGGCAAGGACCCCTCGTACGTCGGCCGCATCCGGGTCGACGAGACGGTCGAGCACGGTCTCGCCCTCTTCGTCTCCAACGACAACCTCCGCAAGGGCGCGGCCCTGAACGCGGTGCAGATCGCGGAGCTGGTGGCGGCCGAGCTGAACGGCTGACCCGGCGGGGCGTCCCGTACGGCTCCGAGGGGGCGGCCACCGGTCACCGGTGGCCGCCCCCTCGCGCGTCCGCCGACCGGCTGCCCGGCGCGGCGGGCCCCCGGCGTGGAAGGATGACCCGAAACGTCACCATAGAAGGAGATGACCGGGTGCCCGGCACGAATCTGACCCGCGAAGAGGCACAGGAGCGGGCGCGCCTGCTGACCGTGGACGCGTACGAGGTCGAGCTCGACCTCTCCGGAGCGCAGGAAGGCGGGTCCTTCCGGTCCGTCACCACGGTGCGCTTCGACTCCGCGGAGGCCGGTGCGGAGACCTTCATCGACCTCATCGCCCCCGCGGTGCACGACGTCGTCCTCAACGGCACCTCGCTGGATGTCGCCGCCGTCTTCCGGGACGCGCGGATCACGCTCCCGCACCTGCGCGAGGGCGCGAACGAGCTGAAGGTCGTCGCCGACTGCGCGTACACCAACACCGGTGAGGGGCTGCACCGGTTCGTCGACCCGGTCGACGAGCAGGCCTACCTCTACACCCAGTTCGAGGTCCCGGACGCGCGGCGGGTCTTCGCCAGCTTCGAGCAGCCCGACCTGAAGGCCGCGTTCACCTTCACCGTCACGGCCCCCGCCGGCTGGACCGTGATCTCGAACTCCCCGACCCCGGAGCCGGTGGAGAACGTCTGGTCCTTCGCGCCGACACCCCGCATCTCGACGTACATCACCGCACTGATCGCGGGCCCGTACCACTCGGTGCACAGCAGCTACGAACGCGACGGCCGGACGGTGCCGCTCGGCATCTACTGCCGCCCCTCGCTCGCCGAGTACCTCGACGCGGACGACATCTTCGAGCTCACCCGCCTGGGCTTCGACTGGTTCCAGGAGAAGTTCGACTACGCGTACCCGTTCGCGAAGTACGACCAGCTCTTCGTGCCCGAGTTCAACGCGGGCGCGATGGAGAACGCGGGCGCGGTCACCATCCGCGACCAGTACGTCTTCCGCTCCAAGGTCACCGACGCCGCGTACGAGGGCCGGGCGGAGACCATCCTCCACGAGCTCGCCCACATGTGGTTCGGCGACCTGGTCACCATGGAGTGGTGGAACGACCTCTGGCTGAACGAGTCGTTCGCCACCTACACCTCGATCGCCTGCCTGGCGGCGGCCGAGGGCTCCCGCTGGCCGCACTCGTGGACCACGTTCGCCAACTCCATGAAGACCTGGGCGTACCGGCAGGACCAGCTGCCGTCCACCCACCCGATCATGGCGGAGATCACCGACCTGGACGATGTCCTCGTCAACTTCGACGGGATCACGTACGCCAAGGGCGCCTCGGTCCTCAAGCAGCTCGTGGCGTACGTCGGCCAGGACGAGTTCTTCGCGGGCGTGCAGGCGTACTTCAAGGCGCACGCCTTCGGCAACACCCGGCTGGCGGACCTGCTGGGCGCGCTGGAGGAGACCTCCGGCCGCGACCTGAAGACCTGGTCGAAGTCCTGGCTGGAAACCGCCGGCATCAACATCCTGCGCCCGTCGTTGGAGACGGACCCCGAGGGCCGCATCACCTCCTTCGCCGTCCTCCAGGAGGCCCCGGCGCTCCCGGCCGGCGCCAAGGGCGAGCCGACGCTGCGCCCGCACCGCATCGCGATCGGCTTCTACGACCTCGGCGCCGACGGCAAGCTGGTCCGCACCGAGCGGATCGAGCTGGACGTGGACGGCGAGCGCACCGAGGTGCCGCTCCCCGAGGGCACCCGGCGTCCGGACGTGGTCCTGCTCAACGACGACGACCTGTCGTACGCGAAGGTCCGGCTCGACGAGGAGTCGCTGCGTTTCGTCACCGAGCACCTGGGCGACTTCGCCGAGTCGCTGCCGCGCGCGCTGTGCTGGGCCTCGGCCTGGGACATGACCCGCGACGGCGAGCTGGCGACCCGGGACTACCTGGAGCTGGTGCTGGCCGGCATCGGCAAGGAGTCGGACATCGGCGTGGTGCAGTCGCTGCACCGTCAGCTGAAGCTGGCGCTCGACCAGTACGCTGCGCCGGAGTCCCGCGAGGCGCTGCTGACCCGGTGGACGGACGCCACCCTGGCGCACCTGAACGGGGCCCCGGCCGGCAGCGACCACCAGCTCGCCTGGGCCCGCGCCTTCGCGGCGACGGCCCGTACCCCGCAGCAGCTGGACCTGCTCCAGGGGCTGCTGGACGGCACCAAGGCGGTCGAGGGCCTCGCCGTCGACACCGAGCTGCGCTGGGCGTTCGTGCAGCGGCTCTCCGCGACCGGTCTGCTGGACGAGGAGGAGATCGCCGCCGAGTACGAGCGCGACCGGACCGCGGCGGGCGAGCGGCACGCGGCCGAGGCCCGCGCCGCGCGTCCCTCCGAGGAGGCCAAGGCGGAGGCGTGGGCGCTGGTCGTCGAGTCCGACAAGCTGCCGAACTCCCTCCAGGAGGCGGTCATCGGCGGTTTCGTCCAGACCGAGCAGCGCGAGCTGCTCGCGCCGTACACGGAGAAGTACTTCGCGGCGGTCAAGGAGGTCTGGGAGACCCGCAGCCACGAGATGGCCCAGCAGGTCGCGATCGGCCTCTACCCGGCGATCCAGGTCTCCCAGGAGACGCTGGACGCCACGGACGCCTGGCTGGCCTCGGCCGAGCCGAACGCGGCGCTGCGCCGGCTGGTGTCGGAGTCCCGCGCGGGCGTCGAGCGCGCACTGCGCGCCCGCGCCGCGGACACCGCCGCCGCCTCGGCCGCGTAACCGCAGGACGCACGAGGGCGCCCTCCCCGGGGTACGTGCCGGGGAGGGCGCCCTCGTGCGTCGCACCCGGTGCGTCGCGCCGCCCCCGTAGACGGCCCCGTCCGCGTCCCCGTCCGCGTCCGGACATGCGTGTGCGCCGCGCGGTAACCCGTACCGGCGGCGCACACGGCGGAGCGTGTGGGGTTGTTACGCCTTCTTCTTGGACTTGTCGAGCACCACGACCAGGCCCGCGATCACCACGAACAGCGCGAGGGGTGCGAGGACGTACAGGCTGATGGTCTCGATGACCGACAGGCCGGTACCCGGGTCGTCGCCGTCGTCGCGCGAGAGCGCGAGAGCGGGGGACGACATGAGCAGCATCATCAGCGTCGTACCGGCCGCAACGGCGCCGGCGCGCATAGCGTTCTTCTTGTCCACGGTACAAACGTAGCGAACGCCTAGGGACGCCGCGCGCCCGGGGGTGCCGTACGTGGGGTCCGGGGGGTCAGTTGGTCCATCAGCCGGTGGAGCCGGGGCGAACCGGTGATCTGCTCCAGCGTCAGGGGACGGCCCTCCCCGTCGGCGATCGGCAGGCGCCAGTTGGGGTACTGGTCCCAGGTCCCGGGGAGGTTCTGGGGGCGCCGGTCGCCCACGGTGTCCGGCAGCCAGATCCCGGTCAGCAGGGCGGGGGTGCGCAGCAGGAAGCGGTGCACGGCGCGGACGGCGGCCTCCTCGTCACCCTCCCCCTCGGGCAGCAGCCGCAGCCGTGCCAGGCAGCCGAGCCATTCGGCGGTGTCGGCGGCGTCCTCGGCGAGCTCCTCCTCCAGCGTGCGGGTGAGCAGCCCGAGTTCGTGGCGGAGGCGGACGTGGTCGCCGGTCAGGCGGGCCGCGGTGGACGGCAGGTCGTGGGTGGTGGCGGTGGCCATGCACTCCCGGCGCCAGCTCTCCGGGGCGAGCGGGCGGCCGGTGCCCTCCCAGTCGCGCTCGAACCAGAGGACGGACGTGCCGAGGACCCCGCGCCGGGCGAGCGCCTCGCGGACGCCCGGCTCGACCGTGCCGAGGTCCTCGCCCAGGACGACGGCCCCCGCGCGGTGGGCTTCCAGGACGAGGACGGCGAGCATCGCCTCACCGTCCTGGCTGACGTAGGTGCCCTCGGTGGGCTGCCGGCCCTCCGGGACCCACCAGAGCCGGAAGAGGCCCATGACGTGGTCGATGCGGAGCGCCCCGGCGTGCGCGAGCAGGCCGCGCAGCAGGCGCCGGAAGGGGGCGTAGCCGGAGGCGGCGAGGGCGTCGGGGCGCCAGGGCGGCAGGCCCCAGTCCTGGCCGCGCGCATTGAAGGCGTCCGGGGGCGCGCCGACGGACATGCCCAGCGCGTAGTCCTCCTGGCCGGCCCAGGTGTCGGCGCCCGCCGGGTGCACGCCGACAGCGAGGTCGTGGATGATGCCGACCCCCATCCCGGCGTCCTCGGCGGCCCGCTGGGCCTCGGCGAGCTGGATGTCGGTCAGCCAGGCGAGCCGGCTGTGGAAGTCCACCCGGTCCAGCAGTCCGGTACGGGCACGGGCGGTCTCCCGGGAGCGGGGGTCGCGCAGCGGCTCGGGCCAGGCGTGCCAGTCGGGGCCGTGCACCTCGGCCAGTGCGCACCAGAGCGCGTGATCCTCCAGGGCCTGGCCCCGGGAGGCGAGGAAGTCGCAGTACGCGGCCCGGCGGCCGGGGGTCAGCGGCACCTGGTGGATGAGCTCCAGCGCCTGCTGTTTCAGCTCCCGGACGGCATCCCGGTCGATCAGCGCGCCCTTGTTGAGCACCGCCTCGCTGAGCGCGGCGGCGTCCTGGCGGAGGTCGTCCAGCACCGCTCGCGCGCGTACCTGGCCGTACTCGGGGATCGACTCGACGTGCAGGTGGACGGGGTCGGGGAAGAGCCGCGAGGAGGGGCGGTACGGGGACGGGTCGGTGGGCCGCCCGGGGACGGCGGCGTGCAGCGGGTTGATCTGGACGAACCCGGCGCCGAGGGTGCGTCCGG
This sequence comes from Streptomyces sp. NPDC005576, assembly GCF_042871745.1. NCBI lineage: Bacteria > Bacillati > Actinomycetota > Actinomycetes > Kitasatosporales > Streptomycetaceae > Streptomyces > Streptomyces sp. NPDC005576. The sequence goes on along the minus strand of NZ_JBIAJC010000002.1, from coordinate 644,334 downwards.
CCCAGGCGGCGAGGTCGGCCAGGTCGCCGAGGTCGCCCATGCCCCAGGAGCGCCCGGAGAGCAGGGAGTAGAGCTGCACGAGGAAGCCCTGGGTGCGGGCGGGCGGCTGCGGGGCGCGGGCGGGGGCCACGACGAGGGTCGCGGTGCCCTGCCGGTGGTCGAGGGTGCGCGCGGTCACCCGGTGCACGCCGAAGGGCAGGTCGGGCCACCAGACGGGGACGGGGGACGGCGGGGGCGTGTCCGGGACGTCCGCCTGCGCGCCCGTGACACGCAGCCGGACCGGCTCCGTCGTCCCGGCGCCCGGCTCGGCCTCCGGGGCGACCGTCAGTGCCGTACCGATGGGCAGGTCGGCGAGGGCGGCCGGCAAGGGCTCGCCCGCCCAGGCAACCAGGGTCGGCGGGAGCAGCCGGGAGCCCGCCCTCGATTCGGCGGCGTCGAGCGACCTCCGTACGTCCTCCGGGGTGCCGGCGTCCACGCCCAGCGCGGCGAGCACGGCCGTGACCGTGTCGTCGGGGACGGACACCGTGACGCCCGCGGACGGGGAGTAGGAAGTGGCGACACCGTGCAGGGCGGCGAGCCGGGACAGGCCCATTCAGACTCCTGGAGACTCCGTGGCCCCCGCGACACCGGGGGCGGTCGGTTCGCTGGTGAGCGGAGCGACGACGGCGAGCGGCGGCTCGCTCGTCAGGGGGGTGGCGTCGGCGAGCGGCGGCTCGCTGGTGAGGGGTGCGGCGCCGGTGGAGAGGGGTGCGTCGAGCGCGGGGGCGACGCCGGGGGTGACGCCGGCTGTGACGCCGTTGCGGGGCGCTCCGTCGACGGGACGGGGGAAGGCGGCGGGCTGGAGGGGCGGTGCACTGGTCAGAGGCCCCCGGCCGACCGGACCGGGGACCTGTTGGGAGAGGGCGGTGAGCGGAAGCTGGGCGGCTGCGGGCAAGGTGACCTCCTGGCCGTGGAAGCAGAACGGTAGTGAGACCTACCCAGCCCTCGGGCGCGCAGACTCGCCAAGCGCAGACGTGAGCGTGACATAGGTCCGATGCCAACGCCCTCAACGTGCCGTGGGTCACATTCCGTTCCCCCGGACGGCAGATATGGGTCATTTTCAGCCACTCCGCCGCCCGCCCCGGGGCCCGCCCCGGGGCCGGCCTCGGACCGGCGGACGGGGGTGTCCGTGGGTGCGCACGCGCACTCGGGGCACCCGGTCACCCGAGCTCGCAGGCGCTCAGGCACTCAGGCACCCGGGCGTTCGGGCATTCAGGCACTCGGGCGTTCGGGCGTTCAGGCGTTCAGGCGGAGACGCCGTCGATCCGGGCCAGCGCGTCGTCGGCGCCGAACGGCTGGAGGTAGGGCAGCCAGCGCGGGTCGCGGTGGCCGGTGCCGATGATCCGCCACGCCAGTCCGGTGGGCGGTGCGGGCTGGTGGCGCAGACGCCAGCCCAGCTCGGGCAGGTGCCGGTCGGCCTTGACGTGGTTGCAGCGGCGGCAGGCGGCCACCACGTTGTCCCACGCGTGGAGACCGCCCCGGCTGCGCGGGACGACGTGGTCGACGCTGGTGGCGGCGGCACCGCAGTACACGCAGCGGCCTCCGTCCCGGGCGAAGAGCGCGCGGCGGGTGAGCGGTACGGGCCCCCGGTAGGGGACCCGTACGAAGCGCTTGAGGCGGACCACACTGGGAGCCGGCACAGCGGTGGTGGGGCTGCGCAGGAGGGCGCCGGACTCCTCGAGGCAGACGGCCTTGTTTTCGAGCACGAGGACGAGCGCTCGGTGGAGCGGTACGACGCCGAGCGGCTCGTACGACGCGTTGAGAACCAGGACGTGCGGCACGGTGGATGCCTCCTTGTACGCCGGCGGCGCGTGGCTCGCGCCGGGACGATCCGCTCTCAGTCTCTCCTCATGCCTGGTCCGGGCGCCACCACGTGGGGGGAATGGGTCGGACGGATTCCGCCCGGACGGCCGCGCGGCCCCTGCCCGGATCGGCGGCGACCGGACCGGCGGCGACCGGACCGGCGGCGACCGGGACGTGACCGCCCGGAGGCGACCGGGGCGGAGGACATCGGACGGCGGCCGGTCGGACGGCGGGCCATCGGACGCGGCCGGTCGGACGGCGGGCGGTCGGACGGCGGACGGTCGGGTCCACGGCGAAGGCGGCACAGGGGTGTGCGTTCCGGATGAGATGCGTCTCTCGGCGCGCTCGGGACATCATCCGGGCCGCGTCCGTCGTTAACCTGGTTGATCCACTGTCGCCCGTACCGGAGGTCCCACCGTGTCCCCGTCCGTTCTGTTGGCCGCCACTCCGTCGACCGGGTCGGGAGGCTCGCTCGACGAGGCCGCCCGGCAGGCCGGCGACGCCGCGGGCTGGGTCGAACAGAACTGGTCCACCTGGCTGAGCACCGGACTGCGCATCGTCCTGATCGCCGCCGTGGCGATCGTGCTGCGCTACCTGATCCGCCGCGCTCTCACCAATCTGATCGAGCGGATGAACCGCAGCGCCCAGGCCGTGGAGGGCACCGCCCTCGGTGGGCTGCTGGTCAACGCCGAGCGGCGCCGTCAACGCTCGGAGGCGATAGGTTCCGTGCTCCGCTCGGTGACCTCCTTCATGATCCTCGGCACGGCGGCGCTGATGATCCTGGGCGCCTTCGAGATCAACCTGGCGCCGCTGCTGGCCTCCGCGGGGGTCGCCGGAGTGGCGCTCGGTTTCGGCGCGCGCAACCTCGTCACCGACTTCCTCTCCGGGGTCTTCATGATCCTGGAGGACCAGTACGGCGTCGGGGACACGGTCGACGCGGGGGTCGCATCCGGCGAGGTCATCGAGGTGGGGCTGCGGGTCACCAAGCTGCGCGGCGACAACGGCGAGATCTGGTACGTCCGCAACGGCGAGGTGAAGCGGATCGGCAACCTCAGCCAGGGCTGGTCCACCGCCGGTGTCGACGTGACGGTCCGGCCCACCGAGGACCTGGACCGGGTCCGCGCGGCCATCACCGCCGCCGCCGAGGTCATGGCGAAGGAGGAGCCGTGGAGCGAGCGGCTCTGGGGCCCGGTGGAGATCCTCGGCCTGGACGCCGTCCTGCTGGACTCGATGACCGTGCGGGTCACCGCGAAGACCATGCCGGGCAAGGCACTGACGGTGGAGCGCGAGCTGCGCTGGCGCATCAAGCGGTCGCTGGACGAGGCGGGCATCCGCATGATCGGCGCGCTGCCCGCGCAGCCGGACGCGGAATCGGCGGCGGACCCCACCGCGGCGATGGCCGCCCCGTCCGCGTACGCCTCGGCCACGTCGCCGCAGTCGCTCGCCGCGACGCCGCTCACCCCGCCGGGCATCACCAAGTAGCACCGCACGCACCGAACCGCCCCGGGAGGGCCTCCGCGCACGTCGCGGAGGCCCTCCCGTCCGTTTCCGGGCGGGTTTCCGGGCGTGTTTCCGGGCGTGCTTCGGAGGGCTCTCCCGCGCCCTTCCGGGCCACGCTCTCGTTGCCCGGCCACCTCGAGGCCGTCCCGCCGTCGACACCCCGGATACGAGCGGTGGTCGACCGGCCGGGGCATCCGGAGGCGCACGTTCCGGTGATTTTCGACGGCAGCGGGCCGGCGGCGCGCCACCCGGACCTGGGCCCCCGGATCACCACGCCGGTCGCGGCCCGCGCGCCCCGGGCTGAGGTCCTTGTGGTGGCTCAACACCCTTTACTGGGAGTCGCGTTGCGGGGCCCGGACCAGACGGGGGCGGCCCCCGGGGCGCACGCCGGGCTGCGTGCGCGGTGCGCCCGAGAGCCTGCCGACGACCTCCGACCGGGCCGCCACCCGTCAACTCCCGTACAGAGTCGTCCGGGACGCCTCTTGCGTACGGGAACCGATCAGTTGTCCCGATCGTGTTCACACCCGGGGAATCGGTCCGGTACGGGGCGGCCGCGGGTCGGGGATGCCGGATTGCCGGCGCCACCGCCCGCCGCCCTCCTCACCGGGACGGCTCCTCCGCCGGGACGACGGGACGCGGAGAGCGGTGCGAGATCCAGGTATTCCTGGTGGACGCCGCTCCCTGCGGCCATACTTCAGGCCGGGCGCCACTCCCCCGATCGGCCGGGGGCGACGGCGCCGTCATGGACCGAGGGGGAAGTCGAGTGACACACCCGCCGATCGGGGGGCCGCCGCGCGTGCACGGAGCGGAGCGGGCGTCCCGCGTGCCCGCGCAGCGGCGTGGGGCGGCATCCGCCCTGGCGGGACGGCTGCGCGGGGCCGCGACGACCGAGCCGGGGCGGCTGCGGCTCGTCGGAGCCGTACTCGCCCTGCTCGTGGTGGCGTTCGGGGCGGTGACCGCCGTGGAGGCGTCCGGTCGGGCCGCTGCCGCGGACGATGTGGTGCGCCGCAGCCAGCCGCTGAGCGCGGACGCGGCGGCCGTCTACCGCTCGCTCGCCGACGCCGACACGATGGCGGCGAGCGGCTTCCTCGCGGGCACCCAGGAACCGGAGAACGTTCGCGCCCAGTACGAGAAGGACATCGAGAACGCCTCCCGGCTCCTGGTGAAGGCGGCAGCGAACACGGAGGCCGGCACCTCCGCCGGCCGCGAGATCCGCACGATGAACGAACTCCTCCCGGTCTACACCGGCCTGGTCGAGCGGGCCCGTGCCAACAACCGTCTCGGGCTCCCGCTGGGCGGCGCCTACCTCCGGTACGCCAACCAGAAGATGAGCGGCGAACTCCTGCCCGCCGCCGAGCGCTTGTACACGGCGGAGACCGGCCGGCTCGACGCGGACCAGAGCGACGCCCGCCAGTGGCCGCTCGTCGCCCTCGCCGCCGGAATCCTGGCCCTGGCCGTGCTCGCCTGGGCCCAGCGTCGCGACTACCGCCGGACCAACCGGGTCTTCAGCGGCGGGCTGCTCGCCGCGACCGCAGCGACCGCCGCCGTGCTGGTGTGGCTGGCCGTCGGCCAGACCCTGGCCAGGACCGAGCTGCACGATGCCATGGCGAACGGCCAGGCCTCGCTGGACGTGCTGAACGACGCGCGGATCGCCTCCCTCAAGGCACGCGCCAACGAGAACCTCACCCTGGTCGCCCGGGGCGCGGTGCTCACCGAGGACGGCTCCGCCGACCAGTACCAGAGCGACTACACGGCGGACATGGACACGCTCCGCACGGAGCTCGGCAGGGCGGGGAAGCTGGCCGACGACGACGCCGGGAGCACCCCGGTGGCGACCGCCGCGGGCAGTGTGACGGAGTGGCAGAAGCGCCACACCGACGCCCGCCGGACCGACGACAGCGGGGATTACGAGGGCGCGCTCGCGCTGGTCATCGGGGCGAAGGACTCCACCGGCGAGTGCTTCTCGAAGGTGGACGCCGCGCTGGAGACCGCCCTGGCCCACGAGCAGCGGCAGTTCGACGCGGCGGCCGGGAAGGGCCGCGGCGCACTGGACGGTCTGCCGGTCGGGGCGGGGGTCCTGGCGGCGCTGGGCGCGATCGCCGCGATCACGGGGACCGGCCGGAGACTCGGGGAGTACCGGTGAACGAGCGAGCACCCGTACCGGCCGGGGAGCCGGCAGAGGCAGGAGCGGTGGGAGGGGGAGCGATGGCCCGGGCGAGGAGCGGCGGGGGCGGGCGGCTGCGTGGCTGGGGCGGGGTGGCGGCCATGGCCGTGGCCTGCGTGCTCACCGCCCTGTTCGCCCTGCTGCCGCTGGGCCACGAGGACTCCGCTTCCTTCGCCGGCGGCTCCGGACCGGGCGCGGCCCCGGCCACCCAGGTGCGCGCGGACACCTGCGAGAAGCCGGAAGCGAGCCTGCCGCCGTCCCGGAACGACGGTCCGGGGGTCGAGCGGATCAAGGAGCGCGGCAAGCTCATCGCCGGCGTGGACCAGAACAGCTACCGCTGGGGCTACCGCAATCCGGCGACCGGCAAGCTGGAGGGCTTCGACATCGACCTCGTCCGGGCCATCGCCCAGGACATCCTCGGCGACTCCTCCAAGGTGGTCTTCCGGGCCATCCCGACCAGCCAGCGGATCGCGGCGCTGGAGAGCGGCCGGGTCGACGTGGTGGTGCGGACGATGACGATCAACTGCGCGCGGCTGAAGCAGGTCGCCTTCTCCACCGCGTACTTCCAGGCGGGCCAGCAGGTGCTCGCCCCGGTGACCTCGGACATCTCCGGGTACAACGCCTCGCTGCGCGGGAAGCGGGTCTGCACCGCCGAGGGCTCAACCGCCTACGAGGCCCTGAAGAAGCAGTCGTACGGCGCGGTGTTCGAGGACGCGCACGACGGCACCGCCGAGGACGAGGACCGGCTGACCGTCCCCAGTCAGCTCGACTGCCTGGTGCGCCTGCAACTCGGCGAGGTGGACGCCGTGGTGACGGACAACGCGCTGGCGGCGGGCCAGGTGGCGCAGGACCCGACGGTGGAGCTCAAGGGCGGCCCGTTCACCACGGAGTACTACGGCGTCGCCGCCAAGCTCGGCTCCGACGATCTGGTGGCCCGGGTCAACCAGGTGCTGGCGGAGTACCGCGGCGGCGGTGCGGGGAGCCCGTGGATGCGGTCGTACCGCACGTGGCTGGAGGCCGGACTGCCCGGCATCACGGCGCCCCCGGCGCCCACGTACCGGAGCAACTGATCCCGACGGGCCCACGGGCCGGCGGGGAGAGCGGAGAGGTGAGCGATGGGCGTCGCGGGACCCTTCCCCGGCCATACGGAAAGGCCCCCGGGACCGGTCATGGACCGGGACGAGGCGGACCGTGCGCTGGCCCGGCTCGGCGCGGAGCACGAGGCCATCGAGACCTCGCTCCTCGCCCTGCAGGACCATGCCGGCCGACGCCTCCTGGAGGGCGCCGACCTCTCCGGGGTGACCAAGGAGCGCTGGGCGACCACCGAGCGCTCGATCACCCTGCTCTGGGCGTACTTCGACGCGTACGCCGACACGCTCGGTGAGGCGCGCGCGGTGCGCGCCCGCAGACGGCACCCCAACCGGGACGACCTGGAGACCCTCACCGGGCTGCTCCGGGGCCGGGAGATCACCGTCGCGCACGGCGCCGCACCGCCCGCCCCTTCCGTCACCGGCCCGGTCAGGCTCGCCGAGCACTTCTCGCTGGAGGAGCTGGTAAGCCGGATGAACACGCTCTACGCGCGCTCGCTGGACATGGTGGTGGCCTCCGACTCCGTCTGGTCGGCGCTGCCCGCCAGGATCGACCTGCTCGCCGCCGAACTCCACCGCACCCGCTCGCTCGCCCACTCCGTGGGGGTCCGGCCGGGCGAGCACCCGTCGGGCGACGACCTGGAGTCGATCACCCTGGAACTGGCCGAACTGCGGGCCCGGGTCATCGCCGACCCACTGGCGTTCTGGCTGCCGGGGTCCGGCAGCGCGGCACCGGGCGGTGGCCGGGCGGACACCGCCCGGTACGACCGGGCGGCCCGTGCGCTGGAGGAGGTGCGGCGGGAGATCGAGGCGGTGCTCGCCGTCCGGCAGGACGCCGAACAGCGGCTCGCGCGGCTGCGGGACGTGCTGTCCCGCGCCGACCGCACGCTGGCCGAGGCACGGGTGGCCCGGGTCGAGGTGCTGGCGAAGATCGCGGCCTCGGAGGTGCCCGCCGTCAGCGGCCCCTCGACCGCCCTCCAGGAGCGGCTGGCCGCCGCCTCCGAGCACCGCAGGCACGCCCGCTGGCACCGGCTCCCCCCGCTGCTGGAGCAGTTGGAGCGGGAGGCCGAGGAGGAGCTGCTGCGCGCCCGCGAGTCGCTGACCTCGGTCACCGCGCCGCTCGCCGTACGGGCGGAGCTGCGGGGCCGGCTGGACGCGTACCGCGCGAAGGTGGCACGGCACGGCCTCGCGGAGGACCCGCTGCTGATCGAGCGGTACGACGCGGCCCGCCGGATGCTATGGAGCGCGCCCTGCGATCTGCGGGTCGCCGGTCAGGCGGTGCTCCGCTACCAGCACACGGCCACCGAGATGATGGCGCCGAGCCGGACGTCCTCGCCCGAGGACCGGCCCCGCGCCGAGGGGGAGACACGATGAGTACCCGGTGCCAGCGCCCCACGTGCGAGGGCTCTTACGAGGACATGGGCGAGGGTGAGCTGTACTGCGACACCTGCGGTCTGGCCCCCGTCGTCTCCCCGAACGGCATGGTCGCCTCGCCGCCCACCGGGATCGCGGCCGGCGCCCGTGCGGCGCGCGGCAGTGGTGCGGTTACCGGGAGTGGTGCGGCGGAGGCCGGTTCGGCGTCGGCACGGGCCGGTTCGCGCGCCTCGGCCCGTGCGTCCTCGCGCTCCTCGACCTCGCGGAGGTCCGTTTCGGGCCGGCTGTCGCGGGAGCTCTCCAGCGGGGCAGGTTCCGCACCGGCCGTGTCGGTGCGGGCGTCGGGCGCATCGACCGGCGCCTCCGGCCGGGGGCGGCTGGGCGCGGGCCTGGTGCAGGTGCCGGACGTACCGCGTCCCGATCCGCGTGCGGCCGTGATGGCGAACCCCGAGGTCCCCGAGCGGAAGCGGTTCTGCTCGCGTTCGGACTGCGGGGCGCCGGTGGGCAGAGCGCGCGGCGACCGCCCGGGGCGCACGGAGGGGTTCTGCACCAAGTGCGGGCACCCGTACTCCTTCGTGCCGAAGCTGCGCGGCGGCGACGTGGTGCACGGGCAGTACGAAGTGGCGGGCTGTCTCGCGCACGGCGGGCTCGGCTGGGTGTACCTCGCGGTGGACCGGGCCGTCTCGGACCGCTGGGTGGTCCTCAAGGGCCTGCTGGACACCGGCGACCAGGACGCCATGGCGGCGGCGATCTCGGAGCGCCGCTTCCTCGCGGAGATCGAGCACTCCAACATCGTCCGGATCTACAACTTCGTCGAGCACCTGGACCAGCGGACGGGTTCGCTGGACGGCTACATCGTGATGGAGTACGTCGGCGGCAAGGCCCTCAAGGAGATCGCCAACGACCGCCGCACCCCGTCCGGGAGGCGCGATCCGCTGCCCGTGGAGCAGGCGTGCGCGTACGGGATCGAGGCGCTGGAGGCGCTCGGGCATCTGCACAGCCGCAACCTCCTCTACTGCGACTTCAAGGTCGACAACGCGATCCAGACGGAGAACCAGCTCAAGCTGATCGACATGGGCGCGGTGCGCCGGATGGACGACGAGGAATCGGCGATCTACGGCACGGTGGGGTACCAGGCCCCCGAGGTCGGGGAGGTCGGCCCGTCGGTCGCCTCCGACCTGTACACGGTGGCGAGGACCCTCGCGGTGCTCACCTTCGACTTCCAGGGCTACACCAACGTCTTCGTCGACTCGCTGCCGGACCCGGAGAACATAGAGGTCTTCCGGACGTACGAGTCCTTCTACCGGCTGTTGGTACGCGCCACCGACCCCGACCCGGCGCGGCGTTTCGCCTCGGCGGAGGAGATGGCCGAGCAGCTGACAGGGGTGCTGCGGGAGGTCGTCTCGCTCCAGTCGGGGCGCCCGCGCCCGGCCCTCTCTACCCTGTTCGGCCCGGAACTGCGAGTGACGGACACGCAATTGTTCGCCGAGCTGACGGGTGACGTGTCACGCCTCGGCGGCCGTCGCCCCCCGTCCGCACGCCGCGCCGAGCGACGCCGGAAGCCGTCCGCCGGGGCCGTCACCGGGGCCGTCTCGCAAGCCGTCGCCCCGGGCGCCGGCGCCCCGGCGGTGGCGGCGGCGCTGCCGGTGGCCTCCGGCCCGTACGGCAGCGTTCCCCCGGCCCGTACCGGCGCGGTCGGCCCGCAGCCGGGCGGGTACGGGCATCCCAACGGGTACGCCCAGGGCGGCGGTCACACGTCGGCCGGGCACCCGCCTTCGGCGGCGGCCCTGACGGCCCCGCCCACCCACGCGAACACCTCGGCGGGGCGGGCGTGGGGCGGTGGGCCGGTGGGCGGTACGGGCGGCGGCCAGGCGAGCGGGCCCGTGGGCGGTGGTCCCGTGGGCGGTGCGGCGTTCCCGTACGGGCCGCCGCAGCCGGGTGCGGGGGGCCGGGTCGGCCACGTCCACCCGGCGGCCGGTGTCCCGGCGCCTCGGCCGGCGGAGGGCGTACCGGCCCCCGGGCCCGGTGCGGCCCCGGCCGGTCCGGGTCAGTGGCTCGGCAGGCTCGACGCGGGTGCTACCGCGCTCTCGCTGCCGGTGCCGCGCGTCGACGCGAGCGACCCCAACGCCGGTTTCCTCGCCGGGGTGATGGCGGCGGCGCCCCAGGAGCTGATCGGCGCGCTGCGCACCGTCCCGGCCCCCTCGCCGGAGACCCGGCTGCGTGAACTGCGCGCCCTGCTGGAGCTCGGCGAGTACGCGGCGGCCGTCCATGTGCTGGGCGAGCTGGAGGTCCGGCACCCGGACGACTGGCGGGTCGTCTGGTACCGGGGAGTCGTCTCCCTGGTGACCGGCGACCGCGAACGCGCGGCGCTCTCCTTCGAGGCGGTGTACGACGCGTTCCCGGGCGAGCCGGCGCCCAAGCTGGCGCTCGGGATCTGTGCGGAGGTCCTGGGGCAGCTGGACAACGCGGCGGACTACTACCACCTCGTGTGGACCACCGACCCGAGCTTCGTCAGCGCCGCGTTCGGGCTCGCCCGCGTGCGCTTCGCCGCCGGAGACCGCACCGGCGCGGTACGCACGCTGGAGTCGGTGCCCGCCGCGTCGATCCACTTCACGGCCGCCCGGGTCGCCGCGGTCCGCGCGCGGCTGCGCGGACGGGACCCCGGAGAGCCGCTGGCTGACGACCTGGCCGCCGCCTCGGACCAGATCACGGCGCTGGCCGGGCTGGGGCTGGACGCGGTGCGCCGCGAGCGGCTCTCGACCGAGGTGCTGGGGACCGCGCTGGACTGGGTACTCTCCACAGGACCCGCCCGCCTGTCCGCGGGCCCTGCGGTCTCCGGGCCGGGCGCACGGAAGCTGCTCGGCAGCGAACTGGACGAGCGGGGTCTCCGGTTCGGGCTGGAACGCTCGTACAGGATGCTCGCCCGGCTGGCTCAGCAGGGTGACGAGAGGATCGAACTGGTGGAGCGGGCCAACCGTTTCCGCCCCCGGACGTGGGTGTGAAGATGTCACAGATCCAGCAGACGGCCCCCCTGCCGACGTGCCCCAGCTGTGCGGAACCGCTGGAGCCGGGCGACCTGTTCTGCGGCGCCTGCGGCTACGACCTGTCGGCCGTGCCCGAACGGCCGGGCGACCGGCCGACGATCGCCATCTCCGTCCCGCCCCCACCGCAGGCTCCCCCCGTCCGGGCTGCGGCCCCGGCGGTTCCGGCGGCTCAGGCGGCCCCGGCCGAGCCCGCGGCGGCGGTCCAGTGGCCGGCGGCGTCCGAGACCGACACCGCGGACCAGCCCGCGCCCGTCCACCGCCCGGCCGACCTCCCGGGCATCGACTCGGCGGGGCACCCGCTGCCCGCCCGGGCCGCCGCCGCCCCGGCCGCCCGGGCCGCCGCACCGCAGGCCGCTCCCGCCCCGGTCGCACCGGCCGCCGTGCGGCACGACGACCGGGTGGCGCCGGAACAGCCGCACCCCGGCGCGGGCTCCGGCGGCTCGGGCTCGGGCTCCGGGGACTTCGAGCTCGCCGCGCCGGGCGCCGTTCCCGGGGGCACCGTTCCGGAGGGCGTTCCCGCCGCCGACCCGCGCGGTACGGGCGGCACGGCGGCCCCGAGCGGCACGGACGGTACACGCAGTACGAGCAGTACAAGCAGTACGAGCGGCGCGAACGGCCCTGCCGGTGCCGGACTCTGTGTCGCCTGCCGGGCCGGCCGGGTCGACGCCGACGGGTACTGCGGAACCTGCGGCCACGCCCAGCCGCGCGAGCGCGACCACGTGGAGCAGGAGCTCGGACCGGTGGCGGCGGTCAGTGACCGAGGGCTGCGCCACCACCGCAACGAGGACGCCTTCGCCGTGTCGGCCACCGCGCTGCCGGACGGTTCGCCGGCCGTCGTCGCGATCGTCTGCGACGGGGTTTCCTCCGCGCACCGGCCCGACGAGGCCTCGGCCGCCGCCGCGACCGCGGCGGGCGCGTCCCTCCTGGAGTCGCTGCCGCGCGGCACACATCCGCAGCAGGCGATGCACGACGCGATCGTCGCGGCCTCCCGGGCCGTCAACGCCCTGGCGGAGGAGCAGGAGGGGACTGCGGAGCACGATCCCCACCGCAACCAGAACGCGCCGGCCTGCACGCTGGTCGGCGCCGTCACCGCCGGCGGTCTGCTGGTCATCGGGTGGGTCGGCGACAGCCGCGTCTACTGGGTGCCGTCCGACCGTACGCAGCAGGCCGCCAGGCTCACCGAGGACGACTCCTGGGCCGCGCAGATGGTGGCGGCGGGTCTGATGAACGAGGAGCAGGCGTACGCGGACGAGCGCGCCCACGCGATCACCGGTTGGCTCGGCGCCGACGCCTACGAACTCGACCCGCACACCGCCGCGTTCAAGCCGGACCGGCCGGGCACGGTGGTCGTTTGCACCGACGGCCTGTGGAACTACGCGGAGTCCGCCGAGGAGATGGCCGCCGCGCTGCCCCGGGACGCCCACGAACGCCCGTTGCACGGTGCCCAGGTGCTGGTGGGTCACGCGCTCGACGGCGGGGGCCACGACAACGTAACAGTGGCGCTGCTGCCGTTCGCCGTACAACCCACCGGGGCACACTCCGGCTGACGCCCAGCCGCCCGCACAGCGGCGCCCCGACCGCCTCCCACTCGCCTCCCGCCCGCGTACGACCGCGCGCGACCGTTTCCCGACCGCCTCCCGACCGCGCGTGACCGCTTCCGCCCGTTGAGCAACTGCTCTCCGGCCTTCCCGACCACTTCCCGCACCGGATGCCCTCGCTCCCGGCAAGGTCGCCCGCCGGGCCGGTACGTCAACCGGCACGTCAACCGGCACATCATCCGGTTCGTCAGTCAGTACGCCGACCGCATACCCGTATCCGTCCCACCGGTGGGGCATCGAGGAGCCGCTCCATGGCCAACTTCTCCAAGTCGCAACAGCCGCAGTTCTCCGTGGATGTGTACCAGAACACCTACCTCCCCGAGGGGGGCCGGGAGGTCAACGCGATCGTCACGGTCACGTCCACGGGCGGCGGCACGTCCGGGGGTGTGCCGCTCGCCGGAGGCGCGGCGGCGCCCGGGTCGGACGCGGCAGTCGTGCTCATGGTCGACTGCTCAGGGTCGATGGAGTACCCGCCCACGAAGATGCGCAACGCCCGGGACGCCACAGCGGCGGCCATCGACACCCTGCGGGAGGGCACCCGGTTCGCGGTGGTGGCCGGTACGCACGTGGCCAGGGACCTCTACCCGGGCAACGGCCGGCTCGCCACGGCGGACCATCTGACCAAGGCGCAGGCGAAGGACGCGCTGCGCGGGCTCAGCGCGGGCGGCGGCACGGCGATCGGCACCTGGCTCCGCCTCGCCGACCGGCTGTTCGGCACCACCGGAGCGGGTCTGCGGCACGGCATCCTGCTGACCGACGGGCGCAACGAGCACGAGGCGCCCGAGGACCTGCGGGCGGCCCTGGACGCCTGCGCGGGCCGCTTCACCTGTGACGCCCGGGGCGTCGGCACCGACTGGGAGGTGAAGGAGGTCACGGCCGTCGCCTCCGCCCTGCTGGGCACCGCCGACATCGTCGCCGACCCGGCCGGGCTGGCCGCGGACTTCACGCGGATGATGGAGAACGCCATGGGCAAGGAGGTCGCGGACGTGGCACTGCGGCTCTGGACGCCGGTGGACACCGAGATCCTCTTCGTCAAGCAGGTGGCACCGGCGGTCGTCGATCTGACCGGGCGCCGGACGGAGGCGGGACCGCGCGCAGGGGATTATCCGACCGGTTCCTGGGGTGACGAATCCCGCGATTATCACGTGTGCGTCAGGGTTCCGGAGGCCCGAATCGGCCAGGAGATGCTGGCGGCGCGCGTCTCCCTGATCCTCCCCGCGCCCTCTAGCGGGGGCACTGCGCAGACCCTTTCGCAGGGGCTGGTGCGGGCGGTGTGGACGGACGACCTGGTGGCGTCCACGGCGATGAATCCGCAGGTCGCGCACTACACGGGCCAGGCCGAACTGGCCCGGGTGATCCAGCAGGGACTCGACGCCCGCAAGTCCGGCGACCTGGACGGAGCGACCGCGAAACTGGGCCGCGCGGTGCAGCTCGCGACAGTCTCCGGCAACGAGGACACCGCCAAGCTCCTTTCGAAGGTGGTCGACGTGGTCGACGCCGCGACGGGTACTGTGCGACTGAAAGCGAAGGTCGCGGAAGCGGACGAGATGACACTCGAAACGCGCTCCACCAAGACCGTTCGCGTCAAGAAGTAGCAAGAGAACGACATAGGCGAAGCCGAGCGACAGAGTCGTCCGCACGGCCGAGGGCGGACCTCCGCCCCGCCCGCCGTACGGCGATCGACCAGCATGACGGCCCCCGGGGCCGGACAAGGAGAGGGGGAAGCGCCGACATGCCGACCTGCCCGAACGGACACCAGTCGGGTTCCGAGGACTGGTGCGAGGTCTGCGGACACCGCATGACCGGAGCCGGTACGCCCGGTGCGGTCCCTCCGCCTCCGCCGCCCGCGCCCGGATACGGGTATCCGCAGGGTCCCGGCCCCGGTGGACAGCCGACCGCCGGAGTCGAACTCTGCCCGCAGTGCCGCACCCCGCGTGAGCCCGGTGGGCCGTTCTGCGAGGAGTGCCGGTGGAACTTCCTCACCAACACCGCGACCTCGTACACCCCGCTGGCTCCGCAGCCCGGCGCCGGTGGCGGCCCCGTGCCCGGTCTCAACCTGCCGCCCGGCTTCCAGTCGCAGCCCGGCCCCCGGCAGGCGCCCCCGGCCCCGCACTCCTCGGCCCCACATTCCTCGGCCCCGCAGCCCCCGCAGCCGCGTGACCCGTTCGAGTACCAGGGATCGCGTCCCTCGCAGCTGAACCGTCCGGCGGAGCCGCTCGTACCGGACCGCGACGGCCGCCAGGCACCCCCGAGCGCCTTCCAGCAGGGCCAGCCTGGAGAGCAGGGCCCACAGGGTCAACAGCCCCCGGCCTTCCCGCAGGGGCACCAGGGACAGCAGCAGGCGCCGTTCCCGCAGGGCGGGCAGCCGCAGTTCCCGGGCGCTCCCGGGCAGCCGCCCTTCCAGGGCCAGCAGGGTCAGCAGCAGGGCCCTCCCGGTCAGCCGCTCTTCCCGCAGGGTCAGGGTCAGGGTCAGGCTCAGGGGCAGCACGGCCGGCCGGGCCCGCAGCAGGGTGGTCAGCAGGGTCCGCCGACCGCGTTCCAGCAGAATCAGCCGCCGTCGTTCCAGCAGAGCGCGCCGCCCGCGCCCGGTCCGTCGTCGTCGCCGGAGGCGGACGACTGGATGCTGCCGCCGCCCTCGCAGCAGGCTCAGGCTCAGGCGCCGCACGCCCCCGCGCAGCATCAGCAGCAGCACCCCTTCCAGCAGCAGAGCTCCCAGCAGGTGGCCTTCCCGCCGCCCTTCCCCGGTCAGGGCGGCTTCCCGGGCGCCCAGGCGGGTCCCGGCGCGCAGGGCGGTCCTGGCGGCCAGGCGGGTCCGGGCGGGCAGGAGCCTCAGCGGACCGTCACCTGGACCGCCGTGATCGCGCCCGACCGTGACTACTTCCTGGCGATGATGCAGCGCAGCGGCCCGGAGGCGACCGGGCTGAACCTGCCCGCGTACTCCCCCGAGCAGCACCTCGAACTCGCGGGGAGCCAGATCACCATCGGGCGTCGCCGGCACAGCACCGGCGAGTCGCCCGACATCGACCTCGCGGTGCCGCCGGAGGACCCGGGCGTCTCGCACCAGCACGCGATCCTGGTGAAGCAGCCGGACGGGGGTTGGGCGGTGGTGGACCAGAACTCCACGAACGGCACCACGCTCAACGGCGCCGAGGACCCGATCCAGCCCTACGTACCGGTTCCGCTCCAGGACGGCGACCAGGTGCACGTGGGCGCGTGGACGACGATCACGGTCCGCCGCGGCTGATCCGCCCGCAGTTCGAGCGGGCCCGCACGCCCGCCTCCGGATGGCCCCTCACCGCTCCTCGTGACCGGTGAGGGGCCATACGTACGGGCCCTCCGGGTCGTCCAGCCAGGCCCATTGGCGGCCCCGGTCGACGGTGAGGCCGAAGCGTTCCCGGCCGGGGCGCCCCTCCCCCTCCCAGAGGTTCAGCGCCTCCTCCGCGTCGAGCGAGCCGCCCGCCAGCGTGAGCAGGAACGAGTAGAGGTCGCTCCCCGTCCCGCGCGGAGCCGGGCCGCCGGGGAGCGGAGGCGTCCCGCGCAGGGGTACGAAGAACGCCGGGGTGTGCAGGAAGCGGCCCTCCGCCCGCCGCCCGTCCGCGGTCTCCCGCACCCGCAGCGAGATCAGCCCGGTGGCGAAGGGGGCGAGGATGCGCGCGTCCGGGGCACACTGCGCGAGCCACTCCTCAGGGATCAGCGGCAGCGTGCAGGTCACGATGATCCGGTCGTACGGGCTCCGCCCGGGGCAGCCCCGCGCCCCGTCGCCGGTGACGACCGTGGGGCGGTACCCGGCGGAGGCGAGGTGGCGGCGGGCCGACTCGGTGATCTCGGGGTCCAGATCGACGGTGGTGACCGCCCGGTCGCCGAGCCGGTGGGCGAGGAGCGCCGCGTTGTAGCCGGTCCCCGCGCCGATCTCCAGCACCCTCTGGCCGGCGCGCACGTCCAGTTCTTCGAGCATGAGCGCCATCAGGGAGGGCTGGCTGCTGGAGGAGACGAGTTCGCCGTCCTTCATCCGGGTGGCGAGCGGCCCGTCCGCGTACGCCCCGCGCAGCCACTGCGCGCGGCGTACGGGATCGGCGTCCTCGCACCAGAGGCGTACGCGGCCGAGGAGCCCGCCCTCGTAGTAGTACGGCACGAACAGGTGGCGGGGCACCTCCTCGAAGGCCGCGCGCCAGGCGGGGTCGCGCAGCCCGCCGTCGGCCACGATGAGCCGCACCATGGCCTGCCGGGCCGCGTCCCCCTCGGCTTCGAACGGATCGCGCGTCCCGCGCTCTCGGGCACCCATGCCTCCACTCTCCTGCCGCGATGCCCGGAGGGCGACCGGCGCGTGCGCCCGTCACGGGCGGCCGGGCACCCGCGGGTGGGGGCGGGCGGCGGCGTAGAGGATGTCCCGCAGGCCGGGCAGGGCTTCGCGGTCCTCGCGCCGGACCAGGCGCAGGCCGAGGTCGGCTACGGGGAGATCGAGCCGGATCAGGGTGCCGGTCCGGAGGCTGTCGGCGACCGCGAAGTCCGGCAGCAGCGAGATCCCGAGGCCGTGCTCGGCCCAGGCACGCATACGTCGATGGCCCAACTGCAGTGGGCGGTCACCGCCTACACCGTGGCGTTCGCGGCGCTGCTGCTGTCGGCGGGCGCGGCGGCCGACCGGTACGGTGCCGAGCGGCTCTTCCGGGGCGGGGTGGCGGTGTTCGTCCTCGCGTCCGCGCTCAGCACGGTCGCCCCGGACCTGACCGCGCTGCTGGTGCTCCGGGCGCTGGCGGGGGCCGCCGCGGCGGCGTGCGTACCCGCCTCCATGGCGATGATCGGCCGCCTCTTCCCGGAGCCCGCCGCCCGGGCGCGCGCGATCTCGGTGTGGGCCGCGGTCAGCGGCGCGGCCGTCGCGGCCGGTCCGATCGTCGGGGGCGCCCTGGTCGGGGCGGCCGGATGGCGTGCGGTGTTCCTGGTCAACGTGCCGGTCGGGCTGGTGGTGCTGGCCCTCACGTGGACCCGGGCGGTGGTCTCTCCACGCGGTGCCCGCCGCATCGACTGGGCGGCCCACTCGGCCGCCGCGGTGGCGCTGGCCCTGCTCACGGACGCGCTGATCGCCGCCGGGGCCGGATCCCCGGCCCATGCGGTGTGGTCGGCGGCGGGATGTGCCCTCGCGACGCCGGCTTTCCTCGCACGCGAACGCGCGAGCGGGTCTCCGGTGCTGAACCGGGCTCTGCTGCGGTCCGCCGGAGTCCGTGCCGGACTCCTGGCCGCCGCGGCCGTCGGTTTCGTGCTGGCCGGCTCGCTCTTCGTGCTCCCCCTGCTGCTCCAGCGGCAGCACCATCTGAGTCCGCTGGAGACGGGGCTCGTGTTCCTTCCGCTGACCGTTCCGTTCGCCGCCAATCCACCGTTGACCGGCCGGATCGTGGCGCGCAGGGGCCCCCGGCTCCCCATCCTGACGGGCCTGGCGCTGCTGACCGCCGGTGGCGTGGCGCTCGCCCGGCCGGTCTTCGCCCAGGGCACCTCCCGCTGGCTCGTTCCGGGGCTCCTGCTCACCGGGTTCGGGATCTCCTTCGTCCTGCCCGCCCTCGTCACGGCCGTCGTCCAGGCCGCCCCGGAGGGGACGGCGGCCTCGGCCGGTGGCCTGCTCAACGCGGTACGCCAGGTCGGGGCGACTCTCGGCGTCGCCGTCATGGGTGCCCTCGCCACCCTCCACACCGGATGGGCCCTGCTGCTGTCGGCAGGAGTCTGTGCGTTCGCCGGACTCGTCTTCGCCGCCGCCGGGAGTGGCCGAGGAGTCCTAGGACCCCGGACCTCGTCCGGTACGTCTGCGACCATGGACAGGTGACAGAGAACCCGCACGACACGCTTCAGGAGCAGACCTTCTACGAGCAGGTCGGCGGCGAGGCCACCTTCCGGCGCCTGGTGCACCGCTTCTACGAGGGAGTGGCCGAGGACCCGCTGCTGCGGCCGATGTACCCGGAGAAGGACCTGGGTCCGGCCGAGGAGCGGTTCACGCTCTTCCTGATGCAGTACTGGGGCGGCCCCCGGACGTACAGCGACCACCGGGGGCACCCGCGGCTGCGGATGCGTCACCAGCCCTTCCGGGTGGACCGGGCGGCGCACGACGCCTGGCTCGGACACATGCGGGTCGCCCTGGACGAGCAGGGGCTCCCGCCCGAGCACGAGCAGAAGTTGTGGTCCTACCTCACCTACGCGGCGGCCTCGATGGTGAACACGGCCGAGTGAAGACCGGCGCCTGACGCGGGCGACGTCGCCCCTCCGGCGTCGTTGGCCGCGCGGTGGTTCGGCGCAGGCGGCCCATGCGGTGGCTCAGCGGCGGCCGACGGACAGCTGGAGCGCTCCGAGCCCGCCGCTGCCCTCGGTGCGCAGGGCGACGGAGCCGTACGGGCTGCGCAGGCGCAGCCAGGACCCCGCGGCCAGCAGGCCGACCGGCAGGTCCGGCTGGGGGCGGAGGAAGCCGAGCGACTGGGCCGCGTGCACGGCGCGCAGCGGGAGCGGTGTCCCGCCGACCTGCCGGGACCAGATCTCGCGGCCGATCCGCTCGCGTTCGGCGCGGGTGCGACGGTCCTCGGGGAGGGCCCCGTCGCGGGTGCGGAACTCGCCGACCGCCGTGGTCAGCGCGGAGCGCAGCTCCTGCGGACCCGGCAGTCCGGGGAGTTCGCGCCAGGGGCCGCGCGGCGGCAGCATCCCGGTCCACGGCGGTCCGGTGACGGGGGTGGGCAGGGCGCCGGTACCACCGGCGCCGCCCTCGGGGTCGAGGGTCTCCAGGAACTCCCCCGCCGACACCGTGACGTCGAAGGCCTCGGAACCGGCGGCTCCGGCTCCGGCCAAGCGTGCGGTGCGGATCGCCAGCACGTCGAAGGACGGCGGACGTCCGAACACGGCCAGCGCCCCGCCGGCCGCCTGGAGGCGGACGGCGGCGGCGCGGTCGTAGTGGAGCAGCCGGCCGAGGAAGGCGGCGAGGTCGGCCGCCTCCCCGGCATCGGCGAAGAGCACGGAGTGCACGGGCATCCTCATGCCGTGGCGGGCTCCTGCTCCATGTACTCCTGGAGGAAGAGCTTCTCCTCGGCGGAGATCCGCCGGGGCCGCCCTTCCACCAGGTTGTAGGGCACGACGACCGTGGCGGCCCGTACGTACACCAGGTCCGCGTCCTTGATCTCGTACGCGATCGTCAGTGACGCCGCGCCGATCTTCGTGACCCAGGACTCGACGGTGACCGGCGCGTGGCGGTGGACCAGCGGCCGGAGGTAGTCGATCTCGTGGCGGGCGACGACGGAACCGCCCGCGAAGGACGGCGAACCGTCCCCCGGCGCGAGCCGGAACATGAAGTCGATGCGCGCCTCCTCCAGGTAGCGGAGGAAGACCACGTTGTTGACGTGGCCGAAGGCGTCCATGTCCGACCAGCGGAGCGGGCAGGGGTAGAGGTGACGGGCCACGGTGATCAGCCCCGGGTGAGCTTCTTGTACGTGGCGCGGTGCGGGCGGGCCGCGTCCGCACCGAGGCGCTCGACCTTGTTCTTCTCGTACGACTCGAAGTTGCCCTCGAACCAGTACCACTTGGAGTCACCCTCGTACGCCAGGATGTGCGTGGCGACGCGGTCCAGGAACCAGCGGTCGTGGGAGATGACCACCGCGGCGCCGGGGAACTCCAGCAGCGCGTTCTCCAGCGAGGAGAGGGTCTCGACGTCCAGGTCGTTGGTGGGCTCGTCGAGGAGCAGCAGGTTGCCGCCCTCCTTGAGCGTCAGCGCGAGGTTCAGGCGGTTGCGCTCACCACCGGAGAGGACACCGGCCGGCTTCTGCTGGTCCGGGCCCTTGAAGCCGAACGCGGAGACGTACGCCCGCGAAGGCATCTCGACCTGGCCCACGTTGATGTAGTCCAGCTCGTCCGAGACGACGGCCCAGAGGGTCTTCTTCGGGTCGATGTTGGCGCGGGACTGGTCGACGTACGAGATCTTGACCGTCTCGCCGACCTTGACCGAACCGGAGTCCGGCGTCTCCAGGCCCTGGATCATCTTGAAGAGCGTGGTCTTGCCCGCGCCGTTCGGGCCGATGATGCCGACGATGCCGTTGCGCGGCAGCGTGAACGACAGGTCGTCGATCAGGACCTTGTCGCCGAAGGCCTTCGAGAGGTGCTCGACCTCGACCACGATGGAACCGAGGCGCGGGCCCGGCGGGATCTGGATCTCCTCGAAGTCCAGCTTCCGCATCTTGTCGGCCTCGGCAGCCATCTCCTCGTAACGCGCGAGGCGGGCCTTGGACTTGGTCTGGCGGCCCTTGGCGTTGGACCGGACCCACTCCAGCTCTTCCTTGAGGCGCTTCTGGCGCTTCTCGTCCTTGCGGCCCTCGACCTTGAGGCGGGTGGCCTTCTTCTCGAGGTACGTGGAGTAGTTGCCCTCGTAGGCGATGGCGCGGCCGCGGTCCAGCTCGAGGATCCACTCGGCGACGTTGTTGAGGAAGTACCGGTCGTGGGTCACGGCGATGACGCAGCCCGCGTACTTCGAGAGGTGCTGCTCCAGCCAGTTCACCGACTCGGCGTCGAGGTGGTTGGTGGGCTCGTCGAGCAGGAGGAGGTCGGGCGCCTCGATGAGGAGCTTGCAGAGCGCCACGCGGCGCTTCTCGCCACCGGAGAGGTTGGTCACGGGCCAGTCGCCGGGCGGGCAGCCCAGGGCGTCCATGGCCTGTTCCAGCTGGGCGTCCAGGTCCCACGCGTTTGCGTGGTCCAGGTCCTCCTGGAGCTTGCCCATCTCGTCCAGCAGCGCGTCGGAGTAGTCGGTCGCCATGAGCTCGGCGACCTCGTTGAAGCGCGTGAGCTTGCCCATGATCTCGGCGGCGCCGTCCTGCACGTTCTGCAGGACGGTCTTCTCCTCGTCGAGCTTCGGCTCCTGCATGAGGATGCCGACGCTGAAGCCGGGCGAGAGGTACGCCTCACCGTTGGACGGCTGTTCCAGGCCGGCCATGATCTTGAGCACCGTGGACTTACCGGCACCGTTGGGGCCGACGACGCCGATCTTCGCGCCGGGCAGGAAGTTCAGGGTGACGTCATCCAGAATCACCTTGTCGCCGTGCGCCTTGCGCGTCTTGCGCATGGTGTAGATGAACTCAGCCAAGAGAAACCGTCCGGCAGCAATAGAGGTGTGGGCAGATACACCCCATCTTGCCTGACGTCCACCCTGCGGGGGAAACCCGTCCCGCCCGGGGACGTTGACCTGCGAGGTCGCGAGGGCGGGCGGGACGGCGGGTGGGGCGGGCGCACGGCGAGAAAGTACGCGGGGTACGCGGCGGACCCCGGCATCCGCGAAGGCCCCGCACTCCCGTGAATCCGGGTGTGCGGGGCCTTCGGTCGTACGGGGTGCTGCTGCTGTACGGCTGTCGCAGCGGTACGGCTACCGGGTGGTGCGCACGGTCACCGCGCGCACCCGGCGGCCACTACTGGGCTGCGGCGGCCGACTTCTTGCGGCGGAGGAAGAACACCGCTCCGCCACCGAGCACGACGAGCGCCACGGCGACACCCGCGATGATCGGGGTCGCGCTGGAGCCACCGGTGGCGGCGAGGTCGCCCTCACCACCGCCGGTCACGTCGCCGGCGGCGACGGTCGCGGCCGGGCTCGGCGAGGCGCCGGTCTGGGTGTCGGTGCCCTCGTTGCCGCCCGGGGCCGGGGTGGCCGCGGTGACGCAGTCGAGGACGCCCTTGAAGTTCTGCTCGAAGCCGCCCGCACCGGTGACGGTGAAGTCGTACGCCGCGTCCTCGGCGACGGGGACCGTCACGGTCTTCGTGCCGCCGGCCTCGACGGTGTACTCGGTGCCGGAGATGGTGAAGGTGAACGGCTGGTCACCGTTGTTGCTCGCGGTGACGTCCACTCCGCCCTTGGCGCAGTTCTTCTGCGCGGTCACGGCGGGGACCGGACCCTTGGCGGCCCAGGTGGCGGCGGCCTGCGCGGAGACGACGGACTCACTGGAACCGGCCAGGATCTGCGTCTGGCTCGTGGTCGTCACGCCGGTGAAGACACGGCCGACCGGCACCGAGGTGGTGGCCTGGACGGTGAGCGAGGTGGAACCGTCCGCAGCGCCCTTCGGCACGTCGAAGTAGAGCTCGGTGCCGTCGGTCGCCGTCGAGACGGGGTTGCCGTCCTTGTCGGTGATCTTGACGCCGCTGGCTACGGCGTCGGCGGGCGGGGCCACCGTGGCCTCGGCCGCGTCGGTGTGGACGGTGACCGGGCCGAGCAGGCCGCCGGCCTGGCCGGAGACCGCGGCGGGGCTCAGGGTGAGCGACGCCTGGGGCTCGGTCGAGTCCTGGGCCGCGCCCTGGAGGTAGTCGGCGAGCTTCTCGGCGTCGTCGTTCACCGCGGTGACGTCGGCGTTGTCCGAGAAGCGCCAGATGGCGACCTGGGTGCCGGCGGCAGCGGTGCCCTCGGTGAGCGGGCCGGTCTTGGCCGCCTTGGCGAGCGAGGCGAGGTCGTCGACCTGCGGGTAGGAGTGCTCGAGGATCCAGCGGATGCGGCCGGCGTTCGCGTTCTTACCGAGCGAGGACTGCGCCCAGGGGGTCTCCTTGTACTCCGCGTTCCCCTGGGTGGGGTTGTGGATGTCGATGCAGTACGTCTTGAGCGTGCCGCCACCGTCGACGGTCATCTCGAAGAGACCGGCGGACACCGACTTGACCCCCTTGTCCGTCTTGATCTTGGCGCCGTCGTACGTCTTCAGCCCGTCCAGGACGGCGAGCGCGCCGCCCGGCTGCTGAGGTGCCGCGTCGTCGGCTGCCGCCGTGCCCGCGCCGGCGAGTGCACCCGCCGCGACGAGACCGGTGACCAGCGCGGTGGAGGCGAGACGGACGAGCCCGTTGCCCCGTCCCCACAGCGGCCGACGCACGCCCGAACCGGCACGGAGGGCCGGACCGGTCGCCATGCCGGAGTCTTGAAGCGCTGAAATTTCAGAAAACGCAGAAGTCACAGAATTCCCCTCCGGGCGGGGCCCTCGCGCTCGGTGCGCGTGTGGGGAGTGCCCCGCCGACAGACTCAAGTGCCCATGAGTACGGGGGGAATCCTATGGACGGAGGCCGGAACTGCTCCCCCGTCTTACTGTCGTACAAGCATTCCGAATCGCAATCGTTATGACTTCCTCTCCTGCCCCATGGGGCGCGAGGGAAACCATCAGCACCCCGTCACCACGCGTTCACCCAAAGCGTTTCGGTTTCATCGAGAAGTCGACACGAGCCCTGCCGCGCTCTTCTGA
Organism: Streptomyces sp. NPDC005576; assembly: GCF_042871745.1. Classification (NCBI taxonomy): domain Bacteria; kingdom Bacillati; phylum Actinomycetota; class Actinomycetes; order Kitasatosporales; family Streptomycetaceae; genus Streptomyces; species Streptomyces sp. NPDC005576. Next base: position 620,514 of record NZ_JBIAJC010000002.1, on the reverse strand, counting down.
CCGGTCATCGGAGGCTGCTGCCCTTCGGCCGCCCGCGGCGGTCCGGTCGCCCTCGGGCCGGCAGCCGCCTCCTCCTCGGGGTCCCTCTCCCAGGACGGGCCGTCACCGGCGGATTCGCTCGCGAAAACCGGACCGCCCGCGTCCCCTCCTCCCGGCACCATCCCGAGCCCCGCCCCCGGCCCCGCCCCTGCCCCGGCCCCCGGCCCTCCTCCTGGGCCTCCGGGGCCTCCGGGGCCTCCGCGGCCGGGGGCGGGGCCAACACCGTTGCCCACAAACAGTGCTGGGCCCACTCCCGTGCCCGGCCCCGCGGGCCCCGTACCCGGCCCTGCGGGCCCCGTACCTGCCTCGGCGCCGTACGGCGGCTCGCGTCGGACCGCGCGCCGGAAGGCTGCGGTCCCCCGGCTCAGGTCGTGCCCCACCGCTACCGCCTCGACATCCACGAACGTCTTTCGCGCACCTTCGCGTTCCTCCTCCCGGACCTTCAGCCGACCGTGCACCAGCAGGGGTTCGCCCACGGAGACCGAGGCCGCCACGTTCGACGCGAGGCTCCGCCACGCCCACACGGTGTAGAAGCTCGTCCGCCCGTCGGCCCAGAGCTGTTTCTCCCGGTCCCAGCGGCGCGGCGTGACGGCGAGGCGGAACCGGGCCATCCCGCCCGAGGCCGTCTCCCGCCGCCGGTCCCGGGTACGGGCCGGAGCGAGGACTCCATGCTGGACGAGGCGCGGCGATCCTGTCGGGGCCTGTGGATTACCGGCCGGTTGTGGACAACTCCGTCACCGCCCCGTACCGCTCACGCACTTCGCGGTAGCGGGCGAGCTCGGCCGCCACCGGATCGAGCACCCTCGCACGACCGCATCCGGCCGCCGCGTCCCGCAGTCGCCGCTCGACCTCCTGCCCGTACCGCCGCGCCGGCCCCCGCGCGGCCGCGGCGCACGCCCACTCCACGAGCGGGCCCCCGAGGACTCCGGCGAGCATCACGAGAGCGGGGACGATCAGTCCCGGTGCCAGCACTCCGGCGATCTGGCCGACCAGCCACAGCCCGCCGAAGATCTGCAGCAACGTCATGGACGCCTGGACCACCACCGCCGCCGGCCACCACCTGGGGCGCGCCGGCTTGGCAGGTCGGGCGAGGGGCAGCGGCGAGCCTCCGACGCTGCCGACGCCGGACTCCGTACGCGCCCCTCGGGGCCGCCTCCGCCCGAACCGGCCCGGCGGGCGCCTGCGCCCGGCCCCGCGCGCAGGCGCCGCCGGGCCCACCGCCTCGTCCGCAGCACCGGCCCCGCGCGCGTCGGCCCACACCTCGTCGGCTCCGGAGGCTGCTGCCTCGCTTCCCGTACCGCTCCCCGTACCGCCGCCGGCCCGCCGACCCCGGGCGGGTGCGGCCGAACCGTTCATCTCCGCCAGTCCGTCCAGGGCCTCGGACAGTCCCTTCGCCCCGTTGTACGCGGCCTCGCGCACGGCCTGGGCCCACGGGTCCGGGAGCCCTGCGGCGGCATCGTCCGCCACGATCCGTACCGCCTGCTCGACCCGTTGCCGCGCGGTCGCCTGCTCCTCCTCGCGCGGCGGGGTCAGGACCTGGCCCATCCGTTCCAGGCCGCCGAGCCTGCGCGTGGACTCGTACCAGCGCCAGAGCCGCAGCCACGGGGTACCGCAGGCCCGGCCCGCGTTCCGGCGCCACTCCCGCTCGGCCGCCTGTCCGGCCGCCGAGGCACCGACCGCGTCGGCGAGCCGGTCGGTGAACTCCTCCCGCGCCCCCTCGCCCAGACCGGGCCGTCCCTCCGCGACGTACACCGGGCGCAGCCGCGCGGCGGCGGCGTCCACGTCGGCGGAGAGCCTTCGCTGGGCGGCCGTACGCGCCTGAACGAACTTCCCCAACATCTCGCGCAGTTCGCCCACTCCTTCCCCGGTGAGGGCGGAGAGGGCGAGCACGGTGGCGCCGGGGTCACCGTGCTCGCCCACCGCCATGCCGTCCTCGTCGAGCAGTCGGCGCAGGTCGTCGAGGACCAGGTCGGCGGCCTCGCCGGGGAGCCGGTCGATCTGGTTGAGCACGACGAAGCTGACTTCCGCGTGTCCCGCGAGGGGGCGCAGATAGCGCTCGTGCAGGGCCGCGTCGCCGTACTTCTCCGGGTCCACGACCCAGACCACCGCGTCCACGAGTGCGAGGACCCGGTCCACCTGCTCCCTGTGTCCGGGGGCCGCCGAGTCGTGGTCGGGGAGGTCCACCAGAACGAGGCCCTGGAGCGCCGCGTCGGCCGCCGCCGTCCCCGGCTGCGGCCTGCGGCGGAGCCGGCCCGGGATCGCCAGCCGGTCGAGGAGGCCGGCCGCCCCGTCCGTCCAGCTGCACGCGATCGGGGAGGAGGTGGTCGGCCGTCGTACCCCGGTGTCGGAGATCTGGCTTCCCGCGAGGGCGTTGAACAGGGAGGACTTCCCGCTGCCCGTCGCTCCGGCGAGGGCGACCACGGTGTGCCGGGCCGAGAGCCGCTGCCGGGCGGCGGCCTCTTCGAGTACCCGGCCCGCCTCGGCGAGCGTCCCCTGGTCGAGCCGCGCGCGGGAGAGCCCGACCAGCTCGCGCAGCGCCTCGAGCCGCGGCTTGAGGGCGCCGCCGGACGGTACGTACGCCTCCACCTCGGGCCCCGGTTCGTCCTTCGCCACCGCCCGTTCTCGCACATACCCCTTGGCCCGGAAATCCTTGGCCCGGAAGGCCGCGGCCTTGCGGGCGATCAGCCCGTCGTCCCAGTGCGAGGGCACGCCCGCCGGGGTGACGGCGGTGACCCGCGGGTCCAGCTCACCGGCAGCTCCGGGTACGCCCCCTCGCTCTCCGGGCGCGTCCACCGCCCCGGGCACGTCCCGGTCCACCTCCCTGGGGGCCTCCGCGCCCACCACCCTGGGGGCGTCCGCGCCCACCGCCGTCGCCGGCCCGGGAGCGCCCGCGTTCCGGGCCGTACGCACCGCCCCCGGGCCCTTCTGGGCGCCGCCGACCGTGGCACGGGGCCAGCCCCGGGCGGCATGACCCCCCGGGCCGTCGCCGGACTCCTCCGGTGCCCTCACGTCGGTCCTCCCGCCGCTCGTGTCCTCCCCGACCCGCTCCCGGTCGCCCTGCCGCTCCTGCTCCGGATCGTCCTGCGGGCGACCCGGGTCACCCTGCTCCCGGCCTCGATCACCGTGCTCCCGGACCCGATCGTCCCGATCCCGGCACCGACCGTCCTGTTCCCAGCCCCGATCGTCCTGTCCCCGGCCCTGATCCACGACGGCAGTCATCGCTGCCTCCTCTCCTTCTGCAACACGGACAGTGCGGCGATCAGCTCTGCTTGCGGTTCGGGCGCGATGTCGAGCGCGTCGAGCGGGGCGAGCCGCCGTTCCCGCTCGACCCGCAGCACCTGTTCCAGATAGCTGGTGAGGAGAGCGCCGCCCTTGTCCCGCAACCGCAGGGCTCCCTGGGCGCCGATGCGTTCGGCGAGCTGCTCCCCGGCGCTGCGGGCGCGGCGCCCGCCGAGCAGAGCCGCGGCGAGCAGCGCGGCGACGGTCTCCGGGTCCGGCGCGACGCTGCGGTCGAGCCGGCCCACCTCCTCCTCGGCCAGCTCTTCGACGACCCGACGCCACCGGCGTACCGCCACCGCGATGCGGCCCTCGACGTCAGCCGCCGGACCCCAGCCGACGCCCTCCCTGTTGGTGCTGCCGGTGCTGCCGGTGCTCTCGAAGCGGAAGGCCGCAGCGGCCGGATCACGCCGCCAGGCCGTACGGATCTTTTCGTCGGCGGCGGCGACGGCGCACTGGATGAGCGCGACCAGGCTCTCCACCAGCGCTTCCAGCACCTCGCAGGCCGAACTGTCGAGCGGGTACCCGCGCCACCGCGTCCGGGCGTCACCCGCCAGTACAGCCCCGTTCCCGAGCCGGCGGCGAATCCGCTCAGCCTCCCTCTCGTACGCGTCCTCGACCGCGCCGGTGAGCCGGACGGCCGCCGCGTACTGCTGGGCGACGGCCCCGGCCAGCGCGGGAATCCGTACGTTCAGCGAATCGACGACCCCGGACGCCGTACGCCCCACGGCCTGCTGGCGGGCAGCAGGGTCCTGGACCCGGTGGGTGAGCCAGGCGCGCAACGGGGCGACAGCCGTGGTGGGGAGCAGCCCACTGGCGCCGCCCGCCGACTCGGGCAGCTCGGGGATGGTGAAGCGCGGTACGTCCCCGAGCCCTGCCCGGGTCATCAGCGCCGCGTACTGGCGGGAGACCTCCCCCACCACCTGGTGCGGCACCCGGTCGAGCACGCTGACCAGTGAAGCGTCGTACTCCTTCGCCGTACGCAGGATGTGCCAGGGCACCGCGTCGGCGTACCGGGACGCCGTGGTCACCATCACCCAGACGTCGGCCGCGCAGATGAGTTCGGCGGCGAGGACCCGGTTGCGTTCGACGAGCGAGTCGATGTCGGGGGCGTCGAGCAGTGCGAGCCCGCGCGGCAGGCTCAGCACCGTCTCGATCCGCAGCTCCTGGGCGGCCCCGCGGGTCCGCCCGACACCCACCTCGTCGATCCCGTCCGCCTCGGCCCCCCGCCCCGGCGGCAGCCAGACCCGGATCAGCTCGGGCAGCACCCGTACGTCCGCGAACCAGTGGTGGTCGTCCGGGTGGCAGACCAGCACCGGCGTCCGGGTCGTCGGCCGCAGCACCCCGGCCTCGCTGACCCGGCACCCGACGAGCGAGTTGACCAACGTGGACTTCCCCGCCCCGGTGGACCCGCCGATCACCGCGAGCAGGGGCGCCTCGGGGGCTCTGAGCCGGGGCAGCAGGTAGTCGTCGAGCTGCGCGAGGAGTTCGGCCCTGGTCTGCCGGGCCCGTTCCGTCCCCGGGAGCGGTAGTGGGAGACGCACGGCAGCGACACGGTCGCGCAGGGCGGAGAGTGCGTCGATGAGCTGAGGCCGTACATCCAAGGTCACCACATGCGAAGAATGCCCGCTTTTGGCGCCTTTTTGAAGCGTATGGCTACCCGTGCGCGGCGGTTCCACCCCGAGAGGCAGGGGGGACCTGCACAGCGCGGGCATAACGAGTGCACAACACCCGCCTGTTCCGGCCCGAAAACCGGTGCGCGATCCGCACCCAGCTGCGATTATCGGTTCGCTTCACCGAACCTCCACAAGGTGCCACGCAGGCGAAGCAACCGGGACACCGCGCCAAGAGCCCTATCCTTGTCCCGGCACGGCCAGGGACTCCCCCACAACGGAGCCCCGTCCGCCACCACCCACACCCGGCCCCCGTAGCTCAGTGGATAGAGCAGGCGCCTTCTAAGCGCTTGGCCGCAGGTTCGAGTCCTGCCGGGGGCACCGCCTAGAGCCCTCCCCAGCGGGAGGGCTTTTCGCAGGTCAGGGTACCTTTTGCTGGTTACGGCGAGGCCCCGGACACTCCCCCGATGATCAAGGGAAAGTCCGGGGCCGTACGGCTGTCACCGGGTTTTTGCGGGTGCCCGAGTCGAATACGAGTCGAAGTTCTCAGCGGACAATCAACCGGCAGACGGTCACTCCGGAAGGTCCCCCGCCGCTTCGAGGCGCTTCTTGAGATCCGGTAGCTGTCCTTCGACGCACCGCGCATAAGTGGCCAGGAGCACCGGAACACTGTTGCCCGCCCAGTCGGCGACCTGGGCCGGCGGAACCCCGTCATTCAGCCACTTCGTCAGACGCGTGTGGCGGTTGTCGTACACGCGCCTGCCGGTAGGCGACTCGATGACATGAGGGGGCAACACCGCCTCGCGCGCAGTGCGCCAGGCCCGCCGGATCACGGAGCCCGCGAGGACGCCCCCTGTTTCTCCCTGGAAGAGCAGATCACTCGGCTGTAGCTTTTCGTCCTCGATGTGTTGCCGCAGAACCCGCGTCAGGGCGGGGTGTCCCGGTACCGTGCGCGTCTCCCCCTCGGCACGGCCCTTGAGGTCGCGCTCTTCGTGGATCTTCCCGGTGTCGGTCCACTGCTTGCCCACCTCCGGGGTCGCCGTGTGGATCAGCAGCTCACACCACTGGTCCGCGGCACCGAGCGCGGGCAGCGACACATCCTTGGCCCGCATGGCCACGGCTTCCTCAGGTCGCAGACCGCAGTAGTACAAGGTCGCGAAGAAGGCGTGCAGCCGCTTGCCACCGCGAGGCCGCCGCCGTATCCAGTCGAGCAGAGCGCCCGCCTGATCCGAGTTCATCAGGGACCGTTTGTCGACGGCGTTCGTGGTCTTGGCGACAACCGTCGCGTCCTTCCCCTTGGGGAGCGGATTGTCCCGAAGAACACGCTTCCGAATCGCGTACTTCATGACCACGTTGAGGATGCGACGGTGCCGCTTGCGGGACCACGCGGCAGCCTGCTTGCCGTCAAGGCGCGTGTCGACGGCTCGTAGAACCTCATCCACCTTGCCAGGGTCTTCCCAGGTCGAGACGGGCAGCGAGTTCCGCTCCACCCAACGAAGGATGGTGGCCACGTCGTCAGGGGCCGTGTCCCGCCGGTTCGTGTTGAACGCCCACTCACGCAGCGCGGTACGCACCGCCACCGGCTCGAACTGGGCAGGGCGGGTGCGCAGAAGCGCGATGGTGGTCGCGGTCAGCGTCTTCGCGAGGTTCTTCCGGCTGTTGCCACCGAGTTGGGACCACCGCGCGTCCACGTACTCGGTGGCGAAGGCGTACCAGCTCACGGCGGCGGACTTCGAACGGTGCGAGACGGGCAGGCCGGTCGCGATGACGAACGCCTCGCCCTTGCCCGTCGCCGTGATGAGTCCGGAGCGGAAGCCCTCGGCCAGGGCGACGGTGTCGAACGTCTCGCGCCAGCGCTTCCCTGCCACCTCCCAGCGCACGGTGTAGGTGGTCTTCCGGGCACCCTTATAGGAAATGATCTTGATGACCTTGACGTCGTACGTCGTCTCCATCAGGCGGCGTCCTCACGGTCGTCAAGCCAGTGGTCGAGGTCGAGCCGTCGAATCCTCAGGTCGCCGTTCGGCAGCTTGATGCAGCGGGGCGCCCGGCGCTTGGCCCGCCAGTCGTAGAAGGTCGAGCGCGAAACGGCCAGTTCGTCACAGACCTCGGCCAGGGTGAGCAGCGCAGTGCGGGAGCGAACGGCGGTGGTCATGACCGACTCCCTTCGCTCCGGAGGGCGTCACGGGCGGTCTCCCGGTTGAGCTGGAGGTCCCGGGCGATGGTGGCGGCGAGGGCGGTTTCGCCCGGGGTGTGGCCATGGCCGGCGTACTGCCAGTCGGTCAGGACGAGGACGGTGTCCGGCTCCCGATCGTCGAGGTCGAGGACGGGTGCTTCCTGAGCGGCGCGGTAGTCGGCGCGAGCTTGGCGGAGGGCGCCGAGGGTGGTCGAGTACGTGCGCGACTTGGACGAGAAGTGCCCGCGGAAGCCGAGCATGTGCGCCCACGCCCAGATGCGCCGGTCCGGGTAGAGCGGGTCCAGGTCGCGGCAGGCGGTGATGAGGCGCCGGGTGTGGTCGGGGACTCCGTAGCGGTCCAGTTCGGAGAGTTCGCCGATGCGGCGGTCCAGAGTGCCGGTGTTCTCGGCGGCCTTGGTGGCGTACTTCGCCACGTAGGAGGCGACGGCCTGTTCGCTGAGGTCGGAGCCGCCGTCGAAGGCTTTCACCGGACGCACGTCGAGCTGTCGGCCCCATCGGAAGGTACGGGCAGGCTGGTCGCCGGAAGCGGGGATCGAGACCGAGGTGTACGTGTGCGCGGCTGCGGCACGTATCGCGTCGGTCAGGAGCGCGACCGTGGCCCACGCGGGCGGAGGCGTCCCCGGACCGGCCGGACCGTCGAGGCGTACGACCGCGTGGAAGTGCAGAGCGCCGCGCTTCTGGAACTCGGCGACCTTGCCGTACGAGAGGCGGACATGGGCCGCGAGTTCACTTCGCGGCAGGCCGGCGCGGGCGGCGAGTTCGCGGCGGAGCCGGGTGGTGAAGCGCTGCCAGAGCTGTCCGGCGAGGTTGTTGAAGAGCACGGCGCCCGCGTAGTCGTAGGTGGCGGGGTCGAGGGCGGCTCCCAACTCCGTCGAGTTGACGTTGTGGGAGGTGCCGCAGCGGCAGGCGCCGTGATCGGGCCGGTTGTGGACCGGGCCGAACGAGGGAGCCGTGAGGGTGGCGAAGACGCGCGGGTGGTCGCGGACGCTCGCCGGGATGTCTCGGCGGTCGTCCCCGGCCAGTCCGGCGCGGATCAGGTGGTAGGTGTCGCCCGCGTAGGTCCACGCGCAGGAGGGGCAGCGGGACGCGCGGCGGTTTCCGCAGGCGATGCGGAGGCGTCCGCCCGGTTCGCCCGCCGTGGAGTAGTGGTGCAGGCTCTCGCCGGTGGTCTTGTCCTTGTGGAGGACCCAGCCGCTCAGGTGGATCGGGTCGGCGCAGCCGCCGGTGCGGCGGATCTGTTCCTCCCAGCGGTTGTAGCCGGGGTCCGAGGCGACCCGGAGCACGTCACCGAGGACGATCGGGTCGAGCGGTCGGACAGGTGCGTGCGCATTCTTCGCCGTGAATGGGGCCCGGTGGGGCATGCTGAAGGTTCCTTCCGGTTGCGAGATCGGACGGGTACGGCTCCCGGGCGGCGGATGCTTGGCGGTATCAGAGCCGCCCGGGGCCGGTCAGACGTGGTGGGAAGCGCGCTGGTCAGCGCCGCTTGGTGTCGGAGGCGAGCAGGGAGCGCAGCACGACGGCGCAGACCGCGACCGAAGCGCCGGTGATGGCGACCGCGAGCAGCAGAGAAACGAGTACGGCCCCGAGGACCAGGACCACGGCCGTACCGGCGCCGACGAGGGCGAGCACGCCGCCCGGGGTGATCTGAACGACCGGGCGGGCCGGCTGCGGGACGACGGTGGGCACCGTGGGCAGGGCCGGGGCGCTCGGAGTGACGGTGGTCGGCTGGATGACGGCGGGCGGCGTGATCAACCCGGTGGGCTGCGGCATGGTCGGAACCTTGGGCTGGAACATGAGCGGTCTCCTTTCGCGGGTTACTTGACGGCGGGGTCGATGACGGAGGCGAAGAGGCTGTCGGCGAGGAGGTAGCCGCCGAGGAGGAACACGCAGACCAGCCACCAGGGCGGGCGGACGAGCTTCACGCCGAGGTAGCCGACGACCACGAGCGCGAACCAGAGGGGGACGTCCATGGGTGGTGCCTCCTAGCGGACGGTGCAGCGGTGGGAGCGGGCGGCGAGCTGGGCGGCGGTCCGGCTGGAGTAGTCGGCGGACCAGCCGCAGCGGTCGGCGGTGCAGACGGCGGCGTGCACGGTCCGGCCGTTGCGGTCGGGGTGGGTGCCGATCTGCACGGGGCCGATCCGCATCAGGGAGTGGAAGTTGTCGCGTGCGGGCATGGCGGTCTCTCCTTGCTGGTCAGGCGAGGTGGGCGGCGATGGCTGCGGCGAGGTGCGGCGGGACGCCGAGGCGGGAGCGCAGGGTGTCGGTGTCGATCGGAGAGCCGGTGCGGTCGCGGTGCTCGTCGGCGACTTTGCGGGCGTGATCGACCAGTGCGGCGGGGACGGGCGGGACCGGGGAGGGCTGGACGGGAGGGGCGGACCCTTCGTCGTCCGGTACGGGCGGCGGGGCGGCGTCAGCCGGGGGTACGGGGTCGGTGTCGACCGTGGTTTCGACGGTCACCGCGTCGGTGGCGGCGGCCGGCACCACCGGCGCCCGGTCCGTAGCCGAGTGGGCCAGGAGTGTGCCGCCGAGGAAGGCCAGCGCGGGCCATCCGGCGATGCCGAGGCGGAGCGGTGCGGGCGGGTCGGCCAGGTCGAGGAACCCGGCGGTGGCGATGTTGGCGCCGAGCGAGGCGACCAGGGCCACCAGGAACCAGCACCAGGCCAGTCGGGACGGCCCCTCGACCCGGAGCCGCCGCCAGGCCGCGACAAGGAGGAGGTCGACGCTGACCGGGTAGGCCCACGCCTTCCAGCCGTCCTGCCCGGCAGCGGCGGCCAGGTCGTGCAGGTGGGCGAAGGACAGGGCCCCTGCGATCACGGCTTGGATGAACACCGCGTCGATCCGGAGACGGGGCCGGGCGCCCATCAGAAGCCCTCACACGGGCCGCTGTTGGGGTCGTAGCCCTCCGGGAGCCAGTCGATCGGCGCGACGAGCAGCGACGCGGCGAGGGACTGGCTGACGGTCTCCGCGAAGTCGAGGTCGGCGCCGGGGGTCTCGGCGTACAGGGCGGCTTGACCGAGCAGGCGCACGGTGCGGACGAAGTCCTCGCAGTCCGGGCACATGGTGGATCTCCCTCTCTGGGGCATGGCGGGGGTAGGGACCTGGCGCGAAGGCGGTCGCGCCGACCGGGAAGGGCGGAGGAAGGCTCAGGCGGTGAGGGGCGAAGGCTCAGGTGGTGGCGGTCGGCGAAGCGACGGCCGACGACACGGGAGCCGAGGCCGGGACGGCGAGAACGGGCCGGAAGAGTGCCAGTTCGGGCAGGTCCGGCGTCCGGTCGGCGTACCGGTTGCAGATGTTCACGGCTTGGCGCAGCGAGGTGTGCGGGGCGCGGATGCGATGCCACCCGCCGGACGAGTCGCCCGCTATGGCGACGCCCTGCTTGTCGGCCGGTATCTGGATGGCGGCGAGGACCGCGTCCGGGGAGATGTCGCCGAAGGCCATGTTGGCGGAGGTCTCGTCGTTGACGCGGTGGGCGGTGCGGCCGGTGAGCTGGGCGCGGAGCATGGTGATGCCCTTGCCGAGTTCGGAGCCGAACCTCTGCCCGCAGATTTCGAGGTAGATGCCCGCGGCCCTGCCGAGCTGGGCGAGGCGGACGAGGGCGGTGATGATGCGGTCCCGGCGCTTCTCTTCTTCCTTGCTCGCGTACAGGGCGAGTTCGGCGACTTCATCGACCAGGACCACGACGGGGGTGGGGCGCAGGTCGTCGGGCAGGTCCCAGATGTCAGCGGCTATCTCCGCGTCCGGTAAGTCGGCGGTGATCCGCTGCTGGACGCGGATGAGTCGGTAGACGTCCGCCATCCGTTCGACGAGGGCGTCGAGGAGTTCGGCGGCGGCATCCGGGTTGTCGGCCAGCGCGGAGAACCGGCGGGCCAGCGGGAACAGTTCGACTCCGCGCTTGCAGTCGATCCCGACGAGGGCGACGTCCATCGGGGCGAGGCCGGCGACCAGGTTGCGCTGGTAGACGGACTTCCCGGACTCCGTGGCCCCGAGCGTGAGGGCGTGGGGTATCGCCCGATAGTCGCGGTAGTGCACCGCTCCGTCCTCCCGCAGGGCGACCGGCACCCGCATCGGCCGGGTCTCGACCTTGGTCGGCATCTGCACCCGCTTCAGCACGTCGTAGCCGGTCATCCGCACTTCGACGACGCCGGACCGCAGTTCGCGCGAGGTCACGCCGTACATCGAGAACGAGTGGCGGAGCCGGTCCGAGGCGGCGGAGACGTCGAAGGCGTCCTGTCCGGGGCGGAGCTTGAGTCCCAGGACCAGGCCGGTACGGGTCGGCCGCAGCCAGAGGATGCGCGGTGGACGCGGCTCCGGCATCTCCCGGTTGGTGACCCGCGCCAGGGCGAGCCGCCACCGTGCGGGCGGAACGGTGAGCCCGCACGCGTCCATGACCGAGCCGTACCGGACCAGGACCCGCAGGGCGGCCAGGGTGGCCCCGAACACCAGCCAGTACCAGGCGGGGCGCCGCCACCGCAGGAGGCCCGCGACGGCGACGACGAGCGCCAAGGCGACCATGAAGGTGGTCATGGTCAAACCGCCTTGGACCCTGCGGAGGCGGCGGCGAGCGAGGTGACCGCGACGGCGCGGAACGCGATGCCGTGCCGCTTCTGGCCGTTGAAGTCGTTCTCCCAGGGCCGGGCGATGAGCCCCGTGAGCGCGACCGGCGAGCCCATCACCAGCTCACCGCTGATCCCGGTCTCCGGGACGGTGACGGAAAGGATCTCCACTTCGTCGTTGGCCGCGAACATGACGTCGACCGTCATGAGCTTCGCTCCGGTCTCGGTGTCGGTGGCGATCTCGCCGGTACGGCGGTCCCGCAGCTTCACCTGCGGGGACTTGGCGACCATCACGACCGCGCTGGAGGTGTCGACAGGAATCTGACGCACAGCAGGTCACTCCTCTATATGTGCTGAGCTCCGCCACTCATGTACATGAGTGACATGAAGAAGAGTGCATCACTCCTATACATGAGTCAACCCGTCGCGAGCAGGAACTCACGACGGGCTGCGAGGAGTTGAGCGCGCGTCAGCTGTCAGCGGGGATGCGGTACTCGAAAACGAACTGGTCAGCGGCCATGAGGGTGTCGCACACCTCCACCACGAGCCCTGCGGCGGTACGAGCCTCCCGGATCAGGTGGACCACCGGCGTACCCGGGCTGAGAGCGAGCTCCACCGCCTCCGCCTTCGAGGCCGGACGCGCTTGCAACGTCTCGACGAACTCCGCGAACTCATGCCCGTGGTCTTCGAGTCGGGCGTAGATGCCACCGCCGCCCGGGTTCTCCGCGAACAGCTCCGGGATGTCCTTCACGACACCCCAGGGGAGGTACGACGTTGCGGTCTCGACCGGAGTGCCGTCCCGGAAGTAGAGGCGGCGACGGGCCAGCACCTGTTCGCCGGCGGGGACGCCCAGCCGCGCGGCGGCATCCTCGGGTGCTTCCATGGGCCCGATGTAGAGCACGCTCACCTTGGCGGTGGCGCCGGACTGAGCAGACTCCGCGAGGTAGGCGGCCTTGCCACCCTGCCGGAGCGAGCGCCGGAAACGGTCGGACGAACGGTGCCGCACAGGTGGCCGGTTCTTCACGATCGAGCCCTTGCCGTGCCGGGTCTCGACCAGGCCGCTCGCCCGCACTTCGACCATGGCCTTGCGGATCGTTCCGCCGGACACGCCGTAGCGGTCGACCAGCTCGGATTCGCTCGGCACCATGTCTCCGGCCTTGAGGACACCCGCCCGGATCTGCTGCACGATCTCATCCGCGATCTGCACGTACCGGGGGCCGGAACCGACCCCTCCCGCCGCAGTTCCCATAGTCCTTCTCTGCCTCCTATGCTCCTCTACATGAGTCAACCACAGGAAGCGCCCCCCCCTCCCCTGCACTCCGTGTCCGTTGCCGGAGTAGTGGTGCGTGAGGACGGGCGACTCCTGGCGATCCGCAGAGCCGACAACGGCACCTGGGAACTCCCCGGCGGCATCCTCGAACTCAACGAGACCCCCGAGGCCGGCGTCGCCCGCGAGGTCTTGGAGGAGACCGGCATCCACGTCGAGATCGACGAACTCACCGGCGTCTACAAGAACATGACCCGCGGCATCGTCGCCCTGGTCTTCCGCTGCAAGCCGTCCGGCGGCACCGAGCGCACCTCCAGCGAGACCACGGCCGTCTCCTGGCTCACCCCCGACGAGGTCACCGACCGCATGAGCGAGGCGTACGCGGTCCGGCTGCTGGACGCGTTGGACGGGAACGGGCCCCACGTCCGGAGCCACGACGGGAAGAACCTCATCCCAGCGGGATAAGACTTTCTCTACTTCATCAAGGCTCCCGGCTGCGCTCCGCTCCGCCGGGCGCGCTCCCGGCTCTGGCCGCGCCCGCGCTCCTGCCTCCGGCCCGCTCGGCGCGCCGCCGCCGACGCGCGCCCACAGTGGATAGGCCGGGAGGGATGAGCCGAGACCAGAGCCCGCGGCTTCAAGACATGCCTCCGGCGGGGGCGCTCAGACTCCGGGATGGGAGGGGCGCCGTTCGCGGGTGCGGGCCGGAGCGTGGTGAGCGCCGTGGTGGCTCCCATCCCGACCACCTCCGACCCAGGCAGAGCCGAGCGGTCGCGGCCCAGGGCGTCAAGGTCGTTCGTACAGTGGCGCGCTCCACCTTGACGCCCTGAACCACGACCGCTCCACGGTGTGTGGGTCGAAGGCGGACGGGATGGGAGCCGGGGTGAGTGGTGGGTCGAGGTGAGGTAGTCATCTTTCCCGGATTTGATCCGCGATTGCCGCATCGGGGTGAACCAGAGTGAAGTGTCTTTGGCCACTAGACGACGCATGACCAAACGGAGCCTTTCCATCACTATTTGATCACCCACTCCCTTCCGAGCCAGATCTGTCAAGTGGGTCCCCGGCCACTGACATCAACTGGTGCGTGCGTGAATGACTCGGATCAACGCCGAACCTCAACGGTAGTGGAGCCAGGGCCAGAGGAGGTTCGATCGATGACTCCTCAGCATTCTGGAGGCTCTGAGACTTGCTGGCTTACATTTTAGTGGCTCTTCAAGTACCCAGCCGTCGAAAGGTACTGACACCAAGAGTCAACTAGGTGAATCAAGAATTCAACAATGTCGTCGACATATCTTTCGATGTCGGACAGTGAAACGCCTGCTTGTTGGAAGATCTCGACATACGAAATATTTCCATGGGCGACGTCGTTTCGCAGCATTGCCGTCTTCTGGAGGGAAGCACCCCAGGCAGCCGATGGGAAGGAAATGCCAGGCAAGCCATATATCTCCCAAAGTCGATTGAAGTGTTCCGGCTTAAGCGTTCTTCCATCGAGAGGGGGCTGCGCTTGTCTTCGGTTGATGGGGAGGTCTACCGGTTCCGTGCAAACATCCAATGTCGTTGCGTATTTTCGCCGTTCCCACAGTTTGTTGTGATCATTGAGTTCGCGAAGGCTCTCAAACGTCGTGTGTGCGGCGAGTTGGCGAAGACTCGATCGCAGATCGCCTACCGTGGCAGCGGACGAGTTGATGGCCATGTGCGTCTCTTGGATTAGATATTTAGTGAAAGACTCCAGCTCCGCCATGACGCAAACGATAGCAAGAGCTCGCGCATCACGGCTTTCACTAGCCCATCGCGGATTGCCTGAGGTCTGCGAATTCCCTGTGACCAGCGCCAGGAACTTCTTAAGGTCATCCACTCGACGAAGGAATTTATCTGCTCGAAGGTGAATGTCGATAACCAGGCCGTCATGCGGTGCCACTGAGCAGTTCCTTTGCCCGCTTAACGCGCCTGTGCAACATGGAGCGAGTATTGGTGCCAGCGCCGGTGGAAGCTCTCAGCTCCGCGTCTTCTAGCCAATCTGGCGCGACCTGTACGATCGGCGTGCCTTCTTGGATCAACTCTCCAGCCGCAACCAAGCACGCTTCGAATTGCACGAGGGGCGTGACCGGGGTCTGCCTACGGAGGAATGGCTGGCCGCTGCATGCCACATGCAGCGCCCCTAGTGCCTTATCGAAAATTTCACCTTCTGTGGCATATTTGAAGTCGCTATTAGCTTCCTGCATGTAGTTATTCAGGAAAGTTTCTACCTTGCCATCAAAATGGTCCTTATAGTTCTTGTAGGCAAAAAATTTGAGAACCTGTTCGGCCCTCGTTCCGTCATCCTGCCGCGCGCGCTGCAGCTTGAGGATGTCGTCAAATCTTGTATCCGTGGAGAGCTTTTCAATAAAATCATAGAAACGCCCTCTGTAGACGCTCGCCCGTACCTCTTGGGCTGTCAGTTGAATTCCTCCACGGTTAAGTCTCTCGAATACGTCGAAGCGCACCTGAAGGTCGCTCTTGTCGGTGAGAGAGATAACCTGCAACGGTTGCCTGCCAAAGTACACTTGCAGGTTTCGCGGGAGATCCGAGAACGTGCATCCATTCAGCTCGGTCAGCTTTTCGAGCTTTTCGAGCTTTAGTGGGCTGTGCCGCTGAAAAATGCGGGCTTCCGTCGCGTCACGTGCCAAAAAATGGGCAAGCGTCGAGAGTCTCTGCAGTCCGTCTACCACTTCCCATTGAAATCCGACGTTGGTGGCGACGAAGATCGGCGGAACGGGGAGACCGAGGAAGATGGACTCAATGAAGAGAGATTCGTCGCTCTCCGTCCAGCGAAATTTTCTCTGATAACTAGGGGAGGCGTTCAGCTCCTCATCTGCAATCATGCGCACCAATTCGCGGACAGAAAAGTTATGAACCGCTACGTCAACTCTGCCACGCTCTCCACGCAACTGCTCTTCAAGGCTTTCGAGGGACTGGGATTCAGGCATGCGTGCAGTCTAGTGTCAGGTGGTACGGGCGGCGAAGGGCAGCGAGCGCTCCACTGATGCGTAGCCAGACGGCAGCGCTGGGGCGCCGACAGTCCAGCAACTGTCGTCGGCCGAGGCGCATACGGGCCCCTGGAAGCCGAACCCAGGAGGTGACGTCCACTGCTGACATCAATGGCAGCAGACAACGGCAGTCCTGGAGAACCTGGCAGGCGGCCGTGGCAGGGCCTGCCTTGGGGCCCGGCCGGCTCCGGCCGGACTTACAAAATCAAGTACCACAGGGCCCAATACTGTAACGGGACCCACGAACGCACGATCCTCAGCGTGATCGGTTGGGGATCATGCGTTCGTGGGGACGGGCACGGATCAGACCAGGACTCGCTCAAGATCTACGGAGGGGAAGCCTCGGCTGACCGCCACACGAAGCGCGTCTCGTAGCGCTCCGGTCAGTTCCTTCGCCAGTTGCCGCACGTCTTCTGTAGAGGCGCGATCGTCGACCAGATCTCGGACAGCTCGCTTCAACAGATCGGCAGCCATGAAAAGTTGGTCCGCTTCGATCTCGTCTGCCAAGCGGGACATGTAACTGTCGCTGTCGTCGGTGCTGAGGTAGCAGGGCTTGCCTTCCGGGCCCGACCAAGGGAGAAGGCGTAGTTCGTTCTGTTCCATCATGGA
Organism: Streptomyces sp. NPDC005576; assembly: GCF_042871745.1. Taxonomy (NCBI): domain Bacteria; kingdom Bacillati; phylum Actinomycetota; class Actinomycetes; order Kitasatosporales; family Streptomycetaceae; genus Streptomyces; species Streptomyces sp. NPDC005576. Next base: position 603,940 of record NZ_JBIAJC010000002.1, on the reverse strand, counting down.
TGCGACTGCCTCTCAGCGGCTGTGTGGTGGGTGATGAAGACTGCGTCGGTGCGGTCTCCCGGGAAGACCAGAAGTGCGGCCTCTACGACGCGGCCGACGGCGTCGGTGGCGGTGCGCGTGATACCGAGGACTGTCGCGGTGGGACTGATCCGAAGGGCCGAGACTTCGTCCGGGGTCGGAGGGCGGGCACAGACCGTCTCGCGGACCTCGGCCGGCGACGAACTCAGAACGGCGAACCTCTTGGCCGTCTGCTCGTACAAGGGCTCCTCGCCCAGAGGGCCGGCGGGGGCCAGGTCGTGCGGGAGGTAGATCCGGGCCAGGCCGAGCGGCGACGCCCCTTCGTGGCTGACGCAGACGAACTCCGCGAGAGGGCTACCCGTGGGCACGTCGAGCAAGTCAGCCAGAAGCCCCTGCGCTGGGACCATGGCCGTGCGAACGGTGACTCGAAGCGAGGCGTCCGCAGCGGTCCACGGGTCGAACGTCCCCCACCCTCCGACGTACATGAATCTGCGCAGAGGACGGCGAACATAGTTGCCTCTGCCGTGGAACTTCTCGATGAGTCCTTCCCCTTGGAGCACGGAGAGAGCACGCCGCAGAGTTCCCGTGCTCACCGCGTAGTGCGCGGCCAACGCCGGCTCGGACGAGAGGCGCTTGCCCGGGCCGAGACGACCGGTCGTGATCTGTTGCCGTAGATCGTCGGCGATTTCGCGATGACGGAAGGGCACCGTCGGGTCACCGCCTTCTCATCATGCGCACGGCGACGAAGCGGGTCCGCGGGTGCATCGTCAGGAGTTCGCCGGAGTCGAGAAGGAGTTGCTTGGCTCCGTGAGGCAACTGGAGGAGGTTGGTCACCCGGCAGGCCCGGCCGCCGACTTGGATGATGTCGCCGCACAGGACGGTGGTCGAGGTGATGTCCACGTGCGACACCAGGAGGCGCCCGGCTCCGTGTCCCCTCACCGCCGGGACTCCGCCCGTGCGGGGCGGCCGGACGACGCGTGGCAGGGGCAAGCGCACACCTCGTAGACCAAGGGGAGGGGGATGGGTACGAGCAGCGCCGGAGACTCCGTACAGGCGTCGTGGGTCCCGATCCGGCAGGTGGCCGATCGGTAGGGAGTGGCCTCGATCGGCGCGCGAACACCCCTCAGACGGTGAGGAGCCATCAGGACGCCCCCGTGAGTGACGACCAGGCCGCGGCGGACAGGTGGGGAGCCACGAACAGCGAACGAGGCTGCGTGCGCTTCTCCCAGGCCGCCAGGACGTACGGGCGGACGAGCGCGGAGTCCTCCCCCGCGAGCACGTAGCGATGGCGCCCACTGTCCTCGTTCGAGTCCTGGTTGGCCCTCGGCGCGTGGGCGGGTGTCGCCATGCTGGTTCCGCCCGTCAGCCGGGTAGGTGCTTCCGGCCGACGATGCCGACCCTTGAACGCGTGCCCGCCTCTGGCGATCGAGAGGGCGCGGCGGATACGGTTGAACATGCTGTTCAGCTCCTATCGCTGATAGCCCGGTCCCCCGACATAGCCCGTCGTGGGGACCGCTTTGCGTACGACCGCCCAGAGGGTGCGGTCGTTCGAACTGGTGGCGAGGAGACCGAATCGGTCCGCCTCTGCCACCGCTGCCAGGACCTCGCCCCAGGACTCGGCCGGCAGGGATTCCGGGACCGTCGCTTCGACCGCCGTGTACCGGGCGTGCTCCTTGATGCGTGGGCGCAGCCCGAGGGCGGACAGCCGAGCAGCGATGGACGCCGCACTTACTCCCGAGCTGGGCACAGGCAGCCTCCGTTAACAGCGATCACTTTGAGTGAAGCTAGTTAACTAGATTAGGGCTAGTGGACTAGATTTTCTATATGCCTGAGCAAGCGCCTTACCTCCGCATCGCCGACGAGCTTCGGCAGCGGATCGCCGAGCACGTCTGGGAGCCCGGAGACCGCCTGCCGTCCCGCGCCCAGATCGGTCAGGAGTTCGGCGTGGGCGAGAACGTGGTTCGCCGGGCACAGGAACTGCTGATCGCCCAGGGCCTGCTGGAGGGCCGCGCGGGATCGGGCACCTACGTGGCCGAGCCCCGGGAACGCGTGCGGATGGTTCGCTCCTCGGCGCGGGAGCAGCCCAGCAGCTCACCGTTCCGGGCCGACATGAAGGCCGTGGGCAGGCAGGGCGACTGGGAGAGCCGGTCCGACGTGAAGGTCCCCGCGCCGGTGGACATCGCGGCGCGTCTCGGAATCGCCGAAGGTGATCTCTGCGTCCGGACGGTGTACGAGTTCTTGGCCAACGGCCGGCCGGTACAGATCTCCACGAGCTGGGAGCCGTACGAACTCACGGTCGGCACGCTGGTTGTCCTCCCCGAGGGAGGGCCGCACGCCGGGGCCGGGGTGGTGAACCGGATGGCCGTCATCGGCATCACCGTCGGGCATGCGGTCGAGCAGCCGGAGCCACGAGGGGCGACCGCGGAGGAGGCGTCACTCCTCGGAATCCAGAACGGCGCGTACGTCACGCACATCCGGCGGACGTACTACAGCGACGAGGGTCGGCCCGTCGAGACGGCGGACATCGTGGTGCCGGTCGCGCACTGCGAGATCGTTTACGAGATTCCGATCAATCGTCAGTAGACCCCGGCGGGAGTGAAGCGCCGGAGGAACGGGGCCGTTGGCGCCAGTCGAATGCGTGCCGAAGGCCGGTCGTCAGGGCGACACAGTCGCGCGGAGCCGCAGTTCAGACAGGGTGCGGTCGGCGACACGCCAGGCGCCTTCTAAGCGCTTGGCCGCAGGTTCGAGTCCTGCCGGGGGCACCGCCGAGAGCCCTCCCCGCCGGGAGGGCTTTTCTTGGGGGTCAGGGTGCCTTTTGCCGGGATATGTGCCCGCACCCGTCGCGCGCCAGCCTGCCGGCCAGCCGCTTCGGAGGTCCCGGAGGAGTCCGGCAACGGTGCAGAGAGGGACCGGTCATCATCGAGCTGGTTGCGCACCGGTCAAGCCGGCCCTCGCGCCGAGGTCGTCCAGCACCAGGTGGCGGAGCTTGGCCCGGCGCCGGGCCTCACGCCCCTCGTGGGGCGCTCCCGCACCGTCGACCACGATGGCCCGACACGTGCAGAACCGGCCACCGGGTGGCATCGACGGCCCGGAACAGGAGGCGGGATGCCGCTGGGCAGGGCGGACATCCCGCAGGCACAGGACCGCAGCCGCGTCGCCGCCACCTCTGGCCGAGGGACGGATACGAGCCGACTTCGACGCCATCGCCGCCCCTGTCCAGGACGAGGGTTGCCGCTTCAAAGCCGAACCTGCCTGTCGGCTCAGCCAGAGCAACGGCACCGTCGCGAGGCGCCGCCCAACCAGCACGGAAGGGCACAAGGCGAGCAGGAATGCGGCGAGCGAGCGCCCGGGGGAGCCCGGCGGGGCTACTCCGACTCTTCTGGGGTACTCGCGTGCGGAGGCACGTCGGGCCCGGCTCGCCGAAGAGTACGAGCCTTCCGATGCAGTGGGAGAGGAAATGCGGCTTCGTGACTTTGCTCAAGCCACAGCTTCCCGGTGCTCCACCGAGGTGCTGAGTGGCCGGTACCGTCTTGACGGGCCTCTCGGCTCCGGTGGTGCCGCGGATGTCCACCGGGGTTTCGACCTGCGGTTGAGACGACCGGTCGCGGTCAAGGTCTTCCGGTCCGATGCCTCCACCACCAACGAGGAGAGCTGGCACGACGAGGCAGTGATTCTGGCTCGGCTGCACCACCCCGGACTGGTCACCGCCTTCGACGCCGGAAAGCACGACGGACGCGACTTCCTGGTCATGCAACTGGTGGAAGGATCAACGCTCAAGGACCGCATCTCCGAGGGTCCGTTGTCCCCCGGTGCGACCGCCGCCATCGGGGGCGAACTCGCCCACGCGCTGGCTCACGCACACGAGGCGGGGATCGTCCACCGGGACGTCAAACCGTCCAACATCCTGCTGGACACCGCCGGGCGGCCCTATCTGGCCGACTTCGGCATCTCCCGGCTGTTGGACACCACCGCCCGCACTGCCACCGGCGCCCTCATCGGCACCGCCGCCTACCTCTCCCCCGAGCAGGTTCTCGGTCGGCCCGCCGGCCGGCCCGCCGATGTCTACGCCCTCGGCCTGGTACTGCTCGAATGCCTCACGGGCAGGCTCGAGTACGATGGCGGCCCCCTTGAGGCCGCCATCGCACGACTGCACCGTCCCCCCGTCCTTCCTCACGGACTGCCCGAACAACTGAGCCGTCTGCTTCGGGAGATGACGGACCTGGACGAGCAGAACCGCCCCACCGCCCGCGACTGCGCCCGCACTCTCACGGCGTCGGTCGACACGGGCCGCGCGGAGGCCGGCCCGTCAGCGCCCGTCACGCGCCTCGTCGTCGGCCGGCAGCCACCGACGGCGACAGATCACACGCACGTCAATCCGGCGCCCGGCGGGAGTCAGGACACCGCTCGCACCGCGCCCGCGCGTGGGCGAACACTCATGGCCGGCACGACTGTCGCACTCGCCGCTGTCGCGGCAACCGCGCTTGCCGTCACCGGCATCTCCGCCTCACAGCACACCGGCCCGAGCACGACCGGGACTTCCGGCGCCCCCACGGGAGCACCGGACGCTTCTGGCACCGCAGGGCAGCGAAAGGCAGTCATGCCGTCTCCGGGAGCGCGGTCCTCAGACCAGAAGGCCGCTGTGGGCACACGTCCCGAGGACACCCCCGGGGCCAGCATCCTTTCCGCATCTCCCCGCCCGGTCGGCGAACCTGCCGACCGCCCGGGTGTGCAGAGTTCCACACCCACTGGGGGGCCTTCCACCAGCACGGCGCCTACGGGATCCCCGACACCCGAGGCACCGACCACACCGAGCAGCGGGGGCACATCGGCAGCACCGACACCGGACGCCCCCGCGACCAGCACCCCCCGCTCGTCGCCCAAGCACCCGACGAAGACACGAGGAGCCGGGAAGAAGGCTCAGCAGGAAGGGGCCACCCAGCCGGCGCTCTGAGGCTGCCTCGCCGGAACTTCCCTCTTCCCTGCCGGGCGGGAGCGGGAGTGGTGGGAGTTCAGCCGGGGCACAGCGTGTCGTCACGCTCCCCCGCTTGACCGACCTGCCGGGCGGTCACTCCATGGGCTCCCGCTGCGACGAGGCGTCCCGGGTCCTTCACCGGCAGGTCCTCGCGGTTGGCGAGGGAGCCCGCCACACCGCAGCGCTCTCGTCCAAGGGGCGCACGTGCCGGTGCGGTGGGCGCTGACGAGTCACCGGCACTGTGCAGTACGGCCCTGCCAGGACGGCCCAGCGGAACGGCCCGGCAGGACGCCGGGTAGGCGGCCCGGCGGAACAGCCCGGCAGGACGCCCGGTAGGCGGCCCGACGGAACGGCCCTCGCGGGCGGTCCCTCGCCGGAGCCAAGGTGAACCGAGGTTGACTGCCGCTCGGCCCACCCTGCCGCGTCGACATCCCGCGCGGAGGGTGGGCCTGTGGGACCTGGACTCGGGTGGACCGGGCGTCAGCCGGCGGAGCAGACTGTGCCGTTGAGGCGGAAGGCGGTCGGGTCCGGGTTGGGTCCGTCGTTGGCGCCGACGAATCCGAAGGAGGCTGTCGAGCCGCCGCCCGGAGCCAGCGGCCCCGCGCCGTCGGGTGCGGTCACCCGCACGTGCGAGCCGGTCTGGTGGAACGTGGCGTTCCAGCCGGAGGACACCGTCTGGGTGCCGGTCGGCCAGTCCCAGTCGACGGTCCAGCCGGTGATCGGCGCGTCGGAAAGGTTGCGGACCGTGACCGTGGACACGAAGCCGTTGCCCCAGCTCGTGTCACGGTGGTAAGTCACCGCGCAGGCCGCATTCGAGGGGACGGCGGTGGTGAAGGTCAGCGGGGAGGACGGGGCGGAGAGTCGTCCCGAGGCGTCGGCCGCCAGCACGTTGACCGTGTGAGTGCCGCCCGGGGGCAGGTTCCGCAGGGTCACGGACGTCCCGGTGGCCTCACCGATCAGGCGGGTGTGCGCGCCGTCGCGCTCCTGGACCAGGTAGCGGGCGGCGCCCGGCGAGCTCGCCCAGGACAGGCGCGCGGTGGTGTCGGTCACCCCGTCCAGCTTCGGGGTGCCCGGGGTTCCGGCGGCCGAGGACCCCGGACCGGTGCCGGCCCGCGGTTCGAGGGTGAGGGTGAGCAGTCCGTACGCCGGCACGGTGACCCGGGAAGCGGACGCCTCCCCGGCGGGGAGCGCGGTGATGTCGCTGTCACCCGGTGCGTAGCGGCTGGCCCGGGGCGTGGTGGCGGCCGGAGCGAAGCCCGCGTACTGGAGGTCCACGGTCCGGGCGGCGTCCGGGCTCTTGTTGACGAGCATGACGCTCAGTCGCCCGTCGCGACGGAGAACCGCGTGTGCCGAGACGTCCTGCGCGGAGGACGCTGCGGCGACCATGGTGTCACCCTCGGTGCCCAGTTCGCTGGTCATTTTCATGCCGTAGTAGGGGTGGAACGGCGTGTTCGGCGCCGGCTCGCACACGTCACCGGTGCAAGCGCCGCTGGAGAGCATCCCCATGTCGCCGTAGTCCGTCTCGCCGTCGACGGTCGTGATCTTGTCGATGCCGTTGTGGGTGTTCCACCAGTCGACGTTGAACACGCCGTTCTCCAGAGCCGTCATGAACGCGTCGGCAGCGAAGAGTCCGTTGGGACGGGCGGTGAGCCGGGCGCCACCCGTGTTGGTGTTGATCTCGGTGAGGGCGATGCCGATGCGCGACGAGTCGGCGCCTGCGTACCGGTCGAGCTGGCTGCGCACCTCCCGCAGTTCACCGGGCAGCCTGGCCAGTCTGGCCGAGGCGTCCGCGGCGGTGGTGTCGGATCCGCCCGCGTACCAGTGGACGCTCACAAAGTCGACGACGTCGGCCACTTCGGGCAGCACGGTGTTGTTCCAGTCACCGGGATCCCCGTCGCCGGCCACGCCGTCCGGCCATTCACCGGGACTGGTGAGGACTGCGCCGATCTTGACGGTCGGATCGACGGCCTTCATGGCCGCGGCGTAGGCGCGCACCTCACGGGCGTACTCCCCGGGGCTCTTGTCCTGGTGGTCGTCGTGCTCCCAGCCGCTGCCGTAATGACCGTTGCCGTAGATCTCGTTGCCGATCTCCCAGTACTTCGCGCCGTACTTCTTCGTGACGTTCGCATACCTGACCCAGCCGGCCGCCTCCTCGGGCGTGCCCGAACCGTAGTTGGCGATCAGGATGGGCTGCGCACCGGTGGCGGCGACGGTACCCATGAAGGAGTCGAAACCGGTGCCGGGGGCGACATAACCCCCGGGCGCCGTGTGCGTCTCCCAGTGATAGATGTCCGCGTACGACCCACCGGGGTAGCGCATCGCGCCCACGTCGGCCGCCTTCATCAGGTCGGCCACCTCGGGATCGTTCATGTGCGAGTCCCACACGGCGGTGTTGACGCCGCGGGCGGTGTCGGACAGCCGGCCCAGCGACGCCTGGGCGTTGACCTGGACAGCCACGTCCGCGACGTCTGTCGTCGGTGACGCGGCGGGCGCCACGCCGACCAACGACATCAGCAGGGCTGAGGCCACGGCCAGAACGGCCGTGCCGCGCGCGAGGGGGCGTAAGCCGGTGGTGGCCGGGCGGCCGGGTCCGTGCGGTGCTGGCATGGGAGTCCTCACTGGATGGTCCGTCGTCACGAGCGGGTCGGGCGGTGTCGGGCCGTGCCACTGAGCGGGCGGACGACCGGCATGGCGGGCGAACGACCGGCATGGCGGGCGAAGCACCGACCGGGCAGCGGAACGTTCCGCGCGGGGCGGCGCGGAGGGCGAAACATGAGCGCGTTGCGGGCGAGGCACAGGCGGGTCGGCGGCCGGAACCCGCCTATGGGAGCGCTCCCATAGTGAGAGCGGTGTGACGTCCTGTCAACGCCCGTGCACCAAAGGGATTTCGGACGCCCTCCGACGACCCGGCCCGGTGCTCACGAGCTCCGGTCAGCGCCCACCCGGTCGCCATCGCCCGCCCATCGGAGACCGGGGAGATTCGGACGGTCGGGCCCGACCACCCCGGGACGCCCGCCGGGCACGGCACCGCTCGCGGTCGCCGCCCGCCGGTCGCCGCCGATCGCCCGCCGCCCGGTCGCCCGCCGCCCGCCGCCGGTCGCCGCTCCCCCGCCGGTCGCCGGGGAGGAGAACGGCGCAGGTGGTCGGCATCGACCCCGCCCACCGATGGCCCGACCGCGCGGCGCGCCCGGGGCGGAGAGCCCACCCGGCGAGCGCATAGTTTCAGCCACACGGCGCAGAAGTGGCGCGTTCGCACATTGCCGCTTCGTTTCACAGCGCGGCAATCTGAAGCGCGGGAGCGCTCCCATCACGTCTCGCACCGCCGCTCATGGCCGACGCTCCCCCAGGGAAGAAGACATCATGGCTTGTCAGGTGCATGTCGATGCGGGCAGATCGGCGGATCGCTCGCCCGGAGCGCTGTCCTCGCCGTCCTGCTCAGCCCGGTCTCCTCGAGCGGTACCGCTGCGGTGACAGGGCTCGCCCGTGGACCGGACGCACTTCCTGAGCGGCGACGACGTGACTTCGGCTGACCCCGCCCGGCACCCCGCCCGGCACCCCGCTCCGACACTCCGAACCCCGCCGCCCGCAATCCGCGCCGCCCGCAAACCCCGCCGCCCGCCGCCCACCCACGGAAAGACGATCCGTTGCGCCTGCCAGCCTTCTCGCACCCGGCCCGTAGACCTCTCCCGCCCTCAACCCCCCGCCGTGTCCCCCACGCCCGTCGTTCCCGCTGGGGCGTCGCCCTCGCCGGGGTGACCGCCTTGCTCGCCGCCGCCCTCACACCGCTCACCGCGACCCCGGCCGAGGCGGCCCCCGCGTTCGCCTACGGCGAGGCGCTGCAGAAGTCGCTCTTCTTCTACGAGGCCCAGCGTTCCGGCCATCTGCCCGCCGACAACCGGGTTTCCTGGCGCGGTGACTCGGGTCTGGACGACGGCAAGGACGTCGGTCTGGACCTGACCGGCGGCTGGTACGACGCCGGCGACCACGTCAAGTTCGGTCTGCCCATGGCGTACAGCGCCACCGTCCTGGCCTGGGGCGGCGTGGAGCAGAAGGCCGCGTACACCGCGTCGGGGCAGCTGAAGTACCTCAAGGACAGTCTGCGCTTCGTCAACGACTACTTCATCAAGGCGCATCCGTCTGCGAACGTGCTGTACGGCCAGGTGGGCAACGGCGCCGACGACCACAAGTGGTGGGGTCCGGCCGAGGTGATGCCGATGGCCCGGCCGTCCTACCGGATCGACTCCTCCTGCCCCGGTACGGACCTCGCCGGGCAGACGGCCGCCGCGATGGCCTCCTCCTCGATGCTGTTCTCCGACGACGACCCGGCCTACGCGGCGAAGCTGGTCACCCACGCGAAGCAGTTGTACGCGTTCGCCGACACCTACCGGGGCAAGTACAGCGACTGCATCACCGACGCGAAGTCGTACTACAACTCCTGGAGCGGGTACCAGGACGAGCTGGTGTGGGGTGCCGTCTGGCTCTACCGGGCCACCGGTGACGCCACCTACCTCGCCAAGGCCGAGCAGTACTACGACGGCCTCTCCACCGAGCCGCAGACCACCACCCGCTCCTACCGGTGGACACTCTCCTGGGACGACACCTCCTACGGCTCCTACGTGCTGCTCGCCAAGCTCACCGGGAAGCAGAAGTACATCGACGACGCCAACCGATGGCTGGACTGGTGGACGTCCGGGGTGAGCGGGGCGAAGGTCCGCTACTCCCCCGGCGGCGAGGCCGTGCTGGACTCGTGGGGCTCCCTGCGGTACGCGGCCAACACCGCGTTCGCCGCGCTCTCCTACAGCGACTGGCTGACGGGCGACGCCACCCGCAAGGCGCGCTACCACGACTTCGCGGTGCGCCAGATCGACTACGCGCTCGGTGACAACCCGCGCAGGGCGAGCTACGTCGTCGGCTTCGGCAACACACCTCCCACCAAACCGCACCACCGCACCTCGCACGGCTCGTGGACCGACCAGATCACCAGCCCCGCCGAAAGCCGCCACACCCTCTACGGTGCCCTCGTCGGCGGACCGAGCGCACCCGACGACGCCTACAGCGACGACCGGCAGAACTACACCAACAACGAGGTCGCCACCGACTACAACGCGGCGTTCACCGGCGCCCTCGCCCGCCTCTACGCCGAGTACGGCGGCGCCCCGCTCGCCGCCTTTCCGCCGACCGAGCAGCCGGACGGGCCGCAGGTGCTGGCGCAGGCTTCGGTGAACGCCTCCGGGAGCAACTTCACCGAGATCAAGGCGTACCTGGTGAACAAGTCGGCCTGGCCCGCCCGGTCGCTGACGAAGGCCTCCCTGCGGTACTACTTCACGCTGGAACCGGGTGTCTCGCCGGCGGGCATCACGGTCACCACCAACTACAACCAGTGCGGTACTGCGAGCGGCCCCACGCGGTACGCGGGCGACGTGTACTACGTGAGCGTGGACTGCTCGAACACGGTGATCGCACCGGCCGGGCAGTCGGCGTACCGCAAGGAGGTCCAGTTCCGCATCAGCTCCTCGGGCGCCTGGGACCCGTCCAACGACTGGTCCGTCCAGGGCTTGCCCTCCACACCGGGTGCCACCCCGGTGGACGCACCGAATCTGGTGCTGCTGGACGGGGACGTACGTCAGTGGGGAGCGCTGCCGGACGGATCCGGTCCGACGCCCACACCGACTCCCACACCCACCCCGACACCCACCCCCACTCCCACACCCACACCCACCCCCACCCCGACACCCACACCCACCCCGACCCCTACTCCGACCCCGACCCCGACCCCCACGCCGGGCGCCGGCTGCGCCGTCGTCTACAAGGTCGGCTCCTCCTGGGGCGGCGGCTTCACCGCCGACGTCACCATCCGCAACACCGGCACCACCGCAGTGAACGGTTGGCGTCTCACCTGGAGTTTCGTCGGTGACGAGAGGGTCACCAGCGCCTGGAACGCGACCGCCACCCAGACCGGCGCGGCCGTGACGGCCACCGACGGCGGCCACAACAAGGCCATTCCACCGGGCGGTTCGGCGTCCTTCGGATTCCAGGGATCCGGCGTGCCCGGCGCCGCCCCGACGGGCTTCGCCCTGAACGGCGTTCCCTGCACCTGAGAAGGTCACCGGTTGCACGACGTCGGCCGCGTCGGCCGCATCGGCGGCGGCGCGACCGTGAACGTGACGGATCACCCCCACGGGCCCGCCGCCCCCGCCGCCAGGTGGGGGCGGCGGGCCCCGTGGCTGCATCGGTGTACCGCAGACAGCGTTGCCGCTGGTGCCTCCCGGACTCGCGTCGAAATGCCCGTTAGGTTCCTGGCATTCGAGCACCGGGAGAGACCATGCGGGTCAGTCGTCGTTCACTGCTGAGACTGGGGAGTTCGGGCGCGGTCGCCGCCGGCTTCGCAGCCATGGGGCCGGGGGCCGCCGCCTCGGGCACCGACACGGGGTCGGCCCCCACCATCCCGGCCCCCACCGCCCCGGCTCCCCGAGGGAAGAGCGCCAAAGGGGCGGTCCCCGCAGGGGGCGCGCCCGTGGCGGTCGGCCCCGTGACGCAGGCCGGGTCGGCCGAGGCGCGGGCCAGGGCCGTCGAGTTGGTCGCGCGGATGACGACGGACGAGAAGATCGCGCTGCTGCACGGGGTGAACGTCAAGGAGGAGGTCGCGCGGCCCGGGTACATCGGCAAGGTGCCGGGCAACGAGCGGCTCGGCATCCCCGCGACCATCCTGGCGGACGGGCCGAGCGGGGTCGGCAACGGGTCGACGGGGGTGACCCAGTGGCCCTGCTCCAAGGCGCTGGCGGCGACCTGGGACCCGGCGGCGGCCGAGACGTACGGGAGGGCGTACGGCGGTGAGCAGGCGGCGAAGGGCCACAACGTGGCGCTCGGGCCGTGCGTCAACATCCTGCGGACGCCCCGGTGGGGCCGGTCCTTCGAGACGTTCACGGAGGACCCGCACCTCAACGCGGCGCTGGCTGCGCCTGTCGTACGGGGTATCCAGTCGCACCGCGTCATCGCGACGGTGAAGCACTTCGCGGCCAACAACCAGGAGACGCTGCGGCACTCCATCGACGTCGTGGTGTCGGCGCGCGCCCTGCACGAGATCTACTTCCCGGCGTTCCGCGCGGCCGTCCAGCAGGGTGGCGTGGGGGCGGTGATGACCGCGTACAACAAGGTCAACGGCGCCTGGACGCACGAGAATCACACCCTGGTGCAGGACGTGCTGCGGGACGGCTGGGGCTTCGACGGGATGGTGATGTCGGACTGGGGCGGCACCCACAGCACGGTGCGGACGGCGGAGGCCGGGTCCACCACCGAGATGCCGGGCTCGACGTACTTCGGTACGGCTCTCGCCTCGGCGGTCGCGCGCGGGGCGGTCACCGGGGAGACACTGGACCGGATGGCCGTGCAGGTGCTGACGGCGATGTACCGGGTCGGGTTGTTCGACCACCCGCTCGCCGACCCGTTGACGCAGTTGGACACGGTCGTCTCCACCGAGGAGAACCGTGCGCTGGCCCGTCGGATCGGCGTCCAGGGCAGTGTGCTGCTGAAGAACGCGGACGGGGTGCTGCCGTTCGCCGCGCCGCGGTCCGTGGCGGTGATCGGGGACGCCGCGGCGGCGGGGTACCGGTCGCACGGCGGAGGTTCGGGCAGCGTGAACGCGTACGGCGGGGTGGTGACCCCGCTCGCCGGGATCACCGCCCGCGCCGGGAGCGCCCCGGGGGGCATCCCGGTGACGTACGCGCGCGGCACCCTCGGGGTCGGCGCCCTGCCCGCCGTACCCGCCGACGCGCTCGGCGCGGGGCTGCGGGCGGTCTACTACGCCTCGGCCGACCTCACCGGTACGGTCCTCGCCACCACGACCACCGACCGCCTCGACTGGACGGCCGCCCCGGCCCCGGTGAGCGGCAGGACCGGTCCCTGGTCGGCGCGGTACAGCGGTACGTACACGGCGTCCGTCACCGGGCGGTACCGGTTCTCGCTGAGCGGCGGCGGAGCGGTGGTCCTCACGATCGACGGGACGGTCGTGGCGGAGTACGCGACCGGGGCCGAGGTGGTCCAGAACGGTTTCGTGACCCTGACGGAGGGCCCGCACCCGATCGAGGTCACCTACCGCCACACCACCGGCACCGCGAGCCTGCGGGTCGGCCACCAGCCGGGGCAGGACCGGCTGATCGCCGAGGCCGCCGCGGCGGCGGCGGCGGCCGAGGTCGCGGTGGTCGTCGTGGTGGACGTGACGGCCGAGAGCATGGACCGCTCCACCCTCTCCCTCGCCGCCGACCAGGACGAGCTGATCGCCGCGGTCGCCGCGGCCAACCCCCGTACCGTCGTGGTGCTCAACACCTCGGGCGCCGTACTGATGCCGTGGCTGCCGGAGGTCCCGGCGGTGATCGCGAACTGGTACGGGGGCCAGGAGCAGGGCAACGCGGTCGCCGCGATGCTCTTCGGGGACGCGGAGCCCGGCGGGCGGCTCCCGGAGACCTTCCCGGCCACGGAGACGCAGGGGCCCGCCAAGCGGCCGGTGGAGTTCCCGGGCGACGGCAAGCAGGTCTACTACGACGAGGGGCTGGCCGTCGGGTACCGCTGGTACACGACGGCGGGCGAGCAGCCGCTCTTCCCGTTCGGCCACGGCCTGTCGTACACCACCTTCGCCCTCTCCGGCCTGCGGGTCTCGCGCGCCGGTTCCGGTCACCGGGCGATCGTGCGGGTCCGCAACACCGGTTCCCGCGCGGGCAGCGAGGTCGTGCAGCTCTACGTCACCTTCCCGGCCTCGGCGGGCGAACCTCCGGCCCAGCTCAAGGCGTTCGCCAAGGTGACGCTGGAGGCCGGCGTCTCCACCACCGTCGCCCTGGACGTCCCACGGGAAGCGCTGGCCGTGTGGCGGTCGGTGGAGGACGGCTGGACCCTGCTGCCGGGGGCGTACGAGTTCGCGGTGGGGCGCTCCTCCGCCGACTTGACCCTGCGTACGCAGGTGCGGGTCGCCACCCGGTAGGGGGCGGATCGGCCTCTTCGGTCACCGGGTCGGCGCGCCCCGCGATACGCTGCGCGCCCCCTCGACCCGGTGACCGATGGTTCCGAAGCGGTTACGGAGGGGCACCATGTTCTCGTACGACCGCGCAGACGAAGCTGCACCGAGGGAGCACCACCATGGCAACCCCCTTGTCCGCCGACACCCTGCTGAAAGCCCTCCGCGACGAGGGGGTGAAGGTGGTGGAGTACAAGAACTGGCGCACGAACAACCGTGATCACAAGGGTCCCTGGGGCCCCGTCCATGGGGTGATGATCCATCACACCGTCACTTCCGGCACCGCGAATTCCGTCGAGCTCTGCTACTCCGGCCACTCCGAACTCCCCGGGCCGCTCTGCCACGGGGTGATCGACAAGGAGGGCACGGTCCACCTGGTCGGCAACGGCCGGGCCAACCACGCCGGTCTCGGCGACGACGACGTGCTGCGCGCGGTGATCGCCGAGTCGGCGAGGCTGCCCGCCGACAACGAGGCCAACACGGACGGGAACGCCCGCTTCTACGGCTTCGAGTGCGTCAACCTCGGTGACGGCAAGGACCCCTGGCCGGCCGCCCAACTGCTTGCGATCGAGCGGGTGTCGGCGGCGATCTGCCGGACGCACAAGTGGTCCGAGCGCTCGGTGATCGGGCACCTGGAGTGGCAGCCGGGGAAGGTGGACCCGCGCGGCTTCCCGATGACCGCGATGCGCGACCGGATCGCCGTCCGGCTCGGCGCGGGTCCGGACGGGCCGGCGCCCGAGCCGTACGAGCCCTTCCCCGGGGCCGCGTTCTTCACGGCCGGGCGCAAGAGCCCGATCATCACGGCGATGGGCAGGCGGCTCGTGGCGGAGGGGTGCGGGCTGTACGCGGTCGGGCCCGGGCCCTCCTGGTCCACCGCCGATCGTGCCTCGTACGCCGCCTGGCAGCGCAAGCTCGGCTACACCGGCGGCTCCGCCGACGGCATCCCGGGGCCGTCGAGCTGGGTGAAGCTCAAGGTCCCGAACGTGTGAGGCGGGGTGGCGGCGGGCTGCGCACGGAGCTCCCGCCGCCTCCCTGCCCTGCCGCCCTCCACCCCTCAGCCCCTCAGCCCCTCAGCCCCTCAGCCCCTCAGTCCCTCAGTCCCTCGGTCCCTCGGTCCCTCAGTCCCTCAGTCCATCTCTCCCTCGACCGGTGTGCCTTCGGTCCTGTCCGTCGCGCCCTCGATTTCGGCGGCCCGGCCGATGGCGTCGGCCAGCTTGCTCACCGAACCGTCCTCGGTCTCCGCGGCCAGCTTCCGTGCCCGGGCGGCGAGTTCGCCGAGTGTCGGGGTGCCGGGCAGGGTTCCGCCGCGCAGGATGTCGGCGAAATAGGCCGCCACCGCCGTCACTTGGAGGCGAGCGCCGGAAGCACCCCAGAGTCCTCCGTCGATGGCGTCGGTCTCCACCGAGCCGGTCTCCTCCCGCGCCTTGCGGGTCACCGGGTCGAGCCAGCGCACGGTGGCGGTGGCGACATGGCCGGATGCCTTCTCGCGCAGGCGGACGGCGTAGAGCGCGGTCACCGTGTGCCCGGGGCCGACCTCGCCGCCGTCCACGCTGTCGTCGCGGAAGTCCTCGTCGGCGACGGCCCGGTTCTCGTACCCGATGAGCTTGAACTGCTGGACCGTCTTCCGGTCGAACGCGACCTGCGCCTTCGCGTCGCGTGCGCGCAGCTCGACGTGGGCGGGGAGCTGGTCGACGAAGACCTTGCGGGCCTGGACCTCGTCGGCGACGTACGTGGTGTCGCCGTCGCCCTTGTCGGCGAGCCGCTCCATGAGCGCGTCACCGTAGTCGCTGCCGACGCCGACCCCGAAGAGGGTGATGCCGTACTCGCGCCGTGAGCCGTCGATCCGCTCCAGGATCGCGTCGGCGTCCGTCTCCCCGGTGTTGGCGAGGGCGTCGGAGAGCAGTACGACCCGGTTGGTGGCGCCCTTGCGGCGGCCCTCGACGGCCTCGTCGTAGCCACGCTCCACTCCGGCGGCGACGTTGGTGGAGCTCTCCGTGTGCAGCGATTCGACGGCCTCCCGGATCTTCGTGCGGTGGCCGCGCAGCGCGGTCATCGGCACCACGGTCTCGGCCTCGTCGCTGAAGGTGACCAGAGCCACCGAGTCGTCGTCGCGCAGTTGCTCGGTGAGGTACGCGAGCGAGGTGCGCACCAGGTCCAGGCGGCCGGTCTCGGCCATCGACCCGGAGATGTCGACGACGAAGGTGAGGGCGGCCGGTGGCCTCGGGGCGGTGTCGTCGGCGGCCCTGGTGGCCAGTCCGACCCGCAGCAGCGACCAGCCGTCAGCCCCTCCCCCGGCCCGCGCCCCGTCGACGCTGACGGAGAAGCCGTTGCCGCGGGGGCGTTCGTACCCCTGTTTGAAGCTGTTGACGAACTCCTCGGGGCGCACGGTCCCGGGCTCCGGGAGTCGCCCGTCGCCGAGGACGCGGCGCGCGTATCCGTAGCTGGCGGTGTCCACGTCGAGCGCGAAGGTGGACAGGTAGTCGGGAGCGGCCCGGTCGGCCTTCCCCTGCCTGCCCGCCGTGTCGCTGCCCTCCGTGTCGCTGCCTTCCGTGTCGCTGCCCGCCGCGTCCGTGCCCGCCGGGGCGGGGACGGTGCCGCCTCCGGGAACGGGGCCGCCGCGCCTGTGGGCGGCGGTGCCGTCGGACGATTCACCGCCCGAGCCCGAACAACCGGCGAGCAGTGCGGCGCTCACCAGCAGCCCGACCAACGCCGTGGCCGCCCGCACCCGGCCTGCCGGGTGTCCCGCTGTGCCGTGGTTCATCTCTGGCCCCCTGTCGTCGACATCTGTGAATGTGACGCGCGGGGGGCCCGCCGGGAGCCATCGAACCGGTTGCGGATGAATCTCGATGCGGTGACGGAGAGAAGCCGGCCGGCGGCCGGACGGCGGAACACAGGCTCCGGGCACGTGTGCTCGATGTCTATCCGACCAAGCGGCGATGCCAGGCCAGGGGCGTAACGGTGATGGCCCGGCCAGGGTCGCGGTCCCACTCGACGGAGAGGCCGACCGCTTCGAGGGAAGTGACGATCTGCTCGCCGATGGCGCCGGTGGTCTCGGGCGAGCCGTCGAAGCCACCGAAGAGCAGCATCAGTCCGTGGCCGGCAGCGGCGGAGTCCGTGCACTGCGTGTGAAAGTAGACGAAGCCACGGGCGTCGGGCCGACCCGCACCGGCGATCTCGGACTGGCCGCAGGTGCGGCAGCAGGTGAAGTTCTCGCGGGCGGTGATTCCTGCCTCGTTCAAGGCGGTGAAGGCGCGGGTGAGCCGCTCGGGGTCGGTCTCGCCCTGCCAGTCGGCCTGCTGCGCGACCCGCTCCAGCCACAACCGGTCAGCCAGCGCCTCGGCCTGCTCTCGCGAAACAGGTCGGCGGTCCGCCGTGACCAGGTACTCCTCGGCGAGCTCCGCCAACTCGGCCCGGGTGGTGTAGCCGCCGACCAGCACCTCGCGAACACGTCTTTCCAACTCCTCACGCTCACCGTCGTCCAGGTCGAGCGGCGGCACCTCGCGGAGGGGGCCCATGTCCAGCAGCGACCAGGACAGGCCAGCGTCCCATCCGGCCGCCCGGCAGGCCCAACCGGTCATCGCCGCGATCACCGCATCAGGACTGTCGACCCTCACCTGGAAGTGGCGGTCGGCGGCACCGTCGCGGTACTCCAGCGTGTAGTCCCCGCCGGCCTCGTGCCAGACCTGGGCGAAGACGTCAGGCAGGTCGGGTATCCGACTGACCACCAGGAACCGGTCACCGTCACCGCCGATTCGCCTGACCAGCCGGGCCAGATCCTCAGCGTGCACAGGAACGTGCCGCTCCGAGTTCTCCGTCTTCACCACGATCGCAAGCATCCGCAGACTCTGACATACCCCCTGCCAGAAGACCTCCCGGGCCCGGCCCAGCTCACCGCGACGGCCCGGCACTACCCCGATCCGCAGGGGCGGTCGCACGATTCCCTGAACCCCAGGGCCCGGCCGCGGACCCAACCTTCGCGCTACGACACGATGTCTTTCCGGCTGAACCCCCGGAAGGCCAGGGCGAAGAGGATCAGGGCGTACGTCACCGATACGGCCGATCCCTTGATCATGCCGCCCCACTCCAGTTGCGGCTGGAGGGCGTCCGCCCAGGCGAACTGCCAGTGCGCGGGGAGGAAGTCGCGCCAGTGGCCGAGCGCGGTGACCGCGTCCAGGACGTTGCCGACGATGGTCAGGCCGACCGCGCCGCCCACCGCGCCCAGGGGTGCGTCCGTCTTCGTCGAGAGCCAGAAGGCGAGTCCCGCGGTGACGAGTTGGGAGACGAAGACGAAGCCGACGACCAGCGCGAGCCGGGGCAGGGCTGCGGACTGGGCGAGTTCACCGCCGGTCGGCAGCTGGAGCGGTCCCCAGCCGTAGGCCGCCGCCCCGGCCACCAGGGCGACCAGCGGGAGCAGCACCATCGCGGCCAGGCTGAAGCCGAGGGCGACGACGAGCTTGCTCCACAGCAGCCGGACGCGCGGTACGGGCGCGGCGAGGAGGTAGCGCAGCGAGGACCAGCTCGCCTCGGAGGCCACGGTGTCCCCGCAGAAGAGTGCCACCGGCACCACCAGCAGGAAGCCCGCCGAGACGAACAGGTTGACGGCGGCGAAGTTGGCCGCCGAGGCGGTGGCGGTGTCCATCAGGTTGATCCGGTCGCCCGCCGTGCCTCCCTCCGAGCCGGGGGTGCCGCCGATGGCGAAGGCGATGATCAGGATGAATGGGAGGGCCGCCAGCACCCCGCCCATCAGCAGGGTGCGGCGGCGGCGGAGTTGCCGCATCGCCTCGACGCGGAGCGGGAGGGTGCGCCGGGGGTGGTACCCGGGCGCACCGGGAGCCTCCGGAGCGCCGGCGGGAACGGCACCGGAGCCCGAGCCGGAACCAGCCCCGGACCCGGAGCCGGTGAGGATGTCACTCATGCGGAGCCTCCGGAGATCAGGGTGAGGAACGCGTCCTCCAGGCGGCGGTGCGGTCCGACGCCGGTGAGCGGGACGTCGAGCCGGACGAGTTCGGTGATCAGCGCGGAGGTGGTGGTTCCGTCGAGGCGGACCAGCAGCCCCCGCCCGCCGTCGGTGGGGACGGCCGAGGCGACGCCTGCGAGGGCCTCGATCTTGCGGAGCACCGGGTCGGTGATCCGGTCCGCGGTGGTGACGAGCAGCATGTCCCCGGAGCCGGTGATCTCGGCGACCGGGCCCGCTTGGACGAGCCGGCCCCGGTCCATGACCACGAGGTGGGTGCAGGACTGTTCTACCTCGGAGAGGAGGTGACTGGAGACGATGACGGTCCGGCCTCCGGCCGCGTAACGGATCATCACCTCGCGCATCTCACGGATCTGGGGCGGGTCGAGGCCGTTGGTCGGTTCGTCGAGGATGAGCAGGTCCGGCATGCCGAGCATGGCCTGGGCGATGGCGAGGCGCTGCCGCATGCCCTGGGAGTAGGTGCGTACGGCCCGGGCGAGCGCGTCGCCGAGGCCGGCGATCTCCAGGGCCTCGTCGAGGTGGGAGTCGGCGGCGGGGCGGCCGGTGGCCTGCCAGTACAGCTCCAGGTTGGCGCGGCCGGTCAGATGCGGCAGGAAGCCGGCGCCTTCGACGAACGCGCCGACCCGGGAGAGCACCGGGGCGCCGGGCCGGATGGCCTGTCCGAAGACGCGGATCTCGCCCGCGTCGGGGCTGATGAGGCCCATCAGCATCCGCAGGGTGGTGGTCTTCCCGGCGCCGTTGGGGCCGAGGAGTCCGAGCACTTGCCCGCGTTCGACGCGGAAGCCCAGGTCCTTGACGGCGTAACGGTCGTGGGCGCCCGCGTACTTCTTGGTGAGGCCGGTGATCAGCAGCGGTACGCCTTCGAGTGCGGGGTCCGGGGCGGGGGTCGTGGAGCGGCGCCGGGCGGTGAGCAGCAGGGCGGCGGCCACCAGGAGGGCGGCGGCCGGAAGTCCCCAGGTCCACGCGGGAAGTGCGCCGGCCGCGGCGGTGAGGCCGGCGTCGGTGGGTACGGAGAGCGGGCCGTCGACGGAGACCGTGTACGTGTTCGGCTCGGCCGGGGACGCGTAGCCGAGGTCGGTCGCGGAGAGGACCAGGCGGAGCCGGTGCCCGGCGTCGAACGCGTGGTCGACGGCGGGCAGGGTCAGTGCGAGGGGCCTGCCCTGCTGGTCGGGGGTGATCCGGAAGGGGGCGACGAGCTGCGAGGGCAGTTCCTGGCGCTTGCCGTCCGGCGAGACGTCGTAGACCTTCCCGAAGAGGACGGCGTCGCCGGTGCGGGCCGTGACGGTGACCTTGACGGTGGGGGTGCCGGTGGCGCGCACCGAGGACGTCAGGGGTGCGCTGTCGAAGGTGGCGTGCTGCCCGGGGAAGTCCAGGGAGAGGCCGACGCCGAGGGAAGAGAGCTGGGAGAGTCCGGCGCCGAGTCCGGGGACGGCGGAGATCGCGGGCGGGCTCCCGCCGGCCGGGTTGCGGACGGTCGCGGGGCCCCCTCGGAGGGCGAACTCCTGGGTGCCGGCGCGCAGTCCGGGGTAGCTCTCGGCGCTCGCGCCCCGGGTGAGGGCGGCCCCGTCGGTGGAGTCGACTCCGCCGGTGCGGGTGACGCGGAAGGCGGGGCCGGTGTCGGCGCCCCGGTCGTCCTTGAGGTAGCGGTCGAACCAGGCGCCGATCCGGTTCCGGACGCGGGCGTCCTCGGTGTCGCCGCCGTCGTGGCCGCCGGCGATCCAGTCGACGGAGACCGGGGCGCCGTTCTCCGCGATGGCCCGCGCCATGGCGTCGGCCTGGCCGAGCGGGAAGAGGGAGTCGGTCTGGCCCTGCACGATGAGCGCGGGTACGTCGATACGGTCGGCGACGGCGGAGGGGGAGCGTTCCGTCAGCAGGGCGCGTGCCTCGGCGTCGGGTACGCCGCTCGCCGCCACCCGTTCGTACATCGCGCAGACCCGCTTCTCGAACTTCTCGCAGCCTCCGCCGCTGGTCACGAACATCCCGGCCCAGAGCTTCTTGAACACACCGTCCGGGAAGAGGGCGTCCGCGAGGTTCCAGTAGGTGATGACGGGGGCGACGGCGTCCACGCGGTCGTCGTACCCGGCGGCGAGGAGGGAGACCGCACCGCCGTAGGACGCCCCGGTGACGCCGACGCGCGGGTCGCCCCTGCCGTCGAGCAGGACCTCGGGACGGGCGGCGAGCCAGTCGATGAGGCGGGAGACGTCCGCGACCTCGGTGTCCGGGTCGTTGAGCCCGATCTCGCCGCCGGACCGGCCGAATCCGCGCGCGGACCAGGTGAGGACCGCGTACCCGTCCGCAGCGAGCTTCTCGGCCTCGGCGCGCACGTCGTCCTTGCTGCCGCCGAACCCGTGGCCGAGGAGCACGGCGGGGCGCCGCCCGCCGCCGTCGGCGGTGAAGTACGAGGTGTCCAGGGCGACTTTGTCGCCACGGAGCGTCCGGTCCTGTCGGTGTACGGCAGGTGTGCCGTCGTCGGCCACGGCGGTCCAGGTGCCGACGCCGGCGAGCACGACGAGCGCGGCGACGGCCGCCGCCCACCGGCCGCGCGCGCGGGGCCATCGGAGCCGTCGTGCGGTAGAGGTCTCCATGTCACGACCCTAGGCCGTGTCCGACCACCCCCGCCGGGCGGGTGGCGCCCGGCACGGCACCTCGCGGCGTTGCCGGATTGCCCGAGTACATCCAGCACCCGGGCCATCCTCCGCCTTGCGATGCACCGCGCCGGACACCGCCCGCTGATCCGGCGCGCAAGGTCGGACACGGCCTGGAGGGACGCGAGGGACGTTCTCCGGGCCCGGGGGCGGAACCGCCCGGCCTCCTCTTGAGAGGTACGGCCCCGGGGCGCGTACTGCGGACGCGGTACGAGCCGCGGGCACCCTGGTGCCCGCGGTGCCCGGAGCACTGTGGGATGTCCTGCGAGCGGACGGGCCGCCCGGTGGGAGGCCGCCCCCGCCCGGTCCTCAGCTGCCGTGCGGAGGCTGCTTCGGTGTGACGGCGGTCTCCAGGAAGAAGCTGTCGATGCTCTGGACGGTGTGCACGAAGTCGTCCAGGTTGACCGGCTTGGTCACATAGGCGTTGGCGTGCTGCGTGTAGGCGTCCTTGACGTCGTCGGGCGCGGCCGAGGTGGTGAGGACCACGATCGGGATACTGGAGAGGACCTCGTCGTTCTTGAGCACCCCGAGCAGCTCACGGCCGTTCATGCGGGGCATGTTGAGGTCGAGCACGATCAGGTCGGGGCGGTCGTTCGCGGGGTCGCGGAGGTACTCCAGGGCGGACACCCCGTCGTCGACCCGGTTGATGCCCCGCGCCATCCCGCGTTCGATCAGGGCCTCCTCGATGAGCATGGCGTCGGCCACGTCGTCCTCCACGAGCAGGACGGTGTAGGTGCGCCGGGGTGCAAGGCCGTTCATGTGGGGGCTCCGGTGATCGTTGGGCAGGGGGCGGGAGGAGGGGCGTGCGGTGAAGACCAGGCCGGGCCAGCGTTTGCGGGCGCCCTGCCGGCTGACGCCCCAGGCGCTGCCCAGCTGCGGGTAGCCGGCTCCCCCGTGCGCGGCGGCGCGGGCAGCGGCGGCGGCGCACTCGTCCACGGCACGGCTGAGGAGGGCCAGGGCGCGCAGCGAGGCCAGAGGGTCGGCCCAGCCGTCGTCCGTGGGGGGGACGTCGTCGCCCCGGTCCTCTCCGACCGGGACGTCGTCCGGCTCCAGCGCCAGGCGCTGGGCCAGGTCCGCGACCGCGCGGCGCGCGCGGTCGGCGAGCTCGTCGGTCCCGGGCCGCGCCGAGGTCTCCACTGTCATGGGCGCACCGTAACCGGAGGGGATGGTCCGCGACAACCTGCGTTGTCGGCGAGGTAGGGTGACCCGCGCTCCGGTGGGTACTGGAGTCCGTGATCGACCCACCGTTTCCCGTTCGAGTGAGAGGCAAACCACCGTGCAGAGCGCCGAAGAGGGTTCACGGCCGGACGATTTCCGTCCTGCGCGGGAGCGGGCCGGCTGGAGCACCAGCCGCTGGCTCGGCACGGGCACCACCGTGGCCCTGGTGGTGCTGCTCGTGCTCGGCAGCTGCGGCACCTGGGCCCTGGTCCGGTCCACGTCGGTCAACCAGCGTCTCGCGGACCGCTGGTCCCCCGCGCTCATCTCCTCGGTGCGCATGGAGGCGGCGCTCGTCAACCAGGAGACGGGAATCCGCGGTTACGGCCTGGCCGGCGACGCTTCGTTCCTCTCTCCCTACCGCAGTGGTCTGACCCAGCAGAAGACCGCGACGAAGAAGCTGAAGGAGCTCACGGCCGGGGACACCCGGGCCACGGCCGATCTCGCCCGGGTGGACGCACTCGCCGAGAAGTGGCACGCGTCGGTCGCCCGGCCCATCGCCGCGGCCCCGGACCCCACCGTCCTCGCCCAGGAGCGCGCGGAGAGCGGCCGGGCCCAGTTCGACGCGCTGCGCACCGCGCTGCGGGTGCAGCAGGAGCACATCTCCTCGGAGCGCGACCGGGCACGTTCCGACCTGGCCTCCGTGGCCGGGATGCGGAACACGGTCTTCACCGTCATCGCCGCCGTGGTGCTGGCGGTGATGGCCCTGGCCTTCGCGGGCCTGCGGCTGGGGGTGCAGCGGCCGCTGGACCGGCTGCGGGCCGACGTGCGCAAGGTCGCCTCCGGGGACTACGCCCACGCACTGGCCCCCACCGGCCCGGCCGACATCCAGGTCCTCGCCGGGGACGTGGACGCGATGCGGCGCCGTCTCGCGGAGGACCTCGAACTCAAGGACAGGGCACGGGCCGTCCTCGACGCCCAGACCGTCGAACTGCGCCGCTCCAACGAGGAGCTGGAGCAGTTCGCGTACGTCGCCTCGCACGACCTCCAGGAACCCCTGCGCAAGGTGGCCAGCTTCTGCCAGCTCCTGGAGCGGCGGTACGCGGAGCAGCTGGACGACCGGGCGAAGCAGTACATCTCCTTCGCCGTCGACGGCGCCAACCGCATGCAGCTCCTCATCAACGACCTGCTGACCTTCTCCCGGGTCGGCCGGCTCCACACCGACGAACAGCAGGTCGATCTGACGGATCTGGTGGGGCGGACGGTCGGTGATCTGGACGTGGCCGTCCAGCAGACCGGCGCCACCGTCACGTACGAGGACCTGCCCACGGTCCACGGGCAGCCGACGCAACTCGGCCTGGTGCTGCAGAACCTCATCTCCAACGCGATCAAGTTCCGCGCGCCCGACACCGCCCCCGTCATCCATGTCGCCGCCCGCCGGGTACCGAACCCGGGCCGCGAGGGGAGCGAGGAGGCGCGACGCCCCTTCTGGGAGATCTCGGTGGCCGACAACGGCATCGGTATCGCGCCCGAGTACGCGGAGCGCGTCTTCGTCATCTTCCAGCGGCTGCACACCCGCGAGAGCTACGAGGGCAACGGCATCGGCCTGGCGCTCTGCAAGAAGATCGTCGAGCACCACGGCGGCTCGATCGCCGTGGACACCACGTACACCTCGGGGACCCGCTTCGTCTTCACCCTGCCGGGGGTGGAGGACGAGGAGACGGCGGTCGCCGAGGAACAGGAGGCCGCTGGGGCCGCTGAGGAGTAGGCGGGGCCCGGGCGCGGGGCTCGGGCGAGCCCAGGTCCACGGTCCCGGTGGTTCAGGGGGCCGGCAGCGGGCGCGGTGCGCCTTCGCCGTCCTCAGTGGGCCCGGTGTACGGCGTCTCCACCGGCAGCAGGGCGCTCGCCCCTGTGAGGTCTCCGGCGCGGACCAGGTGGTGGATCTCCCGGGCGAGCGGGGTGACGTCGGTGACGGAGACGGTCCACTCGTCCGCGTACCGCGCCGCCGCCTCGCCGGTCAGGCCGAGTTGGAGCGAGCGGTACGGGAGCGGGTTCAGCCGCAGATCACGCTCGGGGTCCCACTGGACGCGGGCGGGGGCGCGGCGGAGGCTGCGGCTCCAGGAGGCGCGGTCGGGGTGGAGACCGCGTACGTAGTGGGAGAGTTCGGCGTGCTCCAGGGCCCAGTCGAAGCCCTCGCGGGTGATCTCGACGGCGAGGACCGTCTCCTGGCCCTCCTTGGTGGCCCAGCCGCAGCGGTACATCATCCAGAGGAAGCTCGGCTTGATCCAGGTCATCCGGTCGCGCTTCCAGGCCGGCGGGAAGCGGCCGTCGCGGGCGGCGGGGAGGCCGAGTTCCGGCCGGTACGCCTGGTAGACGGTGACGGTGGTGACGGTGTACCGGGCCCGGATCTCGTACTGCGGTGCGGTCATGGCGACCATGGTGGGCGGCGGCAGCGGTCCGCCGCACCGGGTTTTCCACCGGTGCGGCGACGGCCGTTCACAGCTCGGTGGCGTCGTCCCCCGGCTCGCCCGAGGGGCCGCTCTCGGCCTGCAACGCCAGGTCGCGGAGCACGTCGGTGGAGGAGACGTCGGTCTGACCGGAGTCGTGCACCCGCGCCAGCATCGTGTAGGCGAGGGTGAACGCCCCCACCAACTGCTCGACCGCGCCGCCCACCTCGCGGCCGATCAGGGCGGCCATCTCCTCGACGGTGGCGTCCCCGGGGATCGCGATACGCGGCATCGTCTCGTTCAGCAGGGCGGTGACGACACTGCCCTCCATGTCGACGTCGTCGCGCTCCACGTCCTCTTCGAGGAGCCGCTGGATCTCGCCGGCCTCGGTGAGGATGCCGATGACTCGCTTCAGGACTTCCCTCTGCTCCATCCCGCGAGCATAGAGGCTGCCCCCTGCTCCCCGACGGGTGTGCGACGGATCCCGCCAGGGCCCCCTACCGCGCCGAGCGGCACGTTTCGGATGTTCCGCCGACCACCGGACCACCTCCCCCTCGAACGATTCAGCGAGTTCGCCGGAAAGGGGCGGACGACCATTCGATGGTGACCTCAAGCTGCCGTTACGTTCCTGCAGCTTCTTCACAGAGCGCACACAAGGTGTCACCCCACGGAGTGTACGGCGCACACGCCCACCCTCCCCTTGCAGCAGAAGGGTGGATGCCATACGCACCATTTGGCAGGGTCCTGACGATTGCGGCGAGTGCGAGCTACATCCGTTCATAACGGAAATGTCTGCACTGTGTAACCGCGCTCGGGAGCGACTTCCGGCCATCGGTGAATCCCGACAGAGTCTGTGCTCCCGGCAGCGAACGCCGGGGCCGAGAACCGCCCGGACCTCGTGGTCCGGGCCCGCACCAAGGGGTTCCATGTCCCGCACCGCACGACGGATCACCGCTACTGTCCTCGCCTCCGGCGCCCTGCTGGCGGTGGCCGCTCTGCCGGCCTCCGCGGACGGCCACGACCGCGGACACGGCCACACCAGGCCCGCCCCGCGCTCCTCGGTCGTCCTGGGCCAGATCCAGTACGACAGCCCGGGCCGCGAGACCCGCACCAACCGTTCGCTGAACGACGAGTGGGTGACCGTCACCAACACCTCCCGTCATGCCGTGAACCTGCGCGACTGGACGCTCACCGACGAGAGCCGCCGCACCTACCGCTTCGACCTGCGCCTCGCGGGCCGCTCCTCGGTGCGCGTCCACACCGGTGTCGGCCGTGACAACCGCACGGACGTCTACCAGGACCGCAACAACTACGTCTGGGACAACAGCGACACCGCCACGCTGCGCGACGCCCGCGGCAACAGGGTCGACACGAAGTCGTGGGGCCGGCGCGGTGGCCGCGACGACAACCGCGGGCACGACCGCGGCGACGACCGGAACCACGGCCGCGGCGACGACCGTGGGCACGGCCGGGGCGACGACCGCGGGCACGACCGCGGCCACGGCCGCGACAACCGCCGCTGAGCGCACCGGAGGGGCCAGGCCCCACCGGGTGACGAGGTGGTACGGCACGGTTCGGGCAGGCGCGCGCTGACCGGGCACGGCTGGGCGGAAACGATCGGGCGCCCCGCGGCAATCCAGCCGCGGGGCGCCGGCGTCGTTCACCGACGCGGATCTCCGGGGAACGTCCGGGGGCGAGTCCCGGGGGCCCGTCAGTGGTTGCGCGGGAAGCCCAGGTCGACGCCGGACGGGGCGTCGGCCGGGTCCGGCCAGCGCGTGGTGACGACCTTGCCGCGGGTGTAGAAGTGCACCCCGTCGTTGCCGTAGACGTGGTGGTCGCCGAAGAGGGAGTCCTTCCAGCCACCGAAGGAGTGGTATCCGACCGGCACCGGGATCGGCACGTTCACGCCGACCATGCCGGCCTGGATCTCCAGCTGGAAGCGGCGGGCTACGCCGCCGTCGCGCGTGAAGATCGCGGTGCCGTTGCCGTACGGGGAGGCGTTCATGAGGGCGACGCCCTCCTCGTACGTGTCGGCGCGCAGCACGCAGAGCACCGGTCCGAAGATCTCGTCGCGGTAGGCGTCGGAGTCGGTGGAGACGCGGTCGAGGAGCGAGATGCCGATCCAGTGCCCGTCCTCGAACCCCTCCACGGTGTGGCCGGTCCCGTCGAGGACGACCTCGGCGCCCTGCGCGGCCGCGCCGGTGACGTAGGAGGCGACCTTGTCGCGGTGTGCGGCGGTGATCAGCGGCCCCATCTCGGAGTCGGGGTCCGCGCCGGGGCCGATCTTGATCTTCTGCGCGCGGTCCTTGATGCGGGCGACCAGCTCGTCCCCGATCGCGCCGACCGCGACGACCGCCGAGATCGCCATGCAGCGCTCGCCGGCGGAGCCGTACGCGGCCGAGACCGCGGCGTCGGCGGCGGCGTCCAGGTCGGCGTCGGGCAGTACCAGCATGTGGTTCTTCGCGCCGCCGAGCGCCTGGACGCGCTTGCCGTTGGCGGACGCCGTGGCGTGGATGTAACGGGCGATCGGGGTGGAGCCGACGAAGGAGACGGCGGCGACGTCCGGATGGGAGAGCAGCGCGTCGACCGCGACCTTGTCGCCGTGCACGACGTTCAGCACCCCGTCCGGCAGCCCGGCCTCGGCGGCGAGTTCGGCCAGCAGCACCGCGGCTGAGGGGTCCTTCTCGCTCGGCTTGAGGACGAAGGTGTTGCCGCAGGCGATGGCGAGCGGGAACATCCACATCGGCACCATGGCCGGGAAGTTGAACGGGGTGATCCCCGCGACGACACCCAGCGGCTGGCGGATGGAGGAGACGTCCACGCCGCCGGACACCTGGGTGGAGAGCTCGCCCTTGAGCTGCGTGGTGATCCCGCAGGCCAGCTCGACGATCTCCAGCCCCCGGGCCACCTCGCCGAGCGCGTCGGAGTGCACCTTGCCGTGCTCGGCGGTGATCAGGGCGGCGATCTCGTCGCGGTGGGCGTCGAGGAGTGCGCGGTAGCGGAACAGGACGGACGTACGGGCCGAGAGCGAGGAGAGGCCCCAGGTCGCGAAGGCGGCCCTGGCCGCGGTGACGGCGGCGTCCACCTCCTCGGCGGAGGCGAGGGCGACTCGGGTGGTGACGGCTCCGGTCGCGGGGTCGGTGACCGGGCCGAACTCGCCCGACGTGCCCTCGACTGCCTTGCCACCGATCCAGTGATGGACGGTCCTGGTCATGACGATCTCCTTCGGACTGCTCGGACGTCAGAGACGGCGGTGCCGGGTCGCCCGCCGGCGGTCGTACACCTCGCGGGCTTCCACCGCCGCCTGGCGGGTGGCCGTCTCGGCCACGGGCACATCCCACCACGCCTGCGCCGGAGGAGGACCCGTCCCTTCGTCGGGCGTCCGGCTCCCGGCCTCGGCGGACGGGGTGGCGAGCGTGACGTGGACGCAGACGGGGTGGTCGGCGGCCCGCGCCTCGGCGAGGGCCGCGCGGAGTTCGCCCACGGTGTGCGCGCGCAGCGAACGCATGCCGAGGGAGGCGGCGTTGGCGGCGAGATCGAGCGGGAGCGGGTCGCCGGTGTAGGCGCCGTCGGCGTCCCGGTGGCGGTAGTCGGTGCCGAAGCGCTCGCCGCCGACGGCCGCCGAGAGCCCGCCGATGGAGGCGTACCCGTGGTTGTCGAGCACCACGAGTTTGACCGGTAGCCGTTCCTGGACGGCGGTGACGATCTCGGTCGGGTTCATCAGGTACGTACCGTCGCCGACGAGGGCCCAGACCGGGCGGCCGGGGGCGGCGAGTTGGACGCCGATGGCCGCCGGGATCTCGTATCCCATGCAGGAGTAGCCGTACTCGACGTGGTACTGCCTCGGGGAGCGGGCCCGCCACAGCTGGTGCAGGTCGCCGGGGAGCGAACCGGCCGCGTTGATCAGGACGTCGTCCTCGGTGACGAGGGCGTCCAGCAGGCCGAGGACCTGGGTCTGGGTGGGCGCCGCGTCGGGATCGGGGGCGGCGAAGGCGGCGTCCACCCGCTCCTCCCAGCGGGCCTTGGCCGCCGTGTAGGCGCGCTCGTAGCCGGGCTCCACCCGGTGGCGCTCGGAGCGGAGGGCGTCGCCGAGCGCTTCCAGGCCGGTACGGGCGTCCGCGACGAGCGGGAAGGCGGCCTGCTTGTGGGCGTCGAACCCGGCGATGTTGAGGTTGACGAAGCGGGTCGCAGGATCGGGGAAGAGCGTGGCGGAGGCGGTGCTGAAGTCGGTCCAGCGGGTGCCGACGCCGATCACCAGGTCGGCCTCCCGGGCCAGTTCGTCGGCGGTGGCCGTGCCGGTGTGGCCGATGCCGCCGACGTCCGCCGGATGGTCGTGGCGCAGGGTCCCCTTGCCCGCCTGGGTGGTGGCGACGGGGATTCCGGTGGCCGCCGCGAAGGCGGCGAGGGCCTCCTCGGCGGCGCTGTGCCGCACCCCGCCGCCCGCGACGATCAGCGGCCGCCGGGCGCCGCGCACCGCCCGGACGGCCTGGTCGAGTTCGTACGGGTCGGGGGCGGGGCGGCGCACGTGCCAGACCCGCTCGGCGAGGAACTCCTCGGGCCAGTCGTACGCCTCGGCCTGCACGTCCTGCGGCAGCGCGAGGGTGACCGCGCCGGTGGAGACCGGGTCGGTGAGGGTCCGTACGGCCTGGAGGGCGGCCGGGATCAGCGCCTCGGGCCGGGTGATCCGGTCGAAGTACCGGGAGACCGGGCGCAGACAGTCGTTGACCGACACGTCCCCGGCGTGCGGGAGTTCGAGCTGCTGGAGCACGGGGTCGGCGGGCCGGGTCGCGAAGGTGTCGCCCGGGAGGAGGAGTACCGGCAGGTGGTTGACGGTGGCGAGGGCGGCGCCGGTGACGAGGTTGGTGGCGCCGGGGCCGATGGAGGTGGTGACGGCGTGGGCGGAGAGCCGGCCGGCCTGCCGGGCGTAGCCGACTGCCGCGTGCACCATCGCCTGTTCGTTGCGGCCCTGGAGGAAGGGCATGCGGGGGCCGGGGCGGGGGTCGGGGCTCCCGGGGGCCGCTGAGTTTTGAGGCTTCCCGGACGCCCCGGGTGCTCCAGCTGCACCGGCAGCCCCGGAGGCCCCAGCTGCCCCGGCTGCACCAGCAGCCCCGGAGGCCCCGGAGGCCCCGGCTTCCAGCAGTGCCTGGCCGACCCCAGCTAGGTTGCCGTGGCCGAAGATGCCCCAGGTGGCGGCGATCAGCCGCTGCCGTCGTCCGTCGCGTTCGGTGTACTGCCGGGCGAGGAAGGCGATCAGGGCTTGCGCGGTGGTCAGACGGACGGTCACCTGCGGTCCTCCGGGGCGGCGTGGAGCGGGAGCCGGGGATCGGCCGGGTGGGCGTCCCAGGTGTCCCTGATCCAGGCGTGGTCGGGGTGGTCGCGGATCAGCCAGGCGCGTTCCTCGTCCGGTCCGGCCATCACGTTGAGGTAGTAGAGAGCGCCCCCGGGCGGCGCGATGGAGGGGCCGTGCCAGCCGTCGGGAACGAGGACCGCGTCACCGCCGCGCACCTCGGCGAGCACGTCCGCGCCGCCGGGGCGGGACGGAGAGACGCGGTGGTAACCGGGGCCGCCCCGCTCCAGTTCGAAGTAGTAGATCTCCTCCAGCACCGACTCCACCCCGGGCTCGGCCTCGTCGTGCTTGTGCGGCGGGTAGGAGGACCAGTTGCCCGCCGGGGTGAGGACTTCGACGGCGATGAGCCGGTCGCAGGGGAAGGTGTCGGCGGCGGCGAAGTTGTTCACCTGCCGGGCGCAGACGCCGGAGCCGCGCAGTTCGACAGGTACCTCCGACGCGGGACCGTAGCGAGCGGGGAGCTGTCGCTCGCACTTCGCTCCTGCCAGGGCGAAGCGGCCCCCCGCGCCGGAGGAGATCTGTGCGGTGGCCTCGCGCGGTAGGTACGCGAAGTCGGCCACCCCGCTGAACACGCTCTCACGGCCGGTGAGTTCAAAGATGTCACCTGCCGTCCGCACCGTACAGCCGCCGGTCAACGGCAGGACGATCCATTCGCTCTCCCCGGTGACGAGTGTGTGAACTCCACCCGGCGGCAGGTCGAGCACCCGAAGGCTCGAACGCTCCCATTCCGCCCGCTCGGGTCCGATGTCCAGGGCGTACGGGGCGTCTTCCGGGCCACCCCTCAGGTGCAGGTGGCGGGGCCGGCCCTCTTGCCGGGGCGGGGTCTCGTCGTGCGTCGTCATGGTGTCTCCCTACCCCGGCCGGGTCCTCGCGGCGCCGTTCGGCGCGAGTGGTCAGGGCCGGCGGCCCGCT
Organism: Streptomyces sp. NPDC005576; assembly: GCF_042871745.1. NCBI lineage: Bacteria > Bacillati > Actinomycetota > Actinomycetes > Kitasatosporales > Streptomycetaceae > Streptomyces > Streptomyces sp. NPDC005576. The sequence continues at coordinate 572,465 of NZ_JBIAJC010000002.1, read as the reverse complement.
GCTGGAGCAGCCCGGCCGCCGTGTCGACGGCCCCCGCGACGTCCCCGTCGGGCGGGTAGAGCAGCGCCCGCCCGGCCACCAGCCCGCGCACGGTCGGCAGGCCCAGGGCGCCGCGCCACCTCTGGTACGCCCCGTCCAGGTCGTCGCCGACCTCGCCGCCGAGCAGTACGGCGGGCAGGGTGGAGGCCTCCATCACCCGGGCCATGTCGCCGGGGCGCTCGGTGACGGGAACCTTGAGCCAGGTGTACGCGGACGATCCGGCGAGCCCGGAGGCGACGGCGATGGCCGTGGTGACGGCGGGGATGCTGAGGTCCGTACGGAGCCGGCCGTCCTCCCGGTGGCAGAGGAAGGGCTCCACGAAGACGGGCAGCCGGTGGGCGGCCATCGAGTCGATCGCTCGGGCGGCGGTGTGGAGGGTGTCGAGGGACCCCGGGTCCTCGTGGTCGATGCGCAGCAGCAGCTTGCCCGCGTCGAAGCCTCGCCTGGCCAGGTCGACGGGGCGGAAGCCGGTGAAGCGGTCGTCCAGCTCGAAGGCGGCGCCCGCCAGGCCGCCTCTGTTCAGCGAGCCCATGACGACCTTCTCCTCCAGGGCGCCCAGGAGCAGCAGGTCGTCCACGAGATCCGCGGTGGCGAGCACTCCGTCGACGCCGGGGCGGGAGAGGGCGAGGCAGAGCCGTTCGAGGAGGTCGAAGCGGTGCGCCATGGCGAGAGCCCGCCCTCCGACGGCGAGCGCGCCGCGCGCGGGGTGGTCGGCGGCGATGATGAGCAGTTGTTCGCCGGGGCGTACGAGGGGCCTGCGGTGCCTGCGGGCGGCGGCCTCCTCGATGGCCTCGGGGTGTTCGGCCCGGAGCCGTACGAGATCGGCGAGGGAGGAGGCGGCGGGGCTCACGCGTCGGCCCCGCTTCCCCCGGCGGCGGGCACGCGCGCGGGCGCGGGTCCGGGCCCCGGTGCGGGGTCGTGCGCCGGATCGGGTGCGGGCCCGTCCGGGAGGGCAGGGAGGGCCGGTGCGGCCGGGACTTCCCCGCGGGCGAGGGCGTGTTCCACCTCGGCCGGGAAGGGCATCGCGGACGAGCAGGCGAGGCGCGAGGCGACGATGGCCCCGGCGGCGTTGGCGTACCGCATCACGCGTCCGGTCTCCCACCCGGCGAGCAGCCCGTGGCAGAGCGCCCCGCCGAACGCGTCGCCCGCGCCGAGTCCGTTGACGACCCGTACGGGGAGCGGCGGCACCTCGGCGACCGTCCCGTCGCGGTGGACGGCGAGGACCCCCTTGGGGCCCTGTTTGACGACGGCCAGATCGACCCCTGCGTCGAGGAGGGCGCGGGCTGCGGCGTACGGCTCGTGCTCCCCGGTGGCCACGGCGCACTCCTCCAGGTTCCCGACGGCGACCGTGGCGAGCGCGAGGGCTTCCCGGTAGAGGAGGCGGACGTCGGGGTTCGCCTCGCCGTCCTGCCAGAACATCGGCCGCCAGTCCAGGTCGAACACGGTGGTGGGCCGTCGCTCCGCCGCCACGGAGGCCGGGGCCGTCCCGGGGCCGCCGGTACGGGCGTCCAGGGCGGCGAGGGTCGCGGTCCGGCTGGGTTCGGCGCTCAGTCCGGTGCCGGTGACCCAGAAGATCCGGGCGGCGCGCACCGCGTCCAGGTCGAGTTCGTCCCGGTGGATCTCCAGGTCGGGCGCCTTGGGCAGGCGGTAGAAGTAGAGCGGGAAATGGTCGGGCGGGTACAGCTCGCAGAAGGTGACCGGTGTCGGGTAGGCGGCCACTTCGCCCACCCAGCGGTCGTCGACCCCGAACTCCCGCAGCTGGGACCGCAGATAGCCGCCGAAGGGGTCCCGTCCGGTGCGGGTGACGACGGCGGTCCGGAGTCCGAGCCGGGCACCGGCCACCGCCACGTTGGAGGGCGACCCCCCGAGGAACTTGCCGAAGGTGTCGACCTGGGCAAGGGGCACCCCTGTCCGCAGCGGGTAGATGTCCACCCCGATCCGGCCCATGGTGATGAGGTCGTACGGCTGAGGCATACGTGTCCCTTCTCCCTGCCCGCCGGTGCGCGGGGCCGAGCGGTCGGGCCCGGATGCGGCCGGGGTGCGGGCCGGCTGGGCCGTGTGTCGAAAGTTCCGCCGCCCCGCCCTTCGGGCGGACGGCGCCCCTTCCGGCACACGCCCTGGGGGTGTGCCCCAGGCTCAGGGGACAGCCCTACCCCGAAACCCCGTCAACATTTGCCCCGGACATGCCGACGCGCCCTTGACTCCACCGGGACAGGGGCTGAGTGTGGCCGATATGACCCGTTCCGCACCTGCCCCCTCGCGTATCCGCATCGGTTCGGCACCCGACTCCTGGGGCGTCTGGTTCCCGGACGATCCGCAGCAGGTGCCCTGGCAGCGCTTCCTGGACGAGGTCGCGGCGGCGGGATACGAGTGGATCGAGCTGGGCCCGTACGGCTATCTGCCCACCGATCCCGCCCGGCTCGCCGACGAGACCCGCCGCAGGGGACTCTCGGTCTCCGCCGGGACCGTCTTCACCGGGCTGCACCACGGCCCGGAGGTCTGGGAACGGACCTGGGAGCACGTCTCCGGCATCGCGGAACTCACCCGGGCGATGGGCGCGGAACACCTGGTCGTCATCCCGTCGTTCTGGCGGGACGACAAGACGGGCGAGGTACGGGAGGAGCGCACGCTCACCCCCGCGCAGTGGCGCGACCTCACCACCCAGACCGAGCGGCTCGGCCGCGAGGTGCGGGAGCGGTACGGCCTGCGGATCGTCGTCCACCCGCACGCCGACACCCACATCGACAGCGAGGAGAACGTCAACCGCTTCCTCGACGCCACCGACCCCGCCCTCGTCTCCCTCTGCCTGGACACCGGGCACTACGCCTACTGCGGCGGCGACAGCGTCACCCTGCTGCGGACCTACGGGGAGCGGATCGGCTACCTCCACCTGAAGCAGGTGGATCCCGAGGTCCTGGCGAAGGTGATCGCCGAGGAACTGCCCTTCGGGCCGGCCGTCGCCCGGGGTGTCATGTGCGAACCGCCGCGCGGCGTGCCGGCGCTGGAGCCGGTGCTCGACGCGGCACGCGCGCTCGGTACCGACCTCTTCGCGATCGTCGAGCAGGACATGTACCCCTGCGACCCCGACACCCCGCTGCCGATCGCCCGCCGCACCCGCGCCCACCTCCGCTCCTGCGGCACGCCGCCGCCCTCGCCGTGACGCCGTCCCACCTGCCGGGTCCGGCCCCCGCCGCCTCCGCACGCGCCCGACCGCTCAGGTCATACGAGCTGGGCCTGCTGCTCCGGCACGGCCGCCGTCGCCCTCGGGCCGCGCCGGTCCGCGACCAGCATCAGCGCGAGGCCGAACACCGCCCAGCAGGCCAGCACGAGGACGGGTACACCGCCGCCGGTGCTGTGGAAGAACGCGTTGGCGCGCAGCAGGCTCCCGGAGGCCCCGGGCGGAAGGAGCTGTCCGAGCGTGGCCCAGCCGTCGGGGAGCCAGTGGGCTCCGCTCGCGATGCCTGAGAGCGGGTTGCCGAGCAGCATCACGACGGCGGCGCCGAGGCCGAAGCCGGCCATGCCCAGCAGGGCTTCGAGGCCGAGCAGGGTCATCACCAGGGCCGCCATGCCCAGGGACACGCCGAGGCTGCTGAGCAGGTAGTCGCCGCTGAGGGAGCCAGTGACGAACTGGAGGCAAGCCGTGACGGCGAACCCGGCCAGCAGGGCGAAGGCGGTACCTCCGACCAGGCGGCGGCGGAGTCCGGCGTGGCCCGGGAAGAGGCGCGTGAGGAGCACGGCGGGAATCATGCCGCCGAAGATCATGGGGAAGGCCGCGGCGGCGAAGCCGGCGCCCTTCGGGTCGTCGGCCGGGAACGGCTTGAGGTCGGTGACGGTGATCTCGGCCTGCTGCTGTTCCGCGAGTCCCCCGGCCACCGCGGTCACGGCAGCGGTGGGCTGTGCCCCGACGGCGGTGGCCGTGTAGACGGTGACGTGCCCCGGGGTCAGCGCCATGCCCCCCATGACGTCCCGGTTCTCGATCGCGGCCTTCAGCGCCGTCTCGTCGTCGTAGGTGGTGACGGCCCACTCGTCGCCCGAGAGGGCCCCGGCGACCCCCTTGGTCGCCTGCGCCGAACCGGTGACCCCCACGGGCAATTCATGGGGGCCGCTGTGGACCGAGGGGAGGGCGAAGGCGCAGAGCATGAGGATCACGACGGCGGCCAGACCGACCACGACGGCCGCCAGTTTGCGGCCCTGCCCGGCGGGCGTCGGCTGGGTGATGTGCTGTGACATGGCAGATTTCCTTGCGGTTGGCCGGTCGGTGATTGCGTCGGTGAATGCGTCGGTGACTGCGTCGGTGAATGCCTGGCGGGCCGTCGTGCTGCACGCGGCGCGCGCCGTGCGCAGCACGCCGTGCGCCGTGCGCCGTGCGCCGTGCGCCGTGCGCCCGTGCGCCGTGCGCCCGTGCGCCGTGCGCCGTGCGGCCGGAGAAGGGTCGTGCGCGTCACCGTCGGCGTCAGTTCCGGACGTGGCGCTCCGCGCACGGCTCGGCGGAAGGATGCGGGCAGAGTGAGGGGCACAAGCTCTCACCCCGGGCTCTGATACAAGAATACAAGGTATATTGATGCATGTGTCAAACGAAGAATCCCAGCCGTCGCCCACAGTCCCCTCCGACCTGGTGGAGGCGGCCCTCCGGGCGGCGCAGAAGCGGGGGACGGCCGTCGCCGACGTGTCGATGCAGGCCATCGCGCAGGAGGCCGGCATCTCCCGCAGCACCCTGTTGCGCCGCCTCGGAGGTGCCCGCCACGCCCTCGACGAAGCGGTCCGCGCGGCCGGATTCGACCCCGGTGGCCACAAGCCCGTGCGGGAGCGCGCCGTCGAAGCGGGTGCCGCCCTCATCAGCGACAACGGCCTGGGCGCACTCTCCCTCGAACGCGTCGCCGCAGCGGCGGAGTGCTCGGTGCACAGCCTCTACGCCGTGTTCGGCGGCCGGGACGGGATGATGCAGGCCATCTTCGAGCGGTACGGCCCGTTCGTGAACATCGAGGCGATCCTGGCCACCCACCCCGGGGACCTGCGGAGCATCGTCCGCAGTATCTACGCGCACCTCGCGGAGGTCGTCGGGCTCGAACCCCGGGTCCTCCCCGCGATCCTCGCCGAGGTGCTGGCCCGCCCGGGGGACGACGCGACGCGGGCCCTCGCGCGCCACATGGTGCCGCGCCTCTACGCGAGCATCGGCGAGTGGCTGGCCTCCGAAGTCGCGGCGGGCCGCGTCCGCGACATGCCACTCATCGCACTCATCCACCAGATGTCGAACCCGCTCCTGATGCACCTCCTGCTCCGGCCGGCCCTGGAACTCGTCCCCGGCCTCGACCTCCCCTCCGTGGAGGAGATGTGCGACGCCTTCGCCGAGGCGTTCGTCCGCGCCGTGGGACTGCCCGACTCCGACTCCTGACCGGCCGCACGATCGCTTGCCGCCCGTCGCCGCAGCGCCAGGTCCAGCAGGAACCCGCCCGTCGCGAAGAGCCACCCGGGGCTGCGCCGTCCAGGTGCTTCGTACCCGGGTTTGCCACCTCCGTCGGTTTGTCCGGGTACGTCTCCGGGGGATTTCGCAGCCGCCTGCCGGGCGGGGTGCTCCGGGACACCAGGGAGAGTCTGATGGGAACAAGGTGGATCAGCCGGCGCGTGGCGGCCGTTGCTGCCGCTTCGGCGGTGGCGGTTCTGGTGACGCCCCAAGGGGCATCGGCGGGAGACGACGGCTCCTGCAAAGAGCCCGCCTACGCTCACGCCTGTCAGGGCGCTCCGGGCCCGCAGGGGCCAGAAGGTCCGCAGGGGCCCGCCGGCCCTCCCGGCCCTCCCGGCCCTCCCGGCCCGCAGGGGCCCGCCGGCGTTACCCAGCCGGTGCAGATCATCAGGGGCGCCCCGGTGGAGAAGGAGTACGCCGACTCATCGTTCGAGTTCACCGCGACCTGCCCGGCGGGCACCACGCTGACCGGCGGCGGCGTTGAGCAGACACCGATCAACGGCGGACTCGTCTCCGGTTCCTACCCCAGCATGGACGGTCAGACCTGGACGGTGTCCATCCTGATGGTCGGCACGCCAGGCACGTACACATTCACTCCCTACGCCGTGTGCCTGCCGGTCGGCTGAGCCGGTCCCAGGAGACGGGACGCCCCGCCCGGGTACGTGAACGACCAGGGCGGGGCGTCTCTGTGCCGGGAAGATGTCTCCGCCTCCCGGGTGGCCGCTGAAGGGTGGACAGGCCGGCGGCCGACGCGCAACGAGCCTTGTCGCGCGTCGGCCCGAGGCGCGAGACGCGAGACGCGAGGCCGGAGCTCCGCCCGTGGTCGCACAGGCCGGTCACCGCGTGGCCGAGGGGTGACGACCTGCCCGCCTTCGTCGTGCATGTACCGGTTCTGTACGACGTCCGTCACAGCTGCGCGACAACTCCCGGCAGTCGGCGTTCCCGGTCGTTCGACAGAGCGCCACTGACCGATCGTCAGTCGGCGCACCGCGGCTCCCCCGGTCCCCCACCCCGTCGCGGTGCGGCAACGCGCAGAGAGGCGACACTCGATGACGGACAGAACGCTCTGGTCCTACAAGGACATCGCCGCGCACATCCGGGTCCTGCCGGACACCGTGCGCTCGTACCGGAAGCACGGCTTCCTTCCCGACCCCGACCAGGTGGAGGACGGCCGGCCCTACTGGTACGCGGACACCGTCCGCCTCTGGGTCGCCCGCCGACCCGGCAACCGCAACCGCGCCCGCACGCTCGCGAGCTGAGAGAACGAGCGAGGAGTGGAGGAGCGGAGGAGCGAGGAGCGGAGGAGCGGAGGAGCAAGCGCATCCACCGTCGCTCGGGCAGGGCCCCGACGTCCGGGGCCCCACATCCAGAGCCCGCGGCGTCCGGGCCCCGCCTCGCAGCGCCCAGGACCGTGCGCCGCTATCCGTGGCGTATGTGCCCCGGTTCGATGATCGTCACCCCTGCGCCCGGGGCGGTGCCCATCGCGGCGAGCGCCGCGGGGGCGTCGGCCAGACCGATGACGGAGGTGACCAGGAGGTCGGGGCGCAGGCTTCCCGCACGGACCATGTCCATCATCGGCGGGTAGTCGTGGGCCGCCATTCCGTGGCTGCCGACGATCTCCAGTTCCAGCGCGATCACGCGTGCCATCGGAATGGCGGGGTCCCCGGCCGCCGGGGGCAGGAGCCCGACCTGCACATGGCGTCCGCGCCTGCGCAGGCTCCGCACGGACGCGGCGCAGGTGACCGGCGACCCGAGGGCGTCGAGCGAGAGGTGCGCCCCGCCGCCGGTGAGTTCCCGGACGGCGGCGTCGGCGCCCTCCGGATGGGCCGACGCGTCCACGCACGCCGCCGCTCCGAACGACTTCGCCAGGCCGAGGGCGGCGGCCGAGACGTCCACGGCCACCACCCGGGCCCCGGCCGCCACCGCGATCATCACGGCGGAGAGGCCCACCCCGCCGCAGCCGTGCACCGCGACCCACTCCCCCGGCGCGACCCGGCCCTGCCCGACGACCGCGCGGAACGCCGTGGCGAAGCGACACCCCAGCCCTGCGGCGGTGGCGAAGGAGAGTTCCTCGGGCACGGCCACCAGGTTGACGTCGGCGTTCTCCAGCGCGACGTACTCGGCGAACGAGCCCCAGTGGGTGAAGCCGGGCTGGGTCTGCCGCTCGCACACCTGCTGCGCTCCCGCGGCACATGATGCGCACCGCCCGCAGGCGCAGACGAAGGGGACGGTGACCCGGTCGCCGGGGCGCCAGCCGGTGACTCCGGCGCCGACCGTCTCGATCACTCCGGCGAGTTCGTGGCCCGGCACGTGCGGAAGGGTGATGCCCTCGTCGTGCCCCATCCAGCCGTGCCAGTCGCTCCGGCACAGCCCGGTCGCCTCGACCCGGACCACCGCACCCTGTGGGGCGGGGACCGGATCGGGTACCTCGCGCACCCGCGCCTCTTGCCCGAACTCCTCGAACACCACTGCCCGCATGGGCCCGCCCCTTCCGTCACGTCTCGCGTCCCGTGGGGACGGTACGGACGGTACGGTGCGCCGCGCGTTCGTGTCCCGACGCCCGTACCCTGCCGTCCTGCCGCCCTGCTGTCCTGCCGCCCTGCCGCCCTGCCGCCCTGCCGTCCTGTCCTCCTGCCGGGACCGGGCGCCGGGGCGCCGGCGTCAACTGCCGCCGGGGATCGTGGTGGTCCGGCCGCCCGGGTCGGAGGCGGACTTCACCCCGCCGTCCGCTCCCTGGGCCGGTACGGACGCGGCGGCCCCGGGGGTGCCGGCGGACGCGGCGTAGCGGGCCGCGGCATGGTCGAACGCGGCGTGTGTGGACAGGGCGTACGCGGCGGGGGCGTAGGCGGCGGGGGCGGCGGTTGCCTCGCCGAGACCGAACCTCCGGTGGAAGGCGCGCAGCGGGGTGGGGGCCCACCAGGTGGCCCGGCCCATCACCTTCATGACCGAGGGCACCAGGAGGCTGCGCACCACCATGGCGTCCATCAGTACGGCCAGCGCGATACCGAGTCCGAGCATCTTCGTGTTGGTCACCCGTGAGGCCCCTATGGCGACCATCACCACCGCCAGGATCACGGCGGCGGCCGTGATGAGTCCTCCGGTGTGGCGCAGCCCGAAGGCGATGGAGCCCTCGTGGTCACCGGTCCGGTCGAATTCCTCCTTGATGCGGGAGAGCAGGAAGACGCCGTAGTCCATGGAGAGACCGAAGGCGACGCAGAACATCAGCACGGGCAGGGTGGTCTCGATGTCACCGGTGCTGGTGAAGGAGAGCAGGCCGGACAGGTGGCCGTCCTGGAAGACCCAGACGACCGCGCCGAACATCGCCGTCAGGCTGAGGGCGTTGAGCGCCACCGCCTGTACGGGGATGAGGATGCTGCCGGTGAGCAGGAAGACCAGGAGCAGGGTCACCACGACGATGATGGCGACGGCCCAGGGGAGCCGGTCGGCGATGGCACTCTTCGAGTCGACGAGTACGGCGGCCGTCCCGGTCACCGAGGTCTCGACGGGTGCGTCGAGCGCGCGGAGATCGTGGACGAGCCGCTGGGCTCCGGGCCCGACCGCTTCTCCCTCCGGCACCACGCTGTAGGCGGCCGAGTCGGCCGCCCTCACCGGTCCGTCCACCCGCGCCACGCCTTCGGTACCGGCGATCCGCTCACGGAGTGCGGTGTACTGGGCCGGGGTGGCGTGCCCTCGGGCCAGCAGGGTGAGGCCGCCACCGGGAGAGCCGGGGAAGCCCTCGCGGATGTGGTCCTGCACCACGCGGGACGCCGAGCTCTCGGGCAGCTGGCGGTCGTCGGCCGTACCGAACTTCACGCCCAGGAAGGGCAGTCCCAGCAGGACGAGCGCGGCCAGGGTGGCCATGGCGAACACCGGAGCGCGGCGCATCACCAGGGTGGCGAGACGGGCCCAGCCCCGGCCGGCCGTGACGCTCTCCGTCACCGCGGCGCCTCTCCGGCGGGCCAGCGCGTGCCGCAGGTCCAAGGCGTTGACCCGGGGACCGAGCAGCATCAGCGCTGCGGGCAGCAGGACGAGGGCCGCCCCGGCCGCCAGGAGCACCACCGCGATTCCGGCGTAGGCGAAGGAGCGCAGGAAGTACTGGGGGAAGACGAGCATCGCCGAGAGCGAGACCCCGACCGTGAGCGCGGAGAAGAGCACGGTCCGCCCCGCCGTGCGGAGTGTGGTGCCGATCGCGGAGCGCGGGTCCGCACCGGCGGCCATCTCCTCGCGGAACCGGCGCACGATGAAGAGGGCGTAGTCGACGGCGAGTCCGAGGCCCAGGGCGGTGGTGAGGTTCTGGGCAAAGACGGAGACGTCGGTCAGCTCCGTGATGCCGCGCAGCACGGCGTTGGTCCCCAGGATCGCCACGATGCCCACGCCGAGGGGCAGCAGGGCCGCAACCGCGCTGCCGAAGACCATCACCAGCAGGACGAGGGTGACCGGCAGGGCGACGAGCTCCGCCCTCAGCAGGTCCTCCTGGATGATCGACTGCATCTCGTGGCGCACGGCGATCGGGCCGCCGACCGAGACCTCCACCGGACCGTGCTCGCCGTCGAAGAGGGGGGCGATCCGGTCGAGCGTCTCTCCGGCGTCCTTCTCCTCGCCGGTGATGTGTGCGGCGATCAGCGCTTCGTGTCCGTCCCGGGCCCGCAGGGCGGGGGTGTGGGTCTGCCAGTACGAGCCGACGCCGGTGATCCCTTCCTCCGCGGCGAGGCGGTCCGTGAGGCGCGAGGCTTCTGCCGCCACGGCCGGATCGTCGACCGAGGCGGCCCCGCTGTCGATCAGCAGCAGGACGTTGGGCTGGGAGGAGGGGAACTCCCGCTCCAGCGCCCGGGTCGTCCAGGCCGATTCGGCGTCCGGGGCCTCCCAGCCGCCACTGGCCATCCGGTCGCCGACACCACTCCCGGCGAACACCGCGAGTGCGGTGAGCACGAGTGCCGCCAGCAGGGCGAGCCGGGGCCGGGCCGTCACGAGACGGGTCCAGCCACCGAGCCGCTGCGGGCCCTTGGCTACAGGCATGATGCGGGGTCCCCTCCACCAGGCCCTGGCTGCGCGGGGCAGCACGGACCGGCCATTGCCACGTAGACTGGCAAACACGAGTGCTCGCTCGCGTTTCTCAAGAATGCGAGTACCCGCTCGTGTTTGTCAATCACTCTTCTGAGGGCTGGGGATGGGCCATGTCTGGGACCGGAGCTGGGACCGGAGCCTCTGGGACCGGAGCCGAGCGGGCCGCCGACGCGACGCCGGGAGAATCGGCGGGATCGACAGGCGCTCGGGTCGGCACGGGTGACGCACAGGGCGGCACGGGTGGCGCGGGCGGCGGCAGGGGCGCGGCCGGCCGTACGGCACCCGCCGCGAAGGCGGGCCCGCACGGGGGATCGACATCCCCCACACGGTCGAACCCCCGGCCGAACCCCCGCCCGAACCAGGCCCCTCCCGCGAGCCGGGACCCGGACGGGAGCACCCCGCCTCCTCGCCGCCGTCAGGCGCGCGGCGAGGCGCGCATCGCCCAACTGCTCGCGGCCGCCGCCGACGTGTTCCGCACGCAGGGGTACACCGCCGCCAGCACCAACGCCATCGCCCGCGAGGCCGGCGTCTCGCCCGGCACGCTCTACCAGTTCTTCCCCAACAAGGAGGCGATCGCCGTCGAGCTGGGCGACCGCCTCCTCGCCCGCTGGCAGGAGACGTACGGCGAGGCCATCACGCTGAGCCACACCGAACTCGCGCTGGACCGCATGCTCGACACGGTGCTCGATCCGCTGATCGCCTTCAACACCGAGAACCCGGCGTTCTGCGTCCTCATGCAGGGCGGAGAGGTACCCGGCCGCATCACCGAGAAGCACGATCTGGTGCACGACGCGATGCTCACCCGCGTCACCGTTCTCCTGGCGGGTTACCTGCCGGAGCTTCCCGGCGCCCAGATACGGCGCGTCGGGGTCATGGCCTTCCAGTTGTTCAAGGCCGGGATCGACTTGATCATGACGCACGGGGGCGAGGAGCGGGAGGCGTACGCCCGCGAGTTGAAGACGGTGATGTTCCGCTACCTGAATCCCCTGCTCGACGAGGCGAACCGGCTCTCCCGGGCCCCGGATTCCGCCTGACCGCACAGGGCGCCACCCGGCACGAGCCATGGCGCGATCCATGACCCCGCGCACGGCCCGGCGCACGGCGCGTCGAGCACCCCGCTCAACGGCATATGCCCCGGAACATCCCAAACGGTGCGACGACATGCCCCACCAACGACAGTCACGCCTCCACGACACGCCCGTGACGCCCCGGCCCGGACGCAGACCGCGCGCTTGAGCGACGCAGACCGCGGGCCCGAGCGGCGCACACCGCGGGCTTGCGCGACTTGTCTCGATCCCTGATGGTTTCGCATGGTCCACCAGGGTTCCACACGATTTCGGCGGGTCACTTTCCCGACTCCGGCCGGTGAGCGAGGAGCCTTCACGGCCCGGCCGGTGAGCGGGGAGCCTCCACCGGGAGCCGGCGCGCCCCACCCCCCGCCACCCCTCCAACCCGCGCGTTCGACGGCTGCGCGGGCAACGCCGGAACGCCGGACACGGCAGCGAGGCGCTCGCCTTGATACCCCCTAGGGGTATAGTCTTGAGAGAGAAACAAGAAGGCTTCGGTCCGGTCCGGACGCACACCGGGCGGCCCGGGCCCTTCATACAACGCTCAATGTGCCGATTTGTTGCGCTTTGAACTCCGGCTGAATGTCGAGGTCAACGCCCGCTCTTCGGCATCCGATCAGAGGAGAACGCCCATGACCGCCGAGACCCAGACCCCTCAGGCCGCCCGCTCCTGCTGCTCGTCCGGGGCCGACCACGGCGCACCCGCCGAGGTGCGGATCGACACGGTCACCGCGGTCTACGAGGTGCAGGGCATGACCTGCGGCCACTGCGAGGGCGCCGTCACCGAGGAGCTCTCCGCCATCGACGGGGTGACGGAGGTGAAGGCGGTCGCCGCCACCGGCCGGGTGACCGTCGCCTCCCGGGCGCCGCTGACCGAGGAAGCCGTGCGCGCCGCCGTCGACGAAGCGGGCTACGAGTACGTCGGCAGGGCCTGAGACAGCAGCCACGCCGGCAGGACCTGACACCCCAGCCACCCAGGCAGGGTCTGACAGCAGTCCGGTCCGGCCGCCCCACCTCTCACCCTTCGGGCCGGCTGCCACCAGCAGATACTGGTGGGGTACGGCCCGAACGGTTTTTCCCAGGAGTTCGGACATGGCCAACATCACCACAGCCGAGGCCCCGGCCCCGGAGACCTCCGAGACCGAGCTGATGATCGGCGGCATGACCTGCGCCTCGTGCGCGGCGCGAGTCGAGAAGAAGCTGAACCGGATGGACGGCGTGACCGCCTCGGTCAACTACGCGACCGAGAAGGCCCATGTCGCCTTCGGCCCCGGCACGGACCTCGCGGATCTCGTCGCCACCGTCGAGCGGACCGGCTACACCGCCACCCCGCCCCCACCGCCGCCCGAGCCGGAGCCGGTCGCGATACCCGGCGCGGCGCCCGGGACGGAGGCCGAAGCGTCCGAGGGCGAAGCATCCGAGGGCGACGACGGACCGCTCGCCGCTCTCCGGCAGCGTCTGACCGTCTCGGTCCTGCTCTCCGTGCCGGTGATCCTCCTCGCGATGGTCCCGGCCCTCCAGTTCGACAACTGGCAGTGGCTCTCGCTGACCCTCGCCGCTCCGGTGGTCGTCTGGGGCGGCCTGCCGTTCCACCGCGCCGCCTGGACCAACCTCCGGCACGGCGCCGCGACCATGGACACGCTGGTCTCGGTCGGCACACTGGCGGCCTTCGGCTGGTCGCTGTGGGCGCTCTTCTTCGGCGATGCCGGGATGCCGGGCATGCGGCACGGGTTCGATCTGGTGGCCTCCCGCGCCGACGCCTCCTCCGCCCTCTATCTGGAGGTCGCGGCCGGGGTGGTGAGCTTCATCCTGCTCGGCCGCTATCTGGAGGCCCGGTCCAAGCGGAAGGCCGGTTCGGCACTGCGGGCGCTGATGCACCTGGGTGCCCGGGACGTGGCCGTCCTCAGGAGCGACGGTACGGAGGTACGCGTCCCGGTGGCCCGACTGGCGGTGGGCGACCGCTTCGTGGTGCGCCCCGGCGAGAAGATCGCCACCGACGGCACGGTCACCGAGGGCGAGTCGGCCGTGGACGCCTCGATGCTCACGGGTGAGTCCGTGCCGGTGGACGTGGGCCCCGGGGCCACGGTCACCGGAGCCACCGTGAACGTCTCGGGCCGGCTCGTGGTGGAGGCGACCCGGGTCGGGGCCGACACCCAGCTCGCCCGGATGGCCCGGCTCGTGGAGGACGCCCAGAACGGCAAGGCCGAGGTGCAGCGCCTCGCCGACCGCGTGTCGGCCGTCTTCGTACCGGTCGTGCTGTTGATCGCGGTGGCCACGCTGGTGACCTGGCTGCTGGTGACGAGCGATGTGACGGCCGCGTTCACCGCCGCCGTCGCCGTGCTGATCATCGCCTGCCCCTGCGCCCTGGGGCTCGCCACTCCGACCGCGCTCATGGTCGGTACGGGGCGCGGCGCACAGCTCGGCATCCTCATCAAGGGCCCCGAAGTCCTGGAGACGACCCGGCGCATCGACACGATCGTGCTCGACAAGACCGGCACGGTCACCACCGGCCGGATGGCGCTCCGGGCCGTCCACACCGCACCCGGCACCGACGAGGACGAGGCGCTGCGGCTGGCCGGGGCGCTGGAGCACGCGTCGGAGCACCCGGTCGCCCGCGCGGTGGCCGCCGCGGCGGCGACGCGCCTGGGGGCGCTGCCGGCCGTGAGCGGCTTCGGCAACACGGCCGGGCTCGGTGTGCGCGGCACGGTGGACGGACACACGGTCCTCGTCGGCCGCCCCGCGCTCCTCGCGGAGGCCGGTATCACCCTGCCGCCGGAGCTGGAGTCGGCGCTCGCCGGGGCCACCGGCAGCACGGCCGTGGTGGTCGGCTGGGACGGGGAGGCCCGCGCGGTCCTGGAGGTCGCGGACACCGTGAAGGAGAGCAGCGCCGAGGCGGTCGCCGAGCTGCGGCGACTGGGCCTGCGCCCGGTGCTGCTGACCGGTGACAACCGGGCCGTGGCCGAGTCCGTGGCGCGCGCGGTCGGCATTGACGAGGTCTACGCCGAGGTGCTGCCGCACGAGAAGGTGGAGGTCGTCCGGCGCCTTCAGGCGGAGGGCCGGTCGGTCGCCATGGTCGGCGACGGCGTCAATGACGCGGCCGCTCTCGCCACCGCGGATCTGGGGCTGGCGATGGGGACGGGGACCGATGCGGCCATCGAGGCGAGCGATCTCACACTGGTTCGTGGAGATCTCAAGGTGACGGGGGCCGCGATCCGGCTCTCGCGGCGTACGCTGTCCACCATCAGAGGCAATCTCGTCTGGGCCTTCGGGTACAACGTGGCGGCCCTGCCTCTTGCTGCGTTCGGCCTGCTCAACCCGATGATCGCGGGAGCCGCCATGGCGTTCTCGTCCGTGTTCGTCGTGACGAACAGCCTGCGCCTGCGCTCCTTCACGTAATTCCCACAAAGAGATCTAGATCACATCGATTTGAGGGTAACCATTTCATTGGTTCGTGAGTCGTAGAGTGCGATGCCAAGGATGTCTTGGGGGACGTCCGATGAAGTGTCTTGGGGGACGCTTCATGGCAAGCGTTGGCCGGGGCACGTGCACCGGGGAGCTTTGAGCGGCCCTCCCGTACGTACCCCGGCGGACCGCAGCAGGACAAGGGAGTGCAGACTCCCTGCAGACGCCCGGCCGGATCCCGTGGGGGGAATCCGCTCCGGGATATGGGAAGCGCCCTGTCCGTCGACCCGTGGGGGGATCGGCGGCGGGGCGCTTCCTGCTGTGACGGCCGTGACAACTGCGACGGACCGGTGCCGCTCCCACCGGGCTCTGCCCCACAACGCCGAATCGCCCCGGACACCGCGCCCTGTGCGGGCGCGGTACGCGGGGCGAAGTCAGTCGGCCGAAAGAGGCCGGGCGGTGCGGGTACTTCTCTTGACGCGGCGCTGCGGGACAGCGAGTACTACGGGTCCTACGGGCGATTCCGGTACCACGTGGACGACGGGTGGCCTACGGGTACGGCGCCACGCGGCTCACGCGGTCGTCGCGCCGTACCGGTCCACCCGGCGCCCTGTGCGGGGCCGGCCGGGGTGGGTCAGCGGCCCTCGACGGGGACGAAGTCGCGGAGGACCTCACCCGTGTAGATCTGGCGCGGGCGGCCGATGCGCGATCCCGGCTCCTTGATCATCTCGTGCCACTGGGCGATCCAGCCGGGGAGGCGGCCGAGCGCGAAGAGCACGGTGAACATCTCGGTCGGGAAGCCCATGGCCCGGTAGATGAGACCGGTGTAGAAGTCCACGTTGGGGTAGAGGTTGCGCGAGACGAAGTACTCGTCGGAGAGCGCGTGCTCCTCCAGCTTGAGCGCGATGTCGAGCAGCTCGTCGGACTTGCCGAGGGCCGACAGGACGTCGTGCGCGGCAGCCTTGATGATCTTGGCGCGCGGGTCGAAGGACTTGTACACCCGGTGGCCGAAGCCCATCAGGCGGACGCCGTCCTCCTTGTTCTTCACCTTGCGGATGAAGGAGTCGACGTCGCCGCCGTTGGCCTGGATGCCTTCCAGCATCTCCAGCACGGACTGGTTGGCGCCGCCGTGCAGCGGGCCCCAGAGCGCGGAGATGCCGGCGGAGATCGAGGCGAACATGTTCGCCTGCGAGGAGCCGACCAGACGCACGGTGGAGGTCGAACAGTTCTGCTCGTGGTCCGCGTGGAGGATGAGCAGCTTGTCCAGCGCCGAGACGACGACCGGGTCCAGCTCGTACTCCTGGGCGGGGACCGAGAAGGTCATGCGCAGGAAGTTCTCGACGTAACCGAGGTCGTTGCGCGGGTAGACGAACGGGTGACCGATCGACTTCTTGTACGCGTACGCGGCGATCGTCGGGAGCTTCGCCAGCAGGCGGATCGTCGAGAGGTGGCGCTGCTCCTCGTCGAACGGGTTGTGGCTGTCCTGGTAGAAGGTGGACAGCGCGCTGACGACCGAGGACAGCATGGCCATCGGGTGGGCGTCGCGCGGGAAGCCGTCGAAGAACCGCTTGACGTCCTCGTGGAGCAGGGTGTGCTGGGTGATCTCGTTCTTGAACGTCGACAGCTCGTCGACCTTCGGGAGGTCACCGTTGATCAGCGTGTACGCGACCTCAAGGAAGGTCGAGCTCTCGGCGAGCTGCTCGATCGGGTACCCGCGGTAGCGGAGGATGCCCTGCTCACCGTCGAGGTAGGTGATACCGGATTTATAGGCGGCGGTGTTGCCGTAGCCGCTGTCCAGCGTCACGAGACCGGTGTTGGCCCGCAGCTTCCCGATGTCGAAGCCCTTGTCGCCGACGGTGCTGTCGATCACCGGGTAGGTGTACTCGTCATCGCCGTACCGCAGTACTACAGCGTTGTTGGTGTGCTCGCTCACGTCATCCCTCACCGACGTAGTGCCTCTTCTTCGAGGTGCCCTGACTGTCTCAAGGTGCCCTGACTGTCTCCACCCTCCCCCATTTGGCTCAGGAGAGTGCACTCGGGGTCGTCCATTGGACCTAATGGCGGCACTGAGTGCCGTCAACTTAGTCATCCTGCCCCCTCCCCCGTGGTTCCGGAAGCCCTGCGTGATGTTTCCCACCGATTTGATCGATCATTTTTTCGGTGAGTCTTCCTCCGCCCCTCCCCTGAGCCGGAAATCCAGCGCCGTACAGCGTCTCCCGGCGGAAACCGTGCGGACCGCCTGCCCGATCGCCTTGCGGGAGCCGACCAGGACGACGAGCCTCTTCGCCCGGGTCACCGCCGTGTAGAGGAGGTTGCGCTGGAGCATCATCCAGGCGCTGGTGGTGACCGGGATGACGACGGCGGGGTACTCGCTGCCCTGGGAGCGGTGGATCGTCACGGCGTAGGCATGGGCGAGCTCGTCCAGCTCGTCGAAGTCGTACCCGATCTCCTCGTCCTCGTCGGTCCGCACCGTCAGCCGCTGTTCGTCGGTGTCGAGCGAGGTCACGACGCCGACGGTGCCGTTGAACACGCCGTTCTCGCCCTTCTCGTAGTTGTTGCGGATCTGCGTGACCTTGTCGCCGACCCGGAAGACCCGGCCGCCGAACCGCTTCTCCGGCAGCTCGGGACGGCCCGGGGTGATGACCTGCTGGAGCAGGCCGTTGAGGTGTCCGGCGCCGGCCGGGCCCCGGTGCATCGGGGTGAGGACCTGGATGTCGCGGCGCGGGTCGAGGCCGAACTTCTTCGGCAGGCGGCGGGCCGCCACGTCCACGGCGAGCACCCCGGCGTCCTCCGTCTCGTCCTCCACGAAGAGGAAGAAGTCGTCCAGCCCCTGGGTGAGCGGTGGCTGCCCGGAGTTGATGCGGTGGGCGTTGGTGACCACGCCGGACTGCTGGGCCTGGCGGAAGATCCGAGTCAGCCGGACGGCCGGGACGGGGCCGCCCTCGGCGAGCATGTCCCGCAGCACCTCGCCCGCGCCGACCGAGGGGAGTTGGTCCACGTCGCCGACGAGGAGGAGGTGGGCACCGGGTGCCACCGCCTTCACGAGCTTGTTGGCGAGCAGCAGATCGAGCATGGACGCCTCGTCCACGACCACCAGATCGGCATCGAGCGGACGGTCCCTGTCGTACGCGGCGTCCCCGCCCGGCTTCAGTTCGAGGAGGCGGTGCACGGTGGACGCCTCGGCGCCGGTCAGCTCGGAGAGCCGCTTCGCCGCCCGCCCGGTGGGGGCGGCGAGGACGACCTTGGCCTTCTTCGCTCGGGCCAGCTCGACCACGGACCGTACGGTGAACGACTTCCCGCACCCCGGGCCGCCGGTCAGCACGGCGACCTTCCGGCTCAACGCGAGGCGTACCGCCGCCTCCTGCTCGGGCGCGAGCGTGGCCCCGGTTCGCCGGGCCAGCCACTCCAGCGCCTTCTCCCAGTCCACGTTCTGGAACGCGGGCATCCGGTCCTCCGGGGTCCGCAGCAGCCGGCGCACCTGCCCGGCGAGGGAGAGCTCCGCCCGGTGGAACGGTACGAGGTACACCGCCGTCACCGGCTCCCCGCCCTCCGGCGACGGCACCTTCTCCCGTACGACGCCCTCCGGATCGGCGGCCAGTTCGGCGAGGCACTCGATGACCAGCCCGGTGTCCACCTGGAGGAGCTTCACCCCGTCCGCGATCAGCCGCTCCTCGGGGAGGTAGCAGTGGCCCTGGTCGGAGGACTGGGAGAGGGCGTACTGGAGTCCGGCGCGCACCCGCTCCGGGCTGTCGTGCGGGATGCCGACCGCCTGCGCGATCCGGTCGGCGGTCAGGAAGCCGATGCCCCAGACGTCGGCGGCCAGCCGGTAGGGCTGGTTCTTCACCACGGAGATCGACGCGTCCGCGTACTTCTTGTAGATCCGCACCGCGATCGAGGTCGAGACCCCGACCGACTGGAGGAAGATCATGACCTCCTTGATCGCCTTCTGCTCCTCCCAGGCGTCGGCGATCTTCTTCGTGCGCTTCGGGCCGAGCCCGGGGACCTCGACGAGCCGCTTCGGTTCGTTCTCGATGATGTCGAGGGTGTCGGTGCCGAAGTGGGTGGTGATCCGGTCGGCCATGACCGGCCCGATCCCCTTGATCAGCCCGGAGCCGAGGTAGCGGCGGATGCCCTGGATGGTCGCGGGGAGCACCGTCGTGTAGTTCTCCACCGTGAACTGCTTGCCGTACTGCGGGTGCGAGCCCCAACGGCCCTCCATCCGCAGCGACTCCCCCGGCTGCGCGCCGAGCAGCGAGCCCACCACGGTGAGCAGGTCGCCGCCCCGTCCGGTGTCGACCCGGGCGACGGTGTACCCGTTCTCCTCGTTGGCGTAGGTGATCCGCTCCAGGACCCCTTCGAGCTCGGCCAGGTGGGGTGAGGTGGGCGGAGTGGGCGCGGAGGACATGGATCGACGGTAGCGGGCAGCGCCGACAGGAGGGGAGTCGCGTGGGCCACGGCCGGACGGCGCCCCGGCCGGGGTGTCCCGGTCGGGCCGCCGCCATCGCCCGAAAACCGGTGGAGCCGCGTCCCCGCGTGCCGTTACCGTGCTCCCGCCCCGCTCCACCCGTGGTCACCCGGTCAAGGACACGCCGTTGTACACCAAGTGAGACACCCCGAGCGCTGAACCCTCGCGCGTCGCCGCCGTGCGCCGCGCACCTTCTCGCTGCGGTCCTCCCACTGGAATCGGTGTTTCTCCATGTCCAAGAACCGAGCCGTCGCGCCCACCAACCGCCCTTCCACCACAACCTCACCGACCGTTTTCCCGGTCACCGCCGGACTCGCTACCCCGGAGCGGACGACGGTGCCGCGCTTCGAGCTTCCGAGCCCGATACTCGACACCAGCCTCTGCCGGGCGGCGGAACTCCTCCGGAGCCGTCGCGCACGCCGCCGCACCACAGGCCCGCACGGTACGGGGCGGCCGGCCTGGCAGTCTCCGTACGGCCCGCCGCAACACCGTGCCCGCCGTGGCCGGTGGGCGCCCGTGCCGGGGGTGACCGACGCCCCCTCGGTCGTACGACAGGGATACCTGTGCGGGCGGTGCGAGTGATCCGGGCACTGAGCCGGCGCTGATCCGATCCGAGAGCCGGGCTGAGAGCCTGGCCGGGGCAGGGCCCCGGCGGGGCGCTTCCGGACGGCTCGCACCAGGCCAGGGGCGAGGGGGCAGGCGCCTACCGACAGGGGGGACGGGACGGCATCCGGCGGCATGCTCGTCGGCCCTCGCCCCGCCCCCACCCTTCATACGCGCGAGAACCGAACGTACGTGCAAGGCGTCGCTAAGCTGCGGAACCAACTTCTGCTGTCGCCGACCCCCTTTTTGGCCCGGCGCCACTCCTCGCCGCGAAGGACCCCCATGCCCGGTTACCGTCTGCCCCTCCGCCGTATCGCCGCCCTGGCCGCCGCACCCGTGGCCGTACTGCTCCTGACCGCCTGCGGTGGGAACGGGGTGCACGGGACGATCACGGAGAAGGAGTACAAGGCGGCCACCACCACGTACACCAACGAGCCTGTCACCCGCCGCGAGTGCTCCTCGACCAGGAAGAACGGCAAGACCAAGAAGTCCTGCCACCAGGTGAAGACCGGCGCCACCAAGCGCGTCGCGCACCGCAAGGACGAGTGCTACCAGGTCGAACTGGACCACGACGCGCACGAGTTGTGCATCTCGAAGAAGAAGTGGAACAAGGTGCGCGTCGGCGACAAGTGGTGACCCGGGGCAGGGCGCCAGGGGTGCCCGCAGCTACACCGGATCACCACCGGCAGCGGCGTCGGCTTCGAACACTTCGGTGGACTCGATGACCTCGCCGTCCAGGGTGTCGCTGTCGTCGTCATCGTCTCCGACGCATCTCGCGTCCAGCCTCGCGCCCCGGCTCTCCGCGACGCGTTTGACGTCCCGGAGCGACTCGCTCAGCCGGTTGGCGAGGAAGCGGAACTCCGCCCCCGTGACCCGCTGGTCCGCCAGCAGCGCGGTGGCGTGGTCGAGCAGGTCACCCGCCATACCGAGTTGGACGCTCTCGATGTTGTCGGCCAGCCGCGAGACGTAACCGGTGCCCTCTCCCAGGACGTAAGCAGGCTTGCCCCCGGCTCCGGTCCACGGCAGCAGCCGGAACGTGCCGCCTGCGCGGTGCGTGTTCGCACCGTCCATGCCGTCCCTACCGTTCACGCGGCTACTCCGGTGTCGTGGCTGGGGCGGGAGGTGAACGCGATCCGGTCGGCACGCCGCTCGTGCGCGACGAGGTAGGGGCGGACGAGTGCGGTGTCCTCCCCGCGCAGCGGGCGCCCGCCGATACAGCGAACGGTGGGACCGGCCGGGCACGCGTGGGGGTGCCGAACGGCGGCCGGTAGGGGGCTCACCAGTCGCCTCAGCGAACCGGTGAATCGGCGGACAAGGTCCTTCATCTCTGCGTTCTCTCCTTCTGATGACCGACAGCCACGAACGAGTGCGTTCCGTGGTGAATCCATCACAGAGTGAGGTCGCGGATGGCTACGCTGCCAGGGGTTCGGGCTTGACAGCTCGCCTGTCAGGAAAAGGGGAGTTGGTACCGCATGGTTGTGGAGCAGAAGCCTCGGACTTTGAGGGAGAGGTACGGGGCGGAACTGCGGCTGCGGCGGTTGGCTGCCGGCCTGAAACAGGAGGAATTGGGCGCTCAACTGCTCTGCTCGCCCACCCTGGTTAGCCATTGGGAGGCGGGGCGACGGCTACCGAACCCGAATGACGCACAACGGATCGACCTTGTATTACAGACTGACGGCTTCTTCTTCCGTTGGCTGGAGGATCTTGACCCCCGATTCGCGCAGTACTTCCAAGCGGTGATCGAGCTGGAGCGCGAGGCAACGGAGATCCGACAGTACGGCGCCTCTCTCATTCCTGGCCTGCTCCAGACAGAGGCATACGCGCTTGCCGTGTTCCGGGCCTACCGCACCAACTACAGTGCCGAACCACTTGACGACTGGGTCGTCAAGCGCATGGAGCGCGGTCAGTTGCTCACCAAGTCATCGACCCCGGTAGCTTGGACGCTGCTGGACGAGGCGGCTCTCCGGCGTACCACCGGCGGCCCGGGCGTTATGGCTGAGCAGTTGCACAAGGTGGCGGACATGGCCGAGGCCGGTCGCCTGCGTCTGCACGTGCTGACTTTCGCGTCGGGTGCCCATGCCTTGCTGGAAAGCATGCTCTACCTGCTGGATTTCGCAGATGCGAGTCCAATCGCCTACGTAGAGGGCATCCTTACCGGGCATCTGATGGACCAACCGGCTGACGTTGAGGCGTGCCAGAGGGCCTACACGATTGCCTTGAGTGACGCGGCCTCCTGCCAGGAGTCAGTAGCCCTCGTCAGAAGCATCGCAAAGGAGTACGAGCATGCGCACCACGCAAGTCAAGGTGGCTGACGTCCAAGCGCTCACTGGTTGGTTCAAGTCCACTTACAGTGGCGGAGGCGGCGGTGCAAGCGACTGCCTCGAAGTTGCAAGTGGCTACTCCTCCGTCCCCGTCCGCGACAGCAAGGTCGCCAACGGCCCCGCGCTAGTCTTCTCCACCGCCGGCTGGTCCTCGTTCGTCGCCGCCGTCAAAAGCGGCGGCGTCGGAGTCTGACCGACCGCTGTTCATCACAGCCGTCTGCCCACAGCAGGGGGTAGGCGAAGCGCCGGTGCTCCGCAGGTTCGTGGTCAGCGACGTCGTCGGCCAACGCACCACGGTCCATGTGGGGGTCTCCTCCGACCTCGGCCACCGGTGGCCTCTCCCCCGTGCGCACAGTCACGCCCGCGCCAGAAAGCTCGCCCGCAGCCCCGGGTCACGGAGCAGCGCCAAGGTCTCCTCCTCGCCGTCGAAGAGCAGTTCGGCCGCAGGGTGGCCGGACTGGTGGAACATCGCGGCGAGTACGTCGGCGAGTGGGCGGTCCCAGGCGACGCGGGCGACCTCGTCGGCCTTGGCGTGCTGGCCCCGGTCGGTGGCGATGCGCCAGAGTTCGACGGACTGCTTGGCCGTGGCGTAGGCGGTTCGGCGCCCGGCGACGAGGACTCCGCGCCGGTTGAGGCCGAACACGTCTATGCAGGCGTCGCCCTGGGCGCTGAGCCCCCGGTACGTACAGAGCGGCAGCACCAGCCGCAGGTGGTGCAGGGGGTCGTCGAGGGTGGGGTCGAGGAGGAGCGGGCTGCCGTCCCGGGGGGAGCGGGGGAACAGGTCGCGCTTCTGGTTGCTGTTGCAGTAGGAGCACGCCAGCAGGTAGTTGGTCCAGTCGAAGGTGCGCAGCGGCGCTTGGCTCTTCGGCTCGAAGTGGTCGATGTCGGTGCCCTGGCTGTCGCCGCAGTACATGCAGCGCTGGTGGCCGGGGGCCATGTCGGTGAGGGCGGCGAGGACTCCGGGGCGTATCCGGCGGCGGACGGCGAAGCGGCCCCAGAGGCCGATCGCGGTCGCCTTGCGGTCGGAGTCGGCCGCGTCGGCTATCTGCCGGGTGTACGTCGCTAAGTGTTCCCGTGTGTCCGGGGGCAGTTCGGTGCGGGCCAGTCGGATCACTTCGGGTCGCCGACCTCTCCGTCCTCGTCCGGGTACACGTCGGAGGCGACTTGGTCGGCGATCCGGTACAGCCGGGCGGAGACCTCGTGGGCGCGGGCGGTCGGGGAGCTGGTCAGGAGGCTCTTCAGCTCCTTGTACCGGGCGACGGTCTCGGGGGAGGTGTCACCCTCGTACACCTTGGATTCGAGCGCCACGAACTCGGCGCGCGCGTACTCGGCGCGTTCCGAGTAGGGGGTGTCCAGCCCGAAGAGGTCGGAGAGCACCGCGTCGTCGCCGCTGCCGTAGACGACGCGTTCGTACAGGTCCTCCGGTACGACCTCCGGGGCTGCGCCCTCGTCCACGCCGGGGAGGCGGATCAGGCCGCCGGGGTCGGCGGCCTGGCAGATGTAGGGGCTGTGGGTGGTGACGATGAACTGGATGTTGGGGAAGTGCGTGGTCAGCCAGGGGCCGATGCGGCGCTGCCAGGAGACGTGGAGGTGGGCGTCGATCTCGTCGATGATCACGACTCCGGGGACCTGGAGCGGACTCGGGCCCTCGCCGCCCCCGCCGAGCGCGTGGTCCCCGAAGGTGTCGTGGATCTGCTTCAGCAGGTCGACGACGAGGGCGGCGACGGTACGGAACCCGTCGCTCATCTCCCGCAGCGGGAAGCGGTGTCCGCCCCGGGTGACCCAGAGTCCTTCCGAGTCGACGTCTTTGATGCGGTAGCCGTCCGGGAGGAGCCCGTCGCCGAGCACGGAGAGGGCGGCCTCCTTGAGGGCCAGCGCGCCTTCCCGGCCTTCGAGCGCGCGCAGATGTTGTTCGATCAGCCAGGCGACGCCCTCCGCCAGTGAGGCGTCCTCGTGGAAGAGGCTCGCCTGCCGGGCCACCGGTCCCGAGGCGAGCATCAGTCGCTGTACGTCGCCCGAGCCGCCGGCCATCCGCCGGAACGGGCCGTACGCGGCGCAGAACCAGCCCACCGGGTTGTCGGCCCACGGCCCGCGCTGGGCGGCGCTGGCGCTCTGGGTACGGGAGTTGCTCCGGATCTCGCCGAGCGCGGGTTGCGCGCTCTTGCGACCGGCCGCCGATTCGCCGGGGGGCGTCCAGCGCAGGCCCGTACCGAACTTGTTCTGGGTACGGCCCGAGGCGGTGAACTTGTCGAAGTCCTTGTCCCGGACGATCTCCGCCGAGGCGCTGCCCGACTCCGCCCCGCGCGTCACCCAGTTCTCGAAGCCCTGGACCAGTCCACGGGCGGCCACCGGGCCGCTGAGGGCCAGGGCGAGGGCGCGCAGCAGGGTGGTCTTCCCGGCACCGTTGCGGCCGGCGAGGACCGTCCAGCCCGCGTGCGAGCCGTCCGGGCGGGTCAGGGTCAGGTCGACTTTTCGCGGTCCGTTGAACGACTTGATGTTCTCGATGGTGACGCGGGAGACGTACATGGCTGCTGACGGTTCCTTCCGGGGCGGGAGAGTCCGTATCGGGAGTCCGTGTCGGGAGAGTCCGGGTCGGGCCAGGAGGAGCCGGCGCGGGTGGAGTGGAGAAGAGAGGGCCGGGGCTGCACCGCCGCGGGGCGCTGTACGGACGTTGGGTCGCTGTACGGACGGACCGAGGAAGGACCGCCCACGGACGCGGTGGGCGGTTGTCCGAGTTTACGAGGCACGGGGCGCGGCGGCGTAGCCGTCGGCGCACCCAAAAAGCCGGACCCAAAAAGCCGAACCCGGAAAGTCGCCCGCCCAGAACGTCGTGAAACCGCGAAGGCGAGCCCGGGCGGCGGCGACCCCGGGAAAGCGAAACGGGCCCGGCCTCGCGGCCGGACCCCTCTCGCTTTCCCCCCGTCGGGCCTTCCCGTTCCCCCCGGACCCCTCCCCGGAAGCCCCGACGCAGAATGTGACCGGGCAAGGGTGCGAAGGGTTGTACGCCTTGACCAATCCTTTACCATGGCCGCCGGAAGCGCTCCCAGCAGGGGTTTCCCGCCTTCCAGGAACGCCAGGGACGCCGGAGACACCCGGCCGCGCCCTGAGAGGTGATCAGCAGGCGTGCTCCAGGAAGCGGGCCGCCACCTCGGCGAGGACCTCGCCGCCGTCGCGGGCCCAGAGCCCCTCGTTGAAGATCTCCACCTCGATCGGGCCGTCGAATCCCGTCGCCTCCACCAGCGTGCGCAGGGCGCGGAAGTCCACGCTCCCGTCACCGAGCTGCCCCCGGCCCAGCAGGACGCCCTCGGGGAGCGGGGTGATCCAGTCGGCCAGCTGGAAGGAGTGGATACGGCCTCCGGCGCCGGCGCGGGCGATCTGCGCGGGCACTTGGTCGTCCCACCAGAGGTGGTACGCGTCGACGACGACGCCGACTTGCTCGGCCGGGAAGCGTTCGGCGAGGTCGAGCGCCTGGGAGAGGGTCGAGACGACGCACCGGTCGGACGCGAACATCGGGTGCAGCGGCTCGATGGCGAGGCGGATATCGCGCTCGGCCGCGTAGGGCGCCAGCTCGGCGAGGGCGTCGGCGATGCGCTCGCGGGCGCCGGCGAGGTCCTTGCTGCCCTCGGGCAGGCCGCCGGAGACGAGGACCAGGGTGTCCGTGGAGACGCCCGCCGCCTCGTCGATCGCCGCGCGGTTGTCGTCCAGGGCGCGGGCGCGCGCCTCCGGGTCGATCGCGGTGAGGAAGCCGCCCCGGCAGAGGCTGGTGACGGTGAGGCCCGCGTCGGCGAAGAGCCGTCCCGCGCGCTCGACGCCGTACTTCTGCACGGGTTCGCGCCACAGGCCGACCTGGCCGATGCCCGCCTTCGTGCAGCCCTCGGCGAGTTGCTCAAGGGACCACTGCCGGATGGTCTCCTGGTTGATGGAGAGACGGCTGACGCCGGTCCCGTCGCTCATCGGGTTCCTCCCTGGACGGTCAGCAGCGCCCGCATCCGGCTCTCCGCCAGTTCGGGGTCGGGGAAGAGGCCGAGCCGGTCGGCGAGTTCGTACGCCTTGGCCAGGTGCGGCAGCGAGCGGCCCGACTGGAGGCCGCCGACCATCGTGAAGTGCTCCTGGTGTCCCGCCAGCCAGGCGAGGAAGACCACGCCGGTCTTGTAGAAGCGGGTGGGCGCCTGGAAGAGGTGGCGGGAGAGCTCGACCGTCGGGTCCAGCAGATCCCGGAACCCCTGGGTGTCGCCGGTGTCCAGGACCCGTACGGCGTGCGCGGCGAGCGGGCCGAGCGGGTCGAAGATGCCGAGGAGGGCGTGGCTGAAGCCGCGTTCGTCGCCCGCGATCAGCTCGGGGTAGTTGAAGTCGTCGCCGGTGTAGCAGCGGACGCCGCTGGGCAGCCTGCGGCGCACGTCGATCTCGCGGGCCGCGTCGAGCAGCGAGATCTTGATGCCGTCGACCTTGTCCGGGTGCTCGGCGATGATCTTGAGGAAGGTGTCGGTGGCCGCGTCCAGGTCGGACGAGCCCCAATACCCTTCCAGCGCCGGGTCGAACATCGGGCCCAGCCAGTGCAGGACGACCGGCTCGGTGGCCTGGCGCAGCAGGTGGGCGTAGGTCGCCGCGTACTCCTCGGGCCCCTCGGCCACGGCGGCGAGCGCGCGGGAGGCCATCAGGATGGCCTGCGCGCCGCTCCCCTCGACGAGGGCGAGTTGCTCCTCGTACGCGGCGCGCACCTCGGCGAGGGTCGCCGGGCCGGTGAGCTGGTCGGTGCCGACCCCGCAGGCGATCCGGCCGCCGACGGCCTTCGCCTCGGCGGCGGAGCGGCGGATCAGTTCGGCGCCGGCGGCCCAGTCCAGGCCCATGCCGCGCTGGGCGGTGTCCATCGCCTCGGCGACCCCGAGGCCGTGCGACCAGAGGTGGCGGCGGAAGGCGAGGGTGGCGTCCCAGTCGATCGCGGCGGCCCCGTCCGGGCTGACGTCGGCGTACGGGTCGGCGACGACGTGGGCCGCGGAGAAGACGGTGCGCGAGGCGAGCGCCGCGCCGCCGGGGGCCAGGTCCAGGGGGGTGGTGCGGGGCTCGTACGCCCCGTGCGGGAGGTGGATCGTCACAGGGTCAGCTCCGGTACGTCGAAGCGCCGGCCCTCGGCGGCCGACTTGAGGCCCAGCTCGGCGAGCTGCACACCGCGGGCGCCGGCCATCAGGTCCCAGGAGTACGCCTCGTCGAGGACGACGTGGCGCAGGAACAGCTCCCACTGGGCCTTGAAGCCGTTGTCGAAGGTGTCGTTGTCGGGAACCTCCTGCCACTGGTCCCGGAAGGACTCGGTGACGGGGAGGTCCGGGTTCCAGACCGGCTTCGGGGTGGCCGAGCGGTGCTGGACGCGGCAGTTGCGCAGGCCCGCGACGGCGGAGCCGTGGGTGCCGTCGACCTGGAACTCGACCAGCTCGTCCCGGTTGACGCGCACGGTCCAGGAAGAGTTGATCTGGGCGACGGCCCCGCCCTCCAGCTGGAAGATGCCGTACGCGGCGTCGTCGGCGGTCGCGGCGTAGGGCTTGCCCTGCTCGTCCCAGCGCTGCGGGATGTGCGTCTGGACGTGCGCCTGCACGGTGGTGACCTTGCCGAAGAGCTCGTGGAGCACGTACTCCCAGTGCGGGAACATGTCCACGACGATGCCGCCGCCGTCCTCGGAACGGTAGTTCCACGAGGGGCGCTGCGCCTCCTGCCAGTCGCCCTCGAAGACCCAGTAGCCGAACTCGCCGCGCACGGAGAGGATCTCGCCGAAGAAGCCGCCGTCGATCAGGCGCTTCAGCTTGAGCAGGCCCGGCAGGAAGATCTTGTCCTGGACCACGCCGTGCTTGATGCCGGCGTCCCGGGCGAGGCGGGCGAGGCCGAGGGCGCCCTCCACATCGGTGGCGGTGGGCTTCTCGGTGTAGATGTGCTTACCGGCGGCGACGGCCTTCTTGATCGCCTCGACGCGCGCCTGGGTGACCTGGGCGTCGAAGTAGATGTCGATGGTGTCGTCGGCGAGCACGGCGTCCAGGTCGGTCGACCACTCGGTGAGGCCGTGCCGGGCGGCCAGCTCTTCCAGCGCGTGGGCGCGGCGGCCGACGAGGACGGGTTCCGGCCACAGCGTGTCGCCGTTGCCGAGGTCGAGGCCGCCCTGCTCGCGGATCGCGAGGATCGAGCGCACCAGGTGCTGCCGGTATCCCATACGACCCGTCACGCCGTTCATGGCGATGCGCACAGTCCTGCGTGTCACGAAAGTTCCCTCCGTACAGCCGTAGCAAGCGCTTTCTATCGTGTATGAAGCTAGCCTGCCGACAGCGGCCCGGACAAGAGGGGCGCCGCGACCAACCTCCGAGGAGAACAGACACGATGACAGTCACCCTGGCGGACGTCGCGGCACGCGCCCGGGTGTCCCCGGCCACCGTCTCCCGCGTGCTGAACGGCAATTACCCGGTCGCCGCCACGACGCGCGAACGCGTGCTGCGTGCCGTGGACGACCTGGACTACGTGCTCAACGGGACGGCCAGCTCGCTCGCCGCCGCCACCTCCGACCTGGTCGGCATCCTGGTCAACGACATCGCGGACCCGTTCTTCGGCATCATGGCGGGCGCCGCGCAGTCGGAGATCGGCGTCCCGGGCGACGGCTCCTCCCGGGCGGGCGGCGAGAAGCTCGCGGTCGTCTGCAACACCGGCGGCTCCCCCGAGCGCGAACTCACCTACCTCACCCTCCTCCAGCGCCAGCGCGCAGCGGCCGTCGTGCTCACCGGTGGCGCCCTGGAGGACCCGGGACACCAGGCGGCGATGGCCGCCAAGCTGGGTCGGCTCGCCGACGCGGGCACCCGGATCGTGTTCTGCGGGCGCCCCCCGCTCCCCGCGAGCGACGCGGTCGCCGCCGTCCTCACCTTCGACAACCGGGGCGGCGGCCGGCGCCTGACCGAGCACCTGATCTCGCTGGGCCACCGCCGGATCGGCTACGTCGCGGGCCCCCGGGAACGCACCACCACCCGCGACCGCCTGGAGGGCCACCGGGCGGCGATGCGGGCGGCGGGCCTGATCGGCCCGGACGGCCCCGCCGAGGGCGTCGGCGACGAGGACCGGCTCACCGTGCACGGCCCGTACGACCGCCGCTCCGGCTACGAGGCCACCCTCGAACTCCTGCGCCGCGAACCGGGGGTGACCGCCATCATCGGTGCCAACGACTCGGTGGCCCTGGGCGCGAGCGCGGCCGTACGCGAACAGGGGCTGCGCATCCCCGAGGACGTCTCGGTGGCGGGCTTCGACGACCTGCCGTTCTCGGTGGACGCCGTCCCGGCCCTGACGACGGTCCGGCTGCCGCTGTACGAGGCGGGGGCGCGGGCGGGACGGCTGGCCATGGGCACCGAGACCCCGCCGCCCGGCGGCATCGCGACGATCGGGACGGAGCTGATGGTGCGGGGGTCCACGGCCCCGCCGCGCGGCTGAACGCGGGCGGCGGGCCCCCCTCACGGCCCCGGCCCCGACCTCGTGGAAGGCGCCGTAGAAGCCCCTTGGGTAAGCCCCTTGGTAGACCTCGTAGAAAGCGCTCTCTACAAGGGGTTACGGTGGTTACCGCGTCGGATTCCGGGTGACCTGCACGGGTACGGGTAGGGGAGGCTTTCGGCCGTCCCGTCTCCGCCGCGCACCCCGGAGCGGCAGCGGAGCCGAAGGCGCGATGGCACGGACCGACGGAAGGAACACGCACGTGAAGCTCGCTTTCTCGACCCTCGGAGTACCGGGGACGCCCATCGACGAGGTCGTCCGGCTGGCCGTCGAGCACGGCTACCAGGGCGTGGAGCTGCGCGCCCACCCCGAGGAGCCGGTGAACCCGGGGCTGTCGTCGCTCGAACGTGCGCAGGTGGTCGCGGAGTTCGAGAAGGCCGGCATCGAGATCCTCACCGTGGCCGGGTACGTCCGGGTCGCGGCCGAGGGTGACGACGAGGCGGTCGTGGCGCAGGTCGCCGAGCTGGTGGCGCTCGCCCAGGACCTCGGGGCGCCGTTCGTCCGGGTGTTCCCCGGCGGCGGCGACCAGGACCAGGAGACCGCCGACGCGACGGCCGCCCGCCGGCTCGGGGCAGCCGCCCCGGACGCCGTGGACCGTGGGGTGACCATCCTGCTGGAGACCCACGACTCGCACCGGGCGGGCGCCGACGCGGCGCGCGTCGCCGGCACGGTCGGGCACGCCGGGGTCGGCGTGATCTGGGACGTGATGCACACCTGGCTGTCGGGCGAGAGCCCCGTCGACAGCCACCTGGTGCTCGCCCCGTACCTCGGATACGTACAGGTCAAGGACATCGCCTCGGCCGAGGACACCACCCCGCTGGCGCTCGGCGAAGGCGCGCTGCCGCTGACGGAGTGCCTGGACACGCTGGCGCCGGACACCTGGGTCTGCTGGGAGTACGAGAAGCGCTGGTACCCGGAGATCCCGGAACTGCCCGGGCTGCTCACCGCCGGGCGGGAGTTCCTGCTGCGGGTGGGCGCGCCGAAGCAGTAGGGGCGGTCCCGTCCGCTTCCCGCACGGCTCACGAGCGCCGCACGCGTGAGCCGTGCGGGTCGTTCTCAGACCCGCGCTCCCTGCGCCGTCTGCGCCCCCTGCGCGTCCGGGGCGGAGCCGACTTCTGCCCCCGGCTTCCGCCACCGCCCACCCAGGGAGGTCACGGCCACCCCGCCGACCAGCAGCGCCGCGGCGCACCACCGCAGGGGGCTCACCGACTCGTGCAGCAGCAGCGCCGCCGACGACATCCCGAAGACCGGGACGAGGAGGGTGAACGGCGCGACCGTGGACGCCGGGTGGTGGCGGAGCAGGAACCCCCAGGCGCCGAAGCCGAAGACGGTGGAGATCCAGGCCACGTACACGACGGTCCCGGCGCCGGTCCAGTCCATCGCGGCGAGCGCGTCCGCGTCCCGGTCCCAGCCCTCGAAGAGCAGTGAGAGGCCGAGGAGGGGCAGGACGGGCACGGTCGAGACCCACACCATGAAGTTGAGGGAGTCCGGCGGAGCGGCCTTGCGGGTGAGGACGTTCGACACGCCCCAGAAGGCCGCTGCCGCGAAGACCAGCACGAACGCGAGCACTGGGCCGCTCGTCCCCTCGTCGACGGCGGCGACCGCGATCCCGGCGAGCGCCACCGCCATCCCGGCCAGGCGGACCCCGCCCGGACGCTCCCCGAGGGCGAGCGCGGCGAAGAGCGCGGTGAAGACCGCCTGGACCTGGAGGACGAGCGAGGAGAGTCCGGCGCCCATTCCCTGGTCCATGCCGACGAAGAGCAGACCGAACTTGGCCACCCCGAGCGCGAGGCCCACGCCCACGATCCACTTCAGGGCGACCTTCGGGGGGCCTACGAAGAAGACGGCGGGCAGCGCGGCGACCAGGAAGCGCAGCGCGGAGAAGAGGAGGGGCGGGAAGTGGTCGAGACCCAGCTCGATGACGACGAAGTTCACGCCCCAAAGGGCAGTCACGAGGACGGCGAGGGCGATGTGGGAGGGACGCATGGACCGAGCATCGCCCGTCCGCACTCTTAAGCACCAGCGCGCGTTTCTTCATGGTGGAATGAAGCGTTGCTCATGATTCGCGTCCCTCCGGAGGTCACGGTGCTCGATCTCGCCCGTCTGCGCGCCCTGCATGCCGTCTCGGTGCACGGCTCGGTCGCGGGCGCCGCCTCGGCGCTCGGCTACACCCCGTCGGCGATCTCCCAGCAGATCACCAAGCTGGAGCGGGAGACCCGCACGACCCTGCTGGAGCGGCGCGGGCGCGGTATCGCGCTGACCGAGGAGGCGCTCCATCTCGCTTCGGCAGCACAGGAGTTGCTGGTCATCATGGAGCGGACCCAGACGACGCTGGAGGAGCGCCGGGGGCTGCCGACGGGGCAGTTGTCGATCGGCGCCTTCGCCTCCGCCGCGCGCGGGCTGCTGCCGCACGTGCTGGCCGTCCTGGACCGGGAGCATCCGGCGCTGGAGGCCCGGCTGACGGAGGTGGACCCGCATCTGTCGGTGGACCTGGTGGCCAAGGGCGTGATCGACCTGGCCGTCGCCCACGACTGGGACATCGCGCCGCTGCCGGCGCCGGAGGGGCTGGACCAGGCGGTGATCGGTGACGACCGGTGCGATCTGCTGGTGCCCCGAGGGCATGTGCTGGCGGGACGGGACGCGGTGCTCCGCGAGGAGCTGGCGCGGGAGCGGTGGATCTGCCAGCCGCCCGGCACGGTCTGCCACGACTGGCTGCTCCGCACCCTGCGGACGGCGGGGTACGAACCCGATATCCGGCACCGGGCGGAGGAGAACCACACCCAGCTCGCCCTGGTCGCCGCCGGGCTGGGGGTCGCGATGATCCCGCGCCTGGGGCGGGGCCCCCTGCCGGAGGGCGTGGTGGCGGTGCGGCTCGACCCCGTACCGGTGCGCAGGCTGTACGCGCTCTGGCGGACGGGGGCGGCCCGCCGTCCGTCGATCACGGCGACGGTGGCGGCGTTGCAGGCGCACGGGCGGGCGATCGGGCTGACCTGAGCCACCCGGCTCACCACCCTGGCGGGCGCACCCCGCCGCCCGGACGTCCGGGCGGCGGACCGGGGGCCGGGGGCCGGGGGCCGTGGACCCGGGGGCCGGGGGCCGGGGGCCGGAGAATGAGGGGCCGGCTCCCCGCCCGGCATGCCCGCTGGGCGGGTTTGCCCGTAATCCTCCGGGAGTGGTCGCAGGGTGACCGGGCGAGGACCCTTGACCGGAAGTTACTTTCCATATATCCGTACCTTCTTGGAAGTTTCTTTCAGTACCGGAAGGGGCTCACGTGCACCACCGCACCTCCAGACGCACCCTCCTCGCCGCGGCGGCGGCCACCGCGGCGGCCGCGGCCACCGGCGCCGTCACCGTTCCGGGAGCCGCCGCGGCGGACCGGCCGGGCTCAGCGGGCTCAGCGGATGCGCCCACCTCCGCGTCGCCGGGATCCCGCCACCTCCCCGCGGAACGGCTCCGGCGGATCATCGCCGGCATGAGCCTCGAGGAGAAGGTCGGCCAGCTCTTCGTGATGCGGGTGTACGGCCACTCCGCGACCGAGCCGGACCAGGCGGACATCGACGCCAACCTCGCCGAGATCGGGGTCCGTACGGCCGCCGAGATGATCGCCACCTACCACGTGGGCGGGATCATCTACTTCACGTGGGCGCACAACACCCGTGACCCGCACCAGATCGCGGCGCTCTCCAACGGCATCCAGCGGGCCGCGCTCGCCGGGCCGTCGAAGGTACCGCTGCTGATCTCCACCGACCAGGAGCACGGCATCGTCTGCCGGGTCGGCGAACCGGCCACCCTGCTGCCGGGGGCGATGGCGCTGGGCGCGGGCGGTTCGCGCGCAGACACCCGCCGCGCCGCCCAGATCGCGGGCACCGAACTGGCCGCCCTCGGCATCAACCAGAACTACGCACCCGACGCCGACGTCAACGTCAATCCGGCCAACCCGGTCATCGGCGTACGCTCCTTCGGCTCCGACCCGGACTCCGTGGCGGGGATGGTCGCCGCGCAGGTGAAGGGGTACCAGGGCGCCGGAATCGCCTCGACGGCCAAGCACTTCCCCGGCCACGGCGACACCAGCACCGACAGCCACACCGGGCTGCCCGTCATCACCCATACCCGCGAGCAGTGGGCGGAGCTGGACGCCCCGCCCTTCCGGGCGGCCGTGGCGGCCGGCATCGACTCGATCATGACCGCACACATCGTGGTCCCCGCGCTCGACCCCTCCGAGGACCCGGCGACCCTGTCCCGGCCCATCCTGACGGGCATCCTGCGCGAGGAACTCGGCTACGACGGCGTGGTGGTGACGGACGCCCTCGGCATGGAAGGCGTGCGCACCAAGTACGGCGACGAGCGCGTCCCCGTACTCGCGCTGAAGGCGGGCGTGGACCAGCTGCTCAACCCACCCGGCCTGGACGTCGCGTGGAAGGCAGTGCTGGCCGCCGTGCGGAACGGCGAACTCACCGAGGCCCGCATTGACGAATCGGTTCTGCGGATCTTGCGGCTGAAGGCGAAACTGGGGCTCTTCCAGGACCCGTTCGTCAAGGACTCCCAGGTGGACCGGATCGTCGGCACCCGGGCGCACCTGGCCGCCGCCGACCGGATCGCCGAACACACCACCACGCTCCTGGCCAACCCCACCGGTCTGCTGCCGCTCTCCCGGCGCAGCCACCGGAACATCCTGGTGGTGGGCGCGGACCCGGCCTCCCCGTCCGGTACGACCGGTCCGCCGACCACCACGCTGGCCGCGGAGTTCACCGCGCTCGGCCACACGGCGACGGCCCTGTCCACCGGCACCGCGCCGACCGCGGCGAAGATCGCCGAGGCGGTGGCGGCGGCAGCGGGCAAGGACGCCGTCGTGGTCGGTACGTACAACGTGACGGCGACCAGCTCCCAGCGCACCCTGGTGAGCGCCCTCGCCGCGACCGGCGTCCCGGTCGTCACGCTGGCGATCCGCAACCCGTACGACATCGCGCAGCTGACGGGTACGGGGTATGCGGCGAGCCTCGCGGCGTACTCCTGGACCGATGTCGAACTGCGCGCCGCGGCACGGGTGATCGCGGGCCACGCCAAGCCGGGCGGGCGGCTGCCCGTCCCGGTGCAGCGCGCCGACGACCCGTCGCAGGTGCTCCACCCGGTGGGCTACGGCCTGGAGTACTGAGGGGCCGGCTCATCCGGGACATGAGTCCGGGACGCGCTCCCAGGACATGCGCCCGGACACACGCCCGGCGCGCGCCCGCCGTGAAGGCGGGTGCGCGCCGGGCGCTGTTCGTGGAGGCGGTCAGGGGCGCCGGGTGTGCCGGCGGTTCAGCTGCTCGTCCTGCTTGTCGAGCTTGGTGTCGTACTTCGCCAGGGGGGCCGCCTTGGCGGGGTCGGCGGTGACGGCCGCCGGGGCGACCCCCGCCCAGCGCAGGATGGTCGCGGTGGCCGCCGCGCTCTCGTCGGCCACCAGACCGGCCACGTTGGAGCCGTGGTTGCCTCCGGGCTGGGTGTAGACGTAGCTGTCGCGGGAGCCCTTGCCGGGGGCGAACCGTTCGGCGCCCCACGGGTCGTTCTGCCCGTAGACGTACATCATCCGGGTGGCGTGGTGGGTCACCCAGGAGTCCACGTCCCGCATGACCCCGCGCTGGAAGGTCATGGGGATGGAGCGCGGCACGAAGTTGCGCGGCGGCTGGTAGCCGTACCGGCTCAGCCCGCCGAGCCACGGCTGTGCGATGTCGGGCGAGCCGAGCTGGGTACCGGCCTGGTAGTAGTACGGCGTGTACGTTTCGAGGCCCTGGTCGGCGTAGGCGGAGAAGCCCGAGATGGCGTCGACCGAGTCCCAGATCTCCTGGTCGGTGGCGGTCTTCGCGTCGGCGGGCAGGTCGGCGCAGTCGGCGACCTTGCTGTACTGCCAGAACGCCCAGACGTAGTCCATGACCACGGCCTCGTACGCCTTGTCGAGGGTGCCCACGGTGGTGAAGGTGTAGCCGTTCTGCGCCGCGTACGCCGCGTACTTCTCCTCCAGGGGCGCACGCCGGATCAGGGCCTCGCGCTGGACGGCGCTCAGCTTGTCGCGGCACTCCTTCGTACCGACCGTCTTGAAGAAGCGGTCGTACGCGGAGTCCTCGTCGTTCACCACGTCGTTCGGCGCAACGTAGGCGACGACGCCGTCCATGTCCTTCGGGTAGTACCGCTCGAAGTAGGTCGCGGTCATGCCGCCCTTGGAGCCGCCGGTGGCCAGCCACTTCTGGCTGTAGATCTTCTTCAGCGCGGTGTACACCCGGTGCTGGTCACTGGCCGCCTGCCAGATGTCGAGCTTGGACCAGTCGGCGGGCTGCGGGCGCGAGGGCGTGAAGAATCGGTACTCCAGGGAGACCTGGTTGCCGTCCACGATCCGGGTGGGCTCGCTGCGGCTCGCGTTGGTGGAGACGTTGTACCCGCTGGTGAAGAAGACCGTGGGGCGCGAGGTGTCCTTGTGGAGCAGGGTGATCCGCTGCTGGAACGTGCCCTTCGACGGGTGGCGGTGGTCGATCGGCTGCGTGTAGTTCAGGACGAAGTAGCGGTAGCCGGCGACCGGCTTCTCCTCGATCAGGCTCATGCCCGGTACGGCGAGGATGCGGTCCTTGATGTCGGCGCTCTCCGCACTGTCGGCGGGGGCCGCGGCGAGCGGCGTGACCGCCTGCTCCGTGGCCGGCTGCGCGGCGGTGGCCGCACCGGCCGAGGCGCCTGTCGCACCGACCGTGCCGATCAGCAACGCGAGCGACAGAGCACCTCTGAGCGTCTTACGCATACACACTCCCCTGGGTTCACGACGTTGGCCGTGAACCTAGCGGGAGCAACACGCGTCACGCCAGACCCAGTCAGGGCCGGTATGGGGTTGTCGCGCGGAAGAAGGAGCGGGGCCGGGCGCGTGCGATCGCAAGGCGCCGGAGGGCCCTGGTAGCGGAGCCACCAGGGCGTTTCGGCAACGCCGCGAGCACGCGTGCCCGGCCCCGCGACGCCGCGATCCAACCCCATACAGGCCCTGGGCCGGTATGGGGTTGTCGCGCGGAAGAAGGAGCGGGGCTGGGTGCGTGCGATCGCAAGGCGCCGGAGGGCCCTGGTAGCGGAGCTACCAGGGCGTTTCGGCAACGCCGCGAGCGCGCGTGCCCAGCCCCGCGACGCCGCGGGCCAACCCCATACAGGCCCTGCCCCCGGGCCCTGACCCCGGGCGCGGCGCGCGGGCCGCGCCCGGGGGCGGTGGGGCTCAGACCGCCGCGGGCTCGTCCTTCCCCATGAAGGTGCGCCACAGCCGGGCGTACCGGCCCTGGAGGGCGAGGAGTTCGTCGTGCGTACCGTCCTCCACCACCCGGCCGTGCTCCATCACCACGACCCGGTCCGCGCGCGCCGCCGTGGTCAGCCGGTGCGCGACGACCAGCGTGGTGCGGCGGCCCGTGAGCCGGTCGGTGGCCTGGTTGACCAGCGCCTCGCTGGCCAGGTCCAGCGAGGCGGTCGCCTCGTCCAGCAGCAGCACGTCCGGGTCGACCAGCTCGGCGCGGGCCAGCGCGATGAGCTGCCGCTGCCCGGCGGAGAGGTTGCGCCCCCGCTCGGCCACCTCGTGCAGGTAGCCGCCGTCCAGCGTCGCGATCATGTCGTGCGCGCCGACCGCCCGGGCCGCCGCCTCCACCCGCGCGTCGGAGGCGTCCGGGATCCCGTAGGCGATGGCGTCGCGGATCGTGCCCGGGAAGAGGTACGACTCCTGCGGCACGACCCCGAGGTGGTGCCGGTACTCCGTCATGTCGAGCCGGCGCAGATCGGTGCCGTCCGCGGTGACCCGGCCGGACGTCGGGTCGTAGAACCGGGCGACCAGCTTGACCAGCGTCGACTTGCCCGCGCCCGTCTCGCCGACGAACGCCACGGTCTGGCCGGCCGGAATGCGCAGGTCGATCCCGCTGAGGGCCTCCTCCTCGTCCCCGTACGCGAAGGACACGTCCTCGAACGCGATGTCGCCGCGCAGCTCGGACAGCTCCACCGGAGCTTCGGGATCGGCGGTGGAGGTGGGCTCCCGCAGCAGCTCCTGGATACGGCCGAGGGAGACGGTCGCCTGCTGGTATCCGTCGAAGACCTGGGAGAGCTGCTGCACGGGGGCGAAGAACAGATCGATGTAGAGGAGGTAGGCGACGAGCGCTCCGACCATCAGCGTCCCGTCGTCGACCCGGCCCGCGCCGACGATCAGCACGGCGGCCGAGGCGATCGAGGAGAGCAGCTGGACGAACGGGAAGTACACGGAGATCAGCCACTGGCCGCGTACCCGCGCCTGCCGGTAGTGGGTGCTGCGCTCCGCGAACCGCGCCGCGCCGTCCCGCTCGCGGTTGAACGCCTGCACGATCCGCAGCCCGGAGACGGACTCCTGGAGGTCGGCGTTGACGGCGCCGATGCGCTCGCGGGCGAGCTGGTAGGCGGCCACGCTCTTGCGGCGGAAGACGACGGTACCGATGATCAGCGGCGGCAGGGTGGCGAAGACGACCAGGGCGAGCTGGACGTCCAGGACGAGCAGCACCGCCATGATCCCGAAGAAGGTGACGGCGGAGACGAACGCGGTGACCAGACCGGTCTGGAGGAACGAGGACAGCGCGTCCACGTCCGTCGTCATCCTCGTCATGATCCGGCCGGTCAGCTCGCGCTCGTAGTAGTCGAGGCCGAGCCGCTGGAGCTGGGAGAAGATTTTGAGCCGCAGCGAGTACAGCACCCGCTCACCGGTACGGCCGGTCTTGCGGGTCTCGCCGATCTGCGCCGCCCACTGCACGAGGACGGCGGCCAGCGCGAGCAGCGAGGCTGTCCAGATCGCGCCGGTGGACATCCGCGTGACGCCCTCGTCGATGCCGTGCCGGATCAGTACGGGCAGCAGCAGGCCCATCCCCGCGTCCACGGCGACGAGCGCGAGGCTGACGAGCAGCACCGGCCCGAAGCCGTGCAGCAGCCTGCGCAGGCCGTACGAGCCCTCCGGGCGGACGGCACGGTCCTCGTCGATGTCCGGGACGTCCGTCGCGGGCGGCAACGCCTCCACCTGGGCGAGCAGCTCCGGTGTGGCAGGCATCCCGGCGGTGGCCCGGTCCCGCCCCTGGTCCTTGCGGATCCAGAGGGCGGGGGTGATGCCGCGCTCGGCGTCGAACTCCGCCTCCATCTCCTCCTGGAGCGTGAGGTCGTCCTCCAGCGGCGGCACCGGTGCCGGCCGGTGGCCGGGCGAGGTGCCGCCGAGCTCGTCGGGATCGGTGAGCAGCCGGCGGTAGAGCGCGGAGCGCTGGACCAGCTCCTCGTGGGTGCCGACGTCGGAGAGGCGTCCGTCGTCCAGGACGGCGATGCGGTCCGCGAGGCCGAGGGTGGAGCGGCGGTGGGCGATGAGCAGGGTGGTGCGGCCCGCCATCACCTGCCGCAGGGTCTCGTGGATCTCGTGCTCCACGCGGGCGTCCACGGCCGAGGTGGCGTCGTCCAGGACGAGCAGCCGGGGGTCGGTGAGGATCGCGCGGGCCAGGGCGACGCGCTGGCGCTGGCCGCCGGAAAGGGTCAGGCCGTGCTCGCCGACCTTGGTGTCATAGCCCTTCGGCAGGTCGGCGATGAACCGGTCGGCCTGTGCGGCACGGGCGGCGGCCTCGATCTGCTCCTGGGTGGCGTCGGGGCGCCCGTAGGCGATGTTGGCGCCGACGCTCTCGGAGAACAGGAAGCTGTCCTCGGGGACGAGGCCGATGGCGGCGCGCAGGGAGTTCAGGGTCAGTTCGCGGACGTCGTGGCCGCCGACGAGGACGGCGCCGTGCGTCACGTCGTAGAAGCGCGGCAGGAGCATGGAGACGGTGGACTTGCCGCTGCCGGACGCGCCGACCAGTGCGACGGTCTCGCCGGGGGCGATGGAGAGGGAGAAGCCCTTGAGGACCGGGCGGTAGTGGGTCTCCTCGCCGGCCTCGGTCCCCTCCTCGCCCGCCGTGTCCGCGCCGAGCCCGGGGTCCGCGGCGGGGGCGCCCGGGGGCGTGCCGTAGCCGAAGCTCACCTCGTCGAACTCGACGCCGGCGGGGGCGTCGGCCGGCAGTTCCCTGGTGCCGTCGGCGAATGTCGGCTCGGTGTCGATCAGCTCCAGCACCCGGTCCACACCGGCGCGGGCCTGCTGGCCCACGGTGAGGACCACGGCGAGCATCCGGACCGGGCCGACGAGCTGCGCGAGGTACGAGGAGAACGCGACGAACGTGCCGAGGGTGATCTCGCCCCGGGTCGCCAGATAGCCGCCGAGCGCCAGCATCGCGACCTGTCCGAGCGCGGGCACCGCCTGGAGGGCGGGGGTGTAGCGGGCGTTCAGCCGGATGGTCCGCATCCGGCCGGCGAACAGCCGGCGGCCGACCTCGCGGAGCTTCCCGGTCTCCTGCTCCTCCTGGCCGAACCCCTTGACGACCCGGACCCCGGAGACCGCTCCGTCGACCACGCCCGCCACGGCGGCGGCCTGGCTCTGGGCGTACCAGGTGGCGGGGAAGAGGCGGGACCGGGAGCGGCGGGCGATGAACCAGATCGCCGGTGCGACGGCGACGGCGACCAGCGTCAGCAGCGGCGAGAGCCACGCCATGATCACCAGGGAGACGAGGAAGAGCAGGATGTTCCCGATGGTCATCGGGAGCATGAAGAGCAGGCTCTGGATGAGCTGGAGGTCGCTGGTGGCACGGCCGACGACCTGGCCGGTGGAGAGCTCGTCCTGGCGTCTGCCGTCGAGCCTGGTGATCGTCGCGTACATCTCGGTACGGAGGTCGTGCTGCACGTCGAGGGCGAGCCGTCCACCGTAATAGCGGCGGACGAACGCGGTGGCGTAGATGACGGCCGCCGCCCCTATCAGCAGCCCGGTCCAGACGGCGAGCGAACGGGTGTGGGTGGTGACGACGTCGTCGATGATCACCTTGGTGATCAGCGGGACCAGGGCCATCACCGCCATCCCGACGAGGGAGGCGCCGAGCGCCAGGATCACGTCACGGCGGTAGCGCCAGGCGTAGCCGGTCAGCCGACGGGCCCAGCCCTGGGGGTGCGTGGCCTCCGGTCCGGTGGCCTGCCGCTGTCCGGTGGGCCCGGAGGGTGCGGTGGCTTCCGGCTGTCCGTCGGGGCCCGGCTGTCCGTCGGGGCCCGGCTGTCCGGTGGGGCCCGATCGGCCGTCGGGGCCCTGCCGGCCGGTGACCCCCGGTTGTCCGGTGGCCTGCTTCCCGGAGGGCCGTCTGCCGTTGCTCCGTTGTTCCGCGCCCGCCACCGATGCCTCCCGATCGCCCTGCCGCCGCCCGCGATCGTGCTGTCGCGTGACGCCACTCCCTCTGATCTTCCGCAACGCACCAACGCCCTGGGCTGCGGATTTCATCCCGCTGCAACAAAAGCCAGTCAATGGTCCCGTGGCACATCACCCGATCGACTGAAGTCGGCCGCCGAACCCCCTACGCACGTTCGACGCCGACTACGGTGGGTAACCAAGACGGCGAACGGCTTCCCCCGAAGGGCGGGGCCAGGAAGTCAGGGATTCCGGAGTCTTCGGCGTCATTCGGGTCTCCCGAAGGCGAGGACTCCGACCGGAGGGACGGGGGATGTTCCATGACCGACGACACGACGAAGACGGACGCGTACCGCAGCGGTCGGGTGTACGCGGTGCTCGAAGTGCTCCAGCGGCTGAGTCCGGGCGGGGGAGCGCGGTTGGGCGAAGACGGCCACCGCACCAGGACCGCCGAGAAGCCCCTGGGCCATCTCCGGGAGGCGCTGGCCCTCGCCGGAAAGTACTACATGGACGCGCGGCGCAAGCATCCGGTCGAGTCCGTCGACACGGTG
The DNA here is from genome assembly GCF_042871745.1 of Streptomyces sp. NPDC005576. NCBI lineage: Bacteria > Bacillati > Actinomycetota > Actinomycetes > Kitasatosporales > Streptomycetaceae > Streptomyces > Streptomyces sp. NPDC005576. Next base: position 530,750 of record NZ_JBIAJC010000002.1, on the reverse strand, counting down.
TTCGCGCTGCTGCCGGACGCGATGCCGGTGGCGAGGGAGTTTCCCGGAAGTCTCGACGCGAAGGGACAGGCGGAGTTCCTGCGGGGGCGTGAGGACCAGATAGCTCTCATCGAGAGGAGAGCCGGTGTGCGCTGAGCCCAGCGCACACCGGCCCCTCCTCCGGCGCATCCCTTCCGCCCGCTGACGGATGCATCCAGAGGCGCGTCTGTAGGTGTGTCTTGACCTGCGCCTTGACCTGCGTCTACAGATGCGTCGGGGCGAACATCCTGAGCAGCGCCGGGAGCACGACCACGGACGGGCCGGGTTCGGCGAGCGCCTTCGCCAGGTCGGCGGCGAGGGCGTCCGGTGAGGTGCGGACGGCCGGGACGCCGAAGGACTCGGCGAGGGCGACGAAGTCCGGGCGGGCCAGCTCGGTGGCGGTGGCCTCGCCGAAGGCGCCGGTCATGTACTCGCGCAGGATGCCGTAGCCGCCGTCGTCGACGATCAGCCAGGTGACCGGGAGGTCGTACTGCCGGGCGGTGGCGAGTTCGGCGAGGGAGTACATCGAGCCGCCGTCGCCGGAGACGGCGAGCACCGGCCGGCTCGGGTCGGCGGCTGCCGCTCCGAGCGCCGCCGGGAAGGCGTAACCGAGACCGCCGGCGCCCTGGGCGGAGTGCATGGTGTTGGGGTGGCGGGCGTCGAAGGCGGACCAGGCCCAGTAGGCCAGGATCGTCATGTCCCAGAAGCTGGGCGCGGTGTCCGGAAGCGCCTCGCGGACGGAGGCGAGGACGCGCTGTTCCAGAGTGAGGTCCTGGGCGTCGATGCGGGCCCGGACCTGCTCCAACAGGGCCCGGACGCGCATCGGGGCGGTGGGGTCCTCGCGGGTCCCGACCGCTTCCAGGAGGTCGGCGAGTGCCTCGCGGGCGTCCGAGTGGATGCCGAGGGCGGGGTGGTTGGACTCCAGCTTCCCGGCGTCGGCCTCGATCTGGATGACACGGCCCCGGGGACTGAAGGTGTGGTAGTTCGAGGAGAGTTCACCGAGCCCGGAGCCGATGACGAGGAGGACGTCGGCGGACTCCAGGAAGGCGGTGGTGTGCCGGTCCTCCAGCCAGGACTGGAGCGAGAGGGGGTGCTCCCAGGGGAAGGCGCCCTTGCCGCCGAATGTGGTGACGACCGGGGCGTCCAGCTTTTCGGCGAGGGCGAGCAGCTTGCCGCTCGCGTCGGAGCGGACGACACCACCGCCCGCGATGATCGCGGGACGCTCGGCGCGGGAGAGCAGCCGGGCGGCGGCGAGGGTCAGCTCCGGGCGCGGGTAGAGATCGCGCGGGGCGGCGTCCATCGCGGAGACCGGCGGCAGCGTGGTTTCGGCGAGCAGTACGTCCTGCGGGATCTCGATCCAGACCGGCCCGTGCGGGGCGGTGAGGGCGGACTCCCAGGCTGCGGCGACGGCGGAGGGAATTTGTGAGGCGGCCCGCACGGTGTGGACGGATTTCACGACGTCGCGGAAGGAAGCCTTCTGGTCGCGCAGTTCGTGGAGGTGGCCGTGCCGGCCGCCGCCGAGGCCGGCGGTCGGGATCTGGCTGGAGATGGCAAGCACCGGAGCGGAGGCGGCGGCCGCCTCCTGGAGGGCGGCGAGCGAGGTCAGGGCGCCGGGTCCGGTGGAGAGGAGCAGCGGGGCGACCTCTCCGGTGATGCGGCCGTAGGCGTCGGCCGCGAAGCCCGCGTTGTTCTCGACGCGGAGTCCGACGTACGAGAGGGAGGAGCGGCGCAGGGCGTCGAACATGCCGAGCGCGTGCTGGCCGGGCAGGCCGAAGACGGTGGTCGCGCCGAGCCCCTGGAGGGACTCGACGACGAGGTCACCGCCGTTGCGGCCGGGCGGCGGGTTGAGCGCGGCTTCGGCCTGGGCCTCGGTGAGGCGGGGACGGTCGTCGTGGTCGTGGCTCACTTCGTGCGCGCCTCGGCGATCTGGCGGGACATGATCGTCGTCAGCTCGTAGGCGGTGTGCGAGGCGGCGACGGCGGTGATCTCCGCGTGGTCGTACGCGGGGGCCACCTCGACGAGGTCGGCGGAGACGAGGTGGCAGGAGGAGAGGCCCCGGACGATTTCGAGGAGTTCGCGGGAGGTGAGACCGCCGGCCTCGGGGGTGCCGGTGCCGGGTGCGTGGGCCGGGTCGAGCACGTCGATGTCGATGGAGATGTAGAGCGGCCGGTCGCCGATGCGCTGACGGAGCTGGTCGGCGATCTCGTCCACGCCGCGCCGCATGACGTCGGCGGAGGTGACGATGCCGAAGCCCAGCTTGGCGTCGTCGGTGAGGTCCTGCTTGCCGTAGAGCGGGCCGCGGGTACCGACGTGGGAGAGGGCGGAGGTGTCGAGGAGGCCCTCCTCGACGGCCCGGCGGAAGGGCGTGCCGTGGGTGTACTCGGCGCCGAAGTAGGTGTCCCAGGTGTCCAGGTGGGCGTCGAAGTGGAGGAGGGCGACCGGGCCGTGCTTCTTGGCGACGGAACGCAGCAGCGGCAGGGCGATGGTGTGGTCACCGCCGAGGGTCATCAGACGGGCGCCGGTGGAGAGCAGGTCGTCGGCCGCGGCCTGGATCGTCTCGACGGCCTCGTTGATGTTGAACGGGTTGGCTGCGATGTCACCGGCGTCGGCGACCTGGGCGAGCGCGAACGGGGAGGCGTCCTGGGCCGGGTTGTAGGGGCGCAGGAGGCGCGAGGCCTCACGGATCGCGTTGCCGCCGAAGCGGGCGCCGGGCCGGTAGGAGACGCCGGTATCGAAAGGCACGCCGACGACGGCGACATCGGCGGTGCCGACCTCGTCGAGCCGGGGCAGCCGGGCGAACGTCGCGGGACCGGCGTACCGGGGCACACGGGAGGAGTCGATGGGGCCGCGAGGCGTTTCGCTGCTGCTCATGGAGGGCCTTCCTTCGGGTCGTTCTGCATGGTCCGGGTGGGGGTACGTGCCGGGGGTTGGGGCGAGGCTGGCGCTGCGGAGGCTCCGGAACCTCTGCGTCGGGCGGTCGGGCGGTGGGGCGGTGGGACGGTCGGGCTCGGCCGCCGCCGGTGGGACGGTCGGGCTCGGCCGCCGCCGGTGGGACCGGAACCGGTGGCGGTCGGCGGCGGTGGCACGGGCGGGGTGTACCGGCGCGGGCGGACTACACGGTGGCCGGCTCCTGCGGGGAGGCGCCGGCCGCGGGGGCGCCCCCGTCGCCTCCGTCGCTCCCGCCGCGTCCGGCCAGACGTTCCCGCCAGGCGCTGAGCACGGCGGGGTCGGTGGGCTCGGTGGCCAGCGAGACGACGACGTACACGGCGAGCGAGAGGATCAGTCCGAAGTAGACGGGTTCATTGGCAAGGATGCCGTACACCCCCATCAGGACGACGACCGCGACCCCGCCGACGCCGACCGCGGCCAGCGCGCCGGCCGCGTTGCCCCGGCGCCAGAGCAGTCCACCGAGGATCGGCACGAGCAGACCGGCGACGAGGAGGTTGTACGCGACGGTGAGAGCTTCGACGACGTCGTTGAGGGCGATGGCGATGAGGATGACGGCGACACCCATGAGGAGGATGAACACGCGGTTGCCCCGCACCTCGTCGTGCCCGCCGTCGGCCTCCTCCGTACCAGCGGCCCTGTCCGTACCACCGGCCCCGCCCGTACTACCGGCCCCAGCGACCCCGCCGGCCCCGCCCGTACCACCGGCCCTGTTCGCACCACCGGCCCCAGCGACCCCGCCGGCCGCCGCTGCCGTCGTCCGGGCCGGGGCGCCCGGTCCCCGGGCGACCGCGCCGCGCAGCCGGGACCAGATGTCGTTGTTGGCGACGGTGGCGCAGGCGATCAGTGCGCCGGAGGAGGTGGACATCACGGCGGCGAGGGCGGCGGCCAGCACGAGCCCGCGCACGCCGACCGGCAGCTCGTCCTTGACGATGGTGGCGAACGCGGCGTCGGCGCTCGGCAGCTTCGGGTACATCACCTTGGCTGCGGTGCCGATGACGGCTCCGGCGACGGCGTAGACGAGGCAGTAGGTGCCGGCGACGGTGCCGCCCCAGCGGGCCGTGCGGTCGCTGCGCGCGGTGAACACGCGCTGCCAGATGTCCTGGCCGATCAGCATGCCGAAGGTGTAGATCAGCACGTAGGTGAAGATCGTTTCGCCTCCGATACCGAGCGGGTCGAAGTACTCGGTGGGCAGTTGGGCCTTCATCTCGCTGAAGCCACCGGCCTTGACGACCGCGATGGGCAGCAGCAGGAGGAGTACCCCGATCGTCTTGACGACGAACTGCACCATGTCCGTGATCGTGATCGACCACATGCCGCCGAGTGTCGAGTACGCGACGACGATCGCACCGCCGAGGATGATGGCGACGGTCCGGTCGAGGTCGAAGATGACGTCGAAGATCGTGGCGTAGGCGATGGTCGAGGTGACCGCCAGCATGAGGGTGTACGCCCACATGACCACGCCGGAGATGATCCCGGCCCGGCCGCCGTAGCGGAGGTCGAGCATCTCGGAGACCGTATAGACCTTGAGCCGGGCGATCCGCGCGGAGAAGAAGACGGAGAGGGCCAGCAGGCCGAGGCCGATGGTGACCACCATCCACGCCCCGGAGAGGCCGTACTGGTACCCCAGGCCGACACCGCCGATGGTGGAGGCGCCACCGAGGACGATGGCGGCCATCGTGCCGGAGTACATCCAGGGCCCGAGCCTCCGCCCGGCCACCAGGAACTCGCTCTTGGACTTGGCGCGGCGCATGCCCCACCAGCCCATGGCGAGCATCCCGGCCAGATAGACCACGATCACCGCGTAGTCGACAGCCATGGGCGTCCCTCCATCTCAGTCGGTCGGGTGCGCACGCCGCGTCCGCCCCGCCAGGCGTCCTCGGCCGGGGGGGCCGGGACGCCCGGAAGCCTGACCCGGGGCCCGGGCCCGGGGCCCACGGCTCACGGGCCTCTGGCCACTGTCGGCAGTCGGCAGCCGGCAGCCGGGGAAGTACCTGCCGTACCCCAGGGGGTCCGGGACGGCAGGAGTCCGCCGGTGACGGACTCATGCGTCTCGTATGCCTCGTACGCCTCGTGCGCCGCGTGCACCGTGTGCGCCGTGTGCGCCGTGTGCGCCCTGATGACGGTAGGTGGCCCCTGGACGGCGCTGAAGTGTACGTTTCCTCCATCCTCGACGTACAGGATGGAGCAACCATCCATGCCGGACTCCCCCACGGGCATCTCCGCCGGACCGCCCCTTCCGCCCACCCCACCCGTCCCCCTGGGCGCGCTGCTGGCCCGCGAGGAGCTGGGGCTGCGGAGGATCGCCGGCCCGGACCGGGCAGAGCTGCTCTGGGTGCACACCTCGGAGATGGCCGATCCGTACCCGTACCTCCTCGGCGGCGAGCTGCTGCTCAGCGCGGGCGTGCTGCTGACCGACCCCGAGTGGTACGTCTCGCGGGTGGTGGAGGCGGGGGCGGCGGCGCTGGGCTTCGGGGTGCGGCCGGTGCACGAGTCGGTGCCGCCGGGACTGGTGGAAGCCTGCGAGCGGCACGGGCTGCCGCTGCTGGAAGTGCCGCCGGAGACCACGTTCACCTCGGTGGCACGGGCGGTCTGGCAGCTGATGGCGGACGCCCGCCACCACGAACTGCGCCGCACCGCCCGCGCCCAGCAGGCCCTCGCGTCGGCGGCGGCCCGCCCCGACCCGGTGCCCGCAGTGCTCCACCAGTTGGCGATCCAGCTGGGCGGGCGCGCGGTACTGCTGAGTCCTGAGGGCGGCGAGATCCACTCGGCGGGCGCCCGTACCGCCCCGGCGGTGCGCACCGCGCTCGCCCGGCTGGCCCGGGTGGTCGCCCCGCAGGAGCGCCGGGCCGCCCCCGCGCCCGCGTCCGCGACCGAGTCGGTGGACGGCACCCATCTGTCGGCGTACGCACTGGGCGGCGGGCACGGTCTGGTGCTCGCCCTCGCCACCGGCCCCCGTGAGCCCGGCGACCACACGGTGGCGGGCATGGCCGTCGTACTGCTCTCCCTGCTGGCCGCCCCCCACCAGGGCGCGGGTTCCGCGGACCGTTCGGCGGCGCTGGTACGCATGCTGCTGGGCGCAGCTCCCGGGGAGGTGGGGGCGCTGCTCGGTTCGGACGGTCCGTGGACCGTGGTGCACGGACGCCGTACGAGCGGTGGCAGTACTGCCCCGCTCACCGCGGGCACCCTCGGAGCCTCGCTCGGTTCGGCGCTGGTCGACACGGGACGCCGCCCCGAGGAGGCGGTGCGAGTGCTGCTCACCGACACCTCCCGGCTCACCGCTCAGCCCGGCTGGGTGCTCGGCGCCTCCGATCCCGTCCCCCTGGACGGGCTCGCGGCGGCGGACACCCGGGCGTCCCGGGCGCTGGCCCGCGCGGAGGCGACGCGTGTCCCGTTGTTGCTGCACCGCGTGGACCGGGGCCTTGCGGGCCTGCTGACCGGCGAGGCGGCCGAGGCCCATGCCCGCGCCCTGCTCGCCCCGCTCTCCGAGTCCCTCCGGGAGACCCTGCGCTGCTGGCTGTCGCTGCACGGCAGCTGGGACCGTACGGCGGTGGCCCTCAGGATTCACCGCAACACGGTCCGCCAGCGCATCGGCCGCTGCACGGAGCTGCTGGACACGGACCTGGACGACATGGACGTACGGACGGAGCTGTGGTTCGCTCTGCGGCTGACGTGAGAGCCGGCGACCGAAGAACGCGCAGGCGGCCGAGGTGAGAGCCGGTGCCGGGGCAGACCAGGTGCCGGGCGCAGGGCCGGTGGCGGGCGCAGGGCCGGTGGCGGGCGCAGACCAGGTGCCGGGCGCAGAGCAGGTGCCGGATCACTCGTAGACGGGGAGTTCCACGGTGGTGCTGACCCTCTCCCCCATCCTGAGCATCGCGTTCAGGAACAGGGGGCGGGACAGCAGGGCGTCCCGGAACCGGATGCCTGCGGAGGTGGCGGGGGCGTAGAACTTCCCGGTCCGGCCGCCGCCCGCCTGGCAGCCCTCGGCGTACTTCCGCAGCCTGCTCTCGTACCGGGCGAAGGCCACCCGGTGGTCACCCCGGGCCCGCGCGAGTTCACCCGCGAGCACGTAGGCCGCGACCATCGCCGTCCCCGTACCCATCCCGCCGATCGTGGCTCCGCAGGCCGCGTCCCGATCAGGCAGACCCGCCCCTTGGACCAGGTCGGCACGTCGGCCCGGCTGATCGAGTCGAAGTACAGCTCGGGAGCCTGCCGCAGCGAGGCGAGAAGGCGGGGAACCTCCCAGCCGAGGCCGGAGAACGCGTCGGCGATCAGGCGCTTCTGCTGGTCGGGGTCGTGACGGTCGTACGACAGCTCGGGGGCAGCGAACACGAAGAAGGTCCTCGCCAGCCCCGGGTCCCGTCCGTCGACGCCCACCGAGGCGAATCCGCCCGGGGCGGTGTGGCCGACCGTTCCACCCTCCCGGCCCCACGCGTTTAGCAGTTGCCAGGTGGCGGCGTAGTGGCCGAGGTGGGTCACGTACGTCTCCTCCGGGCCGAAGGCCAGTCGGCGGACGTGGGAGTGGAGTCCGTCCGCCCCGATGACCAGGCCGAAGTCGCGCGGGACTCCGTGGCGGAAGTCGACCCGGACGCCGGAGGCCGTCTCGGTGAGGCCGGTGATCGAGTCACCGAAGAGGTACTCGGGCCCGGCAAGCCCGGACAGCGCGGACCGGGGCAGGGTCGGGGCGAGGCCAGGGTCGGGATCAGGGGAAGGTCGGGGAAGGTCGGGGCCGCGATCAGGGTCACGTAGGGGTCCGTACCGGGGCGGCGTCACACACGGCGTCCGGTGGAGCAGAACCGAGGGGACGCGGACATGAAGGACGAACACGCCGAGCTGGTACGGCTGCTGTGGGGTCCGCACCCCCAGCCGGCCAGGGGACCGCGACCGAAGCTCGATCTGGGCCGCATCGTGCGGGTCGCGATCGGGATCGCCGATCCGGAGGGCCTGGCGGAGGTTTCCATGCAGCGGGTCGCCGCCCGACTGGGTGTGACCAAGATGGCGTTGTACCGGTACGTCCCGGGCAAGTCCGAGCTGGTCGCCCTGATGGTGGATGCCGCGATCGGCCCGTACCCGAAGGCGGAGGGGCGGACCGGCGGCTGGCGGGACCGGTTGGAGGAGTGGGCCCACCGCCTGTTCGAGGTGTTCCGGCGCCACCCCTGGGCACTGGACGCCGCGGTCGGGCCAAGGATCATGGGCCCCGGGGAGCTGTCCTGGATGGAGTACGCCGTCTCGGCCCTGGACGGCACGGGCCTGAGCGGCGCCGAACGGATGGACGCGGCAGCCCTGCTGGTGAACCACGTACGCGGCATCGCCCACCAGGCGCACGCCGCAGGCCCCTCAGGCGCTCCCGAGACCCAACTGGCGGTGTTCCTGGGCGATCTGATGCACGTACACGGTGAACGGTTTCCGGCACTCGCCGAGGCCCTCGCCTCGGCCGCCCGGGACGCCGGACAGGACCAGGCGTGGGAGTTCGGCCTGCGACGCGTCCTGGACGGCCTGGCCGTACTCGTCGACGAACGTACCGGTCGACCAGACCCCGGCCCGTAGAACCCGGTCCACCGCACCCCGGTCCGTGACATGTCGGTCCACCGCACCCCGGCCCCTCGCACCCCGGGCCACCGACCGGGGGCCCACCCCCGCCGCTGCACCGGCGCGCCCATCGACACGGGTTCGGCGCACGACCCACTGCGCACGGCGGGAGGGGCGGGTGCGGCGAAAACCTCGCCGCACCCGCCCCTCCCGTGGTGTTCCTTCCGCGCCTACCTCACTTGCGGAAGTACCCCGTGATGTCCGCGACGAGATCGACGCTGCCCGCGTTGTTGTAGAAGCTCACCTTGCCGTTCACCACCGGCACGATCACCAGGTTCGGCACGGTCTGCCCCTCCACGACGTTCAGGTTCGACGCGCTCGTGCGGGTCGTCCCGTCCGGGTAGACCGACACGTAGCTCAGGTCGGTCACGTTGGTCGCCGTCACGTTGAGCACCACGGCCGTGACGCCGGTCGCCGGGACGCCGTTGACGCCCGCGACCTGGAGGGTCACCACACCCTTCGCCCCGACCTTGGCCTTCGGCACGCCCAGCCCGGTGCGGGTGTCCATCACACGCTGGGGACCGAGGTTGATGTGCGACGAACCCGCGCCCCCGGAGGTGAAGTATCCGGTGATGTCCGCGACGAGATCGACGCTGCCTGCGTTGTTGTAGAAGCTCACCTTGCCGTTGACGACCGGCACGATCACCAGGTTCGGCGCGATCTGGCCCTTCACGACGTTCAGGTTCGACGCGCTCGTGCGGGTCGTCCCGTCCGGGTAGACCGACACATAGGTCAGGTCGGTCACGTTGGTCGCCGTCACATTGAGCACTGCCGCCGTGACGCCGGTCGCCGGGACGCCGTTGACGCCCGCGACCTGCAGGGTGACCACACCCTTCGCCCCGACCTTGGCCTTCGGCACGCCCAACCCGGAGCGGGTGTCCATCACCCGCTCGGGACCGAGGTTGACGTGCGTGGAGCCCTCACCGCCGGTGCTGAAGTAGCCGGTGATGTCCGCGACCAGGTCGACACTGCCGGCGTTGTTGTAGAAGTCCACCTTGCCGTTCACCACCGGCACGATCACCAGGTTCGGGACCGTCAGGCCCTCGACCACGTTCAGGTTCGACGCGCTGGTGCGGGTCGTCCCGTTCGGGTAGACGGAGACGTAGCTCAGTGCGGTCGGGGCGGTCGCCGTCACGTTCAGCACCACGGCCCCCACGCCGGCGGCCGGAACGCCGTTGGCACCGGTCACCTGGAGGGTCACCACACCCTTCGCCCCGACCTTGGCCTTCGGCACGCCCAAGCCGGAGCGTGTGTCCATCACCCGCTGCGGGGTGACCGGCACGAAGGTCTTCGGGGCGGGCACGTTCACGTCCACCGCGGCGGTGGTGGTGGTCGCGCCCGACTGGTGGTACGCCTTCACGGCCAGCTTGTGGATGCCCGGCACGGAGAGCGTCGTGGAGGCGGTGCGCGCGCCGCCCCCGGTGGTCACCACCGGCTTCCCGTCGGCCAGCAGCTCGAACTTGCTGATCAGCGAAGTGGGCGTGCTGGTCGACCAGTTCACCGACACCGGACCGGGAGTCTCGTAACCGTCGTCCACGGCGAAGGCGCCGCCGCCGACCGAGGAAACCTTGAGGTTCTGGACGGGCCCGGCCGCGAGCGTCCGGATGGCCGGGAGCTGCGGGTAGAGCATGGCGCCCGGGCACTCGGTGTTGAAGCCGTCCCGGTGGCCGGAGATCTGGTTGAACGTGTACGACTCCCCGGCGACGAACTCCTTGCCCGCGTAGTTCACCTGGGTGGCGCCGGCGACCAGCGTGGTGGTACCCGCCGGGTCGCCCCCGTACTGGCCGAGCTTGTACGCGGCGACCCGCGCGGTCGCTTCCAGCGCGGCGTCCGAAGCGGCGGTGCCGGTGTAGTCGCCGAGGATCGCGACGCTGGTCGACTCGCTGTTGAAGCCGTACGTGTGCGCGCCCATCACGGGCTGGTCCACGCCGCCCTGACGGCCCTCGAAGATCGTGCCGCACTTGTCGACCAGGAAGTTGTAGCCGAGGTCGCGCCAGCCATTGGTCTTCACGTGGTAGACGTGGATGGCCCGCACGATGGCTGCCGAGTCCGCGCAGTCGTAGTCGGCGTCGGTGGTGTGGTGGACGAAGACCGCCTTGATGACGCCCTTCTCCAGATAGATGGGCCCCTCGTCGTCCAGCGACTCGTCGGCCCCCCATCCGGCGCGGGAGACGATCGGCGGTTGCGGGACCGTGGACGGCGGGCCCGGGTCGACCGCGGCGGCCTCCGGGGCGGTGGCGGACGCGCCGGTGGCGGAAACGGACGCGTGCTCCACGCCCGCGGCTCCGCTCGGTGCGGCGGGCGTCCCCGCGTCGAGGTCCGGGTCGACCATGTCGAGCCGGAGACCGGCCGGCAGGACGCCCGATGCGGCCCCGTCACTCACCCGCACCTCGGCTCCGTTGGAACGCCCCACCCAGACGGGCTCGGTGGAACCGCGCTCCGCGGGGCGCTCGCCGTCGAGGCCGGGCACATAGGGTTCCAGCGTGATCCAGTCGGACCACGCCCCCGTCTCCGCACTCCGGGTACGCGCCTCGATCGTGCCCTTGATCGTGGCTCCGGCGTCGGGCCAGGACACGCCCAGCAGCCCGAACGGCTCGGTCGTACGCCGCGAGAGGGTGGCCTCTCCCTGACCGTCGGTTTTCAGGGCGAGCTTGTGCACCTCGCTCCTGACCGGACCGTCCGCCCGGGCACCCGCGCCGTACGCCCCCGTACCGCCGCCCTGGACGTTCGCGGTCCGTACTTCTGCGGCGACAGCGCCACTCGAAACGCCCTGGAGTCCCAGTACCGCAAGAACTCCGAGCGCGACGGCAGCCGCGCCGCTCACTCGATTCACTCTCAATTTTCCCCCTGGACGAACAGAACATCTTCGAACGGCGAAATACTACTGTCGTCCTCGCGAATGACGAGCACGGCAAACGAAATGTCGTCCCAAACCCGGAATAATTCGTTCCATTTGTGGGGGACGGGATGTCGACGGGACGACAGGGCTCCACACCCCATGATTAAGGGACAAACCGCCGGTCAACGGCCGGTCGGCGAGGCCCATCGGGAAAGGGGAACGCGAGCGGCCGGGCACCTGTCCGCCGCATTTTCCGGACACGGCGGCAATTTCCGGAATCACCGAACATTTCACGGTGTCCCGGCACCTCGCACAGAAAGTCCGACCTGCGGATATCGCCGCCCCACCAACAAAAGGCAAAATTCCGACTGCCGCGCCGAGGCCGCAGGGGTTCCTGTTCCGAAGGCCGCCGGGGCCCGGCAACGCGCGGCGCTCCCCGCACCGGCACGACCGGAGAACCAGGGGTATCCACCGGCCGCCCACGCGGGCAGGATCGTCCTGCGGCGTGCGCGGCGGAGTGCGCGGCATCACCCTGGACAGCTCCGTGACCGCCGGGTAACTTCGAAGAAAGGCTGAGCAAGCGCTTAGCCATGCTCTCAGCTCTCTGAGGCGACCAGCTCGCCGAAGCCACGCACCCGACCAAGGAGGCACCCCGTGCGCCGTACGGTATTCAACGAGGACCACGAGGCGTTCCGGGACACCATCCGCGCTTTCATCGAGGCCGAGGTCGTCCCCGTCTACGACGAGTGGTTCACGTCCGGTCTGGTGCCGCGTGACTTCTACTACAAGCTGGCCGAGCTGGGCATCTTCGGCATCGAGGTGGACGAGGAGTACGGCGGCGCCGGGATCGAGTCGTTCAAGTTCGAGGCGATCATCTCCGAGGAGACCGCCCGCGCGGCCGTCTCCTTCGGCGGTTCCGGTGTACACGTGCTGCTCTGCCTGCCGTACCTCAAGGCGTACGCCACGAAGGAGCAGAAGGAGCGCTGGCTCCCGGACTTCGTGACCGGCAAGACGATGTACGCCATCGCCATGACCGAGCCGGGCACCGGATCCGACCTGGCCGGGATGAAGACGACCGCCAAGCTCTCCGAGGACGGCACCCACTACGTCCTCAACGGCGCCAAGACCTTCATCACCGGCGGCGTGCACGCGGACCGCGTGATCGTCTGCGCCCGTACGGACGCCCCGAAGGCCGACGACCGCCGTCACGGCATCTCGCTGCTGGTGGTCGACACCAAGGCCGAGGGCTACTCGGTCGGCCGCAAGCTCGACAAGCTGGGCCTGCGCACCTCGGACACCGCCGAGCTGTCGTTCGTGGACGTGAAGGTCCCGGTCGAGGACCTGCTCGGCGAGGAGAACAAGGGCTTCTCCTACCTCGGCCAGAACCTCCCGCAGGAGCGCCTGGGCATCGCCGTCAACGCGTACTCGCAGGCCAAGGCCGCCGTCCGGTTCGCCCAGCAATACGTCTCCGAGCGGACCGTCTTCGGCAAGCCGGTCGCCGCGTTCCAGAACACGAAGTTCGAACTCGCCGCCTGCCAGGCCGAGGTGGACGCCGCCGAGGCGGTCGTCGACCGGGCGATCGAGGCGCTGGACGCCAAGGAGCTGACCGCCGCCGAGGCGGCCTCCGCCAAGCTGTTCTGCACCGAGGCCGCCCACCGGGTGATCGACAAGTGCCTCCAGCTGCACGGCGGTTACGGCTACATGAACGAGTACCCGATCGCGCGCCTCTACGCGGACAACCGCGTCAACCGCATCTACGGCGGTACCAGCGAGGTCATGAAGTCCATCATCGCCAAGTCCATGGGCCTGTAGGGCTCCGGGCACGCAGGTCAGAGACGATCCAGGACGGCCACGTTCCTCCCATGAGCGAAGCACTCGATTCCCTGCTCGATCTGCTCGACCTGGAGCGGATCGAGCGGGACATCTTCCGGGGCACCAGCCGCTCGGCGGTGGTGCCCCGGGTGTTCGGCGGCCAGGTCGCGGCCCAGGCACTGGTCGCGGCCGGCCGGACCGTGCCCGACGACTGCGGGGCGCACTCCCTCCACTCGTACTTCCTGCGGATGGGCGACCCCGGCGCGCCCATCGTCTACAACGTCGACCGCATCCGTGACGGGCGGTCCTTCACCACCCGCCGGGTCGTCGCGGTGCAGCACGGGCAGCCGATCTTCCACCTCACCGCGTCCTTCCAGACGTACGAGGAGGGGCTGGAGCACCAGGCGCCCATGCCGGACGCACCGGACCCGGAGACACTGCCGACGGCGGCGGAGATGATGCCCCGCTACGCCGGCCGCTTCACCGACCCCGGGATGATCGACCGGCTGCTGGAGGCGCGGGCGGCGGTGGACCTGCGGTACGTGGAGGCCCCGCCGTTCGCCACCGCAGGGCTGCCCCGCGAGCCCCGCTCGCAGGTGTGGTTCCGCACCCGGGGCAAGCTCGCCGACGATCCCCTGCTGCACGTCTGCCTGGCGACGTACGTCTCCGACATGACCCTGCTCGACTCCGTGCTGCTGGCCCACGGGCGCGGCGGCTGGGCGGTCGGCGACGTGGTCGGCGCGAGCCTGGACCACGCGATGTGGTTCCACCGGCCGTTCCGGGCGGACGAGTGGCTGCTGTACGACCAGGAGTCCCCGACCTCCTCCGGCGGCCGCGGGCTCGGCCAGGCGCGGATCTGGACGCAGGACGGACGGCTCGCGATCACGGTGATCCAGGAGGGCCTGATCCGCACCCCGCGGAGCTGAACGCTCGCACGCGGGAACGCGCGGGCACGCGAACGCACGCACCCCGGTACGGAGTGTGCCGGCCCATCGCGGACATACTCGCCACCATGAGCGCCGATCACACCACGAGCCCCGATGACCCCGCCGGTGAGCGGAAGCCCGGCACGACGAAAGCCGGCGGCGAGTCCACGGCCACCGTCGTCGTCGCGGCGGCCGCCAACCTCGGCATCGCCGTGGCGAAGGCGGTGGCGGGCCTGATCAGCGGATCGAGCGCGATGCTCTCGGAGGCCGCGCACTCGGTCGCCGACACCGTCACCGAGGTCATGCTCCTCACCGCCCTCAAGCGGAGCGAGAAGCCCGCCGACGAGGAGCACCCTCTGGGGTACGGTCCCGAGCGCTACATCTGGGCGATGCTCGCCTCCATTGCCACCTTCGTCGGCGGCGCGGTGTTCTCCGTCTACGACGGGGTGCACACCCTCGTGCAGGGCGAGGAACTGGGCGATCCCCTCGTCTCGTACATCGTGCTCGCCGTCGCCTTCCTGCTGGAGGGCTACTCGCTGCGGACCGGCGTCAAGCAGGTGCGCCGCGAGGCCGCGCGACTGCACTCCGCCGCCACGCACTACCTGCGCCACACCCCGGACACGGCGGTGAAGGCCGTCGTCATGGAGGACTCGGCGGCGCTCGTCGGGCTGGTCCTCGCGGCGGGCGGTCTGCTCGGTGGGCAGCTGACGGGATCCGGGGTGTGGGACGGGATCGCGTCCGTGCTGATCGGTGTCCTGCTGGTGTACGTGGCCTGGGTGCTCGGCCGGTCCAACGCGCAACTCCTCATCGGCCGGCCGCTGCCGGAGGCGATGCGGGCCGGAGTCCGGGCCGAACTCCTCACCGTGCCGAACATCGTCGAGGTGCTGGAGCTGACCACCCTGATCCAGGGGCCGACCGAGATCCTGATCGCGGCGAAGGTCGACTTCCGCGACCTGGCGAGCGCCGCCGACGTCGAATGGGCCTGCGAGCGGGCCGAGCGGCAGCTCAGGGAACGCTTCCCGTCCGTGAAGCGCGTCTACCTGGACCCGACGCCGGGGCCGGCCCAGCGGCAGGAGCAGGAGCGCGGCGCCTCGGCGGGGTGACCCTCGCGGACCTGGGCGACGCCGGCTCAAGGTCGTCGTCACCCCGGGTGGATCACATACGGCGAACCGGTGAACCGGGCCCCTTTCTCCTCCGGTCGGGGCAAAGCGGGAGCAGTTCGGGTACGGGGCGAGGCCGGACGCACCGGGCGGCGGGGCCGTCCGTATTCTGCGGTGGGCGAGGCACCCGCCGGGGGCCGGGTACCCGACGAACGACCAGGAGGTTCACCGGTGATCACGCTGTCCGCGGTGGGAGGAGTGGCTCTGGTCGAACTGGGCATGGCCCTGACCCCGGGGCCGAACATGATCCACCTCGCGTCCCGCGCGATCACCCAGGGCCGCAGGGCGGGTCTGGTCAGCCTCGGCGGGACCGCCGTGGGCTTCGTCTGCTACCTGCTGGCCGCCGCTGCGGGACTCTCCGCGCTCTTCACCGCCGTGCCGGTGGCGTACACCGTGGTCAAGCTCGCCGGGGCCGCCTACCTGGCCTACCTGGCGTGGGGGATGCTCAAGCCCGGCGGCCGTTCGCCCTTCGCCCCGACCCCGGACCTGCCTCCGGTCTCGGACGCCCGGCTGTTCTCGACGGGGCTGCTGACCAACCTGCTCAACCCCAAGATCGCGCTGCTGTACGCCGCCCTGCTGCCCCAGTTCCTGGACTCTCGGGCAGGTCCTGCGTGGGCGCAGCTGCTCCAGCTCGGCGGTGTGCAGATCGTCGTGGGGATCACGGTGAACGCCCTGATCATGCTGGGCGCGGCACGGATATCCGGTTATCTGGCCGCCCGGCCCCGCGTCATGACCACCCAGCGGTTCGCGGCGGGCGGTCTGCTCGGCGTCTTCGCCCTGCGCACCGCGCTCTCCCGCACTCCCGTCTCCTCCTGAGTCCCGCCCCTCCGGCGCAGGCTCCCCCGCTCGGGCTCCTTCAGCCCAGCCCCGCCGCGTCCAGCAGGTACTCCGTCATCGGGTCGTAGTGGCGGGGGTCGGGCACGTTGTCGTCCAGCGGGACCGTGACCAGGAGGGCGCCTTCCGCCTCGCCGAGGAAGAGGGCGGGGTCGTTGCAGTCGGCGTAGCCGATGGAGTCGAGGCCGCGCCCGCCCGCGCAGCCGGCCCAGCCGTGGTCGGCGAGGACCAGGTCCGGGCAGGGGCGGCCCTCGCGCTCCAGGCCGTCCAGGATGGCGGCCATCGGGGCCGGGGAGTGGGTGTGCCAGAGGGACGCGCCGTGTTCCAGCACCGCGACCCCGGCGAACTGGACGACGTTACCCTCGTCGGCCCGCAGGCCCGCCGGGACGGTCACGATCTCGCACCCCGCCGCGCGCAGCGCGTCCGCCGTCCTGCGGTGCACGTCGAGGAGGCCGCCGGGGTGGCCGGTGGCGACGAGGACGCTCTCGGTGTCCGCCACGGCTTTGCGCAGCCGTTCCGCCATCCGGTCGAGCGCGTCGACGGTCAGTTCGGGGTCGATGGTGTCCTGGCCGAAGCGGTGGGCCGGGTCGTCGATGACCCCGCAGCGCTCCGCCATGACGGCGAGGACGTCCTGTTCGTCGGTCCAGCGGTCGCCGAGGTCCAGCCCGAGCCAGTAGTGGCGGTCTCCGTTGGCGAGCGCCCGGTAGTGCGCGAGGTTGTTGTCCCGGGGCGTGGCCACGTCGCCGGCGATGCGCGTACGGACGAGGTGGTCGGTGAGTTCGGCGCGGCTGGGTATCGGCATGCCGCCCATTCTGCCGTCAGAGGTGCGCGCCGCGCCCGGCATCTCGCGCCACGGGATCGGTGGAGCCGGTACGGGCGTGGGGGCGCCCGGCCGCTCAGCGCCCGTCGGACGCCGCCGCGAAGGCGCCCCGGGCGAGGCGGTGCAGCAGCTTCGCCGTCGCCTCGCGGTCCGGGAGGGCCTCCGGGCGGGTGAGGCGCGGGGTGGAGTTCAGCAGGCCGAAGACGGCGTGCACGGTGACGCGGGCCTCGGTCTCGGTGAGGGCGGGGTAGCGGGTGCGGGCGACGGAGACCCAGATCTCGACGTATTCGCGCTGGAGGCGGCGTACCCGCTTGCGGTCGGTGTCGCGCAGGCGGTCCAGTTCCCGGTCGTGCAGGGTGATCAGGGGGCGGTCGTCGAGGGCGAAGTCGATGTGGCCCTCGATGAGCGCGTCCAGCAGGGCGTCCGGGGAGGGTTCCGGGGCGGCGGCGTCCTCCTCGACCCGCAGCCGGCCGCCGGTCAGCAGGCGCTCGCTGATGCCGACCAGCAGTTCGGAGAGCATCGCGTCCTTGCCGGGGAAGTGGCGGTAGAGGCCGGGGCCGCTGATGCCCACGGCGGCACCTATCTCGTCGACACCGACGCCGTGGAAGCCGCGTTCGGCGAAGAGGAGCGCGGCTTCCCGGAGGATCTGCTCCCGGCGGGTGGCTCCCGCGACGCGGGCGGTGGCTTGGGTGCTCATGGACATTGATTCTAGACAGGGCCGTTAGCGCTCGTTAACCTGAGGCCGTTCGCGTTAACGCTCATTAACCGCACGGCGGGGGTCACGAGCCCCACCGGACACGGGGATGGAGGCTCGACACGATGCAGTCGGCACCGGCGGCCCACGCACCGGCACCTCAGGCACCTGTCCTGGCCGGCGCGGCCGATCCCTCCTCCGAGGCCTGGCGGGCCAACGAAGCGGCGCACCGCGCGCTCGCCGAGGAGTTGCGCGCGCGGCTCGCCTCGGCCCGGCTCGGCGGGGGCGAGAAGGCCCGCGCCCGCCATGTGGCGCGCGGCAAGCTGCTGCCCCGGGACCGGGTGGACACACTGCTCGACCCCGGCTCGCCGTTCCTGGAGCTGGCTCCGCTCGCCGCCGAGGGGCTGTACGGAGGTGCCGCGCCGGCTGCGGGGGTGGTGGCGGGCATCGGGCGGGTGAGCGGCCGGGAGTGCGTGATCGTCGCCAATGACGCGACCGTCAAGGGCGGCACGTACTACCCGATGACCGTGAAGAAGCACCTGCGCGCGCAGGAGGTGGCGCTGGAGAACCGTCTCCCCTGCCTCTACCTCGTGGACTCCGGCGGGGCCTTCCTGCCGATGCAGGACGAGGTCTTCCCGGACCGGGACCACTTCGGCCGGATCTTCTTCAACCAGGCGCGGATGTCGGGGGCCGGCATCCCGCAGATCGCGGCGGTGCTGGGGTCCTGCACGGCGGGCGGCGCGTACGTCCCCGCGATGAGCGACGAGGCCGTCATCGTGCGCGGTCAGGGCACGATCTTCCTCGGCGGTCCGCCCTTGGTGAAGGCGGCGACCGGCGAGGTCGTCACGGCGGAGGAGCTGGGCGGCGGCGAGGTCCACTCCCGTACGTCCGGGGTCACCGACCACCTCGCCGAGGACGACGCGCACGCGCTGCGGATCGTCCGGAACATCGTGGCGACGCTCCCGGCGCGCGGGGCGCTGCCCTGGACCGTACGCCCGGCGGAGGAGCCGAAGGTGGACCCGGCGGGGCTCTACGGCGCGGTGCCGGTCGACTCGCGCACCCCGTACGACGTGCGCGAGGTGATCGCCCGGGTGGTGGACGGGTCGCGGTTCGCGGAGTTCAAGGCGGAGTACGGCCAGACGCTGGTCACCGGTTTCGCGCACGTGCACGGCCACCCGGTGGGAATCGTCGCCAACAACGGCATCCTCTTCTCCGAATCGGCCCAGAAGGGCGCGCACTTCATCGAGCTGTGCGACCAGCGCGGCATCCCGCTGGTCTTCCTCCAGAACATCTCCGGCTTCATGGTCGGCAAGGCGTACGAGGCCGGGGGCATCGCCAAGCACGGCGCGAAGATGGTCACCGCCGTCGCCACCACCCGGGTGCCGAAGCTGACGGTCGTCGTCGGCGGTTCGTACGGAGCGGGCAACTACTCCATGTGCGGCCGGGCCTACTCCCCCCGCTTCCTGTGGATGTGGCCGAACGCCAAGATCTCGGTGATGGGCGGCGAACAGGCCGCCTCCGTCCTCGCCACGGTCAAACGCGACCAACTCGGTGACGACTGGAGCGCGGAGGACGAGGAGGCGTTCAAGGAGCCGGTCCGGAAGCAGTACGAGCAGCAGGGCAACGCCTACTACGCGACGGCCCGGCTCTGGGACGACGGGGTGATCGACCCGGCGGACACCCGGCAGGTCCTCGGCCTGGCCCTGACCGCCTGCGCCAACGCCCCGCTGCCGCAACGGAATCCGGCGGACCCCGGCTTCGGCATCTTCCGGATGTGAGCGAGCGCATGCGTCATGCGGTGAGAGTGAGGTGAGGACGTCCATGTTCAGCACGGTGTTGGTCGCCAATCGGGGCGAGATCGCGGTCCGGGTCATCCGGACGCTCCGCGCCCTCGGTGTCCGGTCGGTCGCCGTCTTCAGCGACGCGGACGCGGACGCGCGGCACGTACGGGAGGCGGACACGGCGGTACGGATCGGCCCGGCGCCCGCCGCGCAGAGCTACCTCAGCGTGGCCGCGCTGCTGGAGGCCGCCCGCCGCACGGGGGCCGAGGCGGTACACCCGGGGTACGGCTTCCTGGCGGAGAACGCCGCCTTCGCCCGGGCCTGCACGGAGGCCGGGCTCGTCTTCATCGGGCCCTCCGCGGACGCGATCGCCCTGATGGGCGACAAGATCCGGGCCAAGGAGACGGTCGCGGCGGCCGGGGTGCCAGTGGTCCCCGGCTCGTCGGGCAGCGGCCTCACCGACGCACAACTCGTCGACTCCGCACGGGAGATCGGCCTGCCGGTACTGCTGAAGCCCTCGGCGGGCGGCGGCGGCAAGGGAATGCGGCTGGTGCACGACGGTGCGCGCCTCGCCGAGGAGATCGCGGGCGCCCGCCGCGAGGCGACGGCCTCCTTCGGCGACGACACGCTTCTGGTGGAGCGGTGGATCGAGCGCCCCCGGCACATCGAGATCCAGGTGCTCGCGGACACCCACGGCAACGTCCTCCACCTCGGCGAGCGCGAGTGCTCGCTCCAGCGCCGCCACCAGAAGGTCATCGAGGAGGCGCCGTCCGTCCTGCTCGACGCGGAGACCCGGGCCGCGATGGGCGAGGCGGCGGTGCGGGCCGCCCGCTCCTGCGGCTATGTCGGCGCGGGGACCGTCGAGTTCATCGTCCCGGGCGGCGACCCGGCGGCGTACTGCTTCATGGAGATGAACACCCGGCTCCAGGTCGAGCACCCCGTCACCGAGCTGATCACCGGACTCGACCTGGTGGAGTGGCAGCTCCGCGTCGCCTCCGGCGAGCACCTCCCCCACACCCAGGCCGACATCACTCTCACCGGGCACGCCGTCGAGGCCCGGGTCTGCGCCGAGGACCCGGCGCGCGGCTTCCTGCCCTCCGGCGGCACCGTGCTCGCACTGGACGAACCGCAGGGCGGCGGGGTCCGGACGGACTCGGGGCTGAGCGGGGGCACCGAGGTCGGTTCGCTGTACGACCCGATGCTGTCGAAGGTCATCGCGTACGGCCCCGACCGGGCGACGGCGCTGCGCCGGCTGCGGGCGGCCCTCGCGGACACGGTGATCCTGGGCGTACCGACCAACGCGGGTTTCCTGAGGCGGCTGTTGGCCCATCCGGCGGTCGTCGCGGGCGAGCTGGACACGGGGCTGGTGGAGCGCGAGGCGGCGGGCCTGCTCCCGGACGGCGTACCGGACGAGGTGTACGCGGCGGCGGCGGCCGTACGGGCCGACGCGCTCGCCCCGGTACCGGACGCGAGCGGCTGGACGGACCCGTTCTCCGTACCGAACGGCTGGCGGACGGGTGGCGCCCCCGCCCCGCTCGCCTTCCCGTTGCGGGTGGCGGGCGAGGACCCGGTGGTGCGCGAGGCTCCCCGGGGTGCGGTGGTCGGGCCGGACCGGGTGACCGTCGAACTCGACGGGGTGGTCCACCACTTCCGCCACGCCGGTCAGTGGCTCGGCCGCGACGGCGACACCTGGCAGGTCCGGGACCACGACCCGGTGGAAGCCTCCCTGAGCGGGGCGGCCCGTGCGGGTGCGGACACCCTCGCGGCACCCATGCCGGGCACGGTCACCGTGCTCAAGGTGGCGGTCGGGGACGCGGTGACGGCGGGGCAGGCGCTGCTGGTGGTCGAGGCGATGAAGATGGAGCACGTCATCTCCGCCCCGCACGCCGGGACCGTCACCGAGCTGGACGTGTCCGCCGGGGCCACCGTCGCCATGGACCAGGTGCTGGCCGTGGTCGCCCCGGTCCCCGGAACGGGCCCAGCGCCCGAGGAGAGGCAGTCATGACCACGCCCGCAGGCGCCCTGCCGATGCCCGTCGCCGCGCCGGACCTGCCCGCCCGGGTCCGTATCCACGAAGTGGGCGCACGTGACGGGCTGCAGAACGAGAAGACGGCTCTTCCGACCGCCGTGAAGGCCGAGTTCATCCACCGGCTCGCCGCCGCGGGGCTCACCACCATCGAGGCGACGAGCTTCGTCCACCCCAAGTGGGTTCCCCAACTCGCGGACGCGGAAGATCTGTTCCCCATGTTGGACGATCTTCCGGGACCGGGCGGCGTGGACGGGGTCGCGCTCCCCGTGCTCGTACCCAACGAACGCGGGCTGGAGCGGGCGCTGGCGCTCGGAGCGCGGCGGATCGCGGTCTTCGGCTCCGCGACGGAGACCTTCGCCGCCCGCAACCTCAACCGGTCCGTCGCCGAGTCGCTGGCGATGTTCGAGCCGGTCGTGGCCCGCGCGAAGGAGGACCGGGTCCATGTGCGCGGCTACCTCTCGATGTGCTTCGGCGACCCGTGGGAGGGGCCGGTCCCGGTGCGCCAGGTGGTCCGGGTGGCGAAGGCGCTGATGGACCTCGGCTGCGACGAGCTCTCCCTCGGCGACACGATCGGCGTCGCCACCCCCGGCCACGTACGGACGCTGCTCGCCGCGCTGAACGAGGCGGGGGTGCGCACCCACACCATCGGCGTGCACTTCCACGACACCTACGGCCAGGCCCTCTCCAACACCCTCGCGGCGCTCCAGCACGGGGTGTCCACCGTCGACGCGTCGGCGGGCGGCCTCGGCGGCTGCCCGTACGCGAAGAGCGCCACCGGCAACCTCGCCACCGAGGACCTGGTGTGGATGCTCCGGGGTCTCGGCATCGACACCGGTGTCGACCTCGACGCCCTCACGGCCACCAGCGTGTGGCTGGCCGGGAAGCTGGGCCGCCCGAGCCCGTCCCGTACCGTCCGCGCTCTTTCGCCGAGTCCGGAACCGCCCCCCGCGTCACCTGCACCCCCCGCGTCCCCAGCGTCACCTGCGTCCCCCGAGGAGTGACCCCTGCCATGCCCCTGGACCACCGGCTCGCCGCCGAGCACGAGGAACTGCGCCGCACCGTGGAGGAGTTCGCCCACGAGGTGGTCGCCCCGAAGATCGGCGACTACTACGAACGCCATGAGTTCCCGTACGAGATCGTGCGGGAGATGGGACGGATGGGCCTGTTCGGCCTGCCGTTCCCGGAGGAGTACGGCGGGATGGGCGGGGACTACCTCGCCCTCGGGATCGCCCTGGAGGAGCTGGCCCGGGTCGACTCCTCGGTCGCGATCACCCTGGAGGCGGGCGTCTCGCTGGGCGCCATGCCGGTCTACCGCTTCGGCACCGAGGAGCAGAAGCTGCGGTGGCTGCCGAGGCTCTGCTCGGGCGAGGCGCTGGGCGCGTTCGGGCTGACCGAGCCGGACGGCGGCTCGGACGCGGGCGGCACGCGCACCACGGCGGTCCTGGACGAGGCAGCCGGCGAGTGGGTGATCAACGGCTCCAAGTGCTTCATCACCAACTCAGGCACGGACATCACCGAGTTGGTCACCGTGACTGCCGTGACCGGCCGCAAGGACGACGGCTCCCCGCGCATCTCAGCGATCGTCGTCCCGTCCGGAACCCCCGGTTTCACCGTGGCGGCCCCGTACTCCAAGGTCGGTTGGAACGCCTCCGACACCCGCGAGCTCTCCTTCGCGGACGTCCGCGTCCCCGCGGCGAACCTGCTCGGCGAGGAGGGCCGGGGGTACGCCCAGTTCCTCCGCATCCTCGACGAGGGCCGGATCGCGATCTCGGCCCTGGCGACCGGGCTGGCCCAGGGCTGCGTGGACGAGTCGGTGAAGTACGCCGCCGAGCGACATGCCTTCGGCCGCCCGATCGGCGCCAACCAGGCCATCCAGTTCAAGATCGCCGACATGGAGACCCGCGCCCACATGGCCCGCGTCGGCTGGCGCGACGCGGCCTCCCGCCTGGTGGCCGGCGAGCCCTTCAAGAAGGAGGCGGCCATCGCGAAGCTGTACTCCTCGACGGTCGCCGTCGACAACGCCCGCGACGCCACACAGATCCACGGCGGCTACGGCTTCATGAACGAGTACCCGGTCGCCCGCATGTGGCGGGACTCCAAGATCCTGGAGATCGGCGAGGGCACGAGCGAGGTGCAGCGGATGCTGATCGCGAGGGAGCTGGGGCTTCCGGCGGCTTAGGCGGTGTCCGGCGGATCAAGGTCGGGCAGGGCGCGGCGTTCGGCGCGGTGCGTCGCAAGGCGCCGTGCCGGGCGTCGCGCCCCCGGCCACGATCCGCCGGACACCACCTGGGCGGTGGTGTCCGGGCATGCACGACGTAGGCCCTGGAGGAGCACCGCAGGGTGGAGGTGTCGGTCGAGGGGCTCGACGCGTGCCGGGGCGCTTTCGGGAGCGATCACGGCTGCGGCCCTCCGCTGCGGCGCACCGCCGCCGGCTACCCGCCCCCGGCACTCGGGGCCGCCGGGCACCGCCTCGTACCGCCCACCCGTCGCGTACCCGCCCGGGGCCCCATCCGGCCACGGTGGCCGGATGACCGCAGACCCTCGCACCGGAACCGACCGGGCGGACGGGGACGGCGGGCCGGCCGCGTGGCGCCCGGTGGCGGGGCGTGGCCGTCCCCGATGGCCCACAACAGCCGGTGCGGTACACCCCGGAGAGGGGATACCCGGCGTAACGGTTTGCTCGGCGGGCTGCTTCCGGCCACCGGCCGGAGGCTCCGGTGACCGGCATGCACGTCTCCCGGCGAAGCCCACGACGACGACGTACCGGCTGCCGAGTCACATGTTTCACACGGTCTCTGCCCGATTTCGGGCAGATTTCTTGCGTAAGGGCGCCCACCCAAGCAGTATCAACGGGTGCTCGAACGCCGCTCGTCCCACGACGACCTCATCGACCACCTCGTACGCTCCACCTCGCTCCAGCGCGGCGAAGCGGCCCGGGTGGTACTCGACGTGCTGGCGTTCTTCGACGAGACGACCGAGGCCTTCGTCCGGCGCCGCCACCGCGAACTGCAGTCCGGCGGGCTGGTCAACACGGAGATCTTCGAGCGGATCGCGGCCGAACTGCCGCACCGCGCGGTCGCGCCTCCGGAGCTCTCGCTCCGGCAGCTGCGCCGCATCGTCTACGGCTGAGGCCGCGCCCGAGAGCGCCGGAAGCCGGGCACCGCAGGGCATCTGTACGTCGTGTACGTCGTAGGAGGGGTAGAGAACATGTGCGGGATCGTCGGATACATCGGTAGGCGTGACGTCGCTCCACTGCTGCTGGAAGGTCTGCAGCGGCTGGAGTACCGGGGGTACGACTCGGCGGGCATCGTGGTGACGAGCAAGGCCGCGGCCGGCAAGCCGGGCACGCTGAAGATGGTCAAGGCGAAGGGCCGCGTCCGCGAGCTGGAGGCCCGTATCCCCAAGCGCTTCGCGGGCACGACCGGCATCGCGCACACCCGCTGGGCCACCCACGGCGCCCCGAGCGACGAGAACGCCCACCCGCACATGGACGCGGAGAACAAGGTCGCCGTCGTCCACAACGGCATCATCGACAACGCCTCCGAGCTCCGCGCGAAGCTCGTCGCCGACGGCGTCGTCTTCCTCTCCGAGACCGACACCGAGGTGCTGGTCCACCTGGTCGCCCGCGCCCAGGCCGAGACCCTGGAGGAGAAGGTCCGCGAGGCACTGCGCTCGGTCGAGGGCACGTACGGCATCGCAGTGATGCACGCGGACTTCAACGACCGCATCGTCGTCGCCCGCAACGGCTCCCCGGTCGTCCTCGGCATCGGCGAGAAGGAGATGTTCGTCGCCTCCGACGTCGCCGCGCTCGTCGCCCACACCCGCCAGGTCGTGACCCTCGACGACGGCGAGATGGCCACCCTCAAGGCCGACGACTTCCGTACGTACACGACGGAGGGCTCGACCACGACGGCCACGCCCACCACCGTGGAGTGGGAGGCCGAGTCGTACGACATGGGCGGCCACGACACGTACATGCACAAGGAGATCTCGGAACAGGCCGAAGCGGTGGACCGCGTGCTGCGCGGCCGGATCGACGACCGTTTCTCCACCGTGCACCTGGGCGGTCTCAACCTGGACGCGCGCGAGGCGCGCGGGGTGCGCCGGATCAAGATCCTCGGCTGCGGCACCTCGTACCACGCCGGTCAGATCGGCGCCCAGCTGATCGAGGAGCTGGCCCGCATCCCCGCGGACGCCGAACCCGCGTCCGAGTTCCGCTACCGCAACCCGGTCGTGGACCCCGACACCCTCTACGTCGCCGTCTCCCAGTCCGGCGAGACCTACGACGTGCTGGCCGCGGTGCAGGAGCTGAAGCGCAAGGGCGCCCGGGTCCTCGGCATCGTCAACGTGGTGGGTTCCGCCATCGCCCGGGAGGCTGACGGCGGTACGTACGTCCACGCGGGCCCCGAGGTCTGCGTGGTCTCCACCAAGTGCTTCACCAACACCGTGGTCTCCTTCGCGCTGCTCGCCCTGCACCTCGGCCGCATCCGTGACCTCTCGGTCGCCGACGGCAAGCGGATCATCGCGGGTCTGCGCCGGCTGCCGGAGCAGATCAGCGAGATCCTCGCCAACGAGGACGAGATCAAGCGACTGGCCGCCGAGTACGCGGACGCGAAGTCGATGATGTTCATCGGCCGGGTGCGCGGCTACCCGGTGGCACGCGAGGCCTCGCTGAAGCTCAAGGAGGTCTCGTACATCCACGCCGAGGCGTACCCGGCCTCCGAGTTGAAGCACGGACCGCTGGCCCTGATCGAGCCCGCGATGCCGACCGTCGCGATCGTGCCGGACGACGAACTGCTGGAGAAGAACCGGGCCGCGATGGAGGAGATCAAGGCGCGCAGCGGCCGGATCCTCGCCGTCGCGCACCAGGTCCAGGAGAAGGCCGACCACACCATCGTCGTGCCGAAGAACGAGAACGAGCTCGACCCGATCCTCCTGGGCATCCCGCTCCAGCTCTTCGCCTACCACACGGCACTGGCCATGGGCCGGGACATCGACAAGCCGCGCAACCTGGCGAAGTCGGTCACCGTCGAGTAGGTAGGGGAACGGCGCCGACGGGACCGGACACCGCCCGGGGAACAACCCGGCAGAAGCGGACGCACACCACTCGATCGTGGCGCGCGTCCGCTTCTTCCGTGTGCGGATGACCCGGCGTACTGGTGTACCCGGCGTACTGGTGTACGGCCACGGGGAATTGACGGCTCGTCACTCGCGTCCGGGGTGCGTCGGTCAGGGGATGACGATGACGGGGCGTTGTGCGCGGCGGGCGAGACGGCCGGCCACGGAGCCGAAGATCCGGCCCACGATGCCGTGCGTCGACCCGACGACGATGGCGTCGGCGGCATACTCGCGGCCGACTTCCTCGAGTTCGTGACAGATGTCGCCGCCGCGCTCGACCAGCACCCACGGCACCTCGGAGAGGTACTCGGCGCAGGCCAGTTCGAGCCCGAGCACCTCGGTGCGGTGATCGGGTACGTCGACGAAGACGGGCGGTTCGCAGCCTGCCCAGACGGTGGTCGGCAGCCGGTTGGCGACGTGCACGATGATCAGCCCCGAGCCGGATCTGCAGGCCATGCCGATCGCGTACGCCAGGGCGCGCTCACTGGACGTGGAGCCGTCGAAACCGACCACGACACCGTGCCGGAAGGCCGGGTCGCAGGAGTGACGCGTTTCTTCGACCGTCAGAGGGTCCGACCCGGGGTCGGTTACCTGTTTGCGGTCTGCGGGTTCAGGGGATTCGTGACCGGCCATCGGTGTCTCGGCGAAGAGAGTCCTCGTGAGGAGGGAACGGCTAGGGGGACGTACTCGGCTGCGGGGCGCGGTGGTACGGGACGGTGGACTTGTGTCCGACGACCATCAGGACCATGGACCGACGACGGCTGCCGGGGGTTGTCGTCCCGGGCTCCTGCTCGGGGCCCTTGTCCGGGAATCATCTTTCCAACCCTTTACCCCCAAGGGTACGGCGCCACTCCTCCACTGCCCAGACCGCCGCAAAGCGCGTGACGCGCTCTGGGGGAGCATGCACGAGGCGCGGGCGGTTGGCAATGCCGGTTGCCCCTTACACGGAGCGTTCCGTGGCCGCGGGTGGCCGCCGCCCCGTTTTTCCGACGGACCGGTATGGGTCGGAGAGGGGCTCCGGCCCGTCGGCACCTGCCCGGTACTGACCCATGAAACACCCCCTGTTGCCCCTCTCGGGCCACGGTCGGCCGCGTCGTCGCACCGGGGTGCACGACCGGAGCGTGCGCGTGGTGACCGACGGCGTCCGACGCCGCCCCGCCCTTCCGCGCCAGGCCGGGCCCGAGCGCGGGAGGGCGCACGGAGAGGCGCACCGGGCGCAAGCCGATTCCCTTGCGTGCGCCGGTGAATCCGCGGATCCGCTGGGCTCGCGCGCGTTCGCCGGCCCGCCCCGTCCGCTCCCCCGCCGACGGCCGGCGAGGGAGCGCGCCACCGCGGCGGGGCTTCTTCGCAGGTGCGGGAGGGGCGCGATCGAAAGCGGGCCGAGTGCGCGGGGAGCGCGCCGGAGCGTGACTAAATCACCCGCGCGGGACCGTCTATTTTGAGCCAACTTCACATCTGCGCCGAAACCTTGGCGATGTGCCCCTCATTCGCACTTGTCACCTGGCAGGAACGGACCGCGCGGTACGCTTTCACCCGACGCGGACGGGCCATGATCGCGACGCGCACTTCACAGTGCCGCTCGCGAGTGGAACGCTTCGTGATCGAACGCTTCACGCCACGTTGCCTTGTCGACATTGAGCCGGTGAGGGAACGTGTCATTTCGGCATCGCCGGACCCAGTAGGTTCGATCTTGGAATCGAGCACTGGGGACACGTGCGGCGCCGAGGGGACACGTGCAGGAGCGACAGGCCTGTAGGGACCAGGGAGACGCGAACACCGAGGGGGGCTTAGCGTCATGAGCCAGGACTCCGCATCCGTAACGGAGGCCGCACGGAAGTTGGCCGGGCGGCGGCGCCGGGAGGTCGTAGCCGTACTGCTGTTCAGCGGCGGCCCGATCTTCGAGAGCTCCATCCCGCTCTCCGTCTTCGGCATCGACCGGCAGGACGCGGGCGTACCGCGCTACCGACTGCTGGTCTGCGGCGGCGAGGAGGGACCGCTGCGCACCACCGGCGGTCTCGAACTCACCGCCCCGTACGGCCTGGAGGCGATCAGCAGGGCAGGCACCGTGGTGGTGCCCGCCTGGCGCTCGATCACCTCGCCGCCTCCGGTCGAGGCGCTCGACGCGCTGCGCCGGGCCCACGAGGAGGGCGCCCGCATCGTCGGGCTCTGCACCGGCGCCTTCGTGCTCGCGGCCGCCGGCCTGCTGGACGGCCGCCCGGCGACGACGCACTGGATGTACGCGCCGACGCTGGCCAAGCGCTATCCGTCGGTGCACGTCGATCCGCGCGAGCTCTTCGTCGACGACGGCGACGTCCTCACCTCGGCGGGTACGGCCGCCGGGATCGACCTCTGCCTGCACATCGTGCGGACGGACCATGGCACGGAGGCCGCCGGAGCGCTGGCCCGCCGGCTCGTGGTGCCACCGCGCCGCAGCGGCGGTCAGGAGCGCTACCTCGACAGGTCTTTACCCGAAGAGATCGGCTCCGACCCGCTCGCCGAGGTCGTGGCCTGGGCCCTGGAGCACCTGCACGAGCAGTTCGACGTGGAGACACTGGCGGCCCGCGCCTACATGAGCCGTCGCACGTTCGACCGGCGCTTCCGTTCACTCACCGGCAGTGCGCCGCTCCAGTGGCTGATCACCCAGCGGGTCCTCCAGGCACAGCGGCTGCTGGAGACGTCGGACTACTCGGTGGACGAGGTCGCGGGCCGTTGCGGCTTCCGTTCGCCGGTGGCGCTGCGCGGTCACTTCCGCCGCCAGCTCGGCTCCTCCCCCGCCGCGTACCGGGCCGCCTACCGGGCCCGTCGTCCGGGCTCGGGTCCGGAGGCCGGGGCGGTGGAGGCCGTGGTGCCGGCCCAGGTCTCGTCGGCGGTACGCAGGATGCCGGGCGGCTCCACGGGGCTGGCCGCGTTCGCGGCCTCCGCGGGGGCGCCGGACCGTGCGGACCGTGCGGACCGGGGCCCGGACGGGTACACCGGCGGGCGCCCGGCCCTGCCGGGACAGCGGAGCGCCCCGTAGGGTGGGGGCCATGAACGACCGCATGGTATGGATCGACTGCGAGATGACCGGACTCTCGTTGACGGACGACGCACTCATCGAGGTGGCGGCTCTGGTCACCGACTCGGAGTTGAACGTGCTCGGCGACGGGGTGGACATCGTGATCCGCCCACCGGACGCGGCCCTGGAGACCATGCCCGAGGTGGTGCGGCGGATGCACACCACCTCGGGCCTCCTGGACGAGCTGGCCGGGGGCACCACCCTCGCGGACGCCGAGGCCCAGGTGCTGGCGTACGTGCGCGAGCACGTGAAGGAGCCGGGCAAGGCCCCGCTCTGCGGAAACTCCGTAGGCACCGACCGGGGTTTCCTCGCGCGCGACATGCAGGCCCTGGAGGGTTACCTCCACTACCGCATCGTCGACGTGTCCTCGATCAAGGAACTGGCCCGGCGCTGGTTCCCGAAGGCCTACTTCAACAGCCCGGACAAGAACGGCAACCACCGGGCGCTCGCCGACATCCGCGAATCCATCGCGGAGCTGCGCTACTACCGCGAGGCCGTCTTCGTGCCCCGGCCCGGACCGGACTCCGAGCGCGCCAAGGAGATCGCCGCGCGCCACGTGGTGCGGGCCGACTCGTAGGCGGACCTCCCCTGGTCGCCACCACCGCACAACCCCCTGATCACGGGCCTGGGAGGGCCCGTGGACGGGGCCGCGGAAAGGTGGCACGAGCACCCTCGAAAACCCTGTACACTTTTTCTCGGCCGGTCGGAAACGCCCGGACGAACATGGTGGGTATAGCTCAGATGGTAGAGCACCTGGTTGTGGTCCAGGATGTCGCGGGTTCGAGTCCCGTTACTCACCCTTGAAGGGGAAGCCCCTGATCTGCGGAAACGCGGGTCGGGGGCTTCTTCGTGTCCTGAGTCGGCCAAACGCGGCCACAAGCGGCCGGATCCTCCACTCACCGTTTGACCCGTGGCAGGGAGGGCGCGGCGGCACCTGGGAGGCCCCCACTCGTTCAAGATCACCCGACCGTGATCGCCGTCACCAACCTCCGTGGACAGAACACCCAGACACCGACCAGGACCTGCGCGACTGGTCGTCTTCTCGCACAGCACCAGGGCATCCGGGGTCCGGGAGCAGTCGATCGCCACACCTCTCGCTGCTGCCCTTCCACGCACACCTTCAGCGCTTCCAGCCGGAGGTGAGTAGGACTCCGGGGACTCCGCAATGGCTTGCGAACGATCGCCTGTGTGCTGGGGAACAACTGGTCCGGCAGCTGGAATCGGATGGGGCGCCGTCCGGTCGGCGTACGCCTGATCTCTACCGCGAGCGCCTGGAAGCACGGGGCGAACTGAATCAGGTACGGAAACAACTTCCCAAGAACGTAGTCGCGTTGCTTCAGCATGCTCTTGAGCCCCTGGACGCGTGGTTCGCCGGGTCGACCCCGCCACGCGAAGAACGGGTAGCAGCGACGCCAATCCTCGCTCAGCGAACAGCACCGCTGTTCACCGAGTGGCGGTGGCCAGACTGACGTACGGGCGTCGTCATCGGGTGGTCTTGGGGCCTTTTGGTGTGGCGACGCAGACCGTAGCCCTCAGCGACTGACACGATCCTTTCTGTTACTCACTTCGACTCAACAGAGAGGCGGTCGGTCATGGACAGCTCCATGCGAGCACGTCTGGCAGCACTGGCGACGGCGACGACGGTCGCGGTCGGTATGGCCGGAGGGTTCGCGGCGCAGGCCCAGGCGTTCGGTAGTCCTGCGGCTTCGTACTGCGGGCAGGGCTCCGAGGAAGTGTGCGCATCCGGGGGGCCGCACCACGAGGAGAGGCAACCACGTCGCGGCGGCGACACGGTCATCGCGAACAACGGGCCCAAAACTGTCGTCACCAACAACCAGACGTTCCTGCCGATCCTGGACTTCATCCTTCAGGGATCACCCGGCGGCGACATCGACGAGCCCGCGCCGCCGACGAGCACGACCACGACTTCGCTGGCGCCGCCGCTCTTCAATTCTGTCGGCCGGCCCGTGGGCCAGCGTTGATTGCTTCTCCGATCCACCAGCCGACGCGGAGCTGATCGAACGTGATGGAAACGATGGCACAGTCTCCGGCGGGCATCGGCGCGGTGTCGCATGCCCGACAGCCGGCGGTGACGCTCGCTACGCCGGTGTGCAGGTTCGAGGACTTCCTCGGGGCTGCCGGCGCCGACCGCCTGCTCGAGGACGCCTGCCGGGCACAACTCGAGCACCTGACAGCAGTGCACGGGCAGGTCGCCCGGATCCCTTCGCGGTGGGTTTCGCCGGAGCGTGTCCTGCGGGCCCCGGGACTGGCCGAGGCGGTGCGGAGCCTGTCCGCGGTGGTACAGGACATGCTCGGCATCGCCGCACCCGCAGGCCGTATGGGCTACGAGTTCATCACCCGTAATCACCAGTCGGCCGAGGGCCGCGAGGCCGAGCCGGTCACCCGCGCCTGCGTGGAGCCGACAGGCAGCGAGAACGACCGGGCCGTGAGTTTCGTCTACACCCTGCACCGCAGGCCGCGCGAGTTCACCGGGGGCGGGCTGCGCGTCTACGACACCACGGTCCGCGACGGGTATCCGGCGTGCGCCGAGTCGTTCCGGGAGATCCGGCCGGACCACGACACCCTGACCTTCTTCCCGGCCGCGGCGTGGCGCCGGACCCAGTGGGTCTCCTGCCCCTCCGGGCAGCTGATGGACAGTCACTTCTCCTTCGAGGGCTGGCTCGCCTGAATCCGCCCTGCCCCACTCGCCCCCGGTCGACCGACCGGGGGCCTTCCATGGAAGGCCATCCGGCTACACCTATGTCCCGTGCGATCGACTCCCCCATCGACGGCCCCGTCGCCCGCCGGGCCACCCTGACCGTGGGCATGGCCGTCTACGACGACTACGACGGCGCCTACTTCACCGCTCTCGCGTTGCGCCTGTTCCATCCAGAAGTCGCCGACCGGGTCGACATCCTCGTACTGGACAACAACCCCCATGGTTCTGCGGGGGACCCTCTGCGTCGGCTTCAGGACAAAATTCCCCACCTGCGGTACCTGCCGATCGACTTCGTCGCGGGCACCGCCGTGCGGGATCTGATCTTCCGTGAGGCGCAGACCGAGTGGGTGCTGTGCGTCGACTGCCACGTGCTGCTGGCACCGGGCTCGCTGGCACGGCTGCTCGACTACATCGACGCCAACCCCGACTGCCGCGACCTGCTGCAGGGGCCGCTGCTCTGGGACGACGCCAGCCGGGTTTCCACCCACATGGAACCGGTGTGGAACGGCCTGTTCGGCATCTGGGGAAGCGACCCGCGCGGCCAGGACCCTGACCACGCCCCGTTCGAGATCACCATGCACGGGCTCGGGCTGTTCGGCTGCCGCCAAGACGCATGGGTCGGCTTCAACTCCCGCATGCGCGGCCACGGCGGCGAGGAGGGCTACCTGCACAAGAAGTTCCGGGCAGCCGGCCGCCGCACGCTGTGCCTGCCCTTCCTGCGCTGGACGCACCGCTTCGACCGCCCCGACGGCCAGCCCTATCCGGCCCCGGCCAGAGACCGCGTGCGCAACTACCTGATCGGCTGGGAGGAAGCCGGGATGGACACCCAGGACGCGCTGGACCACTTCCGGGAGGCCGGAAACGCCGCTGACGTCGACAGCTGGGTGAGCGCGTACGAGGCGGAGAAGGCCAACCCGTTCTCCCTCTTCGACGACCTCGTCGTCGTACTGCCCGCCGAGGGGGACGAGGGCCTGTCCCGGTTGAGCGAACGCATGAAGCAGCTCGGGATCGCCGAGCGCGTGCGCTGCGTGCGCGCACCCCATCTCCCCGAGGCTCCCCACGTCGCCCGCGCCCAGGCCCATCGTCTCGCCATCGAACAGGCCCGTCAGCGTGGCCTGGAGAACACCTTGGTCATCGACCTCGACACGGTCCTGCCCGTGGACACCGGCCAGCGGCTCGCGGCAGCCGACGAGCACCTGCGCACGCGGCCCTGGGCCGGGTGCTTCATCGGCGGCGTCGAACCGCGGACGGCACTGCCCAGGCAACAGCCCCTGGCCGGGCGGAGCTCCCGCCTCCACGCCGTCGCGTACCACGCGCGCGCCTTCGACCGGCTCCTCACCGAACTCCCCACCTGCGCCGACAGGGACACCTGGGGACGAAACCACTCCTCCCTCGAAGAATGCCTGGTACGGGCACTTCCTCAGGAACTGGTCAGCATGACGCACACCGGCACGACGATCCTCGTCCCCGCCGCCGGATCCCCCGCCGGATCCCCCGCCGTATCCCACTGACGGCGGGACACCGCGAGGGACGTCGACCAGCGGGGCGGGGAAGCCCGGCGCCCCGCAATCCTCCCCACCGTGAGGTGGGAGGTTTTCTCGCATGGGCGTGTCGGCCCGGCTACGGACCAGCTCGGCCCGTAGCCGGGCCTTCCCCCGTGTCCGGACCTGTCCGTGTCCGGACCTGTCCGTGTCCGGGCCGCACAGGCCCCCGTGGACCGGCCGGGGTGCCCCCGCTCCCCGCGGTCACCGCGCGAGGAGTGACTCCACCTCTGCGGTGTACAGCTGGGCCGGGTCGAGCCCCATGCCGGTGAAGTGGCCGGCGAGTTCCAGCGAGAGCACGCCGTGCAGGCGGCTCCAGAAGGCCAGGGCGAGGCGCAGGGCGGCCGGTGCGGCATCGGGGTGGGCGCCCGCCCAGGCACGGTGGTCCGCCAGGTGGGCCTCGAAGGCTTCCGCCTCCGACCCGCTGCCCGGGGGCGCCGTGACGGCGGCGCACGCCCCGAGCAGGACCGACATCATCTCCCCGGCGATAGCGGTGATCTCCTCGGGCGCCTCGTACCCGGGTACGGGCGTGCCGTAGACGAGGAAGTACCGGTGCGGGTCCTCCAGCGCCCAGCGCCTCAGCACCTCCGCGAGGCCGGCCGGACCGGCCTTCTCCCCGGCCGCCACGAAGGCGTCGGCGATGCTGCGATAGGCGTCCCGTACCAGCTCGGTGATGAGCTCGTCGCGCCCGGCGAAGTACCGGTAGAGGGCCGGGCCGCTCATGCCCATCTGCTTGGCGATGGCGTTGAGGGAGAGACCCGAAGCGCCCGCCGTGGCGATCTGCTCACGGGCGCACCTCTTGACCTCCGCGCGGACCTGCTGCCGATACCGCGCACGCGGGGTCGAACCAGTCGCGCCGGTCGCCTCACTCGCACCCGCCTGACCGGTCGGACCAGTCGGACCAGTCGCGTCAATGTCGGCCATGACCACCATCTCCTCATTTTCCATGAAGGGTCCGTTACGTGTGCGGTCACCGTCACACCCACCCTCCACGCTTCCGTTAGAAGCTATCACGATCGCCATTTGTCCTCACGGAACAACAATGAGCGCTTGACATGATCGAGAGAGCAAGTCATTCTCGTTATAGCTTCTAACAAACAAGAGCAGCGCAAACCAGCTGCTCCGGTCAACGCGGTACGAGCGAACGGGAGATCGTCATGCGTGGCGACAAGTGCGTCGAAGTGGTCCTGCCCGGCAAGGTCGAGCCGGAAGGGCTGGAACTGCGCTCCGTCCCCGTTCCGGTGCCGTCCGCCGGTCAGGTCGTGGTCGGGATGGAGGCGACGGGGGTGTCGTTCGCCGAGCAGCAGATGCGGCGGGGCCGGTACTACGACCAGCCCGCGTTCCCCTTCGTTCCCGGATACGACCTGGTCGGCACGGTGCTGGCGGCCGGCCCCGGCATCGGGTCGGAGCTGGTCGGCAAGCGGGTCGCCGCCCTGACGAAGACGGGCGGCTGGGCCAGTCACGTGGTGCTCGACGCCGCAGACGTGGTCGGGGTACCGGACGGGGTCGGGGCCGCGGAGGCGGAGACCGCGGTCGTCAACGGGATCACCGCCTGGCAGATGCTCCACCGCAAGGCCAAGGTCCGCAGCGGCGCTACCGTCCTGGTCCACGGCGCCAACGGCGGTGTGGGCTCGGTCCTCGTGCAGCTGGCGATCGCCGCCGGCGCCAAGGTCATCGGTACGGCGTCCGCCCGCCACCACGAGGGGCTGCGGGCGCTCGGGGTGATCCCCGTCGACTACCGGAACGAGAACGTCCCGGCCCGCGTCCGGGAACTGGCCCCCGGTGGCGTGGACGCCGTCTTCGACCACATCGGCGGCCGGAGCGTGCACGACTCCTGGGGCCTGCTCGCCCGGGGCGGCACCCTGGTCTCCTACGGCAGCGCCGCCACCCGCGACGACGAGGGTTCGGGTTCGCTCCCCGTGTTCAAGCTGCTGGGCCGGGTCTGGCTCTGGAACTGGCTCCCCAACTGCCGCAGCGCGTACTTCTACAACGTCTGGGCCGGCCGGGCCTACGCCAAGGACCGTTTCCGGGCCCGGCTGCGCGCCGACCTCACCCAGGTCTTCGCGGCCCTCGACCGGGGCGACCTCACCCCCCGGATCGCGGCGGAGATCCCGCTCGCCCGGGCCGCCGAGGCGATGCGGCTGGCCGAGTCCGGCACGGTCGCCGGGAAGGTCGTCCTCGTTCCGTAGCTCCGTACGGCCGACGGGCAAGCCAATCCGCGCCCTGCCCGTACCCATCTGCGCCCCGGCGCGCGCCCCGGTGCCCGTACGGGCGCCCGCCGCCCCGCACCACCCCCTGCACCCCGCACCCCGCCGCGGAACCGGTGTCTGCCGCCGGGGCATCCCGACCGGCCGGGGCACCCGGGCCCGGGGCCGTACGCGGCGTAGCCTCGGTGCGCATGGTGCACGTACTGAGCAGCCGGACGTTGCTGCGCCCCACCGACCCCGAGCGCACCCGCGCCTTCTACGGCCAGGCCCTCGGCCTCGCGATCCACCGCGAGTTCGGCACCGGCCCGGAGCGCGGCACCGTCTACTTCCTGGGCGGCGGCTTCCTCGAAGTCTCCGGCCGGGGCGACACTCCGCCCTCCCCCGACCTGCGGCTCTGGCTCCAAGTCGCCGATGTCGCCGCCGCCCACGAAGAACTGCGCGCACGCGGTGTACCGATCCTGCGGCCACCCGTCCAGGAGCCGTGGGGGCTGATCGAGATGTGGATCGCCGACCCGGACGGGCTGCGCATCGGCGTGATCGAGGTCCCGGCGGACCACCCCCTGCGCAGCCGCCCCTGACGGACCCGGCCCGGACGGGTACGCGCCGCGGCGTGCGCAAGTCGGGGGCGGGCCGGGGCGCATTCTGCGGATGAGCCGGGTGGTCGGCGCCTCCACGCGTCGGACACCGCGGGCCCGGGTAGAGAGCGGTGAGGTCCGCCGGCCGGAGGTGCGCGCCATGTCCTGGATCGTCCTGCTCGTTGCCGCGTACGCGCTGACAGCGCTCTGCGCCGTCCCGTTCCACCGTGCGCACCGGGCCTTCCTCCGCGCACCCGTAGTGCCGCGGCCACCGGAGGAGGAGTTCACCCTCCACGAGGTGGCCCACCTCCGCGCGGGGGCACGGCGGGTCGTCCACGTCGCTCTGGCCGCCATGGTGCTGGGCGGCCGGCTGAAGGCGAAGGACAAGGTCCTCACCGTCACTGATCCCGTCCCGCGTGACGAGGTGGAGGCGGGCCTGATCAAGGTCATCGGTCTCGCACCACGCCGCAGGATGTGGCGGAGGATGGACCGGCTCTACCGCATCCGGGCCGTCGCCGCGGTCGGCGACCGGCTGGGAGATCAGGGACTGGTGCGGCACCCCACGCGGCTGCGAACGGTCCACAGGGCCCATCGCCTTCTGATCGGGGCGGTGTTCCTCTCCGTCGCGACAGGGCTGACCGCTGTCGGCCTGGCCGCTCCGGGGGGACGCATCGTATCGATTCCGATCGCGGCCACGACGGTTCTGCTGGTCGCCGGAGTGAAGTCGGCGACTCCGGACAGGGACTACTTCTGGAGCTTCCGCACGACGGAGGCCGGACAGGCGGCGCTGACCGCCCACGAGACGCGCCACCCGCGATGGATACCGCCCACCCATGACGAGCTCTCCCAGGAGGACGCCCTGTTGCTGAGCGGCGTACTCACGCAGGGTGCCCTCTACGGCAAGCTCGCCCCCTTGTCCGGCGCCATCACCTGGCCCGAAAGCCCGCGCGGCGAAGCGCCCTTCGAGGACCCGCCCGGACTCGGCGGCCTCTGAGACCTGTCCCGCCACGGCGGCGCTCACCGTGCGCGGGCGACGGCTCTCCGACTCCTGGGGGCGCCCACCGGGGGCGCCCCGTCACGAGGAGGTGCGGACGACCAGTTCGGTCGGGAGCACCAGGTGCCGGCGTTCGTCGGTGGGGTCGGTGATCTGCTGGAGGAGGACTTCGGTCATGGCGCGCCCCATCTCCTCTATCGGCTGGCGGACGCTGGTGAGGCCGGGCTCCATGTGACGGGCTACCACCGAGTCGTCGAAGCCGACGAGGGCCACGTCGTCCGGGATGCGGCGGCCCGCCTCGCGCAGGACGTGGCGGGCGCCGGCCGCCATCACGTCGGAGGCGGCGAAGACGGCGTCCAGGTCGGGGTGGCGGGCGAGCAGTTCGCGCATCGCGCGGGCTCCCCCCTCCTCGGTGAAGTCGGCCAGCGCGATGAGGCGTTCGTCCGGGGGGAGGCCCGCCTCGGCGATCGCCTGGCGGTAGCCGTCCAGGCGCCGCTGTGCGCCGTAGACCTCCAGCCGGCCGGTGATGGTGCCGATGGTGCGGCGGCCCTGCGCGATGAGGTGCGCGACGGCGCTGCGGCCGCCCTGGAAGTTGTCCGAGTCGACCGAGGTGAGTGGCTCGTCGGCGCTGCGCTGGCCGCTGATGACGCACGGCATGCCGAGCTGCTCCAGGAGTTCGGGGAGCGGGTCGTCGGCGTGCACGGAGACGAGCAGGACGCCGTCCACGCGGTGCGCGGTGAGGTACTGGGCGAGTCTGCGGCGCTCGCGGTCGTTGCCGGCCAGGGTGAGCAGCAGCTGCATGTCGGTGTCGGCGAGGGCGGCGCCCACCCCGCGCACGATGTCGGAGAAGTACGGCTCGGCGAAGAAGCGGGCCTCGGGTTCGGGCACCACGAGCGCGATGGCGTCGGTGCGGTTCCCGGCGAGGGCGCGGGCCGCGCGGTTCGGTACGTAACCGAGTTCGGCGATGGCGGCCTCGACGGTCTCCCGGGTCTGGTCGCTGACGCGCGGTGAACCGTTGATGACGCGGGAGACCGTGCCGCGGCCCACACCCGCTCTGACGGCGACCTCTTCGAGCGTCGGCCGCCCACCGCCCCGTACGCGTGCTGACACCATGTCCGCCTCCCGTTCGCCGTCAACTTCTCACAGTCGAATATGTCGAAGAAAGCCCTGTCGAAAGATTCCCTTGACACGTTTCCGGAACCGGGGGCCGCCGAAGAGCACCAAAATTGGGAGCGCTCCCAATCGTACGGGACGCCCTCCGGGACGCGTGAAGGCCCGGCTGCCGTGTGCAGCCGGGCCTTCTTGCCGGGGCGTGTGGTGCGCCTCCGGGACGCAGGTGGGCGGGGAGGCCGTCTGCGCCGAGGGGGTGTCCGGAGGAGTCGGGGCCGGTCAGGCGGCCCCGACTCCGGCGGACACCCCCGGACTTGTCACCCGCGGGTGCGGACGTGTCAGGCCTGCGGGAGACCGTGACGGCGGATCACGTCGGAGTACCAGTGGGCGCTCGCCTTGGGCGTGCGGGTCTGCGTCGCGTAGTCGACGTACACCATGCCGAAGCGCTTCGAATAGCCGTACGCCCACTCGAAGTTGTCCATCAGCGACCAGAGGAAGTAGCCGCGGACGTCCACACCGTCGGCGATCGCGCGGCGGACCGCGTCGATGTGACCGTGCAGGTACTCGATGCGCTCCGGGTCCTCGACGCGGCCCTCGGGCGAGACGTAGTCGTCGAAGGCGGCGCCGTTCTCGGTGACCATGAGGGCCACGCCGGGGAACTCGCGGGCGGTGTCGACGAGCAGGGCGTGCAGGCCGTCGGGGTCGATGGACCAGTCCATCGCCGTGACGGGCTTGCCGTCGGCCTTGTGGAAGGCGACGTGCTCCGAGCCGGGCCACGGCGAGTGCGAGCTGGCGCCGTGGGCGTGGCTGTTGCTCTCCGCGCCGCCGGCCGACGGGTCGGTGACGAGGGTCGGCGCGTAGTAGTTGATGCCGAGGACGTCGATCGGGCGGGAGATGGTCGCCAGGTCGCCGTCGTGCACCAGCTTCGACCAGTCGACGAGGTGCTTGGTGTCGGCGATCAGGTCCTCGGGGTACGCGCCGTGCAGTATCGGGCCGGTGAAGACCCGGTTGCCGACCGCGTCGATGCGGCGGGCCGCGTCGACGTCGGCGGGGGCGTCGGTGAGCGCGCGCACCTGGTGGAGGTTGAGGGTGACCGAGGTCTGCGCACTGGCGGGGATGGAAGCGCGCAGAGCCTCGATCGCCCGTCCGTGGGCGAGGTTGAGGTGGTGGGCCGCCTGGAGCGACGCGCCGGGGTCGGTACGGCCGGGGGCGTGGACGCCCGAGGCGTAACCGAGGTAGGCGGAGCACCAGGGCTCGTTGAGCGTGGTCCACGTGCCGACGCGGTCGCCGAGGGCGCCGGCCATGATCGCCGCGTAGTCGGCGAACCGCTCGGCGGTGGCGCGCTCGGGCCAGCCGCCGGCGTCCTCCAACTCCTGCGGGAGGTCCCAGTGGTAGAGGGTCGCGACGGGCTGGATGCCCGCTTCGAGCAGTTCGTCGACGAGCTTGCGGTAGAAGTCGAGGCCGCGCTCGACGGCCGGGCCGCGGCCGGTGGGCTGCACGCGGGACCAGGAGATGGAGAAGCGGTAGGCGCCGAGGCCCAGCTCCTTCATCATCGCCACGTCGTCGCGGTAGCGGTGGTAGTGGTCTCCGGCGATGTCGCCGGTATCACCGTTGCGGACCTTGCCGGGGGTGCGGGAGAAGGTGTCCCAGATGGACGGGGTACGGCCGTCCTCCGAGGCCGCGCCTTCGACCTGGTAGGCGGCGGTGGCCGCGCCCCAGATGAATCCGGGCGGGAAGACGGTGGCGTCGACGGCCTGCTTGGGGGCGAGGTCAGGGCGTACAGCAGTCATGCGGGAGCGCTCCCATGGATGAAGAGGAAGAGGGGGCTCCGAGGCCCGCGCGGGCACCTGTGGGGGCGTCGCGCGGGGCACCGGAGGTACGGGCCGGGGTGTATCAGCCCTTGACCGCGCCGGACATGATGCCGCCGACGATCTGCTTGCCGAAGACCACGAACACCACCAGCAGGGGAAGCGTACTGATCAGGGCGCCCGCCATGACGATGGACTGGTCCGGCGTGTACGAGGCGCTCAGCTGGCCGAGGGCCACCTGGATCGTGGGGTTCTGCTGGTTGAGCGCGAGGTACGGCCAGAAGAAGTCGTTCCACGCCTGGACGAAGGTGAGCATGCCGAGCACCATCATCGCGGGGCGCGCCACCGGGAGCACCACGCTGAGCACGATGCGGAAGTTGCTCGCGCCGTCGATCTTGGCGGCCTCGATCAGCTCGTACGGAAGCGCCTCCAGCAGGTACTGCCGCATGAAGAAGACACCGAACGCGCTGACCAGGGTCGGGAAGATCACGGACTCGAGCTTTCCGCTCCAGCCGATGTCCGACATCATCATGAAGAGCGGTACGACGCTGAGCTGCGGCGGGATCGTCAGGGTGGCGATGACCGCGGTCATCAGCCAACCGCGGCCCCTGAAGCGCATCTTGGCGAAGGCGTAGCCGGCGAGGGTGCAGAAGAACAGCGTCGCGGCGGTGATGGACGCCGACACGATGAGGGTGTTGACGATCGCCTTGCCGAGGGCGGCGCCTTCCCAGGCGGCCTGGAGGTTGTGCCAGAGCCGGCCGCCCGGCAGGAACGGCGGCGTGGAGGCCAGGACTTCGTCCTGGGTGTGCGAGGCGGCGACGAACGTCCAGTACAGCGGCAGGATGGAGCCGATGCCGATGACGATCAGCGCGATGTAGGTGAACGGCCCGGCCTTGTGGGTGTCGCCCGCGCCCATGGCGAGGCGAGCCTTGCGGGGTGCGCGGCGGTCCGGCTTCGAGTGCCCGGGGGCGGCGACCTTGGCGGGGGTGCTGGTGATGGTCATGAGAGGTATCGCTCCCGGTCAGGCCGCGGAACGGCGTACGAAGCGGCCGATGATCCAGTTGATCAGCGCGATGG
This sequence comes from Streptomyces sp. NPDC005576, assembly GCF_042871745.1. NCBI lineage: Bacteria > Bacillati > Actinomycetota > Actinomycetes > Kitasatosporales > Streptomycetaceae > Streptomyces > Streptomyces sp. NPDC005576. Next base: position 489,098 of record NZ_JBIAJC010000002.1, on the reverse strand, counting down.
CCAGCAGGAGGGCGAGCATGGCCCAGGCCACGGCGGCGGACATGCCGAGGTGTCCCAGGTTCCAGCCGTAGTTGTACAGGTAGATGCTGAGCGTCTCGTACTGGTTCTCGGTACCGCCGGAGGCGCCGATCTGGCCGCCTTCCAGCAGCAGCGGCTCACCGAACAACTGCATGGAGCCGATGGTGGAGATGACGATCGTGAAGAGGATCGTCGGCCGCAGCGAGGGGATCGTCACCTTGAGGAACTGCTGCCAGCGGTTGGCGCCGTCCAGCGAGGCCGCCTCGTAGAGGTCGCTCGGTACGGCCTGCATCGCGGCGAGGTAGATCAGCGCGTTGTAGCCGGTCCAGCGCCAGATCACCATGACCGAGATGGCGATCTTCGACGTCCAGTGGCCGTTGGCCCAGTTGGTGTCACCGAGGCCGATGAAGTGCAGGGCCCAGTTGAGGAGACCGCCGTCGGTCCGGAAGACCAGGGCGAAGACGAGGGCCGCGGTGGCGACGGAGGTCGCGTACGGCGTGAGGATGATGGTGCGCCAGAAGGTGCTGGCACGCAGCTTGTAGTTCAGCAAGTGGGCCAGGCCCAGCGCCACCAGCAGCTGCGGAACGGTGGAGATGACACCGATCAGGAACGTGTTGGAGACGGCCGTCCAGAACTCGGAGTCCTGGAGGATCTTCGTGAAGTTGTCGAAGCCGACCCATTCCATCTGGTCCATGCCGGTCATCTCGACGCGGTGGAGGGCGATCCAGCCGGTGTAGATGAGCGGGTAGAGGCCGAAGGCCCCGAAGACCAGGAAGAACGGGGCGATGTACGCGTACGGGGACACCTTGTCGTCGAACCGCCACATCCGGCTCCGCCAGGTCTGCCGGCTGCTCGCCGGTTTCTGTCGGGAACCACGGGGCGGCGGGACGTAGGCGTCCCGGGTGGGGGTCGAGGTTGCCACGGGCGGGAGTCCTTCCCTGGGGTGCGCCGGCGGGCGCGTCGATCGGTACCGGGCCGGCCCGGATACGGGACTGCGCGTCCCGGTGGGGTGCGGAGCGGTACCGGTCGGGTGGGGCGGGGTGGGCGGGAGCCGTTCGTACCGGGGCCGGCCGTGCGGGGCCGGCGGGTGACGAGCGGATGGTGCGGGCCGGGGAGGCCGGTCATTCGTGTGTGGCGACGGGCTCTTTGCGCCTCTGGGCGCCTCTGGGCGGTGAACCGGCGAAACCGGTGTCTCACCTGCGACCACGGGCCGTGGAGACCGAAGGTTCAGCTGCCCAGGCCGGGCCTCGCGCGACGGGCCGGGGAGGCCGGTGGAACGGCCTGGCGGCGTGCCGGAGAGACCGGTGGCCATGCGTGCGGGCGGATCTTCGTGCGGTGGTGCGGGTGGTTCTGCGTGCGGTGGTGCAGCCGTGCGGTGGTGCAGCCGTGCGGAGGTACGTGGTCGCAGCCGTGCGGTGCTGCGGGTGGTTCCGGGAGGCGGTGGTGCGTGCCGGTGACTTCCGTACCGGCGGTTCTGCCCGTCGTACCGGGCCCGGTGTCCGGGCGGCCCGGGGGAACGGGCGGGTGGCGTGCGCCCGCCCCGGACGGGGTGGCGGGCGCACGCCGAGCGGCGGTGCGGGAGGCCCGAGGACCTTCCGCACCGCCGGGGATCAGCCGATCACCTTGTCGATCGCCTTGGTGGCGGCGTCCCAGGCGTCGTCCGGGCTCGTGCCGCGCTGCTCCATGTTGTTGATCTGGGTGGAGATGGTGTCCTTGATGGTCGCGTCCTTCGGGCCGAGGACGGCCTCGGGGATGGACTTGGCCTCACCGGCGTAGATCTCACCGATGGGGGCGTCGTTGAAGTACGGCAGCTTGGCGTCCTTGACACCCGGCAGGTCGTACGCACCCGTGTTGGACGGGAAGGAGCCGATCGCCTTGAAGACGGCGGCCTGCTGCTCGGGGGCGGTCAGCCAGGCGACGAGCTTGATGGCCTCGTCGACGTGCTTGCCGGAGCTCGGAACACCGAGGAAGGAGCCACCCCAGTTGGCGGCGGTGGCACCCGGCGCGCTGGTGATGTCCCACTTGCCCTTGTTGGCGTCACCGGCGTTCACCGAGATCTGACCGGCCATCCACGCCGGGCAGGCGACGGTGGCGATGGTGCCCTTGCGGAGCGCCGCGGCCCACGGGTCGCTGAACTGGGCGAGGCCCTGGGTCAGCTTCTTGTCGGCGGCCTCGGCGGCCAGGTCCCAGCCCTGCTGGACGCTGGGGCTGTCCTTGTAGATCGCCTTGCCGTCCTCGTCGTAGTACTGCTTCGCGTTCGAGCTGACCACGGCGTTGAACATGGCGCTGGCGGAGTCCATGAAGTAGGTGCCCGCGGGGGCCTTCTTCTTGTAGGACTCACCGAGCTTGAGGTAGTCCTCCCAGCCGCCCTCGACCAGCTTGGCGACCTCGGTGCGGTCGGTCGGCAGGCCGGCCTTCTTGAAGAGCTCCGTGTTGAAGCAGAGCGACATCGGGCCGATGTCCGTGCCGGCGCCGATGAGCGCACCGCTGGAGGTGGTGGCCTGCTTCGCCTTCCAGGAGACGAAGTCGGTCGCGCTGATGACCTTGCTCAGGTCCGCGAACTGGTCCGCCTTGGTGTCGGTCAGCTCCTTGATGCGGCCGACCTCCATACCCTGGACGTCCGCAAGGCCGCTGCCCGAGTTCAGCTGCTGGAGCAGCTTCGGGTAGTAGACCTTCTCGTCGGCCGTGGTGTCTTCCTTGACCGTGATGTTCGGGTGAAGCTTGTGGTACTCGGCGAAGAGACCGGCTTCCTTGTATCCGAACTGGCCGAAGTCGGCGACGGTCAGCGTGATGTTGCCGCCGGCGTCCTTGCTACTGCCGCTGCTGCTCTCGTCGTCCGACGAGTCGCTGCTGCAGCCCGTCAGCAGCAGGGCGGTGGCCGTCAGGCCAGTGGTGGCCACGATCGCGGCTCTACGGCGTCGACCTGCGACGTTGCGGGTGATGCGCATTCCACTACTCCTATTTCCAGGGTGTGACTGGCGGTTGGCTCACTGCGGGACCCGGGCGCCGTGAGTGCCGCGCCAGGTGTTACTGGGGGGAAGCACGGGCAGTGCCGATCGCACGAAAAATCGGGTGTGCGATGTGGGAGCGCTCCCATGCGCCGATGACGGAAGGTTGCTGCCTCAAGGGGGTGGGTGTCAAGACTTGAAGACGCTTCCGTTGCGCGAGCGTGTCCGGCAAGTCACGAGACCGTGTCCCGCACAGGGCTTGCCAATTGGCGCGGTCTCGGGGTCAGTGACGGCCAATCACCGAATCACCGCAGGTGGGGGGTGGTTTGCCTCGATGGAGCGACTCCATCGACCGGAACCCGCCATCCCGCATCGGGTCCTACCCACTGGCCGGTTCTTTACCCAGTCGGCCTGGAAGCGCACCGCCGAAAAGTGAACAGGGACCCGGCCGGAAACAATCCTGGCCCCCGACTGTGGCGCGATCGTGTTCTTTCCTCGAAGCCCGTCGCCCCCGCCGCCCCGCCGGTGGCGCGCCGGCCGCCACCCGGCCGAAGGCGCGGCGGCGGGAGCCCCGTTGAGGTACGTCGACGGCTTCGGCGGCGGGCGCGGCGGACGGTCCGGAACAGGGTCACGCCCCCGGCCGCGCCCCGTGTCCCGTGCGCCGGACCGCATGGAACACGCGCCGCACCCCGAGTCCCGGACCCCGCACCCCGGGCCCCGCACCCTGCACCCCGCGGCTCGCGGCTCGGGCCCGCGGCCCCCCGCCGGGCTCCCGTCCTACGCGCCGCGCAGGAGGGCGAGGGTGGCCTCCAGGTCGGCCTTCGTCAGGCGCTCGGCCGCCTCCCCGTCGCCCTCGGCGACGGCCCGGACGAGCGCGGCGTGGGTCTCCTCGCCGTGCCCGGGGTGCTCGGCGCGCAGGTCGAGCAGGTCGACCAGGTCGATGAGCCCTTGGCGCAGCGCGGGGGCGAACTCGCCGAAGAGGTCGGTGAGTACGGGGTTGTGGGCGGCGGCGACCACCGCCCGGTGGAGCGCGATGTCGGCGTCGACGAACTCCGCGTCGCCCCAGCCGCTCGCGGCCCGTCGGGCGGTCATGGCCTCGTCCAGGGCGGTGACGTCGTCCTCGGTGCGGCGTTCGGCGGCGAGCCGGGCGGCCTGCACCTCGATGAGCATGCGGACCTCGTAGATGTCGGTGACCGCGGCCCGGCGCAGCCGCGCCGGCCAGTCCTCGTGCGGGCGGTCGGCGACGACGAAGATGCCTGCTCCCTGGCGGGACTGGAGCATCCCGGTGGCGGCGAGGGTGCGGACGGCCTCACGGACCGTGGAGCGGCCGACGCCGAGGGTCTTGGCGAGGGTGGTCTCGCCCGGAATCTTCGTGCCGACCGGCCAGGTGCCGCCGGTGATCTGTTCGCGCAGATGGGCGGTGGCCTGGTCGACGAGGGGGCTGGGACGGAGTGGGCCGAGGGGGGACACGCGCTTCACCTGTCGGGTTGTCTGAAGACTTGAACTGTGTCTACTGTACCGGCATGACGCTCAGCGGTCTCCTTCTTCTCGGCTGCCGCGGCGGGGCCTGACGCGACCGGCACCCCGCCGCGGGGTGCCGTGCTGTGCCGGTCGCATCAGGCGACCAGCGAAGGAACTTCCGTCCCGATGCCCACGACCCACAGCTTCCCCACCCTCCGCACACCGCGCGGCCCGGTGCCCGCCGACTCGCCCGCGTGGAACCCGCAGCGGGCGAGTTCCATGCCCTCGCACCGCTACCGGTCCGCCTTCGACCGGGTGCACGTCCCCCTCCTGGACCGCGGCTGGCCGGACGCTCGGATCGAGAAGGCGCCCCTGTGGGTGCCCGTCGACCTGCGCGACGGCAACCAGGCGCTGGCCGAACCGATGGACACCCCGCGCAAGCGGCGGATGTTCGACCTGCTGGTCACCATGGGGTTCAAGGAGATCGAGATCGGCTATCCCTCCGCCAGCCGGACGGACTTCGACTTCGTCCGCCACCTGGTGGAGAGCGACGCGGTCCCCGACGACGTGACCCCCGTCGTCTTCACCCCCGCCAAGCCGGACCTGATCGCGCGGACCTTCGCGTCGGTGGCCGGGATGCCCCGCGCGGTGGTCCACCTCTACATCCCGACCGCCCCGGTCTGGCGCGACGTCGTCCTCGGACGGGACCGGTCCCAGGTGTGGGAGACCGTGCGGGGGGCGGCGGAGCTGATGGACCGGCTGGCCGGGGAGCACCCGGCGACGGACATCCGGTTCGAGTTCTCCCCCGAGGTCTTCGTGCTGACCGAACCGGACTTCGTCCTGGAGGTCTGCAACGGGCTGACGGCCCTCTGGGACGCGTCCCAGGACCGGCCGGTGATCCACAACCTGCCCGCCACGGTGGAGATCGCGACGCCGAACGTCTACGCGGACCAGATCGAGTACATGCACCGTGCCCTGGACCGCCGGGAGTCGGTGATCCTCTCCGTCCACCCGCACCACGACCGGGGCACCGGGGTGGCCTGCGCCGAACTCGCCGTACTGGCGGGCGCGCAGCGGGTGGAGGGCTGCCTCTTCGGCAACGGCGAGCGCACCGGCAACGTCGATCTGGTGAACCTCGCGCTGAACCTGCACGCCCAGGGGGTCGATCCGATGGTGGACTTCTCGGACATCGACGAGATCCGCCGCACGGTCGAGCACTGCAACCGGCTGGCGGTGCCGCCGCGCCACCCGTACGCGGGGGACCTCGTGTACACCGCCTTCTCCGGCACCCACCAGGACGCCATCAGCAAGGGGTTCGCCCACCACGCTCGCACCGGCTCGCCGACCTGGGACGTGCCGTACCTGCCGATCGACCCGGCGGACGTGGGGCGTGGTTACGAGGCCGTCATCCGGGTCAACAGCCAGTCGGGCAAGGGCGGGATCGCCCATCTGCTGCGCGGCTCCCACGGGGTGGACCTGCCCGCCCGGATGCGGCCCGACTTCTCCCGCACGGTGCAACGGGCGACCGACGACAGCGGCCGGGAGGCGACCCCGAAGGACCTCTGGGAGCTGTTCACGGCGACGTACCTGACGCCGGGCCAGGACGGTCCGCTCATGCTGGAGGAGTGGACCACCGGGCTCACCGGGGGCGGGGAGCACCGGTTCGTGTGCACCCTGCGCACCGAGGGCGGCGGCGCGGACGGGACGGGCGACTACGAGGGCACCGGCAACGGCCCCCTGTCGGCCTTCGTCCGCGCGCTGGCGGGCGCAGGTCACGAGGTGGAGATCCTCGACTTCACGCAGCACGCGACGACCGGCGGCCAGGACAGCCCGGCGATGGCGTACGCGGAGTGCCGGGTCGGCGACCGGGTGGTCTGGGGCGCGGGCCGGGACACCTCGGTACTGACCGCCTCGGTGCTGGCGGTGCTCTCGGCGGTGAACCGGGCGGGGTGATCCCGGGCGGTCCTGGCGCTCCGGGCGGTCCTGGCCGTCCCGGAACGCCGGCCGCCCGGCCGGACGCTCAGTCGAACGCCGTCGGCGGCGGCGCCGGGGACGCCTTCGCGCCCGTGTCGGTGACGACCGCCGCCCCGCCGGTGAAGTCGGCCAGCGCGCGGCCGTGTTCGACGCGGCCGGGGTGCGGGTCGGTGGCGACGCGGCGGGTCAGTTCGGCGACGGCGAGGGGGCGGTCGGAGGCGACGAGCACGGCGTTGCCGAAGCGGCGGCCCCGCCAGACGGTGGGGTCGGCGGCGAGCGCCAGTTCGGGGAAGTGCGCCGCGGCGGTGGCGATCTGGCCCCGCAGATGGGCCAGCGGCGGCCCGTCCGCGAGGTTGGCGACGTAACTCCCGCCGGGTTTCAGCACCCGCCGTACCTCGGCGAGGAACTCGGTGGTCGTCAGGTGTGCGGGGGTACGGGCTCCGCCGAACACGTCGGCGACGACGAGATCGGCCCAGCCGTCGGGCGTCTTCCCGAGCCCCTCCCGGGCGTCCAGGGCGCGGACGCGGACCCGGGCCTGCGGGTCGAGCGGCAGTTCCTGGCGCACGAACGCGACGAGGGGCGCGTCGATCTCGACGATCTGCTGCGTGGAGCGGGGCCGGGTGGCCGCGGTGTAGCGGGCGAGGGTGAAGGCGCCACCGCCCAGGTGCAGGACGTGCAGCGGGGCCTGCGGGGGCGCGGCGAGGTCGATGACGTGGCCGATCCTGCGCTGGTACTCGAAGGAGAGGTACGTCGGGTCGTCGAGGTCCACGTGGGACTGCGGGGCGCCGTCGAGCAGCAGGGTCCAGGCGTCCCGGCGCTCCTTGTCGGGGACGAGTTCGGCGTGGCCGCCGTCGACGGTCGCGGTGCGTGCCTCCCGCCCGCGCCCCGACCGTTCGGCCCGCCCCGGGCGCTCGGCCCGGTCCGTCCGGTCCGCCCGCTTGCCGGGCTTCGCGTTCCCCGCCTGCCCTCCTCGACGTGCCACGTCCGTCCGCCTCACTGCCCCGTCCGGCCGGTTCCGCGTCCTGGTCGCGCGGGGCCGGCTGGGCGCATCCCGGAACGCGCCCTGGGCGGGGGAACCCCGGGGACTCCCCCGGACCACCCCGCCCACCTGGTCATTATGGGCTCAGCGGCAGTTGTCGGCCGCTTCGATCATGCGGGCCGCCTGGTCGAGCGCGGCCCGCAGGGCTGCGGGGTCGGTGACCGGGGCATCCTCGGCGGGCGGCAGCAGCCAGCCGGTTCCGGAGACGGACGGCTCGTCGGGGAGGTCCGGGGTGAGGCCGGGGGCGGCGCCGGGCGTCAGGCTCGAGGGGGGGCCGGCGGGGAGGCGGAGCCCCCGGCCCTCGGTGCTCGTACACGCGCTGCCCGGCACGTCCCAGCCCTCGGCGGTACCGGGCGGCACCAGGAAGCCGACGGTGTCACCGGCCCCGTCGTGGAGCACCGGCCCCACCGCGAGCAGGTCCGTGCCCCGGCGCAGGATGTCCACGGCCTCCAGCCCCTGCCGGGCGGGGACGGTGACGAGGTCACACAAGTGTGCGGCACATCCCTCGATCGGGGCCGATGTCGGGTGCGGCGGAACGGCCGGCTGCGCCCCCGCGTCCTTCGAGGTGGCCGCAGTGGTCCATGGGCCGGTCTCCGTGCCGAGGTGAAGCATGGGAACCCCTCCTGTCGTCGCCGAACGGAGCCACGCCCCGTCTCCGCATGGACCAACGCGCCGACCGCGTCAAGGGCTACGGTGCCGAGCCGCCGCAAAGGGTGGCAGTTCATGGCGGATCGCGGCCGAGATGCCCCACTTTGTTGCGAAACACTGTGTGAACGCCCCGTCACACCAGGTACGTTCTTGCTCCGCCGGGACACCTGAGGCATGCGCCCGGCTGCACCAGAGAGGGCCACGCCATGGTGTCGTCACGGGCCGTTCCCAACCTCGTCTTCCGCCAGTTGCGCGGACAGCGCTCGGCGGGAGAGTTCGCGGCGGCCGTCCGCAGGGCCGCCCGCGAGATCGGCGAGCAGGTCGCCTGCGACGCCCGCTACATCGGTCGCGTGGAGTCCGGCGAGATCCGCTGCCCGAACTACGCGTACGAACGGGTCTTCCTGCACATGTTCCCCGGCGCCACTCTGGGGGACCTGGGCTTCTCGGACCGGGAGAGCGTGCGCGGACGTTCGGCGCGCACCCGCGTACCGGCGGCGGTCCGGACACCCCTGTCCGGGGACACGGTTCCGGCCCTCTCCGTACCCAGCGACATCGAGGAGAGCGACGTGCTGCGTCGCGTGTTCATGACGAGCGGCACCACCAGTGTGGCGACCGCATCGATCGGGATCGGCGCCCACCGGGCCGCCGGCACCCCGATCGTCCTGCCCGCCCAGCGACGGGCCGGCGAAGCCGAGGTGCGTTCCGTGGAGGAGGCGGTGCGCGAGATCCGCGTCCTCGACGACCAGCACGGCGGCGACGGGCTCTACCGTCGTGCCGCCCAGCCGCTGCGGGCGGCGTACGCCCTGCTCGACTCGGGTACGCCCACCCGCCGCGCCACCGCCGACCGACTGCACGCCGGGGCCGGCGAGCTGGCCCTATCGGTGGGCTGGCTGGCCCACGACTCGGGGCGGTTCGACGACGCGCGCTCCTACTACGCGGAGGCACTGGCCACCGCCCGGGTCGCGGGCGACGACGCGCTGGAGGCGCACGCCTTCTGCAACACGTCGTTCCTGGCCCGCGACGCGGGACGGCCGAGGGAGGCGGTCCGGGCGGCCGAGGCCGGACAGCGGGCGGCCCGCTCGGTCGGCTCCCACCGGCTGCTGGCCCTGCTCGCCCTGCGCGAAGCGGGCGGCCGGGCGGGCCTCGGGGACCGTACGGGCTGCGACCGGGCGATCGCACGGGCCCGGTCCGCGTTCGACCGGGGGCCCGCCGAGGGCGACCCGGAGTGGATGAGCTTCTTCCGCGAGGCGGAGATGCACCTGCTGGAAGCGCAGTGCTGGTCCACCCTCGGCGACTGGCCCCGGGCTGCCCGGCACGGCCGGCGGGCCACCGCGCTCCAGGACCCGCACTTCACCCGGAACCTCGCGCTCTACCGCGCACAGCTGGCGGGCGACCTGGCCCGGGCCGGCGCGGCGGAGGAAGCGGTCCGCTCCGCGCATCAGGTGCTGGACCTGCTGGACCGGGTCAGGTCCTCGCGGATCAGCGGGATGCTGGCGGGGACGGTACGCGTGCTGGCCGCCGACCGTGACGCGACGGCGGTGGCCGGCCTGCTGGAGCGGTACCGGACCGTGCGAAAGGGCTGACCGGACGCGCAGCCGAGCAGATGAACCGATGAGCGGCTGCGCAGCTGAGCACCACGGCCGGCGGCGCCCTGGTACAGCGCCCCGGTCGGGCGCCGGCGCTCAGCGTTCCAGGTGGCCGGTGTCGTTCCACCGCTCGACGGCGGGCATCCCGTAGGCCCAGCCGAGCACCGAGAGCGAGGTCGGCTCCAGCCGGAGGCGGGCACCGAACATCAGGTCCTCGCCCAGCCAGCGCGCGGCGAGCGAGCGCAGGACGTGGCCGTGCGCGAAGACCAGGACGTCGCGTTCGCCGGAGCGCACCTGCTCGACGATCCCGTCCGCGCGGGCCGTCATGTCGGCGGTGGACTCCCCGCCGGGGACCCCGTCGCGCCAGATCAGCCAGTCGGGCCGGTCCGCCCTGATCTGCGCGGGGGTGAGGCCCTCGTACTCCCCGTAGTCCCACTCCATCAGGGCGTCCCAGGTCTCCGCCCGGCCTCCGAAGCCGGCCAGCTCGCAGGTCTCGGAGGCGCGTACCAGCGGGCTGGTGCGGACGTCCGTGTCCGGCAGCCCGGACCAGGGGGCCCGGTGCAGCCGCTCGCCGAGCAGCTTGGCGCCCCCGCGCCCCGAGTCGAGCAGCGGGATGTCGGTCCTGCCGGTGTGATTGCCCTGGACCGACCACTGGGTCTGGCCGTGCCGGGCGAGCAGGATGCGCGGTGCCATGAGCGGGCTCTCCCTGAGAACTGGGGGACGGCGGGGGCGCTGCGGGACCACGGTGTCCGGACGCCGGGAAGGGACGCGCTCCGGCCTTCGGGCGGTGCGCCTGTCCCTCTCCATCATCCCGCATCATCGCGTACCGGCGTGCGGCCCGTCCTGCCGGGCACCCGACAGGGAGCGAGGACGCGGGCAACCTCACGGCTCGTCCGCACGTCCCTCTCTGCGCGGTACCCCGACCGTCGCCGGCGCCGCCGGCGGCAGGTCGCGGGCAGGGGTGTGCGAAAGGGACCCCCCGGGGGAAATCGCGACCGACGACCGCCGTACGGTTGAACGCTCGCCGTCGGACGCTTGAACAGGGGAGAGCCACCGGATGCCGCACGCCACACCCGTACGCGCCTCCGGGCACCGGCCCCGCTGGTGGACGGAGCTGCCGCTCCTGGCGGGGGTGTACGGGCTCTACTCGGTCGGCCGGCTGCTGGTGCGCGGTGACATATCGACCGCCGTCGACCACGGCCTCTCGATACTCCGGGTGGAGAAGTCGCTCCACCTGAACCTCGAACACCCGCTCAACCGGTTGCTGACCGCGCACTCCTCGCTGGGCATACCCGCCGACTTCGCGTACGCCTCGCTGCACTACCTCGTCACGCCGGCCCTGCTCTTCTGGATGTACCGGCGCCGCGCCGCCGCCTACCGCGCGGCCCGCACCTGGCTGCTGACCTCCACCCTGATCGGTCTGATCGGCTTCACGCTGATGCCGACCTGTCCGCCCCGGCTCCTCGACGCCCGGCACGGCTTCGTCGACACCATGGCGCAGTACAGCTCCTACGGGTGGTGGGGCGCGGAGGCGAGCGCCCCGCGCGGACTCGGCGGCATGACCAACCAGTACGCGGCGATGCCGAGCCTCCACGTGGGGTGGGCGCTCTGGTGCGGGGTGCTGCTGTGGCGGTACGGGCGGCATCCGCTGCTGCGCGCGCTCGGCGTGCTCTACCCCCTGACGATCGTCTTCGTGGTGATGGGCACCGCCAACCATTACTTCCTCGACGCGGTGGCGGGCGTCGCGGTGATGGGCGCGGGCGCGCTGCTGGCCCGCCCGGTCATGCGGGCGGCCGCCGGCGTCTCGGCCCGGCTGCGGGCTTCCGTCTCCCGGTTGCGCGCACGGGGGAGCACGGTTGTGGCGACGCGGTCCCCGATTGTCAGTAGCGGATGCGAGACTTCGGCGGGTGAGCGATTCCCCGGCCGGCGGACCCCCTCCGCACATCCCAGCGACGCGCCCCAAGCCTCCGGCTCCCCCGGCCGGGCGGCCTCCGGCGACAGCGCTCCGGCAGCGGCTCGCTGAGCTGCGCGGACCGACGGTCGTCCCGCACCCACTGGACGCCCGCGCGCTGGCCGCCCTCGCCGCCAACCCCGGCTGCAAGCGGCGGGCGCTGCTCGACGGCGCCGGGGTCGACAAGACCGGGCTGGCCGAGGCGCTCGGCTCCCCCTCGGGGTACGGCCAGTCCCAGTTCGCCTTCATGCGGGGCAACGCCTTCGAGGCGCGGGTCAAGGCGGACGGCGGCACCGAGCTGCTGCGCCTGCTGCACGAGAGCCTGGGCGGCGGTGGCGAGCCGCCGCAGGGCGCCCGGGTCCCCGATCTGACGGCGGCCGGCCCCGAGGGACGGACGGCCAGGACCGCGCTGGCGCTGCGCGAGGCGACCGCGGCCGGGGGCTGGAGCCTGCTGGACCATCCGATGCTGGCTCTGGAGGTGGCGGGCTCCCCCGCGTACCTGGAACCGGACGCCGTGGTGGTGCATCCCGACGGCCGGTGGACGGTCATCGAGATCAAGTCCTTCCCGATGATCGACGGTTCGGCCGACGCGGCGAAGGTCGGTGCCGCCGCCCGCCAGTCGGCGGTCTACGTCCTGGCCCTGGAGGCGGTCGCCGCCCGTACCGAGGGTGCCGAGGTGGCGCACGACGTCCTCCTCGTCTGCCCGAAGGACTTCTCCAACCTGCCGGCCGGCTCCGTGGTGGACGTACGGAAGCAGCGCGCGGTGACCCGGCGCCAGCTGACCCGGCTCACCCGCATCGAGGAGATCGCCGCCCTGCTCCCGGAGGGCGCGAGCTTTGATCCGGAGCGTTCGGCCGAGGAGCTGACCGCCGCCGTCGAGGCGGTCCCGGCGGCGTACGCCCCGGAGTGCCTGGCCGCCTGCGAGCTCGCGTTCCACTGCCGGGCGAGGTCCCGGGCCCAGGACGCGGTGCGGACGCTGGGGCGCGGGGTGAGCGGTGAGCTGGGCGGCCTGACGACCATCCGCGCGGTGCTCGACGCGGCCGCCGGCAAGGAGGGCGACCCGGCCGACCCGGCGGTCGCCGCGCTCCGCCGGGCGGCGGCCCTGCGCGCCGAGGCGCTGGAGGGCGCGGCGGTCCCGCGCACGCGGGCACCGGAAGGCACGGCTCGGACAGGCACGGCTCGGGAAGGCACGGCTCGGGAAGGCACCACGGCATGTCACTGATCAGCACCCTGGCGCGGATGGAAGCCGTGGACAGCGGGCGGGCCCAGCCGCTCGCCACCGTGCGCCACCGCCATCTGACCGACCGGCCGCTCGTCCTCGTACCGCTGACCACCTCGGGCGAGGCGGGTGCCCCGCTGGGCGCACTGGTGGGCACCGACCGGGAGGCGCCGACGCTGCTGGCGGTGGCGCAGCCGCGCGACCGCGATCTGCGGTTCGCGTTCCTGGCGGAGCTGGCCGAGCTGGTGCTGCCGCACATCGAGGCGTACGCGGACGTGGTGGAGCCCGCCGAGCGGAGCGAGACCGATCCGGAGACCGGCAAGAAGGTCAAGGTCGAGGTCGAGCTGTGCGTGGACGCCGCGCAGTTGATCGTGCCGAGCCGGGCGGGGCTCGACCTGGTGCGGCTGCTGGGGCGGTCGATGCGGTTCCGGCGTACCGCCGAGGACGATCCGGACACCCCCTATCCGGCCCCGCCCCGGGTGCCGCTGCTCGGCCGCTGGCTGACGCACTACGCGGAGCGGGCCCGGGTGCCGGGTTCCTCGTTGCTGCTGGCCACCACCGATCTGCTGAACCGCCATTGGGCCACGGGGCAGAGCAGTGTGGAGGACCAGCACCTGGGGGCGCTGCTCGCCTGGATCGACCCGCCGGACGGCGTCCCGGGCGCTCAGGCGGCGCTCCGGGCGGAGCTGGAGCGGGGCCGGGACGGCCAGTTGGTCTGCCCGCCCGCCGGCCCGGCCACCGACCCGGCGTTCGACAACCGGCTGCTGGCGCCCGCGATCGAGCGGTACGACCGTGCCCGCACCGCGCTCGCAGCCGTCCAGGACGGGCTGGAGGCGGACGGGCGGCTCGGGGAACTGCACGCCGCCGAGCGGGAGATCCGTTCGCTGCTGGCCGGAGTGCTGCTCCCGACCTGGGACGCCGTGTGGCGCGGGCTCGACCGGCTGCGGGAGCTGCCGGAGGGGGCCAGGGCCGAGGAGCGGTGGACGGGCGACCGCTGGTCGTTCACCGGCCACCGGGACAAGGTGCGCTCCGGGGAGCCGCCGCAGCCACGCCGGGACGACGCGGTGACGGCGGCCCGGAAGCTGTCCTCCCGGGAGACCGCGCAGGCGCGGCTGGACGCGCAGGAGGCGTTGGACGATCCGCTGGTGCTGGCCGGCCGCCGGCTGAACGGCGAGGCGTTCGTCGGCGAGGTGACCGGGGTGGAGATGGCGTACACGGAGTCGAAGCGCCCTTCCCCGCGTCCGCTGGTCACGGTCCGCACGGTCGAGCGCCCGCAGGTGGGCGAGCGGACGAAGGTGTACCGCTCGCTCGACGGCAAGCCGCAGTCGGCGGAGTTCGTGGGGTACGCGGGACAGGCCCCTGAGGACACCGAGCACACCGAGCACACCGAGGGCGCCGACGCGCCGGAGGACGGCTCCGAGGTGCTGTTGGTGCTGCGGGTCCTGGACCGGATGGGGCGCGGCAAGGAGCCGGCCCCCGGGTCGCTCCCCTCGCCCGGCGACCGCACGGTGTGGACGCTCTTCGAGCACGACCAGCGCGGCGGTCCGGCGCTGCCGGACGCGGAGGAGACCCCGTGGACGCACGGTGGCCCGCCGGGTGCGACCGCCGAGCAGCCCGACGCCGTCACCCCGGAGGATGTGCTGTGACCGACGTGACGAGGGCGGAGGACCTCACGGCGACCGGGGCGTTCGACCCGGGGGCGGCGGCGGCGCGGGCCACCGGCGCGATCCTCGCCGACACCCTGAGCGGCAGCTCCCCGGGTGTCGTGGTCAACTCCCCGCCGGGTGCGGGCAAGTCCACCCTGGTGGTCCGCGCCGCACTGGAACTCGTCGCGGCCGGGCGCCCGTTGATGGTGATCGCGCAGACCAATGCCCAGGTCGACGACCTGGTGCTGCGGCTCGCGGAGAAGGAGCCCGAGCTGCCGGTGGGGCGGTTGCACAGCAGCGACTCCGACCCGTACGACAAGGCGCTGGACGACCTGGAGAACGTCCGCAAGTCGGCGAAGGCGGCCGATCTGGCCGGGCTCGACGTGGTCGTCTCGACGGCCGCGAAGTGGGCGCACGTGAAGAACGTGGAGCCGTGGGAGCACGCGATCGTCGACGAGGCGTACCAGATGCGGTCGGACGCGCTGCTCGCCGTGGCCGGTCTCTTCCGGCGGGCGCTCTTCGTCGGCGACCCGGGCCAGTTGGACCCGTTCTCGATCGTGGGCGCGGACCAGTGGGCGGGACTGAGCCACGACCCGTCGGCGAGCGCGGTCTCCACCCTGCTGGCGCACAACCCGCGGCTGCCGCAGCACCGGTTGCCGGTCTCCTGGCGGCTGCCGGCCTCGGCCGCGCCCCTGGTGTCGGACGCGTTCTACCCGTACACCCCGTTCCGCAGCGGCACCGGCCACGGGGACCGGACGCTGGCTTTCACGGAGGCCTCGGACGGCTCGGGCCCCGACCGGGTGCTGGATGTGGCGGCGGAGGCCGGCTGGGGGCTGCTGGAGCTGCCCGCCCGCCACACCCCGCGCACCGACCCGGAGGCGGTACGCGCGGTGGCGCTGGTGGTCCGCAGGCTGCTGGACCGGGGCACCACCGCGACCAGCGAACGCGCGGCGGGCCCGGTCCCGGTGACGGCGGACCGGATAGCGGTAGGTACGGCCCACCGCGACCAGGCGGCGGCAGTACGCGTCGCGCTCGCCGGGCTGGGGGTCACCGGCGTCGCGGTGGACACCGCGAACCGGCTCCAGGGCCGGGAGTTCGACGTCACGGTGGTCCTCCACCCACTCTCCGGACGGCCCGACGCCACCGCCTTCCACCTGGAGACGGGCCGGCTCTGCGTACTGGCCTCCCGCCACCGCCACGCCTGCGTCGTGGTGTGCCGGGCGGGGGTCGCCGACCTGCTGGACGCGCACCCGTCGACGGAACCGGTGCAGCTCGGCGTGGAGGTGAAGTTCCCGGACGGCTGGGAGGCCATGCAGTCCACCTGGGAGCACTGGTCGAAGCACCGGGTGCCCTGGGGCGGTTGACGAAAGGGCTGTTGACGTGGGGCTGCCGGGGTCCCTGGTACTCGGCCCCGCCGCGCCCGCTCATCGACGGGTACGGGGGGAGCGCGCGGGCCGAACACTTCCGGACGGTGTTTTCCGGCCGGGCGGCCCGGACAGACTTGTTCGGGGCCACCGTGGCGTACGGCGGACAGCTCGTGGGGACCACGGCGGTGCCCGGGGCCACGGGCACCTCCGGGCGCACCGGCATGTCCGCGAGCGCGGAATCATTCGGTGTGCCGGGCACGTTCGTCACCAGGGACGGGCTGGGGACCCGGACACCGGACTTGCGCCGGGTTGGACAATGGAGGGTGGCCGTCCGGCCTTCCCGGAGGAGGAAAACGCACATGGCAGAAGCCGACCGGAACGCGCAGCCGAGGATGCGCCCCGCCCCGCTGCTCTTCGAGCCCGCGGCGGCGACGTCCGACCCCGAGCACTTCTTCAACCTGGAGTCGATGGACGACCCGGCGGAGTTGCTCTCCCGCGCGACCGAGCTGACGCACGCGTTCCGGGCGGCCACCGACCGGAGCATCGAGTTCCAGGCCGTCGCGGCCGCCCAGCTCGCCGACCCCCGCCGCTTCGACCGGCTCACCCCCGCCGACGTCGCGGAGCGCGCGGAGTGGACCGAGGACTACGCGGAGAAAATGATCGAATTCGGCCGGTCCCTGCTGAAGTCACCGCGCCCCTGACCCCAGCCCCCTGAATGCCGCTCCTGAGACCTGTCCGGCGCCCCCGCCCCCGGCACGGTCACTCCGGGTACAGCTTCTGGCATATGCCCGCGGGCAAGATACCCGGCACGGTGATGCCCTGTCCTGGATTCGACGACTCTCGGCGTCAGTCCCGTCACGCCCGGTAGACCTGTCTCCATGACCGCATGGCTGGAAGACGAAACGTCCCTGCAGGCCCGCAACCCGCGCTCCGGCGTCGGTACCCTCCCTCCCCTGCGGAGTCAGGCCGCACACCAGCCCGCCGAGGTCACCCCTGCGGGAGCCGTCTGGCTCGCCGGCGCCACCGCGAACCCGCGCACCACCCTCACCCGCTGGCGGGCGAGCCCCGCGTCACCGGGCGTCCTGCCGTGCGGCACCGCGTTCGACGTGGTCAGCGTCCCCGCGCTCTTCGGGCGGCGGATGCTGGAGCGGCTCTGGGCGGAGGGCCCGGGCTCCGGTCCCGTCGCGACCCATCGCGGCCGGACCCTGCTTTTCGCGACCCCCGGCACCGCGCAGCGGCTGCCCTCCCTGCTGGCCTGGGAGGAGTGGGGCACGGGCGCGACACGCCGGGACACCTCCTCGCGCACCCTGCCCCCGGTGCTCTGTCACGGCACCGGTGACGCGGTGACCGTACCGCCGCTGGCCTGCGACACCACCGCCCCGGGGCCGCAGTGGGTGGTCGCCCCCGACACCCGTACTCCCTGGCTGCCCGGCCCCGACGTACTGCGGTGGGCGTGTGTACGGGCGGCCCGGACCCCGGTCCCCCCGGTGTCCGATTACTCGATTTTTCCTCCGGCTGATCCGGGTGCTAATGTCTACGACGTCAGCAGGCGCCGCTAGCTCAGTTGGTTAGAGCAGCTGACTCTTAATCAGCGGGTCCGGGGTTCGAGTCCCTGGCGGCGCACCGACGGAAGAAGCCCCTCGCGCGAGCGGGGGGCTTCTTCGTGTCCCCTTCGCCTCCCGGGGGGAGGCCCGCCTCCCCCGGGAGGGCTCAGGTGCCGGTGGTGATCCGTACGGTCCAGGAGCCGGACGGGGTGCGGTCGGCGACCTCGATCCGGGTCCGCTCCCCCGGCACGCTGTACGTCTCCCCGACTCCGAGCGGGGCGTCCGCCAGCGGCGGGTAGACCGAGCGGTCCCAGCAGGCCTCGGTCTCCGGGTGGGTGTCCAGCACCTCCACCGGGCCGCCTCCGGAGGCCGTACCGCTGCGCACCCGGTAGATCAGCACGCCCTCGGTGCAGGTCGCCCGGTCGTTACCGGTGGCGCCGCGGGCCTCGACGGCCAGCGCGCTGTCCTCGCCCGTCCTGACGACGGCGAGCCGGGTGCCCATGGTGCCGCCGGGGACGGGGGCCGCGGCGACCGGCTCCAGGGTCACGTCGGCGCTGCCCTGGACGCAGACCACCTGCCGGTCGCCGAGCCACCCGAGCTTCCACTTGTGCCAGGCGAAGAGGTCCGGCGCCAGACCGAACTGGCTGCCCATGACGTCCCAGTCGCCGACGTACGTGTCCCAGTCGCCCTTGCCGTCCGTGGGGCGGTGGTAGAGGTCGGCGAGGTCGAAGACGTGCCCGGTCTCGTGGGCGAGGACGTTGCGGTCGGGCGGATGCTGTTCGAAGACGGTGACCACGCGCCTGATGTCCGTGGAGTCGGCGGTGATCGGGTGGTCGAAGTTGACGACCTTGGTGGCGTCGGAGTCGACGCCCGGGGCGTCGGGGTCGGCGACCAGGTAGACGATGTCGTACGCCGAGAAGTCGACCTGCGGGTCCGCGGCCCTGATCGCGTCGTGCAGGTAGGAGGTCCGCCGGCCGGAGTCCCAGTCGCGCGCTATGCCGTACCAGGTGGACGGGTGCGGCATCCGCACCCAGCGCTTCTGCGGGTGCGCGGCGAGGGTGAAGGTGCCGTAGCTGGCCCGCTCGAAGAACGCGGTGGTCGAGGGGAAGTAGTCGGCGGCGAGTGCGTCCGGCGGGACGACCGGGTCGGCGTCCGGGAAGGACAGGAAGATCATGACTGCGTCGAGGCGCCGGACCGGGCGCGGGTAGGCGCCGTTCCAGTTGTCGAGTCCCAGCGAGTGGTGGGCCGGGGTACGGGGCAGTGCGCACGGCTTCACACCCGCGTACGCGGCGGCGGCCGGACCGGCGACGAGTGACATCGCGGCCAGCGCCATGAGAGCGGTGAGCGCCGCCGTCACTCCGCGCGGACTCGGCTTCTCCATCCCCCCGGGCCCGTGCTGTCGCGGCACATCTACCTCCGGGTGGAAATGCGGAACGCCTCGCTCCACCCTGTGCCCGATCACCGCGCGCCGCCCGCTGGGCTGCCCCACACGGGTGCGGCGGGGCCCGGGGGGGCGCTCCGGGGCCGGCCCGCTCGCACCGGTGACGCGCCAGCCGGAAGCCAGTGATCACGTAACGTCACATACGGACATCCGCTTCTCGGAATCCGACAGTGGGACGCCGACCGAGAACGCAGTCGTACAGAAGGGAACGGTGGCGGGCAAAACGGGAGACCGGACGGAGCGGTACCGGAACCTTCCGCAGGGCGGCCGAGGGCACGTGGACACCCACCCGGACCCGAGCGGCGGCAGCGCACGGGCGGGCCGGGCTGGAAGCGCCGGCACCGCACCCTCTATGCTTCCTCACGTTTTCCCGCGTGGTTCGTGCCCCGGCCCGGGGCGCTCCACCCGGTGGCCGGTCCGGCCACACCTGTTCACGACAATCTGCACAGCGGGAGCGAGCGGTGAGCGGAACCTCCGAAGGGCACCGGGCCCCGGCAGGCACGTCCCCCGGCGCGCACCCGACGGCGGACACGGAGCGTCACCAGCCGGAGACCGCGCTGCTCGACTACCGGTCCGCCTTCCGCAGTGCCACCTTCGCCATGGCGGTCGTGGACGGCGCGGGGGCGGTCGTCCGGGCCAACGAGACGCTCGCCCGGATGGTGGGCACCGGCGCCGACGGCCTCGCCGGGCTGCCCGCCGCCGCACTCGTCGGTCTCACCCCGGACGACCACGCCTGGCGGGCCTACCGCGAGGTGCTGCGCGGGCGGCGTTCCCGGTTCCGCTGCACCCGCCGGCTCAAGCACCGCGACGGGCGGCCGCTCTGGGCGGAGATCACCGTGGTGCCGATGGCCGACCCCTCGGCGGGCGCCCCGGGGCGGTCGCTGCTGACGGTGGTCGACATCAGCGACCGGCACGAACTCCAGCAGCGGCTGCGCCACCTCCAGATGCACGACGCCGTGACCCGGCTGCCCAACCGGACCCTCTTCTTCGAGCGGCTCTCGGCCGCGCTGGACCTGTCGCCGTTCCAGGACAGCTCGCTGCTGCCGCGCCCCGGCCGGATCGGGCTCTGCTATCTCGATCTGGACGGCTTCAAGGCCGTCAACGACACCCTGGGACACGGGACGGGCGACCGGCTGCTCGCAGCCGTGGCCGGACGGCTGAGCGAGGTCGCCGGGCGCGACCCGCACCACCGCGACGGCAGTCACTTCGTCGCGCGGCTCGGGGGCGACGAGTTCGCGGTGCTGGTCGAGGAGTCACAGGGCACCCAGCAGCTGCTGGACCTTGCGGAGGCGCTGCTCACAGCGGTGCAGCAGCCGTTCGACCTGGCCGGGCAGCGGCTCTCGGTCTCCGCCTCGATCGGGGTGGTGGAACGCGCGTCGGCCGGCACCTCCCCCACCGGGCTGATGCAGGCCGCCGACACCACGCTCTACTGGGCGAAGGCGGACGGCAGGGCCCGCTGGACCCTCTTCGACCCCGAACGCAACGCCCATCGGATGACCCGGCAAGCGCTCTCCTCGACGCTCAGGCCGGCCGTCGACCGCGGCGAGTTCGTCCTTGAGTACCAGCCGCTGGTCGGCATGGCGGACGGGGTCGTGCGGGGCGTCGAGGCGCTGGTGCGGTGGAACCACCCGCAGTTCGGGATGCTGGGGCCGAACCGTTTCGTCGCCATCGCCGAGGAGGACGGCTCGATCGTCCGGCTGGGCCGCTGGGTGCTGCGTACGGCCTGCCGCCAGGCGCGCCGCTGGCAGCTGGACCACCCGGACGGGCCGGCGCTGTTCGTCAGCGTCAACGTCGCCGTGCGGCAGGTCTGGGACTCGGACCTGGTCGCCGAGGTCGGGGACATCCTCGCCGAGACGGGCCTCGACCCCGGACTGCTGCAACTGGAGCTGACCGAGTCCGCCGTCATGGGGTCGGCGGGCCGCCCGCTGCGGGCCCTCCAGGCACTGAGCGACATGGGCGTACGGATCGCCATCGACGACTTCGGCACCGGCTACTCCAACCTCGCCTACCTGAGCCGGCTCCCCGTCTCCGTACTCAAGCTGGACGGCTCCTTCGTCCGCGGCTTCCGGTACGACGACGGCGGTACGCACCCGAGCCCGGCCGACGAGACGATCGTGGAGGCGCTGGTGGAGCTGGCGCACCGGCTGGGGCTGACCGTGACGGCGGAGTGCGTGGAGACGACCGAGCAGGCCGAGCGGCTGCGCCGGATCGGCTGCGACACCGGGCAGGGCTGGCTGTACTCGCGGGCGGTCGCACCGGAGCGGATCGACGAACTGATCGACGCGGGCGGAACGGCCGGGGAACGACCGGCCTCCGGCGCCCCGTGAGGACGGGGCACCGGAGGGAACGCCACGTGGAGGGTGGCCGGGTCTGAGCGTGGGCAGGCAGGAGCGTGGGCAGCTCAGAGCGTGGGCAGGCCGTACGCGTCGGCGATGAGCTCGTAACTGCGCAGCCGGGCCTCGCCGCCGTGCGCGTTGGCGGTGATCATCAGCTCGTCGGCACCGGTCCGCTTGGCCAGGTCGTCCAGGCCCGCGCGGACCTGCTCGGAGGTGCCGTACACGATGTTGCCGAGCCACTCGTCCACGAAGTCGCTCTCCAGCGGGCCGAAGGTGTGGGCCTCGGCCTCCTCCGGGGTGGGCACCAGGCCCGGGCGGCCGCTGCGCAGCCGCAGCATGCTGAGCGCGCCGGTGAGCACCTGGCGGCGGGCCTCGGCCTCGGTGTCGGCCGCGAGGGCGGCGGCGCCGATCAGGGCGTACGGGGCGTCGAGCACCTCGGAGGGCTGGAAGGACTCCCGGTAGAGGTCCAGGGCCGGAATGGTGTTCCGGGCCGAGAAGTGGTGCGCGAAGGCGAAGGGCAGCCCGAGGACGCCGGCCAGCCGGGCGGAGAAGCCGGACGAACCGAGGAGCCAGACCGGCGGCCGGGCGGGCGACTGCACCCCGCCGTCCGAGGTGGCCTGCACCGGGCCGGGGACGGCGTGGATGCGGGAGTAGGGGTGGCCGTCCGGGAAGTCGTCGTCCAGGAAGCGGGTCAGTTCGGCGAGCTGCTGCGGAAAGTCGTCGGCGCCCTCGTTGAGCCGGTCGCTCCGGCGCAGCGCGGCGGCCGTGGCGCCGTCCGTACCGGGGGCGCGGCCGAGGCCGAGGTCGACGCGGCCGGGGGCCATCGCCTCCAGGGTGCCGAACTGCTCCGCGATGACGAGGGGGGCGTGGTTGGGCAGCATCACGCCGCCCGAACCGAGCCGGATGCGGTCGGTGTGGGCGGCGAGGTGCGCCAGGATCACGGCCGGTGAGGACGAGGCGACTCCGGGCATGGAGTGGTGCTCGGCGACCCAGTAGCGGTGGAAGCCGCGCCGCTCGGCCAGCTTCACGATGTCCACGCTGGTACGGAGGGCCTCGCTCGCGGTACTGCCCTTGCCCACGGTGACCAGGTCGAGGACCGACAGGGGGACGGGGGCGGTCCCGCCCGCCGCGCCCCTGATGGTGCCGGCCCTGCCGTCGGCGGCTCCGTCGCCGTCGGTGCGGATCTCGTCGCCTCGGTTCTCGTCCACGTGTCGCTCTCCCGGTGCCACTGGTCATACGTATGCGTATCGAACCCGTGCAACAGGAGGGCGGCTCCGCTTATTCCGGCGGAGGTGCCGCGGCGGCGGGAGCACGGGGCCCCGTCACCGGCCCGACCGCCTCATTCGCGTACTTCGAGTCCGCGCGGTTCGACGGTGCCGAGCGGGGGCTCGCGGGTGGCGAAGAGAGCGCCGAGCGCGGGGGCCCAGATGTGCCGGTCGGCGAGCCGCAGCCCCTCCCAGACGGTGACCGGGTTGGCCGCGAGGACCGGCTTTCCGAGAAGTTCTTCCAATTCGGTGACCTGCGCCGCGGTGTGCAGGGCGGTGTCCGGGAGGAGGACCGCCTCCGCGTCCGGGTGGTCGCCGGCGACGGCGAGCTCCCGGGTGAGGTCCGGGCCCCAGCCGGCCACCTCGGCCCCGGTGATGATCCCGCTGCCCCGGGTGGCGACCACCTCGATACCGGCGGCCGTCAGGAAGTCGCTGAAGAGGGCGGCGACCTCGTCGGGGTAGGTCGCGGCGACGGCGACCCGCCGGACCCCGAGTTCCTCCACCGCGTGCACGAAGGCGAAGGACGTGCTGGAGGCGGGGAGACCGGCGGAGCGCGCCAGGGCGTTGATCTGCTCCTGGGCGCCGTCGCGGCCGAGTACGAAGCTGCCGCCCGTGCAGGCCCACACCAGGGACTCGGCGCCGGCGAGCCGGAGCTCCTCCACACCGGCGTCCAGTCGCTCGGCGGAGCCCAGCTCGCGCAGGGCCTGCACATGGCGGACGTCGTCGCCGATCCCGGTGCGGAACAGAGGCAGTCTGATGTCGCTGTCCAGCGTGATCTCGATCCGCGGGAAGTCGTCCTCGGCGCATTCGCCCGGGTAGAGAAGTCCGACGGTCGTCATGTCCACCCTTCCTTGTCACCCGGACCAGCGGTCCGGGTCAGGGGCGGGCCGCGCACGGACGGTGCGGCCGGCCCGGCAGTCGCCCCTGTCTCTTCCTCTCACTCCAGTGTTCCCGACATCCGCCGTCGCACCCACCCGGACCGCGCGGGACGGCCCGGGCAGCGTCCGGCGGACACCGCGCGGGGCCCGGAAGTCGGCGCTGATGTTCGACGGAGGACAGGTGGTCGAATCGCAGCGACCGGAAAAATTCCCCGCGCCCTCCGGGACGTTCCCCGGGCATGGGAACGCCTGCGCACCCCCGTGACCTGGCATTTGCCAACCCAGATCATGACTCTGGCATATGCCGCCCGGATGCGTCCCAGCCCAGGACGGCACAGATGGGGCAAGAAGTGGCCAACACCCCTGCCACGGACACTTCTTCGCCACTATCGTGGACGCAAAGCTTTGCGGTCGGACCTTGGGCAGGGGGGCACCGTGACATTGCGACCGGAACCAACAGCGCCGTTCCACGCGGTGCAGCACGCCTTCCGCGTGCTCGAGACGGTCTCCCACCACGGCGACGGTGTGACCGAGACGCAGATCGCACGGGAGACCGGACTGCCGTCCGCCCGGCTCACCTCTCTGCTGCTGACGCTGCGCCGCGAGGGGTACGTCGAGCAGGTCGCGGACGGCGCGTACGTCCTCGGCGCCTCACTCCTCCTCCTCGGCTCGGGACCCACCCGGCGCCTGGCCCTGGAGGAACGGCTCCAGCGCGCCCTGGCGCAGCTGCGCGACACCGTCGGCGCGGCGGTCTACATCAGCCGGTACGTCGACGGCGAGGTCACGGTGACCCAGGTGCTCGACGGCCCCCTCACCCCCGCGGTCAACGAGTGGGTCGACTTCCGCTCGGCGGCGCACGCCAGCGCGGTCGGCAAGTGCCTGCTGGCCCAGTTGGACCCGACCGCCCGGCGCGACCACATCGCGCGCCACCGCACGGCGCGGCTCACCTCCCGGACCATCACGGACGAGAAGGTGCTGCTGGCCGCCCTCGACCACCATCCGGCGACGGTCCCGATGCTGGACCTCCAGGAGTACGCGGTGGGTACGGTCTGCGCGGCGGTCCCGCTGACGGCCGGCGGCTCCGCGGGCTGTCTGGCCCTGTCGCTCCCGGTCGGCGACACCTACCGCCTGCGCGAGGCCGCCGAAGTGCTGAACCAGCAGGCTGCGCCGGTCCTGCTGTCGCTGGCGCTCTGACCGACACGCCGGGGGCGGACCGGCCCGCCCCCGTTCCGTCCGGGCTCCGCGGGGCGGATGTCGTCAGCACCCCTTCGGACCAGGTATTATTTTCGAGTCAGCAGGCGCCGCTAGCTCAGTTGGTTAGAGCAGCTGACTCTTAATCAGCGGGTCCGGGGTTCGAGTCCCTGGCGGCGCACGACACGACAGTGGGGCGGTCTCCGGTATCGGAGACCGCCCCACTGCGTTGCGCCGTCCCGCCTCTTCACGGCGGTTCGTGGACCCGGCCGTCCCGCCCGAACGGCCGCGCTTCATCTCCGGGGCATCACGTCCGGCCGTCGCCGCTCGTGCTCCCCGTCCCGCTCACGCCGGTGCCTCTCGGGCCGGCGCTTCTCGCACCCGTGCCGGTACGGGGGCCGTCGAGCACCCCTGCCTCCGGCGCGGGGGTCAGAACTTCACGTCCGAGCAGGAGTAGAACGCGTTCGCGGTGTCCGCGACCGTCCACACCGCCAGGATCAGGTGCCGACCGGTCTTCCCGCTGGGGATGGTGCCCGCGTGGGTGAGCGTGGCCGGCGGCTGCTGGTTGTTGTACGGCACCGTCAGGAACGGCTGCGGGTCCAGAGCGGCCCGGGTGAGGGGCTTCGTGGAATCCCAGCCCTGCTTGGTGATGTAGTACCGGAAGTCCGTCGTGGCGTGACGGGCGGTGAACTGCCAGCGGAAGTTGTACGACTGGCCGCCGGTGAGTTGCGTGGCGGGCCAGGCACCCCCGCGCGGGTCGTCGAGCTGCGCGAACTCGCCGTGGTTGGCGGAGCAGATCTTCCCGTCCGCGGGACCGGCGGTCGGGAAGCCCTTCGGGCCCTCGACGCTCTGCGGCTCCCACTGGATGTTGCCGCAGTTGGTGACCGTGCCGTTGGCACAGAGCTTCTGGCGGCTGATGGGGGAGTCGGTGTAGCCGTGGCTGCTGGCGCTGCTGGTGGCGAGCGCCGAAGCGCCCAGAATCGCGAGGCCGACCACGGCCGCGCTTGTCCTCTTACGCATGCTTCGCTCCTCAGGTACAGGGGAACTTCTCGGTGAGCACTGCTCGTGAAGCGCGCGGTCGTGCGGTCTAGACCAAGTTCCACAGTATTGACGTGGCGTGAACATGTCCAGACCAATGCGTGACGGCATTCCGTTTCGCTACCCTGCACCGCCGCACGGACCCCGCCGGGCCCGACCCACCCCGCCGGTACCGACGGCCCCCGACGGGCCCCTCAGATCCCTTCGCCACCACCCCGCCCGGTGTAGAAGGCCACCGTCAAGTCCCTGACGAGGGCCTTGCGTTCGTAATCGTCGAGCGCGACGAGCCCGCGCGTGGTGAGCCGGTTGACGGTGTCGTCGACCGCGTCCACCACGGAGGTCAGGACGCTGTCCCGGTGCCGGGCGTCGAGCGCCGCGACCCGGCGGCGCTGCATCGCTGCCGCGACCTCGGGGGCGTACTCGATCCCGGTCGGCTGCGCCGAGTAGACCTCCACCCCGACCGGTTCGCACTCCGCCTTCAGCAGCCGTGTCAGCGCGTCCCCGACCGCCTCGGCGTTCCGCAGCGTGGGGGCGTCCTCGTGGAAGGCGTCGGCGGGCAGTTGCGAGAGGACCCGGGCCATCGCCGCCTCGACCTGCTCCCGCAGATACGTCTCGTGGTCCGCGACCCCCAGCACCGCCCGGACGGTGTCCTCGACCCGCCAGACGACGAGGACGGTGACCCGCAGCGCCGTACCGTTCGCGTCCACGGCGGGCATCGGCTCGCTCCGCCAGTGCCGCAGCCGCACGTCGGTGCGGCGGCGGAGCAGCAGCGGCGAGACCCAGACGAGCCCGGTACGCCGGACACTCCCCCGGTAGTCGCCGAAGAGGGTCAGCACCAGGGCGTACCCGACCCGCCCGCGCCCGAGGCCGCCGAACGCGAAGAGCACCACGGTGACCAGCACCGCGAGCACCGCCCAGAGACCGATGCCGATGCCCTCGTACGGACGCGGCCCGACGCCGAGCCGCCTCTGCGCCGTACCCGGCAGGGCGCCCACCCACCAGAGGACCACCAGCACGGCGGCGAGGCCGGTCATTCCGGTGAGCACGGCCACCCAGCCGGGCAGGGCCGGTCCGGGGCGCTCGCGCAACCGGGGATCGGCGACGGGCGCGGGCCGGGTCGGCGGACCGACCTGCGGCGAACGGGGTACGGGCGGCCGCCGCGCCCCGGACACGGCCCCGGACCGGTCGGCCGGCGGTGCGTGGTGGGCCACGGCGACGGGGAGCGGGGCGACTCGGGCGGTCCGTCGCGGGTCGCCTCCGGGCGATCCGTACGGGTCCGGTACACCACCACCGGCACGTGGGAGGAACCCGGCCCCGGCACCGGCACCGGGATCGCGGGCACCGTCGCGGGGTTCGTTCCGGGGTTCGTCGCGGAAGAGCAGGTGGACCGGGATGGACGCGGTGGAGTCGTTGGCGATGACCGGCCGGCGGCGGCCGGTGCCCCACCGGTCGTCCTCGCGGAGGCCGGTGGTCGGGGCGGGCACCTCGACGACGAATGCCTCCCCCGCGGGCGACTGCCCGGTACGCGCGTCACCCACGCTCCCCCCGCCCCCGACCACCCCTCCCCCGGCAGCCCACCCGGCTCCGCCGGTCGCGTCGGTGTCGTCCGCGTCGTCGGTTCCGTCGGTCTCGTCGGTCTCGTCGGTGGGACCTCCGTCCGCGCCTCCGGCGGGCACCGAGACGGTGGCCGAAACCGTGCGCATCGAGGAGGTCTCCGCCTCGCTCTGCACGAGTTCCAGCACCACGTCCACGCACGGACCCCCGCCGTCCGTACCGCCTTCCGCACGCGGCTCGCCGTCTCCGTCGCGGCCGGGGTCCCGCACCGGCCCCCGGCGCGGGACCGGGTCCGTACCGTCTCCCGTGCCACGGCCCGCCCCCACGCGGTCTTCCTCGTCTCCGTACACGCGCCACCGTTCCCTTTCCGTACTCCGGCGATCCGGAGCTGTCGATCCGCCGCTCCGACGGGGCGGCCCTCGGGCTCCCGGGCCCGGCTCGGGCCCTCACGAGAAGAGCCGCCGCCAGGTGTCCGGTCCCGGGTAGCCGTCCGCCACGCCGCCGCGCCAGCCCTGGGCCCGCTGGAACGCCTCCACGTTGCGCCGGTCCGCCTCGGTCCAGCGGCGGCCCGGCCCGGACACGTAGTGCCGGTCGTACCCCTTCTCCACCAACTGCCTGCCGAGCCGCTCGACATGGGCGTTCGATTGACCCGGCCGGAAATAGCCCCGTCCGGGGAAGGGCGGCACCACGCTCGAACTGCCTCCCGACCCGGCCGCCGGGATGTTCCTCCCGGTGCCGTTGACGAGCCGGCGCCAGGTGTCGGGGCCGGGCAGGCCGTCCGCGTGCGCGCCCTTCCACCCCTGCGCCTGCTGGAACGCGCGGGTCGCTCGCCGGTCCGCCTCGCTCCAGGCGGGTCCGGGGCCCTCGGTGTAGAAACGTTTCCCGCCGCGCGCGACGAGCAGGGAGCCGAGGCGGGTGACGTGGGCGTTGCGGGCTCCCGGCCCGAACGCGGCGGCGCCCGGGAAACCGGTCGGCGAGCTGCCGGCGGAACCTCCGGTGAGTCCCTTGTAGCGGTAGGCCACGTACATGTCGGAGTTGCTCCAGTACGCGAGAGGGGTGGTCTTCTTCCGGGTGGCCGGGGGCGTCTGCTCGTACGCCATGTACTGGGTGTGCGCGCTGTTGGTCCAGCCGCCGAAGATCGTGACGTGCGACCCCTCGTTGGGGTCGGCGGGGTTGTGGAAGAGCAGGATGTCGCCCGGTTCCAGCCGCGTGCGCGCGATCCGCGTGCCGTACGAGGAGAGGCTGCCGGTCCACTCGTTGCCGCCCAGGTCCCAGGCCATCGAGACGTAGCCGGAACAGTCCTGGCGGTACCCGTCGGACCAGTACTTCTCCATGTCGTACGGCACCTTCGCGGCCACCCACGTCTTCGCGCGGGAGATGATCTCGTCGCGGGTGGTGGCCCTCAGGAGCAGGGGCGCGTTCGCGGGGGGCGGGGCCTGGGCTCCGCCGTCCCTCAGCGGTCCGGCCTGCCCCTGCGGGGTCGTGGGCCCGGGGCCGCTCACGTCCTCCGCACGGACGGGCCCGGCGGTGCGGCCGGCCGGGGCGACCGCCTCGGCAGCACCGGCGGAGAGGACCACCCCGGCGGCCGTGGCGAGCACCAGGGCACGACGTGCCCCGTGCGCGGCGGGATGGCCGCCCAGCCGGGGCGGCAGGGTCCGGGCCGCCGCCGCGCGCCGCTGGAGGGCGCAGCCGGCACAGCCGCAGTCGGTGGCGGGTTCGTACTCCTCGAAGGCCGGGACAGTGGTCATGTCGATTCCCCTCCGCACTTGTCAAGATTTTTTCAGGCCTTCCGCGACGCGTGTCAGCGTCTGCACTCTCATGACAAATCGCATTTTGACGGATCAAAGAGAAAAAACGACCATGCGACAGGGCGTGGCGTCACGGAAAATGGTCAGGAGCATGCTGCGGAATCCGGTAATGTTCTCCAGGTCAGCAGGCGCCGCTAGCTCAGTTGGTTAGAGCAGCTGACTCTTAATCAGCGGGTCCGGGGTTCGAGTCCCTGGCGGCGCACGCAGAGTCAAGGCCCTCTCACTTCACGTGAGGGGGCCTTGTTCGTCACCCGGCCCACGCCGGGACGTCCGCCCCCGCCCCGCGCACACCGCGGGGCTCGCTGCCACCTCTCGTATCTCCTCACGCATCCGCGCGACACCTCTTCGCACCTCGCACCCCGCCCGACCACGGGCGCGGACCGGAGTCGCGCGGCCTGCACGCGCCACACCGGATAGTGACTCTCCGCACAGGAACCGTTACGGAACGCCTCTGGTGATTCTCCCCGCGCGGGGGCCCCGGAACACCTCGCGACCGGGGGCGGCGCGGTCGGGGCCGTCTCAGGTGGTGTCGTCGGCGTTCTCTCCCGTGAGGTAGGCGGAGACGACGACATTGGCGGTGTAGGCGTGCGCGGCGCGGTCGTACGTACCGCCGCAGGTGATCAGCCGGAGTTCGGCCCGCCCGTCCTGGCGCTGCCCGTACGCCTTCCGGGCGTCGAAGCGGGCCCGGGTGAAGACCTGCACGTCGTCGACGGTGAACTCGGCGATCGTGCCGTCGGCCCGGGTCACCCGGATCTCGGCGCCGGGCCGGGTCGCGCTCAGGCCGTAGAAGACGGCGGGCTCCGTCTCCGTGTCGACGTGGCCGACCATGATCGCGGCCCCTTCGGTGCCGGGTTCGGCGCCGTCGTCGTACCAGCCGACGGTCCCCGGGGTCGCGAACGGGGGCGGATCGACCGCTCCCGCACGGTCGAGGCCGCGGCCGACGACGGGGGCGTCGATCCCGACGGACGGGATCGCGACCGCGCGCGGCGGGGAGGCGTCCAGCGGATCGTGCGCCGGGGGCAGCGGCATCCCGAGGGGGCGGCCGACCGCCGCGACGTCGCCGGTGGTGGGCGCCGAACTGCCGCCGAGCCCTCCGTCGGACTCACGGCCCCAGAGCCAGAGGCCGAGCAGGAGCACGGCCCACGCCACTCCGGTGAGCAGCCGCCCGGTACCTGCCGGGCGAGAGGCGGCGGACACGTCAGTCCGCGGCCGGACGGCGGCGGCGTGCGCCGCGGAAAGCAGCGGTGGCCGCCGCGGCGGCGGCGAGCGCCAGCCCGGCCACCACATGGCGGATGCCCGGCCCGCCGGACTCCGTGGCCGGCGTGGCGAGTTCGGCGGTACCGCCGCCGCCCGCGCGGACGGGGGCGACCGGGGTCGGCCGGGCGTGGTGCACCACGGTGAGGGTGGCGGTGGCCCGGCCGCCCCTGCCGCCCCGGCCCTCGCAGCGGAGGGTGACGTCGTACCGGCCGGCCCCGGCGTCGTACCGGACACGGGCCCCGGCCCGGAGGCCCTTGGGCGGGGTCCACCCGGCGGCGGGGCCGAACCGCACCGGGGCGACGAAGGCGTCGGAGTCGCCGACGCCCTCCGTCCCCTTGCCGCAGGCGTCGGACCAGAGCTCGACCTCGCCGCCCGGAACGACGGTCGACGGGGTCACCCGCAGGGTGCCCTCGTCGTTCCGGGCGGCCAGTGCGGCGGGCGCGGAGACGGATATCGCCGCGACCGCCGCGGTGGTGCAGATGGTGAGGGGCAGTGAACGCATCGTGAACCTCCTGACGGAAGGTTCACCCGTACGCCCGCTTCCCGCATCCGCTGTCGCCCGGTCGGGCGACGTACGGACACCCCCGTGCGGGTGTCAGACCAGGTCGACCAGGTCCGCGATGGAGTCCACGACGTTGGACGGGCGGAAGGGGTAGCGGTCGATGTCGGCGGTGGCGGTGAGCCCCGTGAGCACCAGGAACGTCTCCATTCCGGCCTCCAGACCGGCCAGCACGTCGGTGTCCATCCGGTCGCCGATCATCGCGCTGGTCTCGGAGTGCGCGCCGATGGCGTTGAGCCCGGTCCGCATCATCAGCGGGTTGGGCTTGCCGGCGAAGTACGGCTCCTTGCCGGTGGCCTTGGTGATCAGGGCCGCGACGGAACCGGTGGCCGGCAGCGGGCCCTCGGCGGACGGACCGGTCTCGTCCGGGTTGGTGCAGATGAAGCGGGCGCCCGCGTTGATCAGCCGGATCGCCTTGGTCAGCGCCTCGAAGCTGTACGTACGGGTCTCGCCGAGCACCACGTAGTCGGGGGCGTGATCGGTGAGGACGTAGCCGATGTCGTGCAGCGCGGTGGTGAGACCCGCCTCGCCGATGACGTACGCCGTGCCGCCGGGGCGCTGGTCGTCGAGGAACCGGGCGGTCGCCAGGGCGGAGGTCCAGATGTTCTCGACCGGGACGTCGAGGCCCATGCGACTGAGCCGGGCGTGCAGGTCGCGGGCGGTGTAGATGGAGTTGTTGGTGAGGACGAGGAAGGGTTTCCCCGACTCCCGCAGCCGCTTGATGAACGCGTCCGCGCCGGGAATGGGCGTTCCCTCGTGGATGAGGACCCCGTCCATGTCGGTCAGCCAGGACTCGATCGGCTTGCGCTCTGCCATCACACGGACTCCTGCCGTACGCACGGTGCACCCGAGGTGCTGGGGACGCCGGCGGCACTGCGGTGTGCGGCGCCGGCGTCCCGAGTTTAGGCCGAAAGGTGGCCCGTATCGATCACGCGGAGGGGGTCGGATCGCGGCAGGTCCGGGGCGTGGTGGACCCCTCGGTGCCTCAGGTGCGCCGGACGCCACCCAGGGCCCTGCCCCGCCGCATCCGGCGGGCCAGAAGCAGTGCGGCCGTACCGCCGAGCAGCAGCGCGACGGCCACCGCGCCGGTACGGAGAGCCGCCGCGTGGCCGGGGCGGCCGGTGCGGGCGAGCTCGGGGAGCGGGTTCCCGGCGGGGTCGCGCGGAAGGCCGAGGCCGCCCGGGGGGCTGCTGGAGGCGCGAGGGGTGGTCGGTGCGCCGGGGCCGGCGGAGGCGTCGGGGGCGGGTCCGGTGCCGGTGGCGTCTGTGCCGGTTCCGGTGCCGGCACTTGCGCGGGTGCGGGGGTCGGAGCCTGGCGTCCGGTTCCCGCCCGTCCCGGCGTCCGGGTGTGCGCTCCGGCCGGGGGTGGTGTCCGTGCCGGTCCGGGCACCCGCTCCCTCGTCCGCCGCCCCGGATGCGGCGGTCTCGCCGGGGTCGGTGGTTCCGTCCGGGTCGGAGGCATCCGGGTCGGAGGCATCCGGGTCGGAGGCGTCGAGGGTGGATGCGTCGGAGGGGGATGCGTCGGAGGGGAACACCAGGTCGGTGCCACCCTCGATCTCTCCCTCGACGATGGAGAACGGGTAGTCCTCCGACTCCCCCACCCAGTCGCCGTCCCCGTCGGCCCGCCCACCGGCGGGTTCGGCGCGGTGGCGCTGCACGACGGCCGCGTTGGCGACGACCTTCCCGGGGCGGGTGTCCGAGGTGAAGGCCATCCTGACGCGGACGGTCACGGTCCGCCCGGCGGGCACGGTGAAGCCCTCGAAGTCGTCGCCCCCGTCCCCGCCGCCGAAGACTCCGATCTGTTCGTTCCGGTCGGTGGTCTCCCAGCTGACCCGGTGCTCGGTGGCGGCGCCCGTGTCCGTACCGGCGCCCTCCGTGTAGGCGAGCTGGATCTGGTCGGGTGTCAGCAGCCGTTCCTGGTCGGTCAGGACGAGTACGGGGTGGAGGGCGCGGCAGGACTCCGAGGTGGTGTTGACGAGGTCCAGGTACCAGATCCCGTACCCCCCGCCGGAGGCGTAGGTGTCCGGGCCGCCGTGGATCCGGGTGTCGATGGGGAAGTCCCTGGCGCCCGGTGCGCCGCAGGCGGGTTGCTGGTCCGCGAGGACGGTCGCGGTCGCGGCGTGTTCGGCGGCGGAGGTCTGCGGGCCGCCGAGCAGTGCGCCCGGTACGGCGATCCCGGCCGCGAGGCCGAGCGAGGTGAACGCACGTCCCTCGCGCAGCCGTACGGGAAGTCGCGACCGCGCGGGAGTTCCCGGACGCGCGGGGAGTGGGGATCGTGCGGGGAGTGGGGATCGTGCGGGAAGTCGGGGGAGCATGCGAGGTACCCTTCGCAGCGCGCGAACGGCCGGTGCGGAGGTGACCACCGGCGCTTCGCGACCGGTGCGGAACCACCGGTGTCGTGACCGGTGCGCGGGCGTCACCGGCATGTCGGCGGAGACGCTTCCACAGATAAGTACGAACATCGCACAGGCGTGACCGAGGGTCACCCGGGCGGCGGAGACCCTCCACCCGGGCGGCCTCCAGCGGTCGTTCTCCCCGGGCCGACCTCCACCGGTCGATCTCCACCGGGTGGACTTCACGGGTCGGCCTCTCCTCCGCCGCCCGCTACTCCGTCGTCCTCCCGAAGAGCGGGCCGAGCACCAGTTGGGCGGCGCCCTCGGCGACGGGGTGGTCGCCGCCGCCCGCGACCGCGACCGGCACGGGTGACCCGGCGCCCTCGCGGCGGGCGCGCTCCTCGATCACGGCGCGCACGCCCCGTACGTAGGCGTCCTCGTGCGCCGCGACCGTGCGTCCGCCCAGCACCACCCGGTCGATGTCGAGCAGTGCGACGAGGTTGGCGGCTCCGGCGCCCAGGACCCGGGCGGACTCGGCGACGTCGCCCCGCTCCACCGCCGCGAGGCAGAGCGCCTCGACGCAGCCGCGTCCGCCGCACCCGCACGGCGGACCGTCCAGCTGGAGGGTCTGGTGCCCGAACTCGCCCGCACCGGTGCGGGCGCCCCGGTGGAGCGCCCCGCCGAGGACGAGCCCGGCGCCCAGGCCCGTACCGAGGTGGAGGTACGCGAAGTCCCCCGCGTCCGGGTCGCGGAGGGCGAGGCCCAGGGCGGCGGCGTTGGTGTCCTTGTCCACGGAGACCGGCAGGCCGGTGCGGGAGGCGAGGGCCTCCCGGAGCGGGAACCCGTCCCACTGCGGGAAACCGGTGACCCGGTGCAGTACCCCGTCGCGGTGGTCGAGCGGGCCGGGGACGGCCACACCCACCCCGAGCACGGCCGGACCGCCTTCCGCCCATGCCACCGGCACGGCCGCGCTCACCTCCGCCACCGCGTCCGCCGCCCCTGCGACCACTTCGGCCGCGGGGGCACCGAAGTCGAGCGGTGCGGTCCGGACGGCGACCGGAGTACCGGCGAGGTCGACGAGGACCGCGGTCAGCCGGTCCCGGTCCAGGTGGAGGCCGACCGCGTGCCGGGCGTGCGGGACGAGCCGGAGCACGGTACGCGGCTTGCCGCCGGTGGACGCGCGGCGGCCCGCCTCGGTGGCGAGGCCCTCCGCGCGCAGCCGGGCGGTGATCTTGCTGACCGCCTGCGGGGTGAGTCCGGTGCGCTCGGCCAGTTCGAGGCGGCTGATGCCGTCGCCGCCCGCGCCGCGGAGCAGGTCGAGCACGAGGGCGGCGTTGTGGTGGCGCAGGGCCGGGAGGTTGACCCCGGCGCCGTTGCGCGCGCCGACACCGGGGCCGCCCCGGGGCTCACTGGTATCGCTGGTATCGCTCGTGTTCACCACCCCATTGTGGGCGCCGCTTGCACTTTGGCAACAGCGTTGCTTAAGTGGATTCCATGACTTCCACCGAACCCCTCCGCGTCGCGCTCGTCGGCTACGGCCTGGCGGGCTCCGTCTTCCACGCCCCGCTGATCGCGGCGACCGAGGGCCTGGTGCTCGACACGGTCGTCACCTCGAACGAGGAGCGCCGGGCGCAGGCCCGCGCGGAGTTCCCCGCCGTCCGCTTCGCCGACTCGCCCGAGGAGCTGTGGCCGCGCGCCGGCGAGCTGGACCTCGTCGTCATCGCGACGCCGAACAAGACGCACGTCCCGGTCGCCGAGGCCGCCCTGGCGGCCGGGCTGCCGGTCGTCGTCGACAAGCCGATCGCCGGCACCGCGGCCGAGGCCCGCGAACTGGCCGCGCTCGCCGAGAAGAGCGGGGTGCTGCTCTCGGTCTTCCAGAACCGCCGCTGGGACAACGACTTCCTGACGATCGCCCGGCTGATGGCCGATGGCGAACTCGGCGAGGTGCAGCGCTTCGAGTCCCGGTTCGAGCGGTGGCGCCCGCAGCTGAAGGGCGGCTGGCGCGAGTCGGGCGACCCGCAGGAGATCGGCGGGCTCCTCTTCGACCTGGGCAGCCACATCGTCGACCAGGCGCTGGTCCTGTTCGGCCCCGCGGTCCAGGTGTACGCCGAGTCCGACACCCGCCGTCCGGGCGCGGTGACCGACGACGACACCTTCATCGCGATCACCCACGCGAGCGGCGTCCGCTCGCACCTGTACGCCAGCGCCACCACGGCCCAGCTGGGCCCGCGCTTCCGGGTGCTGGGGCAGAAGGCCGGTTATGTGAAGTACGGCCTGGACCCCCAGGAGGCGGCGCTGCGCGAGGGCCACCGCCCCGGCACCGGCCAGGGGCCCTGGGGCGAGGAGCCCGAGGGTCTGTGGGGCCGGCTCGGTTCGGGCGAGTCGCCGCTGACCGGTGGCGGCGTCCCGGTCCGCACCCTGCCGGGCGACTACCCGGCGTACTACGCGGCCATCGCCGCCGCCCTGCGCGGCACCGGCGAGAACCCGGTCACCGCCCTGGAGGCGGCAGCCGCGCTCGACGTCCTGGAAGCGGCCCGCCGCTCCGCCCAGGAGGGGACCTCCGTCACCCTGGTCCCGCAGCCGGGCACCCACCCCGCCCGGCCCACCGGTACGCCGAGCGACGAGGAGCCGCAGGCATGAGCAAGCGCCCCGACGCCCCCACCGTCTCCGAGCTGCTCGCCCAGGAGCGCCGGCTGACCCTGCCCCGCTTCGGGTACGAGGACGCGTACGCCCTCGGCACCCTGCTCGTCCGGCTGGCCCGCGAGCGGAACGCCCCGGTCGCCATCGACATCCGGCGCGGCGCGCAGCAGCTCTTCCACGTCGCGCTCCCGGGCTCCAGCGCCGACAACGACTCCTGGATCGACCGCAAGCGCAAGGTCGTGGAGCGCTACGGGGAGAGCTCGTACCTCGTGGGCACCAGGTTCCGCGCGAAGGGCACCACCTTCGAGGACTCGTCCCGCCTGCCGCTGGGCACCTACGCCGCGCACGGCGGCTCGTTCCCGATCACCGTCGACGGCGCGGGCGTCATCGGCACCGTCACCGTCTCGGGCCTCCCCCAGGCCGACGACCACGCCCTGGTCGTCCAGGGCCTGGAGGAGTTCCTGGCGACGCTGGAGGGGTGAGCCGCACTCCCTCGCCGGCGCCCGCTTCCGGCGCCCGCTCTCCGTCGCGACGCCCCGGGGGTCCCGCGCATCACCGCGCGGGACCCCGGGGCGTCGCGCTCACGCGTCCTTCAGCACCTGTCGCTGGCGTCCCAGCCCCTCGACCTCCAGCTCGACGACGTCGCCCGCGCGGAGGTACGGCTTCGGGTCCGGGTGGCCCATCGCGACGCCGGCCGGGGTGCCCGTGTTGATGACGTCGCCCGGGTAGAGGGTCATGAAGTGGCTGAGGTAGCGCACGACCTCGCCGACCGGGAAGATCTGCTCGGCGGTGGTGCCGTCCTGCTTCAGTTCGCCGTTGACCCAGAGCTTCAGTGACAGCGCCTGCGGGTCGGGGATCTCGTCGGCGGTCACGAGCCACGGGCCGAGAGGGTTGAAGGTCTCGCAGTTCTTGCCCTTGTCCCAGGTGCCACCGCGCTCGGTCTGGAACTCGCGCTCGGAGACGTCGTGCGCGACGGCGTAGCCGGCGACGTGGTGCAGCGCCTCCTCGGCCGAGTCGAGGTAGCGGGCGGTGCGGCCGATGACGACCGCGAGTTCGACCTCCCAGTCGGTCTTCACGCTGCCGCGCGGCACGAGGACGGTGTCCTCGGGGCCGACGACCGTGTCGGGCGCCTTGAAGAAGAGGATCGGCTCCCGGGGGATCGCCGCCCCGGTCTCCTCGGCGTGGTCGTGGTAGTTCAGCCCGATGCAGACGATCTTGCCGATGCGGGCGAGAGGAGCCCCGGTCCGCAGCCCCGACGGGTCGAGCTCGGGCAGCGATCCGGGGTCGACCGCGGCGGCGCGTACCCGGTCCAGCCCGTGCGCGTCGGTGAGCAGCGCACTGTCGATGTCGGGGACGACCCCCGACAGGTCGCGCAGTGTTCCGTCCTCCGCGAGCAGAGCCGGGCGCTCCGCTCCCGCCGTGCCGACTCGAAGCAACTTCACGGGTGCCACTCCCTGGGTAGAGATGCCTGGGCTGGGATGCCCGGCCTGAGGTGCCTGGGTGGAGAGGGTCCGTGCCGGTCGGGCGCGGCTCCGGCGGCTGCCGAGGACCGCACCCAGCACAGCCCACTCCACCGGTTCACCCTGCAAGACATCGGATCACTTGGCAAGGTGCGTTCAGCCCCTGGACGGGCCCGGCCACGCGTCATCCGAGGCAGAGAGCGCCCTTCGCGGGTCAGACGACCGAGGCCATCGCCACTCCGGCGGCCGGTGCGTCGCGGTAGAGGTAGGCCCTTTCGATCGCGGTCCACGTCGTACTGGTGACGACGTACAGAGCCGCGGCGAGCGGTACCACGGCCACGGTGAAGAGCGTGAAGAAGGACATCAGCGGCATCACCTTCGTCATCGCGCCCATGCCCGGCACCGGCCGGCCGTCGGGGCCGGCCGTGGGCGCCACCGGGTTGAGCGCCATCTGACGCTTCGTACGCCGGTAGTTGAAGGTCGCCACGACGGTGACGATCCCGAAGAGGCCGAGGTAGACCAGCCCCTGCCCGCCGAAGAGACCGCCCTCGGCGAGAGCGTGGTGCCAGCGCTCGCCCAACGGCGCCCCGAAGAGCTGGTGGCCGAGGAGCTCGTTGGGGTCGCCGCCGATCCGGGCGCTGGAGAAGAGGTGGTAGAGCAGGAAGAACGCGGGCATCTGGAAGAGGCTCGGCAGGCATCCGGAGAGCGGCGAGACCTGCTCCTCCTTGTGCAGTTCCATGAGCGCCTTCTGCATGCGCTCGGGGTTCTTGCCGTGCTTCTTGCGCAGCTCGGCGATCTGCGGCTGGAGGCGGGTACGGGCCTTCTGGCCCCGCGCGGCGGCCCGCGACAGGGGGTGTACCGCGAGCCGTACGAGCGCGGTGAACAGAACGATCGCCGCGGCGGCGGACGCGGACTGGAACAGCGGGTGGAGCAGGTCGGCGAATGCGCCGACCAGGCTCGCGAAGGCGGACATGAACGCGGACATGGGGAACCCTCCGAGGGGTCTCGTCGTGCCGGTGTGCCGGTGAAGTGCGGCGCGCGCGCCGCGGATGCGCGGGCGCGGGGCGGTACGGCGGGACGGCGCGTGGACTCCGTACGGGACCGGACAGGACGACAGGACGGCGGCGGCTCCCCGCGCGGGCGCGGGCGGGCTGCGGGGGCGCCCGGTGACCGCGGGTGTCGCGGCCGTGGTGCCTGGTCCTGGGTCGGCGGAGGTGTCGGCGGGCGGTGAGCCCTACGCGGCGGCCGTCGTCGGGGCACGCCCGGGTGCGCGGGGGCGGGTACGCCCCTTGGCGTCGGGATCTCGCTGCGGCAGGAACGCCGTGCGGTGCTCGCGGTCCCGAAGCGCGGTGCGGACCCGTGTCCGGGGCACCGTGACGGCGCAGCGCGCGCTGATCACCGAACAGGCCAGGAGCGCGGAGCCCGCGGCGGCGGTCGCGGCGAGCGCGACGGCGGCGGAGAGGCTGCCGCCCTCGGTGAGAAGGATCTCGGTCACGAAGAGGAGCAGCAGACCCGCGGGCCGGAGCAGCCGCGCGAAGGAACCGCCGAGACGACCGGTGTACGTGTTCGTGCGCGCGTACGCCTCGCTCATGGCTCCTCCTGTTCCGCGTTCGATTCCGGCGACGGACCTCTTCAGCCGTTATACACGATGACCCGGATCACATCGGGTGCCCGAAGGGCGGCCCGGGGGCCCGCAGGAGCCGTGACGCGACGGCACTCTCCGGCGGCGGGACCGATCGCGCCGGCCCTGCGGCGGGACCGCTCGGACGGCCCGGGGGCGGGGCGCTCACACGGCGGCGCGCTCGGCCGCCGGCTCGATCTCGTCGCGGGCGAGCACCTCCTCGTCCGGCCGGTCGTCCCGGTCGCGCGGCCCGGCGTACGTCACCGCGAGCGCGACCGCCAGGTTGGCCGCCAGCGCGACGAGCCCGGCGTTCACGCCCCACACCGGATCGTTTCCGTTGAAGACGAGCACGCAGACCACGACCGCCCCGACCACGAGCCCGCTGAACGCCCCCGCGAAGGTCAGCCGCCGCCACACCAGGGCCAGCAGCACCATCGGCAGCAGTTGCGCCATCCCCTCGTACGAGATGAGCGAGAGCCGCACGAGGGTGTTGGGCGCGGTGTACGTCAGGAGCAGCGCGAGCCCGCCGGCCACCACGACCACGATCTGCGCCGCCCCCTTCTGCCGCTGCCGCCAGCGAGGTACGAGGGAGAGCACGCTGCGCCCCCACATCGTGCCGATGACCAGCATGAAGACGGCCATCGGCACGATCGAGGAGAGCGCGGCGGCGACCCCGATGACGCCAACAGCCCAGGCGGGCAGCGAGTCGGTGACCAGCTTGAAGAGCGCGAGGTTCGAGTCCGCCCCGACGAGCCCCGGTACGACGAAGAGCGCGGCCATGCCGAGCAGCATCGGGACGAAGAGCAGGACGTTGTAGGCGGGCAGCCACATGGCGTTGCGCCGCAGTACGTCCGCGTTGCGCGCGCCGAGGTAACCGGCGACGGTGGTGGGGAAGATCACCACGGTGAGCGAGTTCAGGAACGACGTACTGATGAACCACGCCTCGCCCAGCCCGCTGTCGCCGTGCCCGGGGAACGTCAGCCAGTCGGTCTTCTCGGTGACGAGCCGGTCCAGGAAGGGTCCGTACCCGTCGAAGTAGTGGACCGGTACGTAGAACGCGAGGAAGCCGAGGGTCCCGATGACCATGACGTCCTTCAGCACCGACACCCAGGCGCTGCCGCGCAGCCCGCTGACCACGACGAAGCCGGTGGCGACGGCGAAGGCGATGAAGTAGGCCCAGTTCAGGCTGATCGCACCGTACGAGATCGTCGAGACGACCACGCCCATGCCGGTGATCTGGAGCTGGATGTACGGCAGCAGACAGACGGTGGCGAGGACGGCGACGAGCGCGCCGAGCCAGGGCCGCCGGAAGCGGTGCGCGACCATGTCGGTGATGCCGACCAGGCCGTGCCGGCGCGCGTACCCCCAGAGGGTGGGGCCGACCAGGTACCCGAGGGCGTACCCGCAGGACATGTAGGCGACGACGTACAGCACGGGCGCGCCGTAGTTGTAGCCCCAGCCGGCGGCGCCGAGGTAGCTGAAGCTGGTGTAGCCCTCGCCGGCCATCAGTACCCAGATGAAGACGGCGCCGAGGCTGCGTCCGCCCACGGACCATTCGGCGAGCCCGCCCCCTCCGCCGCCGCGTCCGCGCATGGCGAGCAGGCCGAGCGCGACGGTGAGCACCATGAAGCCGGCGAAGACGGAGGTGGCGACCACGGCGTTCACCGGCGGTCCCCCCGCCGGGTCAGCCAGACGGCGACGGGCGTCAAGAGGGTCGCGCCGAGCATCCAGACGAAGAGGAACGGCAACCCGAACACGACGGGCTCCACCCGGTTCACCCACGGCAGGGCCCCCAGGTACAGCACGTACGGAACCAGCAACCACAGCACCTGCGGACGTCTTCTCAGCACTCAGGGACTTTATCCCCGTCCGGCACGCCCCTGGGCGCCTGCGCCGTGGCGCGTACGGGCGGGGACGAGCCGCACGCGGGGTGCGGGGTACGCAGCCTGCGCCTTGCGCCCCCTGTGTCCTGCACCCCCGTGGCCTGTACCCCTTGTGTCCGGTACCACCTGTGTCCTGCACCCCCCATGTACCACCTGTGTCCTGCACCCCCCATGTACCACCTGTGTCTTGCACCCCTGTGGCCCACAGCCCTGTGTCCTGGCGCCCTTCGCCCCCTCTCGCCGGTCTCTCCCGCGGGCCCACCTCTGCGCAGTACCGTGTGGGACATGCGCCCCGACACGCCTGCCGAGCACATCACCGAAGCCGAGCGACTGCTGCGCACCGCGGTGCGCTACCCGGAGGACCGCGAGCCGCTGCTCCTCCAGGCCGCGGCCCACCTGGAGCTCGCCGGCGAGCGCGCCCGCGCCGCGACCCTCTACGACGACCTGCTCACCGCGGACGGCGACCCCGCCGAGGACCCCCACCTGGTGAAGGCCCTGAAGGCCGCCAACCTGTGGGAGTACGGGCACGAGGCCGAGGCCCGCGCGATCATCGACGGCCTGCGCGTCGCGGCCCCCCGCGCGGCGGCCCCGTGGACGATCGCCGCGGAGACCCTGGAGGCGCACGACGAGCTGGAGGCCGCCCACGACTTCTTCTCGACCGCGCTGACGCTGCTGCTGACGCCGGGTGACGAAGTCCCGTACGCCACGCAGTCCCTGCTCACCGGCCGCCACCGCGTCCGCCGGCTGCGCGGCATGGACCACGACGACTGGGACCGGCTCGCCGACACCCTGCACACGGCCGACGTCCCCCTCGACGAGCTCCACGACCCGAAGCGGCTCTGGTCCCTCGGCTCCTCGGACCCGGGCGAGCTGAAAGCGGAGATCACCCGCCTCCGCGCGGAGCTGGGCGCCTACCGCACGGCCCTCTCCCGCCCCTTCCCGGTCGCCGTCCTGCACTGGCCCGCGGCGGAGCTCGCCGAACTGCTCACCGCGTACCCGGCGTTGGCCGCCGAGTACCCCGACCACGCGGCCCACCTGACCGCCGTGGAGACCGCCCTGCGCGACCTCCACGCGGCGGGCACCGCGAACCTCGGCATCGTCACCGGCACCATCCCCTCCTACGAGGCCTTCGCCGCCTCCGAGGCCACCTCCCCCGCCGACCCGAACCTCCTCCCCCTCTACGCCACCACCCTCGCCGCCCGAGGCCGAGCCCTCCCCTGGCCCCCGGCCCGGTCGGGCGCCTGCTGGTGCGGGTCGGGGGACGCTTATGGGGCGTGCCACGGGGTGGGGTGAGGTTGCCAGCCCTAACGACGCATGCTCGCAGGACCAACGATAGGCGCGGTGCCCCGGCACAGGGGGCTCGCGCCTTTCGGGTACGGGACCACGCGGCCGTCCCTGGCAACGCGACTACCGACAGAAGTTGTCTGCCCTGCTTGATACAACTACTTCGGTAGTGAGCGACGAGACAGGGGGAAGTCGGCCATGCCCAAGGATTTCTCGGAGGCAGCTCCGGTAGTGGGGTTGTACGAGACACTCATCACCAGACGCCTCCAGCAGCGCATGGGGGAGCTAGAAGCCTCCGGACATCGCTCTGTTGAAGCGGAGGTGGGGAAGGAGTCTGTCCCACATGTCCTCACCCGGCATATCGCCACGACGGTACGGCAGGTCCTCCAGGGTCTGACGCCCTCAGAACAGGTCATCGCAGCGAACCACATACTGGAGTCACTCAACTCCATTGAGGGCGCTACCCCATGGATCGACCTCATCACGGAGGGGCCGCGGCAACTACTTGCTATTGCTGAGCAAACGGCTCCGGGCGTCTACTCCATCCGGCCTGCAACGCCCCTGTCTGACACGGCGCTGATCACTAACGCGCCCGAAGATCCCAGTCTCGGCTTCGAGTTGCGCTCCGAACTCGCCACCGCGGATCGTGTCGATCTCCTCTGCGCCTTCGTCAAGTGGCACGGCTTGCGCGTCCTTGAACAAGCGCTCTCCACCGCCCACCAGCGCGGAGTACCCATCCGCGTTCTCACGACTACCTACATCGGCGCCACCGAACGACGCGCGCTTGACCGA
The DNA here is from genome assembly GCF_042871745.1 of Streptomyces sp. NPDC005576. Classification (NCBI taxonomy): domain Bacteria; kingdom Bacillati; phylum Actinomycetota; class Actinomycetes; order Kitasatosporales; family Streptomycetaceae; genus Streptomyces; species Streptomyces sp. NPDC005576. The sequence continues at coordinate 446,358 of NZ_JBIAJC010000002.1, read as the reverse complement.
CTGGTGCGCGACTTTGGCGCCGAAGTGAAGGTCAACTACGAGCTACGCTCCACTCGCCTGCATGCAAAGGCCTGGCTGTTCCGGCGGAGCAGCGGATTCGACACGGCCTACGTCGGCAGCTCCAACCTCTCTAAAGCGGCGCTACTCGAAGGCCTCGAATGGAACGTACGTCTCTCCTCAGTCGCAACCCCCGCGGTCCTTCGCAAGTTTGAGGCGACCTTTGACGCCTACTGGAGTGACCGTTCCTTCGAGACCTACAACCCTGACAACGACGCACAGCGACTCGACGAAGCACTGTCACATGCCAGTGGATCGACCCAGCCCGCACGCAACACCATCTCTCTCTCCGGGCTGGAAGTACGGGCGTACCCACACCAGCGAGACATGCTCGAACGCCTCGAAGTCGAACGCACCGTGCACGATCGACACCGCAACCTATTGGTTGCCGCGACCGGCACAGGCAAGACGGTCATGGCTGCGCTCGACTACAAGCGTCTGCGCCAGCGGTTGGGAAATAACCCGCGCCTCCTGTTCATTGCTCACCGCAAGGAAATCTTGGAGCAATCCCTGCGGGTCTATCAAAATGTGCTAGTAGATGCCAATTTTGGTGAGCTCTTCTTCAGCGGCGAGATTCCCGAGAATTGGACGCACGTCTTCGCGAGCGTCCAGTCCCTGACTCCACGGGTACTTGAAGGACTTGACCCAGCTCACTTCGATGTCATCGTCATCGATGAGTTTCACCACGGCACGTCCCCCACCTACCGCCGGATCCTCGACCACTTCACCCCACGCGAACTTCTCGGCTTGACTGCCACCCCCGAACGCATGGACGGCCTCACCATCCAGGACGTCTTCTTCGATGGACGTATCGCGGCGGAGATGCGCCTCTGGGAGGCACTGGAGAACGATCTTCTCAGCCCTTTCCACTACTTCGGCATCACCGACAACACAGATATGACAGCCGTCGCATGGAAGGCCGGAGCATACGACCGAACATCGCTCGGCGATCTGTTCACCGGCAACGAGGCCCGCGCTCGACTCGTGGTGCAAGCCGTACGGGATAAGGTGACCGATCCCAGGAATATGCGTGCCCTTGGGTTCTGCGTAACGGTCGCGCATGCGCACTTCATGGCTGACTTCTTCAAGCGAGCAGGCCTCAACGCGGTGGCACTCTCCGGAGAAACGCCGCGTGAAGAACGCAAGAGGGCACTCAATGAACTGCGTTCGGGTTCACTTCAAATCATTTTCTCTGTGGACCTCTTTAACGAAGGGCTCGACATCCCCGACGTCGACACCCTTATCCTATTGCGACCCACTTCGAGCGCAACTGTCTTCTTGCAACAACTGGGCCGCGGATTGCGACGCACGGAGGGCAAGGCCGTACTCACCGTTCTCGACTTCATCGGTCAGCATCGCAAGGAATTCCGATTCGAGGAACAGTTCAGGGCGCTCACTAATTTGACACGAAACAGACTTCTGCATCACATCGAGGAGGACTTTCCGCAGTTGCCTTCCGGCTGTCAGATCATCCTGGAGCCCAAGGCCAAAAACTTGATCATAGATAACATCCGAAGTCAGATTTCCGTCAACGTCACGCAACTTGCACGCGAGGTGGCCTCCTACGCCGATCTCCGCCTCGCGGGATACCTACGTGCGAGCGGACGCGAGATCAAGGAGTTGTACCGCGGCAGCGGCAACTCGTGGACGGGCCTTCTGCGCAAGGCTCACCTCCTGCCCTCAAATGGACCGGAAGGTGAAGCTGCACTACTTAAGCGGGTCACAGCGTTTCTGCATGTCGACGACCCGCTGCGGGCCCAAGCCTACTCAAAGCTGCTCATGGAGAACCCGCCTGCGTATGCCGAGCTGACAGAGCAGGAGCAAGCATTTGCGCGCATGCTCTTCTTCTCACTGTGGCCGTTGGGTGGCGGCTTTGCGAGCTACCAAGAGGGTTTTGACACCCTCCGCGAACAACATGCGTTTCGTGACGAAGCAGGACAGGTAATTAAACACGTTCTCGAAAAAGTCGATCACGTTCCGATTCCCCTCCTGGGAACTCACGCCAGTCTTCCGATGTCCATTCACGCCTCTTACAGTCGTGAAGAAATCCTGCCAGCTCTGGGACAGTCCACAGTGGGCGGCTTTATGCCCGGAAACTTTCGTGAAGGCGTCAAGTGGTGCGAGAGCATCACGACCGATGCCCTATTCATCACCCTCGAAAAAGATGAGAAAGATTTCTCACCTGAGACGCGCTATAAGGACTACGCACTGAGTGACTTTCGGTTCCATTGGGAGTCTCAGAACCAGACATCCGAGGCCTCACCTACCGGCGTTCGATACCGAACACACAGGGAAAAAGGAAGCCAAATCCTTATCTTTGTGCGCCGTTACAAAAAGACGGATATTGGTGGACCTCAACCATGGATGCTACTGGGGCCAGCAGAGTACGTCGAGCACGCCGGAAGCAAACCCATGGGCATTACATGGAAATTGCATCATGGAATTCCCGCCGACGTGCTGACATACTCGGCCATCGCGGCCGGTTAAATATTCACCAAAATCTCTCGCGGATCGTCCCTAATAAACCATGAACCGGCCAGAGATTACCGGTATATATGTCGACTAGAAAATACGTTCTGCGACGACCTCGTCCTCAATGCCCCAGCGACGCCGGTGCGCACGGACAAATCTCTCGCGCACTCGATGTTCAGGAACCTGCCTGAGGGGAGCGCTACGGTGAGCACCGGCTGCCGGGAATCGGTCTATGACACGGAGGCTGTCGGTGAGATAAAGGGCGCCTCGATCAAACCGAACATGGCAATTAGGACACAAACACAGCACGTTGCCGTCCACGTCAGGTCCGCCATCCTGGCCGCCGAGAGCGTGTATGTGAGCACCTTCCGCGTAGCTCCTGCCTCCTTCACCCACGGCTAGCGCAACGCTGCAGAACTGGCAGGTGAAGTTATGCCACCTCTTCACCCGCCGCGCCACCTCAGTGTCGCGAACAATCCTCTCAACCGTGGTCGTACGCCTGGGAGCCGGGCCGTCCGAGCCTTCTTTGTGTCGCCGCCCATCGCCAGTTCCTCGGTTGACATCCTTCAGGATGCTCCGAAGCTGATCCTCCAGAGGAATCAGCTCCTGCTCAACCGAAGGAAGTCGCCGAAGCAGAAAACGGCAGATCAGAAAACCAGCTTTGCCGGTTTCATCCCACTTTTTTACAATTTGATACAAGCCATCATATCGATAGCCCTTCGGAGGCGAGTAGTCCTTTTCGCCCGAACTGCCCCTGATGACACGGATAGGGTGACCTGCCGCACAGCTCTCACTGAGCCCCGCATTTCCCGGCTTGCCCCAGTCTTGATCAGAGACCTGCTGCTGCGAGTCCCGCGTCCGCCCACCGACTCCCGTATACGTGATCTCGGTCCAGTCGTCGACATCATCCTCGTACCCGTTATTGAGGACAATTGCGTCTGCCCCATATCGCCCCTCTATGTCTCGCCCCCAGGAGATTCCATCCTCCTCAGCCTTGTGCAGTTTGGCCGCTTTAACATCCTTTCGTGACGCAAAGAGAGCACCCGGCTCTATCCCGTTCACGTGCCCAAAGACGGGCCTATATCGCTTCTCCATGCAGCCATATTGTCGAGAATGACCTCGAGACTGAACGGAATTACATATATCGAGACGGGAAGCCGAGCTCCGACCACCGCAAACCCCCTGGCCACAGCCGTGAGCCGCGTGCCAGGCTCCTCGCATGACCATCCGATATCCCCGCCCCCTCCGCCCCGGTGACCGCGTGGCCGTCACCTCTCCCTCGTCCGGTGTTCCGGAGAGGCTCCGGGGGCGGCTCGACGCCGCGGTGCGGGTGGTGGAGGCGCGGGGGTACGAGGTGGTGGTCGGGGCGTGCATGGACGGGGCTAGGCATGTCAGCGCGCCGGCGGGTGAACGGGCGGCCGAGTTCGAGGCGTTCCTGACCGATCCCGGGATCAGGGCGGTGGTGCCGCCGTGGGGCGGGGAGACGGCGATCGACGTGGTGCCGTTGATCGACTGGGAGAAGGTGGCCGCGGCCGAGCCGACGTGGGTGGTCGGGTACTCGGACATGGCGACGCTCATCACCCCGCTGACGCTGCTGTCCGGGACGGCGACCCTCCACGGCGACAACCTCATGGACACGCCCTACCGGACGCCTGAGGGGCTGCTCTCCTGGCTCGACATCGTGGAGCTGGAGACCGGGAGCCGGTTCACCCAGTCCTCACCCGGACGGTACCGGTCCCCCGGCTGGGACGACTGGGCCGCGAGTCCCGGGAAGCAGGACCTCGGCCTCGACCGGGACGGCCGGTGGACCCGGCTCGACGGTGGCGCGGGGGACGTGGACGTAACGGGGCGGCTCGTCGGGGGATGCATCGAGACGCTCTGCAACCTGGCCGGGAGCCCGTATCTGGACGTGCGCGGCTTCGCCCGCTCCCATGCGCCGGAGGGGCTCGTCGTCTATGTCGAGGCGTGCGAGGACAACGCCTTCACCATCTGCCGCAACCTCCACGGAATGCGGATCAACGGCTTCTTCGACCACGCCAAAGCCGTTGTCGTAGCGCGTACTTCGGCTCCCGACGACGCCACCATGACCCAGCACGAGGCGGTGCTGGACGCCCTCGGCACGCTGGGCGTCCCGATCGTCGCCGATGTCGAGTGCGGCCATGTGTACCCGCACATGCCGTTCGTGAACGGCGCTCTGACCCGGGTCGTCCACACGGCCGACCGCAGCGACGTGATCCAGAGCCTGGTCTGAGGTAGAGCCGAGCGGTCGGTTGCCTCGGGCGCACCGGCGCCCCCGGGCGCCCGAGGCCAAAACGGGGCGCTCGGGGCGCTCGGCGCCGCCGGAGCGACCCCGTCGCGTGCCCCGCGCCCTCCCCGCCCCACCACACGCCCCGTCGCGCGTCCCACCGCACGCCCTGCTCACCGCGCTCACCTGTGGTTACGTGGATGGACGCACCGCGGACCGCCGGGGCTCCGCTGGGGAACTCCGGTCCGGATCGTGGTGCGCGCTCCACCGGGCCGGTCGCTGGCCGGTCCGTCGGAGCCCGTCGTACCCCGAACCGGAGGTTCCGGCATGACCGTCTCCCGTACCGCCTCCTCGTCCGTTCCCGGCGCGGCTCCCTCCGCCTTCAGGCGCCGCGTCGTCGCCTTCGCGGGAGCCGCCGCGCTGACCCTGGGGGCCTTCGCGGTCGCGCCCGGGGCCGCCGCGTCGGCCGGTACCGCTCCGTCCGTGGCCGCCGTACCCGGCGGGTGCGCGTACACCTCGGCGACGAGTCGGCCGGTGCTCCGGTCCGGCAGCAGCGGGGCCGCGGTGAAGCAGGCGCAGTGCCTGAGCAACGTGTGGGGCGGGCTGGTGCCGAAGCTCGAGGTCGACGGGGAGTTCGGGGCCGCGACCGAGACCAAGATCAAGTGGATCCAGGGGTGCCACGGCCTGCCCAAGGACGGCGTGATCGGCGCCCTGACGTGGGAGGCGCTGTACTACCCGGTGCCCGACTGTTACGACCCGTACCCGGCCTGATCCCGGTACGCGCGGGAGCTCCGGGTCCCGGACACCACCTCCGGGGCGACCCCCGTGACCAGGGCCTGGAGCGCCGGCGCGTAGAGGTCAGCGAGCCGTTCCGGGGTGGCGCGGGAGCCCTCGCCCTCGGGGTGCAGGCTCAGGGCGGCACCGAGGCCGATCAGCTGGCCCGCGACGAGTTCGGCGCGGAGCGCGCCGTCGGGTCCGGGGAGCCGGGCAGCCAGCCGCCCGGTGACCTGCTCGTGGAAGCGGTGGCGCAGCAGGACGCGTTCGTCGCGGTTGCCGAGCGAGAAGACCACCCGCAGGAACGGGTCCGAGCCGTAGGCCCGGCGGCGGCGGACCAGGGTGAGCACCATGTGGCGGCCCAGCCGGTCGAGCGGCGCATCGAAGATCGCGTCGGCCTCGGGACCGAAGTCGGCGACGGTGGTGAAGAGCTCCTCCTTGCGGCCGAAGTGCTTGACCACCAGGGACGGGCTCACTCCGGCGTCGGCCGCGATGCCTCGGATGGTGACCTCGGCGTACGGGTTGCGCATGAACGCCCGCCGCGCCGCCAGCAGGATGGCCGCCTTGCCGTTACCGGCGTCCGGCACCCCCGAAGAGGGCTCCGGCACCCCCGAGGGGGACTCCGCCCCCGAGGGGGACTCCGCCCCCGAGGAGGACTCCGCCGGCCCCGGCGATCCGTGCGCTCCCGGCGGTACGGCGTGCGCTGTGGCCCGGCCGGTCATGCACCCTCCTGAATGGCTGTGGCCGGCGCACCTGCCTTCCGGTCCGCCCGCTTCTTCTTCCCTTCGACCGTACCTGTCTTCGCGCTGCCGCCCGCTCCCGGCAGCAGCAGGGTGACCAGCAGGGCGAGCAGGGCGGCGGCTCCGGCGATCAGGAAGACCAGCTGGTACGCGTGGAGCGTCGGCGCGGTGAGGCCGCCGATCCGGAAGGTCACATGGCTCAGCACGGCGGCGACGGCGGCGCTGCAGAAGGCCTGGCCGACCGAGCGCATCAGGGTGTTGAGGCCGTTCGCGGCGCCCGTCTCGCTGACGGGGACCGCCCGCATCACCAGGGCGGGGAGGGCGGAGTAGGCGATGGCGGTGCCCGCCGCGACGACGGTGGCACCGGCGACGATCATCCAGAGGCTGTGGCTGGTGAAGTAGCGGACCCCGTATCCGACCGCGATGATCACCGACGCCAGCGCCAGGCTGACCTTCGGCCCGTACGCGGCGGAGATGCGCGCCGACACGGGCGACAGCAGCACCATCGTGACGCCGCCGGGCAGCAGGCACAGCCCGCTGACGACGATCGAGGCGCCGAGCCCGTACCCGGTGACTTTCGGCTCCTGCACCATCTGCCCGGTCACCAGGGAGTTGGCGTAGAAGGCGAACCCGATGAGCAGCGCCGCGAGGTTGGCGTAGAGGACGGCGGGGCGGGCGGAGACCCGGAGATCGACCATCGGGCTGGACACCCGGAGTTCGTACGCCCCCCAGAGCAGCCCGACGAGTACGGCGGCCATCAGGAGGCCGAGGGTGGGCGGTGCGGTCCAGCCCCAGTCGCCGCCCTGGGTGACGGCGAGCAGCAGGCAGACGAGTACGGCGGCGAGCCCGAGCCCTCCCACGGCGTCAAAGCGCCCGCGGCTGCGCAGCGGTGACTCCGGTACGAAGAGGAAGACCAGCACGATGTCCACCAGGGCGATCACGCCGGAGACCCAGAACATGGTGTGCCAGTCGAAGTGCTCCACGACGAACGCGGCGACCGGTACACCCACGGCCGCGCCGATGCCGAGCGTGGAGCTCATCAGGGCGACCGCCGGCAGCACGCGCTCCGGGAGGAGTTCGTCGCGCAGGATGCTGATGCCCAGCGGAACGACGGCGAGCGCGGCGCCCTGGAGCGCGCGGCCGGTGATGAGGACGCCTATGTGCGAGCTGATCGCGCAGAGCACCGACCCGGCGAGGAGCGAGCAGAGCGAGGCGAGCAGGACGCGCCGCTTGCCGTACATGTCGCCGACGCGGCCGAGGACCGGGGTGCAGACCGCGCCGGTCAGGAGGGTGATGGTGACGAGCCAGCTCGCGGCGGCCGGGGTGGCGCCGGTGAGTTCCGGGACGTGCGGCAGCAGCGGGACGACGAGCGTCTGCATGACCGCGACGACGACACCGCAGAAGGCCAGGATGCCCATCGCCAGGCTCGGGGACGGCGCAACTCCGGCGCCCCCGCCCCCGCCTCCAGACGGTGCGGCGGGCGCCGGGGGCGGGGTGGGTATGTCCGCTGGCATGCGATCTCCGTGAGGGCGGGTGTGGGCGGGCACGCCCGACGGGTGCACAGGCGTTCACCCTGAGGGTAAACGCCCGTACACCCCCCTGTCTCCGGGGTGTGTGGTTCGGGCACGCACCCGGCGCGTTAGCCTCGGAATCCCGGACGCGGGACGCTTCGCGACGGGGCCCGGATCGACGACACGAAAGCGGAGGTGCCTGCCATGGCGAAGATTCCGGCAGCGGCGGTTGCGGCGAGCGGGCTCGTCGGCGGCTACGGGGTGGCCCGGTGGACCCGGAAGCGGCCCCTGGGCGGCGCCGCGCTCGCGGTCGCCGGGGCGGTCGCCGCGTACGAGTGGAACCGGACGGCCGGCCCCCGTGCCGCCACCGGCCTGACCACGGCGTACGTCGCCGCCTTCGCCGGCTCGCACGTGCTCGCCAAGAAGCTCGGCGCCTGGCCCGCCGTCTTCACCGTCGCCGGCGGGATCGCCGCGGCGTCCTGGGCGGTCACCCGCCGCGCGGCCTGAGCACCCGGGCCCCCGGACTCCGGAGCATCAGGTCACCAGCGGACCTGGCGGGCCGGATCGGCCGGTCGAATGGCCGGCGTCGGTGCGACGCCCTGCGGGGCTCATCAGCACGCGGCGGCCACCCGCCAGACGGCAGCCGGGCTTCGGAAAGGGACGATTCCGGCACCACTGGCCCGATGAAGGGCTTGGACTGTCCCGGGCTGACCTGACCTGCACGTTTTCACCTCAACCGGTTCCGGGTCTCCCGGCCGTCCGGCGGTCGGCCCCGGACCGTCCGGCGGTCGGCCCCGGACCGTCCGGACCACGTCAGCGGCAGCGTTCCGGTCTTCGTGGCCGGTTCTGACTCCCGACTGCACGGCATAATCCCTGCTCGTCGCCTGCCTCGGAAGTCAACTCCGTTTGTTTCGTTGACATTTCACTCCGAAGTCGTAGCGTTGGGAGCGCTCCCACAACAGCTTTACACTGCAAAAGGAGTCCCCCCATGAGCAAACAACGTCCCTTAGCCGGGCGTCCGCGGTCGTCCGTCCGCCGACTTCTCCAGGCGCTCACCATGCTGTTCGCCGTGGTCGCCGGCGCGCTGACCTGGTCGGCCCCCGCCCAGGCTCACGGCACCATCGTCGACCCCGCCTCCCGCGCTTACCAGTGCTGGCAGACGTGGGGCAGCAACCACACGAACCCGGCCATGCAGACCGAAGACCCCATGTGCTGGCAGGCCTTCCAGGCCAACCCCGACACCATGTGGAACTGGATGAGCGCGCTCCGCGACGGCCTCGGTGGCCAGTTCCAGGCGAAGACCCCCGACGGGACGCTCTGCAGCAACAACCTTTCGAGGAACGCCAGTCTCGACAAGCCCGGGCAGTGGAAGACCACCACCGTCAGCAACAACTTCTCGGTCCACCTGCACGACCAGGCGTCCCACGGTGCCGACTACTTCAAGGTCTACGTGAGCAAGCAGGGCTTCAACCCCGTGACCCAGACCCTGGGCTGGGGCAACCTCGACTTCCTCACGCAGACGGGCCGCTTCGCCCCGGCGCAGGACGTCACGTTCCCCGTCCAGACCTCCGGCTACACCGGACGCCACGTCCTGTTCGTGATCTGGCAGGCCTCGCACCTCGACCAGGCCTACATGTGGTGCAGCGACGTGAACTTCGGCTGAGCCGAGGAGCGCCGCACACGGCACCGGCCTCTGCCGTACGCCGGTGACCCACCGCCCGGCCGACCGGGCTCTGTCGGGGCAGGGGACCCATCCGGGCCACCTGCCCCGACAGGGCTTCCCGGCACTCCCCACGCGGTGACCGGAGACCTTCGCCGGGCCGCTCGTGGTGCTGGATACCGGGACGGTGTGCGGCAGGGGGCGGGTGGGGCATGGGTGAGGGTTCGTCGGCTGACCGGGCCTGAGGGCACGAGGACACGAGGACACGAGGACACGAGGACACGAGGACACGAGGACACGAGGACACGAGGTCGAACGGGACGACCTCGGTCACGACGTACGGATGACGAACCCCTCGTCGGTCGCCCCGCCGGGGTTCGCGTACTCCGGATGCGTCGCCCCTGTGGTGCCTCGGATCCTCTGCGGCGAGCGTGGGAGTCGCCCGGAAGGCAGAGGGCCTTCTCGCGACAGGGAGCAACAGTGACTGAACGTAATACCGCCTTGCGCAGCATCCACGACTTGGGCTTGGCAGCCTGGTTCGGCGGCTCCTTGATGGGCGCCGTCGGATTGAACGGCGCAGCCGGGAGCGAGGGACGGACCGCGACGGAGACGTCCAGGGTCGCCAGTGTCGGCTGGGCGAAGTGGACACCGGTGAACGCCGTTGCGATCGGCGCCCACCTGATCGGCGGCACCGGCCTGCTGGCCGCCAACGCCGCCCGCGTCCAGAACCAGCAGGGTGTCGCCGCCTCGACCCTGGCCAAAGCCGTGCTGACCGGGGCGGCGCTGGCCGCGACCGCGTACAGCCGGGTGCTGGGCAAGAAGCTCGAACTGTCCACCTCCGACGACCCGACCGATCTTGAGAAAGCGGCGAGCCACCCCGTCGACCTGGACAAGGCCCGTAGCCAGCTGGCGCTGATGCAGTGGACCATCCCGGCCCTCACCGGGGCCATCGTCGTGCTGAACGCCCTGCACGGCGAACAGCAGCGCCCCCTCCAGCAGAAGGTCGGCATGCTGCAGAGGGCCGCGACCCAGGTGCACGTGCCGCTCCACCACTGCTGACCGCGCCCGGTTTCGGGATGTCGGGCATCAGGCGCCCCGGAGACCGAATCGGGCACGGTCCAAAACCGGCCTCCGTGCCGTTCGGCCGAGCGTCGGAAGAGGGAGCCGGACCCGGCCGCTCCTGCGGCCGGGTCCGGGAGGGGGAGGTCGATCGGTGAGGGCCGGGTGGTGGCCGGCGGAACAAGGTCGGGCAGGTGGTGGCGCCGGTCATGATCCGCCGGCCGCCACCTAACCCCCCAGGGCCCGCGACACCGTGTAGATCGCGAGTCCGGCAAGGGCGCCGACCACCGTGCCGTTGATCCGGATGAACTGGAGGTCGCGACCGATGTGGGCCTCGATCTTCCTCGACGTCTGGTCGGCGTCCCAGCCTGCGACGGTGTCGCTGATCAGCGAGGTGATCTCGGTGCGGTACGTGGTGACGACGTAGGCCGCCGCGTCCTCCAGCCAGCCCTCCAGCTTGGCCTGAAGTCGCTCGTCCGAAGCGAGGCGGGCGCCCAGTGACATCAGCGAGGCCCGTGCCCGCAGCCGGAGTTCGCTCCGCTCGTCCTCGGCCGCCGTGATGATCATCGTCCGTACCGACGACCAGGCCGAGGCGATCACGTCCTGCACCTCACGGCGCCCCAGGATCTCCGACTTCAGCCGCTCCACGCGTCCCCGGGTGTCCGGATCCGTCTGGAGTTCGGCGGCGAAGTCCGTCAGGAACGAGTCGATGGAGTCGCGCGCCGGGTGGCCGGGCATGTCCCGCATCTCCTCGACGAACCGCAGCAGTTCCTTGTAGACCCGCTCCCCCACGCGCTTGTCGACGAACCTCGGCGTCCAGCCGGGCGCCCCGCCCTGCACCGCGTCCATCACCGCGTCACCGTGGAGAACCAGCCAGTCGTGCGCACGGACGCAGACGAGGTCCACGACCCTGCGGTGACTGCCGTCGGCGACCACCTTCTCCAGCATCTTCCCGAGCCCGGGTCCGACTTCCACCGCGTCGGCCCGCCGGGTGATCGCCTCGCCCACGATGGCCTGCACATCGGCGTCCCGGAGCACGGTCAGCGCCCCGCGCAGCGCCGTCGCCAGCTCGGCGGTGACCCGGTCGGCGTGCTCCGGTTCGGCCAGCCAGGCACCGACCCGGCCGCCGATGCCCAGCGCGTGGATGCGGCCGCGCACCACGTCCGCGGAGAGGAAGTTCTCCCCCACGAAGGAGCCGAGCGACTCCCCCAGCTGGTCCTTCTTCGTGGGGATGATCGCGGTGTGCGGGATGGGCAGGCCGAGCGGGCGGCGGAAGAGGGCCGTCACGGCGAACCAGTCGGCGAGCGCGCCCACCATGCCCGCCTCGGCGGCTGCGGCGACATAGCCGGGCCAGCCGCCCACGCCGGAGTTCTTCGCCCAGGTGGCGAGCGTGTAGACGACCGCGACCAGCAGCAGCAGACCGGTGGCGGTGATCTTCATCCGGCGCACCCCCTGCCGTTTCTCCTCGTCGGCGGCGGTGTACGCGAACGAGGCCGGCGGGGCGGCTGCCCGTCCGTCGTCGCGCGGAGCCCGTACCGTACCGTCGGAGCCGGGGCCCGTCGGAGCGCCCCCGTCCTCCGTCACACCGGCCGGGGCTCCCGGCCTCCCGCCATGATCCGGTTCGGCTTCTCTCCCGTGTTCCGGCCCTTTGCCCGCGCCCGGTTCATTACCATCCACCGCGTCCCGCCTCGCTTTCCTGCCGTGTACCGGTCCGCCGTGCGCCCGGTCCCTCCGACCGCGCAACCCGTTCGCGTACACGTCTTCCCCCGCTGTACGCATTGTTCCCACTGTCCTACTCCCGGGCCGCCCGCCCAGTTCCCGGCGGCCCGTCGCACGACCTGTTCCCGGCATCCCCGGGCCGAGTACGAGGAGACGCACCGCACATGTCCAGGGTCGCCCGTAGTGACCAGCCCGGACCGGACCCGGGCCCCGACGGCCCCCGTCCCCAAGAGCCCGGCCTTCACGAACCCGGCCCCCGCGCGTTCGGCTCCCGCGCGCCCGGCCGCGGCTCCGGGGCGGGTTCCGGGCGCCGCGGACGCGCCCTGCTGCCGGCCCTCCTGGCCGGCACCACCGTGATCGCCGCGGCACTCGCCCTCAGTACGGCGATGCTCACCGACCCCCGTGACACCAGCGTGCGGGCGTCCGGCGAGCACCCGGCCGGCCGCGAGTCCGCCGGAGCGGGCGGCCGGTGGGTCGCCACCTGGACCGGGGCGCCGGTACGCGCCGCCCCGGCCCTCACGCACGACCCGGCAGGCACGACCGTACGCAACTCCGTGCACAGCAGCACCGGCGGCGGCGCGGCGCGCATCACCCTCTCGAACCTCTTCGGCACCGGCGCGCTCGTCGTCGACCGGGCGCGGGTGAACTCCCGCCCGGTGACGTTCGGCGGCACGGGCAAGGTCACCGTCCCGGCGGGCGGAGAGGTCGTGAGCGACACCGTACGGACGAGGATCGCGGCCGACGCGGACCTCGTCGTGTCCTTCCGTACGCCGCTGACCGGCGGCCACATCACCCAGCACCCGGCCGCGTTGCAGACCTCGTACCTCGTCGACGCGCGCACCACCCGGCCCATCGACGAGTGGCGCTATCTGACGGCCGTGGACGTCTTCAGCACGGCCGCGTCGGGCACGGTCGTCGCGTTCGGCGACTCCCTCACGGCGGGCAGCGGCTCCACCCCCGACGCCGACCGACGCTGGCCGGACCTCCTGTCCGACCGGCTGAAGGGCAGCTGGGGCGTGGCGAACCAGGGCATCTCGGGGAACCGTCTGCTGTCGGACGGCCGGGGCGGTATCGCGGGCACCACCCGCTTCGACCGGGACGTGCTGGGCGTCACCGGGGTGCGCACCGTGATCGTCGCGCTCGGCATCAACGACGCCCAGACCGCCGGCCGGGGGCTCGACCCCGAGCGGATCGTGGACGCCCTGCGCCGCCTGACCGGACAGGCCCACGCCCGTGGGGTGCGGGTGATCGGAGTGACCCTCACCCCCTTCGAGGGCATCGGCAGCTTCACGCCCTCCCGCGAGGCCATCCGGCAGCGGGTCAACGAAGAAATCCGGGCCGGCGGGGTGTTCGACGCGTACGTGGACTTCGACGAGGTGGTCCGCGACCCCGCCGTCCCGGAACGCATCCGGGCGGACTACGACAGCGGCGACCATCTGCACTTCAACGACCGGGGGTACCAGGCCCTCGCCGACAGCATCGACCTCGGCCTTCTGACCGGCGGCCACCCGAAGGAGTAGGCGCACCCGGCCGGGCCCCTGCCCGTACCGGACCGTAAGCGGCCCTCGGGGCGGCCTTGGGGGCGGCCTTCGGGGCAGCCTTCGGTGCGGGCCCTCGGTGCGGCCCTCGGTGCGGCCCTCCGCGCCGGGCGCGGCTCTCCCCGCCTGCCTCAGCGCAGCAACTTGCCGCCGCCCGGTCCGCCCGGTCCGCGCGCCTCACCCGGCCCGTCCACCGCCCGGAGTGCTTCCGCCCGGGCCACCGCTTCCGCCTTCGCCTCCGCTTCGACTTCCTTGCGGCGACGGCGTTCCGCCCTGCTCCACTTGCGTTCCACGCCGACGCCGCCCATCAGTGCGAAGCCGGTGACGGTCACCCTCGGCGCGTCCGGGCCGGGTTCGCCCTCATCCTTGGCCCGCTGGTCGAACCCGCCCATGAAGCCCGTCCCGTTGACCCGCACATGGACGTCCGGCGGCACGGTGACGCCCACTCCGCCCATGATCGCGAAGCAGCGGATCGTCACCTCGCGCTCAGCGAACCGGGCCTCGCGCAGATCGACGGCCCCGCCGCCCCACATCACGAACGAGGTGAACGTCCGGCCCACGGTCCAGCGCCCCTTACGGCTGAAGCCGCCCCAGAACGCGAAGCCGCCCTTGGACGTCGGATCCCCGCCGATCCGCTCCGACCACCCCGTCACCGCCGCCCCGCCCACGTCCGGCAACGGCGTCCCGGAGACCGGCAGATCACGGACGAGCGGGGTCAGCTCCCCCCGCGTGCGGGCCGCGTAGGCCACCTCCAGGCGCTGCTCGAACTCCCCCATGTCCAGGCGCCCTTCGGCCATGGCGTCCCGCAGGATCTCGGCGATCCGTTCCCGCTCGGCGTCGGAGGCGCGCATGTCGGGGAGTTCACTCGTCATGGCGCCCACCCTATGCACCGCGCACCCCACCGGACCAGGGCCCGCGCGGGGCGGCCCCGCCCGGCACCGGCTACGCCGCGGGGTGCGGCCGCGCCGCGTACATCCGGGCGATCACGTCCTCGATGTCCGGCTCCCGCACCGAGAGGTCCTTCAGCGGATACTCAGCGGCGATCCGCGCCACCAGGGGTGCCACGGAGGCGTCCGCAGGGAGCGCCAGCCACTGGCGCGGCCCCTCGGTCCTGAGCACCCGCGCCCGCGACGGCCCCTGCGACTCCACTGCGATCGGCGGGAGTTCACGCTCCAGGTCCACCACCAGGACGCGCTCGCTCTCCCCCGCCTCGTGCAGCCCGGCGAGCGCGCCGTCATACATCAGCCGGCCGTGGTCGATCACCATCACCCGGCGGCACAACTGCTCGATGTCGGTGAGGTCGTGGGTGGTGAGCAGGACGGTGGTGGACCGCTCCGCGTTCAGGTCCTTGAGGAACTGCCGCACCTTCGTCTTGGAGATGATGTCGAGCCCGATCGTCGGCTCGTCCAGGTACAGCACCTCCGGATCGTGCAGCAACGCGGCCGCGATGTCTCCGCGCATCCGCTGCCCGAGGGAGAGTTGCCGCACCGGAGTGTCCAACAGGTCAGCCAGGTCGAGCAGTTCGACGCAACGGTCCAGGTTCTCGCGGTAACGCGCGTCCGGGATGCGGTACATGCGGTGCATCAGCCGGTACGAGTCCTTCAGCGGCAGGTCCCACCAGAGCGTGGTGCGCTGCCCGAACACCACCCCGATACGGTGCGCCAGCCGGGTGCGCTCCCGCGACGGGTCGACACCCGCGACCCGCAGCCGGCCGCCGCTCGGGGTCAGGATTCCCGTCAGCATCTTGATCGTCGTCGACTTGCCGGCGCCGTTCGGACCGATGTAGCCGACCATCTCCCCGCGCCCCACCCGGAAGCTGATCCCGTCCACCGCGCGCACCTCACGCCGCTCGCGCCGCAGGAAGCCTGTTCTGCGGCGCACCTCGAAGACCTTCTCCACCCCGTCCACCTCGATGAACGCGTCCTCGGCCACCGGGCCGCGAGCGTCCTCCACCGCCGTGCGCACCCCCGTACCCCCGTTCCCCGCCATGCCCGTACCCGCGTTCCCCGCCATACCCGTACCCGCTTCCGTTCCGTCTCCGTGCCCGATCCCGTCCCCGCCTCCGGGGGAGTGGCGCCCCCGGGGGACAACGCCCCGTGGAGTGGCGCCCCGTCCCGCTCAACTCCCCGTACTGCGGTACGCCCGCAGCCCCCGGCGCCACGCCAGGCCCGCGAGCAGCCCGCACCCGGCCGCCACCACCGGCGGCAGGAACGCCACCCACTCGGGCAGCGCCACCGGGTACTCCCGCCCCAGCACGTACAGCGCGGGCAGCCAGCTCACGAAGGCCAGGGGCACCACGAACGTCACCCCGCGCACCAGCTCCCGGGCGAAGACCGTGGGCGGGTACTGCAACAGGGTCTGTCCGCCGTACGTGAAGGAGTTCTGCACCTCCGCCGCGTCCAGGGCGAAGAACTGGAGGGCCGCCCCGCCGACGTACACCGCCCCGAAGACCGCCCCGCCGCTCACCACCGCGAGCGGCACCAGCAGCACCTTGAGCGGCGTCCACTCGATGTCCAGCACCACCAGGGCGTACCCCAGGACCGTCAGACCCTGGATGATCCGGCCCATCCTGCGCAGCGCGAACCGGTCGGCCGCCACCTGGACCAGCACCGG
The DNA here is from genome assembly GCF_042871745.1 of Streptomyces sp. NPDC005576. Lineage (NCBI taxonomy): Bacteria > Bacillati > Actinomycetota > Actinomycetes > Kitasatosporales > Streptomycetaceae > Streptomyces > Streptomyces sp. NPDC005576. The sequence continues at coordinate 429,970 of NZ_JBIAJC010000002.1, read as the reverse complement.
CACCGGGCGCACCAGCAGCGAGTCGAGCGTGCCGTCCCGCACCCGCGCGCCGATCCGGTCCATCGACCCCAGCAGCAGATCGGCCAGGCCGAAGGCGGTGGCCGCCATCCCGTACAGCAGGGCGATCTCGGGCAGGGAGTAGCCGCCGAGCGCGTCGACATGGCCGAACATCAGCATGATCGTGACGAAGTCGAAGACCGTCGCGAGGAAGTTGCCGAGCGTGGTCATGGCGAAGGACGCCCGGTACGCCATCGTCGAGCGGATCCACATCCCCCCGATGAGGCGGTAGGCGCGGAGCCCCTCCACCAGCGGCGAGCGAAGGCCCTGGTCGGGCCGGGCGAAGCAGTCCGTACCGGTCCGCGCCCCCGCACGCACCTCCCCGCCCGTACCGCCGCCGCCCGAGCCGTCCCCGTCCGTACCGCCGCCCGGGGCGAGCACCGTGTCAGCCACCCTGCACCACCACTCTCCTCGTCGCGACCGACTGGAGGAGCCGGCCCGCCAGCAGCAGCGCCACCGCCCAGCCGGCCTGGAAGGCGAACGCCCCCACCAGGTCCCATCCGGCGCGCTCTCCGAGGAACACGTCGGCGGGCACCTGGAGGAACGCCGACCACGGCAGGGCCCGCGCCACCTCGCCCAGCAGCCCCGGGAACAGGTTCAGCGGCAGCAGCAGGCCCGAGAAGAACAGCCCCGTCAGCGAGGAGATCTGCAGCACCCCCGCCCCGTCCAGCATCCAGAACGCGGCCAGCGCGACGAGGAACCGGACGGCGAAACTGACCACCACCCCCAGGAACACCGACACCAGGAACGCCAGCCACGTCCACGGCGAGGCGGGCACGGTCAGATCGAAGGCGAGCGCGCCGATCCCCATGGGCACGATGCCGCGCCCCACGAGGTAGAAGGCCGCCCGGCCCAGGTCCCCCGCCAGCCACCAGAGCTGGAGGTCGGCCGGCCGGTAGAGATCGATCGCGATGTCGCCGGTCCGGATGCGCTCCATCAGTTCGTTCTCGAAGCCGCCGCCCATCATCGAACACGTCATCAGCAGCCCCTGGCCGAGCCAGACGAAGGTCAGCGCCTGCGAAGTGTCGTAACCGCCGAGGTCCGGCCGCTCCGCCCAGAGCGCGGTGTAGGTGTAGGCGACGATGAAACCGAAGACCGTGTTGGTGAAGGTCCCCGCCACCGTCGCCATCCGGTAGGTGGCATGCCGGCGGAACCCGCCCGCCGCCACCACGGCATAGACCCGCACGTTCCCCCCTGTGTTCCGCCCTGTGCTCCGCCCGGCCGGGACGACCGGGGCGTACCCGCCCACGGGCACCAAAGCGCACGACTCTAGTCCGGGTGTCCGGAACCCCGCGACCTGTTTTCGGGGGCGTGCGAGGCATCCAGGCGGGCGTACGGCAGCACATCCAGGTGCGTTCCGAGGGTTATCGGGGCGAAACGGGCAGTATGGGAGAACTGTCCGCGGCCGAGGAGGCTCCACCGACATGAGCGACGAGCCACAGCGCTGGGCCCCCCGGGACCCCTCCGGCACCGCCGACGTCCCCGGTGACGAGGACGCCGCGCGCGCCGGGGAGAGCGACCCGCGGGAAGGGGCGGCGGAAGGCGGCGGCACGGAGGGGAAGAAGGGGAGCGGGGGTCGCAAGGGCCGCACGAGACGTCCCCGGCGCACCGGATGGCGCCGTCTCGTCCCGACCTGGCGGATGGTCCTCGGCGCCGTCCTGCTGATCGCCGTACTGCTGGTCGGCGGCTTCATCGCCGGGTACCGGCTCGTCGACATCCCCGCCGCCAACTCCAGCGCCACCGCGCAGAGCAACGTCTACCTCTACCGCGACGGGACGGTCATCGCCCGCGACGGCGACGTCAACCGGGAGAACGTCCAGCTCGCCCAGGTCCCCAGGGACGTCCAGCACGCCGTACTCGCCGCGGAGGACCGCAACTTCTACTCCGAACGCGCCGTCGACCTCAGCGCCATGGTCCGCGCCGCCTGGAACACCGCCACCGGCCGCGGCAGACAGGGCGGTTCGACGATCACCCAGCAGTACGTCAAGAACTACTACCTCGACCAGGAACAGACGGTCGTCCGCAAGATCAAGGAATTCTTCATCGCGATCAAGCTGGACCGCGAGCAGACCAAGGACCAGATCTTCGAGGGGTACCTCAACACCAGCTACTTCGGCCGCAACGCCTACGGCATCCAGGCCGCGGCCCAGGCGTACTACGGCAAGGACATCACCGACGTGGACGTCGCCGAGGGCGCGTACCTCGCCTCCCTCCTCAACGCCCCCAGCGCCTACGACGTCGTCGCCCACCCGGAGAACAAGCCGGCCGTCCTCGCCCGCTGGAACTACGTGCTCGACGGCATGGTCAAGGAGAAGTGGCTCGGCCCCGCCGCGCGCGCCGCGCTCACCTTCCCGCCGCCGGACGGGGCGAAGGCCTCCACCGGCCTCTCCGGACAACGGGGTTACCTCGTCAACGCCGTCAAGGACTACCTCACCGGCCACGACATCGTCGACGAGGAGACCCTCGCCACCGGCGGCTACCGGATCACCACCACCCTGGAGAAGGAGAAACAGGACGCCTTCGTGGCCGCCGTGGAGAAGAACGTCACCTCCCGGACCGACGACGGGAACGAAGCCGACCGCAACGTCCGCGTCGGCGGTGCCTCCATCGATCCCGCCACCGGCAAGGTCGTCGCCCTCTACGGCGGCATCGACTACACCCGCCAGTACGTCAACAACGCGACCCGCCGCGACTACCAGGTCGGTTCCACCTTCAAACCCTTCGTCTTCACCTCCGCCGTCGCCCACGACTCCACCACCCAGGACGGCCGGCCCATCACCCCGAACACCCGCTACGACGGCACCAACAAGCGCCCGGTGCAGGGACGTCAGGGGGACACCGGCTACGCCCCCGCCAACGAGGACGACGTCAGCTACGGCTCCATCACCGTCCGCGAGGCCACCGACAGGTCCGTCAACGCGGTGTACGCGCAGATGGCCGGGGACGTCGGCCCCGAGAAGGTCAAGGACACCGCGATCGACCTCGGCATCCCCGGGGACACGCCCGATCTGACCGCCTCCCCGTCCATCGCGCTCGGCCCGGCCACCGCGAGCGTGCTCGACATGACCGAGGCGTACGCGACCCTCGCCAACCACGGGCGGCACGGCACCTACACCCTGGTGGAGAAGGTCTCCAAGGACGGCCGGAACCTCCCGCTGCCCGGCCGCACCACCCGGCAGGCCGTCAGCAGGCAGGCCGCCGACACCACCACCGCGATCCTGAGGAGCGTCGTCGAGGGTGGCACCGGAACCGCCGCCGGGGCCGCGGGCCGCCCCGCCGCCGGAAAGACCGGCACCGCCGAGGAGGACAGGGCCGCGTGGTTCGCCGGCTACACCCCCGACCTCGCGACCGTCGTCGCCGTCATGGGCCAGGACCCGGACACCGGAAGCCAGGAGTCCCTGTACGGGGCCCTCGGCCAGTCCCGCGTCAACGGCGGCGGTGCCCCCGCCGAGACCTGGGCCGACTACACCGCCGCCGCCCTCGAAGGCTCCGAGGTCCGGGAGTTCGACCTGGACGTGGCGGAGGGCAGCGAGGAACCCGAGGAACCCACCGACGAGGACACGTCCGAGGACCCCGACTCCCCCTCGGACACCCCGAGCGACTCCACCCCCACCACCCCCGCCGGCACGACCCCGGCCACCCCCGGCCCGACCGACACCGGCGCGGGCGGCACCACGGGCGGCGGGGTCAACGGAGGCGGCGGTAGCAACGGGGGCCAGGGCCCCACCGGCGGAGGCAACGGGAACGGAGGCAACGCGAGCGGGGGCAGCGCGGGCGCCACCACCGGCGGAGAGACCGGCGGCACCACGCCCGACACCGGCGGCTCCGGCGGGACCACCGCCGGCGGCCCGGTCGAAGGCGCCCGGGGCTCCGCCTTTCCGTTCCCCTGGCGCTGACGCCGGCGCAGACCCCGGCGCCGACACCGGCCACAGACCTCCCGAACAGGCCGCAGCAAGCCGCCGCACGCCGCCCAACAGCCCCTCAGTGACCCGAAGTCGCCTTCAGCCCCACCACGGACACCAGCAGCAGACAGACGAAGAAGATCCGCGCGGCGGTCACCGGCTCGTGCAGCACCACCATGCCCAGCACCGCCGCACCGGCGGCCCCGATCCCCACCCACACGCCGTACGCCGTACCGATCGGCAGCGACCTCGCCGCCTGCGCCAGCAGCAGCATGCTGGCCACGATCCCGAGGACGGTGAACACACTCGGCCACAACCGGGTGAACCCGTCCGCGTACTTCATACCGATCGACCAGCCCACTTCGAGCAGACCGGCGACGATCAAAAGAACCCAGGCCACGACGGCCACCTCCGACGAGAGAGACACGGAACAACAACACGGACCGCGTCGTCTTTGCCAGCCCGGTACGGCGCGTCTCGTCGGGTGATCCCACCGTAGCAACAAACGCGAGAGAGCCCGGTGACTGCGGTCACCAGGCTCCCCGTACGAAAGAACGGAACAGAACTACAGATACAGCCCCGTCGAATCGACCGAGCCCTCGAACCGGTCCGCCGCCACCGCGTGCAGATCCCGCTCCCGCATCAGTACGTACGCCACGCTCCGCACCTCGACCTCCGCACGGTCCTCGGGGTCGTACAGCACCCGGTCCCCGGGCTCGACCGTCCGCACGTTCTGGCCCACCGCCACCACCCTGGCCCACGCCAGACGACGGCCCACCGCCGCCGTCGCGGGAATCAGAATGCCGCCGCCGGACCGCCGCTCGCCCTCCGGCGAATCGGACCGGACCAGCACACGGTCGTGCAACATGCGGATGGGCAGCTTGTCGTCCTGGATGTTGTCGCTCACGCCCCGCAACCTACCCGCCGGACCACCGCCCGTACGTCGTAGGGGTACGTCCACCCGCGTCCGCGCCGCGCCGCGTATCCTCCGCGCGCCACGGCGGCGCGGCGGCCCGCTCCGGGGCCGCCGAACCGACTACCTCCGGCGCCGGCCCCGACCGCTCTTGCCGCGCCGCGACGAGACGACCAGCAGACCCACCACGCCGACCGCCAGCAGCGCCACCGGCACCACCCGCTCCAGCCGGGGCGAGCCGTCCTCGGCCACGAACCGCGCTTTCACGTCCGAGACCGAACGGTTCACCGCGACATACGCGCGGCCCGCCGTACGGTCCACCTTCTCGGCCACCATGGCCTTCGCGTCACCGATGATCGTCTTCGGGTGCACCCGCACCCCGATCTCGTCGAGGACGACAGCCAGCTGCTCACGCCTGCTGATGATGTCCGCCTCGATCTGCGCAGGGGTCCTCGTATCCGACACTGCGCCGCCTCCGTGGTCGTCGTCCGGTAAACCTTCATCGACAGTCTGTCAGCTCGACCGCCCGCACACCCGGCGGCACCCCTATTACGCTCGGTCGCGTACATCCCCCGCACCATCCGAGGAGAACCATGAGCGAGCGACTCCAGCCCGGCGACACCGCCCCCGCCTTCACCCTTCCGGACGCCGACGGCAAGGACGTGTCGCTCGCGGACCACAAGGGCCGCAAGGTCATCGTCTACTTCTACCCCAAGGCCCTTACCCCCGGTTGCACCAAGCAGGCCTGCGACTTCACCGACAACATCGACCTGCTGGCCGGCGCCGGATACGACGTCATCGGCGTCTCACCCGACAAGCCGGAGCAGCTGGCGAAGTTCCGCGAGCAGGAGAACCTCAAGGTCACCCTGGTCGGCGACCCGTCCAAGGAGGTCCTCGCGGCGTACGGCGCGTACGGCGAGAAGCAGTCCTACGGCAAAACGGTGACGGGCACCATCCGGTCGACCTTCGTCGTCGACGAGGCGGGCCTGATCGAGCACGCCTTCTACAACGTCCGGGCCACCGGCCACGTCGCGAAGATCATCAAGGACCTCAAGATCTGATCCGCCGGAGGCCGGGGTGCCTCCGGAAACCGTAGGTGCGTCCCCGCCCCTCGGGAACGGCCGCCAGAACGGCCGCTGGAACAGCCGCTGGAACGGAAACGCACCTCTCGTGACGCTGTGCGGGGATGCTGTGAGGGACCTCGCAATACCCCCGCGATCCGGTTTGCGACCGCCATGACCGCACAGAAGCCCTTCCCTGGAACATCCCCCGAGGAAAGGACCCGGCCATGGCGGCCACCGACCCCCACCGGGCGGCCGACCCCGACGCGGTCAAGCGCCACCCCACGCTCTTCCGGGCGATCCGCAAACGCCAGAACCCAAGACTCCGCCGCACCGACATCACCGTCACCGACGACCAGGCCGTCAAGCGCGCGGTGAAGGCGGCCTCCCTCGGCAACGCGATGGAGTGGTTCGACTTCGGGATCTACTCCTACCTCGCCGTCACCCTGGGCCACGTCTTCTTCCCCTCCGGGAACGACACCACCCAGCTGCTCTCCTCCTTCGCCACCTTCGCCGTGGCCTTCCTCGTCCGGCCGCTCGGAGGCATGTTCTTCGGCCCGATGGGCGACCGGATCGGCCGCAAGAAGATCCTCGCCCTCACGATGATCATGATGGCGATCGGCACCTTCGCCATCGGCCTCATCCCCTCCCACGACACGATCGGCGTCTGGGCACCCGCCCTGCTGATCCTCTTCCGGATGCTCCAGGGCTTCTCCACCGGCGGCGAGTACGGCGGCGCCTCCACCTTCATCGCCGAGTACGCCCCCGACAAGCGCCGCGGCTTCTTCGGCAGCTTCCTGGAATTCGGCACCCTCGCCGGATACGTCGGCGCCGCCGGCCTGGTCACCGCGCTCTACGCGCTCCTCGACACCGGCCAGATGGAGAACTGGGGCTGGCGCATCCCCTTCCTCGTCGCGGGCCCCCTCGGCCTGGTCGGCCTCTACCTCCGGCTCCGCCTCGACGAGACCCCCGCCTTCCAGAAACTGGAGGGCGGCACCGCCCACGCCTCCGAGGCGGCCGACAGCGTCGAGACCACCACCAAGGGCGACCTCGCCAAGATCTTCCGCACCTACTGGCCGACGCTGATCCTCTGCATCTGCCTGGTCGGCGCGTACAACATCGCCGACTACATGCTGCTCTCCTACATGCCGACGTACCTCTCCGACGAACTCGGCTACAGCGAGACCCACGGGCTGCTGATCCTGCTCGCGGTGATGGTCTTCCTCATGCTGATCATCAGCCAGGTCGGCAAGCTCTCCGACCGCTTCGGCCGCAAGCCGCTGCTGATGGCGGGCATGCTCGGCTTCCTGGTGCTCTCGCTCCCCTCGTTCCTCCTGATCCGGCAGGGAAGCGTTCCCGCCATCGTCATCGGCATGCTGATGCTGGGCCTCTCCCTGGTCTGCATGCTCGGCACCATGTCCGCCGCCCTCCCGGCCCTCTTCCCCACGAACGTCCGGTACGGCTCCCTCTCGGTCGGCTACAACCTCTCCGCCTCGCTCTTCGGCGGCACGACCCCGCTGGTCATCACGGCCCTGATCAGCTGGAGCGGTACGAACCTGATGCCCGCGTACTACGCGATGGCCGCCGCCCTGGTCGGCGTGATCTCCGTGGCCTGCATGAAGGAGACCGCCCAGAAGCCCCTCGACGGCTCCCCGCCCTCGGTGGAGACCCCGGAGGAAGCGGCGGAACTGGTCCACGCGCAGAGCCCCGACCCGAAGTTCTGACACCTCGGGTCCCGGTTCCCCCCGGCCTCTCCGGCCTCTCCGGCCTCTCCTGCCTCTACGGCCGCCCCGGCTCCCCACTCCCCACGGAACGGTTCGTACCGCTTCACGGCACCCGCCGAAGCGGTACGAACCGTTCCACATCTCGCCGCATTCCGGACGTGACGCCCCGCTGAGCGGCTCGTTACTCCATACGGGGCCGCGAACGCGCGGCCGGACGGGGAGGAAGAGCAATGCCGGACAGTCCCTACACGCATCAGATGCTGTCGGAGGCAGCCGCATCGTCACGGAACATGTCCCAGGCCATGATCAGGCTGGGGCTGGAGCCTTGGAGCGGCTCCCGGCGCTACCTTCTGGATCGCATGAGAAAGATGGGCATCGCCACCTCGCATTTCGAGCGGGAGGGCACCCGGTGGACCAAGGATGTGCTTGAACCCGCTGTCGCCGCTTCGACGACCATGGTGGGCGTATTGCGCCTTCTGGGACTGAACGCGGTGGGGGGAAACCACTCCCACATCAGTCGCCGAGTCAGGTCCCTGGGGATCGACACCTCCCACTTCGAGTCCTCCACACCCCCTTCATCGAAGGGCCGACGGCACCGCACTCTGGAGGAGCTGCTCGTCGAACAGGACCCTGCCACGGCCCGCCGTGAGCAGAGCAGCCGGTTGAAGAGAGCCCTGATGCTCCTCGGAACCGATGAGCGCTGCGCCGGGTGCGGTGCCGCGGGGACCTGGCAGGGACATCCCTTGCCGCTGGAGGTCGACCACATCGACGGAAACTGGCGGAACAACCGGGTGGAGAACCTCCGGATGCTCTGCCCCAACTGTCACTCCACCACTGACACGTACAGGGGCCGGAACAAGCGTTCCCGAGCCGACCGCAGGACTTCCTCGCGCAAGTCGGCAGCAGCACGGTGAGCGCGTCCCGCACGTACGACCGGGCGACCCTCGCCGACGCGGCCGCCAGATGCCACACCATCGAAGAAGTCATCGCCCACCTCGGCACGCCTCCGTACGAACGGCTCGGCCGTTACCTGATGGGGCGGTTCACCCACTACGCCATCGACGTCTCGCACTTCCAGTCCGTGGGCAGGCGCCCACGCCCCGACCCCGACCAGGTCGTCGAGGCGGTCGCACACTCCGTCAGCATCGCGGAGACACTGCGACGCCTCGGAAGACCCGACAACGGAGCCCAACGCGCACTGCTCCGTACATGGGTATCCGAACAGGGAATCGACACATCACATTTCCTGGGACAGGCCCATCAGCGCTCAAAACCCTCGCACATGCCCAAAAGGCGCGCAGAGGAGGTTCTCGTACACCACACGGGCCCGCGAAGCCGTGCGACCCAGCTGCGCCGGGCGCTGCTCGATCTGGGAACGCCGCAGAAGTGCGCCGGATGCGGCACGGGAGCGGTCTGGCTGGGAAAGCCGATGACCCTGGAAATCGATCACATCAACGGCGACCCCTACGACGATCGCCGCGAGAACCTGCGGATGCTCTGTCCCAACTGTCACGCGATCACCAGCACATGGTGTCGAGGAGGCGCCCGGTCGGCTGCCACATGATCGCATCCTGGTTCCCGCCGGGGCAGGCTCCAGCGTCCGTTCAGGCCAAGTAAGCTGGTCTCGCTCTGCGCCCGTACGATGACGGGCGACTGGCGGCGGTGGTGCAACTGGCGACACAGCAGACTTAGGATCTGTGGCCCGTGAAACGGCTTGAGGGTTCGAATCCCTTCCGCCGCACCCTGAACGGCCTGCGCAACGAAGGATCGATGCGCAGGCCGTTTCTGCTGTCCCGGTCTCAGCCCACCAGCTCCCGCACCACCGGTGCCAGTGCCCGGAACGCCTTGCCGCGGTGGCTGATGGCGTTCTTCTCCGCCGGGGTGAGCTCCGCGCAAGTACGGGTCTCGCCGTCGGGCTGGAGGATCGGGTCGTAGCCGAAGCCGTGGGTGCCCGCGGGGGCGAAGCGAAGCGTGCCGGGCATGCGGCCTTCGACGACGCGTTCCGTACCGTCCGGGAGGGCGAGGGCGGCGGCGCAGGCGAAGTGGGCGGCGCGGTGCGGGGTGTCGATGTCGCCGAGCTGGGCGAGGAGCAGGTCGAGGTTGGCCCGGTCGTCGCCGTGCTTGCCGGCCCAGCGGGCGGAGAAGATGCCGGGGGCGCCGCCGAGGACGTCGACGCAGAGGCCGGAGTCGTCGGCGATGGCGGGGTGGCCGGTGGCCTGCGCGAGGGCGTGGGCCTTCAGGAGGGCGTTCTCGGCGAAGGTGACGCCGGTCTCCTTGACGTCCGGGATCTCGGGGTACGCGTCCGCGCCGACGAGTTCGTGGCTGAGGCCGGCGTCGGCGAGGATCGCGTGGAGTTCGGTGATTTTCCCGGCGTTGCGGGTGGCGAGGATCAGGCGGGTCATGGATCGATTGTCACCCCTGCCTGCCGGGGAGGCGGTCTCCGGCCCGACCGTCCGACAGGCCCCACAGGCCCCACAGGCCCCACATGCCTCAGGACGAGCAGAACGTGCCGATCTCTGCGGCGGCGTCGGTGACCGGGCTGATGTCGGGGGTGGCGTCGCCCGCTTCGATGGAGGCGCGGACCTGGGTGACTCCGGCCTGGAGGTGGTCGACGGCTTTGCCGAGGTCGGCGTTGTCAGTGGCGTCCCTGAGGTCGCCGAGTTCCTGGTCGATCCGGTCGAGCGATTCGGAGGCCTGGGTGACGTCGTTGGAGGCGTTGGACACGGCCTGTTTGAGGTTGCCGACGCTGGTGGCGATGGCGTCGGCGGTGCGTACGCAGTCGAGGGCCTTGTCGACGGCGCCGCATCCGGTCGCCGCGGTCAGGGCCAGAGCTACGGCGGCGACGGCGAGTGCGGTGCGGTGGTGGCGGTGGCGCAGAGCCATGGTGCGGTCCCTCCCCGGGGGTCGTCACATGGACGGTCGTCACATGGACGGGCGCACGGTTCGACCCGTGCGCCCGTATGGGTGATGACGCCGTGCGGTGCGTACTTGGTTGCTTCTTTACCCGGGGAGAGGTGGGTGTTACGCGCCGAGGGTGCGGGCGAGTGCCTCGTTCTGGATGGCGGTGAGGTCGGCGCAGCCGGCGGTGGCGAGGTCGAGGAGGGCGTTGAGTTCGGCGCGGTCGAAGGGGGTGGCTTCGGCGGTGCCCTGGACTTCGACGAAGCGGCCGTCGCCGGTGCAGACGACGTTCATGTCGGTTTCGGCGCGGACGTCCTCTTCGTAGCGGAGGTCGAGGAGGGGGGTACCGTCGACGATTCCGACGCTGATGGCGGAGACGGTGCCGGTGAGGGGCTTGCGGCCGGCCTTGATGATCTTCTTGCCCTGGGCCCAGGTGATGGCGTCGGCGAGGGCGACGTAGGCGCCGGTGATGGCGGCGGTGCGGGTGCCTCCGTCGGCCTGGAGGACGTCGCAGTCGAGGACGATGGTGTTCTCGCCGAGGGCCTTGTAGTCGATGACGGCGCGGAGCGAGCGGCCGATCAGCCGGCTGATCTCGTGGGTGCGTCCGCCGATCCTGCCGCGTACGGATTCGCGGTCGCCGCGGGTGTTGGTGGCGCGGGGGAGCATGGAGTACTCGGCGGTGACCCAGCCTTCGCCGCTGCCCTTGCGCCAGCGCGGTACGCCTTCGGTGACGGAGGCGGTGCAGAGGACTTTGGTGTCGCCGAAGGAGACGAGTACGGAGCCTTCGGCGTGCTTGCTCCATCCCCGTTCGATGGTGACGGGGCGGAGCTGGTCGGGGGTGCGGCCGTCGATGCGAGACATGGCGTCGACTTTATCCGTTGGTGGGGGCGGGTCCGTTCGGGTGCGGTGGGGCGCCGTTCGGGTGTCGTCGCGGCGTGGCGTGGCGGTGGGGGCCGGGGTTGGGGGCGGGGTCGCCGGGCGTGGGGGCGGGCGCGGGTTGCCGGGTGCGGGTCCGGTCGGGACCTGCACCCGGCGGGCGGTGCGGGTCGTGCGGGCGGTGCGGGTGACGGGGCGTGCGGTCAGCGGCCGGTGGTGACTGTCGCGCCGGTCGTCGCACCGGTCGCTGCACGGGTCGCTGCACGGGTCGCCGTGCCGGTCGCTGCACGGGTCGCCGTGCCGGTCGCGTCCGCTGCCACGGTGGGGCCCCTTTCGCCGTCGCTCACATCATGTCTTCGATGTCGGCGGCGATCGGGTCGGCGTCGGTGCCGATGACGACCTGGATCGCGGTGCCCATCTTGACGACGCCGTGGGCTCCGGCGGCCTTGAGGGCGGCTTCGTCGACCTTGCTGGGGTCGTGGACTTCGGTGCGGAGGCGGGTGATGCAGCCTTCGACCTCTTCGATGTTCTCGATACCGCCGAGCCCGGCGACGATCTTCTCAGCCTTGCTGGCCATGTCCTTCTCCCTGTCGCAGCGTGCGGGCCCGCCATGGGTCCGCTTTGTCACGCTAACGCACGGTTGGCCCAACTTCGCGGGCGCCCGGTCGGACCATCGCCAAAGATGACGATCACCGGCGCTCTGCCGTCGGGGCGGGCTCCGCACCGTCCGTCGCGCCTGGCCCGATTCGGGTGCGACGACCGCCGAACGTGACCGTGTTCCGGGAGGATGCCGATGAGTACGACCGCGGCTGCGGGTCCGCAGCCAAAGTGGTGGAACGGTCCGGTTTCGGGCCTGCAGAAGATCGGTCGGAGTCTTCAGCTCCCGGTGGCCGTTCTCCCAGCGGCGGGTTTGCTGGTCAGCCTCGGCAACCTGTTCGACTCGTACCTGCACGGGGACTTCTGGAACAAGGTCTCCAAGGTCCTGCTCAACGGCGGTAACGCGATCCTGGACGGCACGGTCGGGCTGCCGCTGCTCTTCTGCATCGGCGTGGCGATCGGTTTCGCCAAGAAGGCGGACGGTTCGACCGCCTTGGCGGCGGTGGTCGGTTTCCTGGTCTACCGGGGTGTACTGGGGGCCTTCCCGGTGGACGGCACGATCACGAAGGCGACGCCGGACGGTGTTCCGCAGAACCCGGGCGTGCTCGGCGGCATTCTCATCGGTCTCCTCACCGCGATGGTCTGGGTGCGGTTCCACCGCACGAAGCTGGTGGACTGGCTCGGGTTCTTCAACGGGCGCCGGCTGGTGCCGATCCTGATGGCGTTCATCTGCGTGATCCTCGGTGTGATCTTCGGTCTGCTGTGGCAGCCGGTCGGTGACGCGCTGACGTGGTTCGCCAAGCAGTTGATCGATCTCGGTGCGTGGGGTGCGGCCATCTTCGGTTTCGCCAACCGCTTGCTGATCCCGATCGGTATGCACCAGTTCCTGAACACCTTCTTCTGGTTCCAGGCGGGCGACTTCACCGATCCGGACGGCCACACGGTCCAGGGCGACATTTCGCGGTTCTTCGCGGAGGACCCGTCGGCGGGGCAGTTCACCTCGGGCTTCTTCCCGATCATGATGTTCGGTCTGCCGGCGGCGGCGCTGGCCATCGCGCACACCGCACGGCCCGAACGCCGTAAGGAGGTGTCGGGCCTGATGCTGTCGGTGGCCCTGACCTCGTTCGTGACCGGTGTGACGGAGCCGCTGGAGTTCTCGTTCATGTTCGTCGCACCGCTGCTGTACGGCGTGCACGCGATCCTGACCGGTGTGTCGATGGGTGTGACCTGGGCGCTCGGGGTCCATGCGGGCTTCAGTTTCTCGGCCGGCCTGATCGACCTGGTCGTCAACTGGCATCTGGATACGAAGCCCTGGCTGCTGATTCCGATCGGACTCTGCTTCGCGGTGATCTACTACGTGATCTTCCGGTTCGCGATCACCAAGTTCAATCTCCAGACACCCGGGCGGGAGCCCGAGGAGGTGGAGAAGGACATCGAACGGGACATGACGAAGTAGCGGTGCGCGGCACCGGGAGGGCCTTGGACCATGTGGTCCGGGGCCCTCTCCCGTCCGTCCGCAGCCACTCGCACCGGCAGCCACTCACCCGTATCCCTTTCGAGTATTTTGACTGGTTTGCCCCTAGGCTCGCTCCATGACTTCTCCGACGCCCCGCATCCTCGATCTGGACCGTGAGCAGCTCGCCGCCCTGCGTGGGCGGAAGCTGACCGCCTCGGTGGCGGCCGCCGAGGGGCGGACGATGGTGGCGGAGGTGTTCGCGGACCGGGCGGTGCTCTCCGCCCACCCCGGTGACCACGGGGTGCACAACGCGGAGTTGATGGCGGCCTTCGGCGCGGACATCGTGGTGCTGAACATGATCGAGCGCGCCTGGGACGGGGAGCGTCTGGTGCTGCCGGGGCTGGGCGTCTTCACGTCGATCACGGAGCTGGCCCGGTGCGTCGGGCGGCCGGTCGGGATCAATCTGGAGCCGGGGGACGTGCCGGAGATCCGGCGGGCGGAGCCGGAGTTCGCGCGGCGGCTGGTCGGTATGGGTGCGGCGATGCTCTGTCTGACGGCGAATCCGGGAACCGGCGGTTCGTACGAGGGGCTGGCGCGGGTGACCGAGGAGCTGCGGAACGGGCTCGGCGACGAGGTGGCGCTCTGGAGCGGCAAGATGCATCACGCGGGCCGTCCGGAGCGGCTGACTGTGGCGCGGCTGACGGCGCTGGTGGACGCGGGTGCGGACGGGGTGGTGCTGCCGCTGCCGGGGACGATGCCGGGGGTGACGAGGGAGCTGGCGGCCGAGGCGGTGGCGGCGGTGCAGGACGCGGGGGCGGTGGTGATGGGGGCGATCGGTACGAGCCAGGAGGGCGCGCACACGGACGTGGTGCCCCAGCTGGCCCTGAACGCCAAGGAGATCGGGGTCGACGCCCATCACATCGGGGACGCGTTCCTGCCGGGCATGGGTGATCCGGAGCTGTTGTACGCGTACTCCGTGGCGATCCGGGGGCGCCGGCACACCTGGAACAGGATGGCGCTGGGCGGCCGCGGCCGCCGGACCTGACTCCGGACCGGACTCCGGGCCGGGGATCGCGGCCGGGGGTCGGACGGGGGTCCGGGCAGGGGTCGGGCCTCGCTCAGATCTCGTAGACGGCGCCCGGTACGGCGAGTTCGACCGGGCCGGCGTAGACCTCGCGGGCGTCCTCGATGTTGCGTTCGGCGTCGGTCCAGGGCGGGATGTGGGTGAGTACCAGCCGTCCGGCGCGGGCGCGGGCGGCGCATTCCCCGGCCTCCCGGCCGTTGAGGTGGAGGTCCGGGATGTCCTCCTTGCCGTGGATGAACGATGCTTCGCAGAGGAAGAGGTCGGCGTCCTCGGCGAGTTCGTCCAGGGCGTCGCAGGCTCCGGTGTCGCCGGAGTAGGTGAGGGAGCGGCCGCCGTGCTCGATCCGGATGCCGAAGGTGTCCACCGGGTGGGAGAGCTTCTCCGTACGGACGGTGAAGGGGCCGATCTCGAACCAGCCGGCCTTGAGCGTGCGGAAGTCGAAGACCTCCCCCATGGCGCGTTCGGAGGGGGTGTCGGCGTGGGCGGTGGTCAGCCGGCGCTCGGTGCCTTCGGGGCCGTACACCGGGAGGGCGGCGGGGCGGGTGCCGTTGTTCGGGTAGTAGCGCACCACGAAGTACGCGCACATGTCGATGCAGTGGTCGGCGTGCAGGTGGCTGAGGAAGACGGCGTCGAGGTCGTACAGGCCGACGTGGCGCTGCAGCTCGCCGAGGGCACCGTTGCCCATGTCGAGGAGCAGCCGGAAGCCGTCGGCCTCTACGAGGTAGCTCGAACAGGCCGATCCCGCGGACGGGAAGGAGCCCGAGCAGCCGACGACAGTGAGCTTCATGGAGCGTGAACCTCCGAGACGTGGCGACGGTGCGGCGGGTGGGTTCGGGGGTGCGGTCCGTCGAGCGTAAGGCGGGAATCTTCCGGTCGCTCCTCTGCGGCCTGCCGTTGTGGGGGAACTCACCTGTGGTGTCACCGGTTCGATGGAAGCCGGGGGGACTTCGGCCGCGCGCGTGCGTGGGGGAGGTGGTGCCGGGGCCCTGCGGCCGTGGGGTGGGCGCCGGTACGGTCGGGGGATGGAAACGTACTGGTGGGTGATTCTGGCCGTATTGGTCGTGCTGGCGCTGGTGGCGTCGGTGGTGGACGGCCGGGGCCGGAGCGGTGCGCGGCGCCGTGGCGGCGAGCGTGGTGGCGGGCGGGGTACGGGGCGCCGTCCGGGTGGTCGGACGAGGCCGCCGGGCGGTCCGTCGGGCGGTCCGTCGGAGCCTGGGCGGGGCCGTGGGGCGGGTCGGGTCCCGGAGCCGGGCGAGATCTGGTGGGCCGAGGTGCCGTACGAGGACGGGCCGGGGTCGAAGGACCGGCCGTGCCTGGTGCTGTCGGTACGGAAGGGCCGCGCGGTCGTCGCGAAGATCACCAGCAAGCATCATGAGGAGCGGCCGGGGGTGATCGCGCTGCCGGCCGGCACGGTGGAGGACGCGCGGGGGCGGCGGAGCTTCCTGGAGACGGACGAGCTGCGGGAGGTCCCGCTGGCGGACTTCCGGCGACGGGCGGGCCGGGTGGACGCGGAGCTGTGGGGGCGGGTGCGGGGCCTGAAGGGCTGAGGGCCGACGGCGGGCGGCGCGTACGGCACCGGGAACGCAGGTACGCGGAACGCCGGTACGCGGAACGCCGGTACGCGGAACGCCGGCGCCCGGGTGCGGGCGTCGGCGTTCGGTGGAGCGGGTCGAGCGGGTGGGGCCGCGTACCGGGTGGCCGTGGCGGACCGGCTCCGGGCGGTGGGCCCCGTGGGTCAGGCCCAGAGCTGGCCGTGCAGCGTCTCGATGGCGGCTTCCGTGGTCGGGGCCGTGTAGACGCCGGTCGAGAGGTACTTCCAGCCACCGTCGGCGACGACGAAGGCGATGTCCGCGCTCTCCCCCGCCTTGACGGCCTTCTGACCGACGCCGATGGCCGCGTGGAGGGCGGCACCGGTGGAGACACCGGCGAAGATGCCTTCCTGCTGGAGGAGTTCGCGGGTGCGGGCGACCGCGTCGGCGGAGCCGACCGAGAAGCGGGTGGTCAGCACCGAGGCGTCGTAGAGCTCGGGCACGAAGCCCTCGTCGAGGTTGCGGAGCCCGTACACGATGTCGTCGTAGCGGGGCTCGGCGGCGACGATCTTGACGTCGGGCTTCTGCTCGCGGAGGTACCGGCCGACGCCCATGAGGGTGCCGGTGGTGCCGAGGCCCGCGACGAAGTGGGTGACGGACGGGAGGTCGGCGAGGATCTCGGGTCCGGTGGTGGCGTAGTGGGCACCGGCGTTGTCGGGGTTGCCGTACTGGTAGAGCATCACCCAGTCCGGGTGTTCCGCGGAGAGCTCCTTGGCGACCCGGACGGCCGTGTTGGAGCCGCCGGCCGCCGGTGAGGAGATGATCTCGGCGCCCCACATGGCGAGCAGGTCGCGTCGCTCCGAGGAGGTGTTCTCGGGCATGACGCAGACGATGCGGTAGCCCTTGAGCTTGGCCGCCATGGCGAGCGAGATGCCGGTGTTGCCGCTGGTCGGCTCCAGGATGGTGCAGCCGGGCCGGAGACGCCCGTCCTTCTCCGCCTGTTCGACCATGTGGAGCGCGGGGCGGTCCTTGATCGAGCCGGTGGGGTTGCGGTCCTCCAGCTTGGCCCAGATCCGGACGTCGTCGGAGGGCGACAGCCTCGGCAGGCGGACCAGCGGGGTGTTGCCCACGGCCGCCAGTGCGGAGTCGTACCGCATCAGCGCATGCCGCCGGCGACGGCCGGGAGGATGGTGACGTTGTCGCCGTCGCTGAGCTTGGTCGTGATGCCGTCGAGGAAGCGGACGTCCTCGTCGTTGAGGTAGACGTTCACGAACCGGCGGAGCTGCTCGCCGTCGACGATGCGCTCACGGATGCCGTGGTGCCGGCTCTCCAGGTCGTTGAAGAGGTCGGCGAGGGTCTCGCCACTGCCTTCGACCGCCTTGGCGCCGTCGGTGTAGGTGCGAAGGATGGTCGGGATGCGGACCTCGATGGCCATGGCGTGGGCTCCTGTCGGAAGCGGGGTGGCGTGGCGCGCGTTTCAGCACCCGCGCGGGTGGTGGTACGTGGGTGGGGCGCTTTGGGCCGGGACTCAGGCCGTGGGCCCGGTGGGCAGGGTGCGACCGGGACAGATCGCGCTGGAGAGCCTGCACAGGTCGACGTGCAGCCGCGCGACGAGCAGTGCGCCCGGCGTCATTTCGCTCACGTCATGGGAAACCATGCGCTCATCGTATCGATTCCCGCTCGGGAAACCCGAGTGCGATCCCACATTGCGGAACTCGACCGTCCACCATGCGGACTGGGACTGTTGCGCGGCTCTGCGGGGCCTCCGTCGGGGGCCGGACGCACGAGGGCGGCGGAGCCTTCGGGCCCCGCCGCCCCATGCGTTCCGGCACGCGGTCTGCGCACCGTCCCCTGCGCACCGGCTCAGTACGCTGCGACGATCTCCACGTCTTCCTCGGTGATCACGCCGTCCACGATGCGGTACGAGCGGAACTGGAACGGGCCGGCGTCGTCGGTGTCGGCGGTGGAGACCAGGACGTAGTGGGCTTCCGGCTCGTTGGCGTAGGTCACGTCGGTGCGCGAGGGGTAGGCCTCGGTCGCGGTGTGCGAGTGGTAGACGACGACCGGTTCCTCGTCGCGGTCGTCCATCTCGCGGTAGAGCTTGAGGAGGTCGCCCGAGTCGAACTCGTAGAACGTGGGCGAGCGGGCGGCGTTGAGCATGGGGATGAAGCGCTCGGCGCGGCCCGTGCCGGCCGGTCCCGCGACCACGCCGCACGCCTCGTCGGGGTGGTCGGCGCGGGCGTGGGCGACGATGTGGTCGTACAGGGCCTGGGTGAGGGTCAGCATGGCGCCCAGGATAAGCAGGCGGGTCCCGGCCCACCGAGGTGCGGTGGGCCGGGACCCGGCCGGCCGGCCGCCGGGGCCGTTGGGGCGGCCGGGCGGTCCGTGGGAGGGAGTCGAGAGGTCGGGGGAGAGGGTCCGGGGCTCGTCCGGACGCGGGGTCAGCGTTTGGCGAAGGCCGCGTTCTGCGGGTCGCGCGACCTGAGCAGCAGGTAGGAGACGCCGAGGAGGAGTGCCCAGAAGGGGGCGCAGTAGAGCGAGATCCGGGCGTCCTTGTCGACGGCCATCATCACGACGACCAGACCGATGAAGGCGAGCGAGAAGACGCTGGAGTACGGGGAGCCGGGGGCCCGGAAGGCGGAGTGCGGGAGTTCGCCCCGGTCGGCGCGGGCCCGGTAGCGGAGCTGGCAGACGAGGATCACGATCCAGGCCCACATGCCGGAGATGGTGGCGAAGGAGACGACGTAGGTGAACGCCTTGCCGGGCCACTGGTAGTTGATCCAGACGCCGACCAGCATCAGCGCGGCGGAGACGGTGGTGCCGACGAGGGGGGTGCCGCTGCGGGTGAGTCGGGTGAACGCGCGGGGGCCCTGGCCGTTGAGGGCGAGGTCGCGGAGCATGCGCCCGGTGGAGTACATCCCGGAGTTGCAGGACGAGAGGGCGGCGGTGAGGACGACGAAGTTGACGATCCCGGCGCCGATGCCGAGGCCCATCTTCTCGAAGGCGGCGACGAACGGGGAGACGCCGGGCTGGAATTCGGACCACGGCACCACCGACAGGATCATGATCAGCGCGCCGACGTAGAAGACGGCGATGCGCCAGGGCACGGTGTTGATCGCCTTGGGCAGGACGGTCTTCGGGTCCTTGGACTCGCCCGCGGTGACGCCGACCAACTCGACGGCGAGGAAGGCGAACATGACGATCTGGAGGGTCATGAGCGTGCCGCTGATGCCGTGCGGGAAGAAGCCGCCGTCGGACCAGAGGTGGGTGACGGAGGCGGTGTCACCGGCGTCGGAGAATCCCAGCGTGAGAATTCCGGCGCAGATGAGGATCATGCCGACGATGGCGGTCACCTTGACCATCGAGAACCAGAATTCGAGCTCTCCGAAGGCTTTCACGGAGATGAGGTTGACGGCGTAGAGAATGAGGGTGAAGAGCAGCGCGGACACCCACTGCGGAATGTCGAACCAGTACGTCATGTACTGGGCGCCCGCGGTCACTTCGGTGATTCCGGTGACGACCCAGAAGAGCCAGTAGGTCCAGCCGGTGACGAATCCGGTGAAGGGGCCGATGAATTCGCGTGCGTACTCGGAGAAGGAGCCCGACACGGGCCGGTACATGAGGAGTTCACCGAGGGCCCGCATGATGAAGAAGATGACCAGACCTGCGACGGCGTAGGCCAGGATCAGGCTGGGGCCGGCTTTGGCGATGGCCTTGCCGGCGCCGAGGAAGAGCCCGGTGCCGATGGCTCCGCCGATGGCGATCATCTGGATCTGGCGGGCGCCCAGGCCGCGCTGGTACCCCTCGCTGTTCCCGTGGGCGTCCGCGGCATCCCGCTCGGGCTGCCCGCTGTCGACCTCTGCGGATGTCATGTGGCTGCGCCTTTCTCCACGACGGACCGCGGCCGTGCGGGGCCGTGATCCGTGTCCTGTTCCCCCCGGAATCGGATGGAGTGCCCGCCGACGGTCGGCCGGCGGACAGCGCCTCCGGGAACAGGGATGGTGCCCCCGGCGGTCGTGAAGATCTATCACGGCCATGTCGGGACACCCTGGGACATTCTGTGGCGCAGACCACAGGAAAAAGCGGACAAGCGTTTCCGGACTCCACAAATGCGGCCGCCCGGGTGACGGGATCGTTATGCGGATTTGAGCCTCGTCTGAGCCGGTGAAGGGCGGCCGCCCTTCCGGCGGGCGGATGCGGGGTCTACCGCATCAGTGTTTCGAGGAGCGTTTCCTGGAGGGCGCCGAGCCAGAGGTAGGCGAGCACCATCGGCTTGCGCGGGTCGCTGTCGGGCAGCCGGTAGAGGGAGCCCCCTTGGTCCTGGTCCTCGTCGCCGACCTCCAGCCGGGTGCCGATGGTCAGGCGCAGGTCGTTGAGGGTGCCGAGCCACTGGCGCGCCTGGTCCGCGGTGAGCCGCAGCTCTCCGCCACCACCCCGGCCGCCCTTTTCGTCGGCATTGGCGCCGGCGTCGGCGTCCCCGCCGTCGCTGCCCTCGTCGCCCTCGGTGGAGAGGGAGTCGAGGGAGCGGACGACGGCGAGGGCGTCCTCGCGCTTGCGGGCGCGCAGGTCGATCTCGGTGAAGCGGCGGAACTCCGAGGACGCCTCACGCAATTCCTTGTCGTCGTCGCCGTAGGCGTCCGGGAAGAGGCGGGCGAGGGCGGGGTCGGCGGGCGGTTCGCTGGGGCCTTCGGCGAAGAGCGCCGCGAGCGGGTCCGCTCCGTCGGCGGCCTCGTCGCCGGGCCCGACGAGCTCCAGCAGTTGCACGGCGAGGGAGCGCAGGATGGAGATCTCCACCTCGTCGAGCGCGACGGCCGCGCCGCCGTCGGGGGTGGCCTCGAAGTGGCCGGCCATGGGGTCTCCGATGGTGGGTGGGGCGGGGAGGCGGGCGGGTCCGGCGGTGGACGGGCCGGTGTGCGGCGGGGTCAGTTGCGGTCCTGGGTGAGTGTGGCCCAGAGTCCGTAGCCGTGCATGGCCTGGACGTCCCGTTCCATCTCCTCGCGGCTTCCGCTGGAGACGACGGCACGGCCCTTGTGGTGCACGTCGAGCATGAGCTTGTGGGCCTTGTCCTTGGAGTAGCCGAAGTACGCCTGGAAGACATACGTCACGTAGCTCATGAGGTTGACGGGGTCGTTGTGCACCAGCGTCACCCAGGGGACGTCGGGCTCGGGGACGGCGAAGGTCTCCTCGGCCGACTCGGGACGTTCGATCTCTACGGGGGAAGCGACGCTCACCCGTCCCATGCTGCCACTCGATGGGGCCCCGCGCACAAACGGGACCCACATCTCGTCACTCTGACGAGATGTGGAGTAGCATCCCTGCCATGAACTCAGCGGACCTGGGGCGACGGGTCGGTGTGCCGTCGACCGCACTCTTCACCGACCAGTACGAACTCACGATGGTGCAGGCGGCCCTCAAGGCGGGGACGGCCGACCGGCGCTCCGTCTTCGAGGCATTCACCCGGCGGCTGCCCGAGGGGCGGCGCTACGGCGTCGTCGCGGGGACCGGCCGGGTGCTGGACGCGGTGGAGAACTTCCACTTCGACGACGAGATGATCGCCTTCCTGCGCCAGCAGGAGATCGTGGACGAGCCGACCCTCGACTGGCTGGCCGCCTTCCGCTTCCGGGGCGACATCTGGGGCTACCCGGAGGGCGAGGTCTACTTCCCGGGCTCGCCGGTGCTCCGGGTGGAGGGCTCCTTCGCCGAGTGCGTGTTGCTGGAGACGGTGGTCCTGTCGATCCTCAACCACGACTCGGCCATCGCCGCCGCCGCGTCCCGGATGTCCGCCGCGGCCGGCGGCAGGCGCCTGATCGAGATGGGCGCGCGCCGGACGCACGAGCTGTCGGCCGTCGCGTCCGCCCGTGCCGCGTACGTGGGTGGTTTCCACACCACGTCCGACCTGGCGGCGGGCTTCCGCTACGGCATCCCGACCGTGGGCACCAGTGCGCACGCCTTCACCCTGCTGCACGACACCGAGCGGGACGCCTTCCGGGCGCAGGTGGAGTCGCTGGGCCGGGGCACCACGCTGCTGGTGGACACCTACGACGTCACCGAGGCGGTCCGTACGGCCGTGGAGGTGGCCGGGCCCGAGCTGGGGGCCGTGCGCATCGACTCCGGGGACCTGCTGCTGGTCGCGCACCGGGTGCGGCAGCAGCTGGACGAGCTGGGTGCGACGGAGACCAGGATCGTGGTCACCTCGGACCTGGACGAGTACGCCATCGCCTCGCTGGCCGCCGCCCCGGTGGACGCGTACGGGGTGGGTACGCAGCTGGTCACCGGCAGCGGCCAGCCGACGTGTTCGATGGTCTACAAGCTGGTGGCGCGTGCCGAGTCCGCCGATCCGGCGGATCCGCTGCTGCCGGTGGCGAAGAAGTCGCTGGGCGCCAAGTCGTCGATGGGTGGGCGCAAGTGGGCGGCCCGCCGGGTGGACGCGCAGGGTGTCGCCGAGGCGGAGGTGATCGGTACCGGTCCGGTACCGGCGGAGCTGGCCGACAGGCAGCTGCTGGTGGAGCTGGTGCGCGGCGGCGAGGTGGTGGCCCGGGAGTCGCTGGACGCGGCCCGCGAGCGTCACGTCGCGGCACGTGGCGGGCTCCCGATGTCCGCGCTGCAGCTCTCCCGGGGCGAGCCGGTGCTGCCGACCGAGTACGTCTGACGGCCCGGTCCGGCGAGGCTCCAGTGCCGGGCGCGGCACTAGGCTCGGCCCGTCATCCGCTCCCCCACCGAAGGGCACCCGCCATGCACCGCGCGTTGATCGTCGTGGACGTTCAGAACGATTTCTGTGAGGGCGGCAGCCTCGCCGTGGCCGGCGGCGCCGACGTCGCCGCCGCGATCACCGATCTGATCGGTGAGGCCCAGGCCGGTTACCGCCACGTGGTGGCCACCCGTGACCACCACGTCGACCCGGGCGACCACTTCTCCGCGACGCCCGACTTCGAGCACTCGTGGCCGGTGCACTGCGTCGCCGGTACGGAGGGGGTGGGCTTCCACCCGAACTTCGCGCCCGCCGTGGCCTCGGGGGCGATCGACGCGGTGTTCGACAAGGGGGCGTACGCGGCGGCGTACAGCGGTTTCGAGGGGCTCGACGAGAACGAGGTGGGGCTGGCCCAGTGGCTCCGGGACCACGGGATCACCGAGGTCGACGTGGTCGGCATCGCCACCGACCACTGTGTGCGGGCGACCGCGCTGGACGCCGTCCGTGAGGGCTTCGCCACCCATGTCCTGCTCGACCTGACGGCGGGTGTCGCGGCGCCCACCACCGTGCGTGCCCTGGCGGAGCTCCGCGCGGCGGGTGTGGAGCTGTCCGGCGAGCCGGTCGTCGCCCGGCCGGAGTGAGACGGCGGGACTGAAACGGCGGGAGTGAGACGGCCGGACTGGGACGGCGGGAGTGAGACGGCGGGAGTGAACCGCCGGACGCGACCTAGGTGGCGGGCCTGGCCGGGGCGGGTTGTCCGGCCGGGCCCATCAGCGCGCGTATGGGGTGCCAGAGCTCCTGGGCCGCCTGTGGGGCGGTCCGCCAGAGCAGGCCGTCCGGGTGGTGCAGCACGGCGGTGATCTCGTCCGGCGTGGGCGGCTGGGCGTTGCCCCGGAGGTAGACGGCGCGCAGCCCGAGGTTGCGCAGCCGGGTGAGGGCGCGGGCCCGGTTCGCCGCGTGGACGAGTACGCGTACGGGGGCGCCGGGACCGGCTCCGTAGGGCGGACGGGCCAGGGTGAGTGCCACCACCACCGAGCCGTCCGGCAATCTGCTGAATCCTCCGCCTGCCATGTTTCGCGCTCCCCCGTGAGACGTCGTGTCAATAAGGATCGGAACAAGAGGCACCTAAACACGATCGGCCGCCGTCCGCCAGTGCCAGGTCAGCCAAGGTTTACCCGTAAGGAGCGGCGTCCGGTGCGTGCTCTCGGGGTGTCGGCCGGAAGCCCTCGTACGGGATGTACTCGGGCTTCCGGCTGACGCGGCGAGAGTGGGTGCCGGGCGTCGCGACGGGCGGACCTTGGCTGCCGTGGTGCTGAGGACGGCGACCGATCATGGTTTGACTGCGGTGATGCGAATTACTTGGTCGAGGGGCCGACCTTCACGGTGATCGTCGAGCCGTTGAGCGGCTCGTTGACGATGGTGAGGCGCGTGTTGGTGTCGGAGACCTTGACGCTTCCGGTCGGGTTCTCCGCGTACCAGTAGGTGCCCTTGTGGTCGTCGAAGAGCGGGACGCCGAGCGTCGGCTTGATCTTCAGCGCCACGTCCGCGTTGTGCAGCGTGAAGCCCTGGTTGGGGTACCAGCTGAACGGCGCGTCGAACGGCTGGATCTTGTTCCGCAGGATCGTTCCGTCAGTCCACTTGAGCGGCTTGGCGTGCGAGTCCACCGGCAGGATGAGGCCCTGGCCCGGGTGGGCGGAGGTGTTGTTGTCGGCCTGCGAGGTGTCCCAGAGCCAGACCATCAGGCCGTTCTGGTACGCGTAGTGCTCGACCCAGTCCGGACGGGTGGTGGAGAAGCCGAAGTTGTACGGGCCGACCTTGAGGGTCTCGTCGTACGAGGTGTACTGGCGGTTCTCGGCGATGTAGTACTGCGGGTAGTCGTTGGTGAACGACCCGCCGATCCGCGAGAAGCCCTTCGACGTCCAGCCGTTGTCGTCGCCCTCGGCGTCGTCCGAGAAGATGACGGCACCGTCGGCGCTGATGGTGAGGGCGTCGGCGGTGAAGCCCTTGCCGGCCACTCCGCCGTCGGAGGCGTAGCGGAAGCGGAGGTCGATCTTCTTGCCGGCGTAGGCGTCGAGCGGGTACGAGAGCTTCTTGTACACGCCGGACGCGTCGGTCAGGGCCGGCTTGTCGCTGGCGTCGCGCGGCAGCTCCTTGCCGTCGGCCGTGCCGTCGATCGCGGTCCAGTTGGCGCCGCCGTCGGTGGACACCTCGGTGTAGAGGTAGTCGTACTCGGCCTCGATGTCGTACCAGCCCGAGAGGTCGAGCGAGGCGGACGTCTTGCCGGTCAGGTCGACCGAACGGGTCAGCGTGTTGGAGAGGTTGTCACCGCTGCCGCTCCACCACTGCTTGGTGCCCTGGGCGGGCGTCACGACCGCGGTGGTGACCTCCTTGTCGGGGAGGTTCACGACCAGCGCCTGCTTGTTGGCCGTGTTGTACTCCGAAACGCCCAGCTTGTGGCTGGAGTTGGTCGCGGCCTTCGCCGTGTCGTAGTTCAGCCAGCCGAGCTGCAGCTTGTCCCAGGCGGTCATGTCGCCGGGGGTGTCGCCGATCTCGCCCTGGCCGCGGCCGAGCCAGGAGCCGGCCGACATCAGGGACCAGAAACCGACCGAGTTCTCGCCGCCGCCGGAGGTGTCGTAGAGGTCCGGCAGACCGAGGTCGTGGGCGTACTCGTGGGCGAAGACGCCCAGTCCGCCGTTCTCGGGCTGGACGGTGTAGTCGCCGACCCAGATGCCGGTGTCGCCGATCTGCGCGCCACCCGCCTTGTTGCCGGCCGGGCCGGTCGCCCCGGCGTTGGTGCCGTACGCGTACCAGCGGTGCGCCCAGATGGCGCTGGCGCCCTGGACACCGCCACCCGCGGACTCGTCCTCGCCGGCGTGGACCATCTGGAAGTGGTCGATGTAGCCGTCGGGCTCGTTGAAGTTGCCGTCGGCGTCGTAGTCGTAACGGTCCCACTGGTCGTACTGGGCCAGGTCGGCCTTGATCTGCTCCGGGGTGGAGCCCTTGGCCTTCTGGTCCGCGGCCCACGCGTTGACACCGTCACGGACGGCGTCCCACACGCTGGCGCAGCTGCTCGCGCCGCAGTAGTTGGAGCCGTAACGGGCCTCGTTGTACGGGATCTTGACCCAGTCGGAGACCTCACCGTTGACCGAGTAGCGGCCGGACGAGGTCTTCTCGTAGTACTTGGTCAGCGAGTTGGAGGTGGCGCTGGTGCCGAAGTACAGCTCCTGGAAGTGGGCCTGGTTGTAATCGGCCTGCCAGGCGGTGCTGTTGTCCTTCTTCGGGTCGGGCTTCGCGATCGTGTTGTGCGCCGGACCGGGCGTGCCGCCGAACTTGACGACCGGCGCCTGGGGGCCGGAGCCGTCCGGGTCGTACATGGTCGAGTTGTCGACCTGGTCACCGAACTCGACCAGGATGGTGAAGATCTTGTCAGTCTTCTCGCGGCCGAGTTCGACGTACTTCTTGTTGTCGAGCTTGACGACCTTGGAACCGCCGCGATCGGTCACCTTCTTGTCGCCCGAGATGACCTGCTCCAGAGCAGCCTGGCGCTCGCTGTTCTGCTTCTCGCTGAACGGGCCTTCGAGGTTGTGTTCCTCGCCCCTCTCCGGAGCCGGGTCACGGCTCTCGGTGATGGACGTGCCTGCCGGTGCGGTCGGCTGCGCCGCCTGCGCGACGAAGAACGTCGACGCGGTTGCCGCGCTCGTGGCCATGGCCACGACGACTGCGGCAGCACGGAGGCTGCTTCTCTTACTGGTCACCTGATGTCCTCCCCGGGCGTTCGCGTGCGCGGCCAGGGGGTGACTGGGGGCCGCGCGCGCGTGGACGCGTCACAAGTGACGACATTCGATCGGAGTTGCGGGAGAAAAGACAGGTCTTGACTTGTACCGGCCAAGTGCACTATGCAGGAGCCGCCTTCCGTTATCCGGACAGCTGATGTATGGGCAACCGGCGCGTCCATCAGCCGTCTTGGCACATGTCGTGAGCCGATGCGCCCCCCGTGCACCG
The DNA here is from genome assembly GCF_042871745.1 of Streptomyces sp. NPDC005576. Taxonomy (NCBI): domain Bacteria; kingdom Bacillati; phylum Actinomycetota; class Actinomycetes; order Kitasatosporales; family Streptomycetaceae; genus Streptomyces; species Streptomyces sp. NPDC005576. The sequence goes on along the minus strand of NZ_JBIAJC010000002.1, from coordinate 403,183 downwards.
GCGTTGGGGGTTAGGTCGTGCTTATTCGCGTCCCTCCCGGGCATCCACCGTCGTAGGGCCGTCCCGATGCGCGGGCGGGTCCCCCTCCGACGACCTCCAGGACGGATACCGCCATGCCGCGTCCGACTGCCGCACAACTCGCCTACGGTTGCGCCACCGTCGTCCTCGTCACTCTCGCCCTGCTGCTGGTGTCCGGCGCCTCGTCGTCGGCCACCGTGGGCGTCGTCTGCCTCGCGGCGCTCGCGATGGGAGTCCTGGTGGCGGTGACCGCCCCCACGCCCCGCCGGGCCCGGGGTCCGGTCCCGGCCGGCACTCCCCGCTCGTACCGTGCCCCCACCCGCACCACCCGGGCGGACGACGCCGCGGCCGAGGACCGCGTCGGCGGCCACGCGCGGCGCTGAACCCCCGCGCGCCGGGCCCTCTCGTACGGGCGGCGCACCGCTCAGCGGGCACTGACCACGACCGTCTTGGCCGCCTTGTCCTGCAGGCCCTGCCGGTACGGCTTGTCGGTGAACATCAGCACGATGTTGATGAGCCACCACAGGCACGGGCAGCACAGGAGCGCCGGGAGCCAGAGCACCACTGCGCGCATCAGCGAGGCGTTGGTGGGGGGCACGCTGCCGTCGCTCAGCATCGCGACGCGCAGTTTCAGCAGCCTCTTGCCGGGGGTGCGGCCGTCCTTGTGCGTGAAGTAGGTGTCGTACCCGACGTAGCAGACCAGCGCGATCAGCGACCAGACGAACTGGTGTCCGCTGTAGGTGTTGGTGACGGCGTTGCCCACGTCGCTGTCGCCGTTGTCGGAGGTGACGTCGACCGCGCCGCCGAAGGGCAGCGAGATCAGGTAGAGCGGGATCGAGATGATCAGGAAGTCGATCAGCCGCGCCAGGATGCGCACCCCGGGGGCGCCGAGCGGCGGCATCCCCGCGAGCGGGTCCGCGCCGCCGTAGGGGCCGCCGCCGTACGGCCCGGGGTCGTAGGGCGGCGGGGGCGGGGGTGGCGGGGGCGCGCTGCCGTACGGCGAGCCCGACGACGGCGGGGGGTCCTGGGGCTTCTTGAGGAACGGATCGTCGTCCTCGGGCGGCTGGCCGGGCGTCGGCGCGTCGTTGCTCATGCGGGCAGTGCACCCCGGCCCGCACCGCCCCGCAACGGCTCAGGTGCTTTCGAGTGACGGGTCGTCAGCCGACGGGGCGGCCGACGGCCCGGCGCACCCGGTCCGCCACCCGCCCGTACGTGACAGGCGGTCAGCCCGCGACGTAGGTACGGGCCGCCTTGTCGTGCCAGCACTGGCGCCACGGGCGGTCGAAGAGGCACCACGCGACGTCGAGCACTCCGACCACCAGCAGTCCGAGGAGACCGTGGACGAGCCAGCGCCGCAGCGCGGCACCCAGGGTGGGCACGTCCTGGGACTCGACGTCGCGCACCTGGATGCCGAGGAGCTTCTTGCCGAGCGTCCGGCCCCACTTCGCGGTGGGGAGGGCCTCCAGCAGGAATCCGACGACGAGGAAGGCGGCGAGGACTCCACCGAACTGTCCGGCGGTGGTGGAGTCCAGCAGATGGACCGTCACCGTCCGGCCGGAGAGCTTCGCGGTCTCGATCTTCGCGTCCATGTGGTCGATCGCCCCGGTGACCAGCGGGAACCCGGCCGCGCCGACGAGCGCGCCCAGCACCACCGTGTCCAGGACCCGGGCGACGAACCGCCGCCCGAGCCCGGCGGGCCGGCCCGAGGACTGGGCGCGGGCCATCTGCTGGAACGGGTCGTCCACCGGCGGCTTCCACGGCACGACCGGCTGTTCCGCGCCCTGCGGCCCGGCCGGTCCGGGGCCGCCGTAAGGCCCGGCAAGGGCCTGCGGCTGGGCGGCCTGCGGCTGCTGGTACGCCTGCGGGGACGGCTGGGCGGCCTGCGGCGGGTACGCCTGCGGGGGGCGCTGCGCCGGGCGGACCTGCTGCGACTGCTGTCCCTGTGGCAGCTGGGCCTGCTGCGACTGCTGGGGTTGTTGCGACTGCTGGGGTTGTTGCAGCTGGTGGGGTTGTTGCAGCTGGTGGGGGTGCTGCGGCTGTTGGGCCTGCTGCGGCTGCTGGTGCGCCCAGGAGGTGGCGCCCTGTCCGGGTCCGGCCTGCGCGCCCGGGGCGCGGAAGGGCTCGCGTACATGAGCGGGGCCCTGCTGCGGTACGGGTTGCTGGCGCTGGGGGCCGGCGGGCGGCTGGTACGGGGACGGGGCGGGAGCGGCCGTGTCCCGGCCCGCCGGGCGGAGGGCCGCCCCGTCGGCGGACGGGGCGGCGGAGCGGGTGTCGGGGGCTGCGGGGACCGGGCCGTCGTGGCCACCGTCGCGTCCGGCGGGCAGCGCGGCCGGAGCGGCGGCGCCGTGCGGCAGCGCCGGGCGGCCCGGGTCCGGGGCCGCCTCGGCCGGGACGCGCGGATCGGCTCCGCGGGCGCCCTGCCCGGGCACCTGGCCCTCGCCCGGACGGCCGCCGCCCCAGGCGACACGGCGGTCGGCGTCGTTGCCGAAGCCGGCCTGCCGGGAGGTGTCGGCCCGCCACGCGGAGGCGGGCTCGGGGTGGGTGGCACGCTCGACGGGGAGGCCGCCCGGGTGGACCGGGGCCTGCTGGGACGGGTCGAACCGGGCCGCCGCGGCAGCCTCCTCGGCCGCCTCCTCCTCGTCGAAGAAGACCGGTCCGGTCTCCTCCACGGGCGCGGCGGCCGGGGCCGCGCTCCGGTGGTGGCTCTCCACGTCCGCTCCGGAGGCGGAGTCGGCGGAGGAGGCCGGGTCGGCGGAGGACGTCCCGTCCTGTCCCGGTGCGGGGCGGCTCGTCCCGGGAACCCAGGAAGCGCCGTTCCAGTAGCGGACGTAGCCGGGGATGGAGGGATCGGGGTAGTACCCCTCACGGGGGCGGTCGTCACCGGGTGCCGGAGTTGGCGCGCTCATCAGCGGGTCCCGTATCTCTTCGTAGCCGCAACACAAGAGTCAACATCTATCAGACCGCCGCCTTCCCCCGGGCCGGTCCTGGTGTTTGGGCCACTTTCAGGTCCCGCCGGAGATTTTCTCTTCAAGTCGCGTCATCGCGGCCGGGGAGCGCGCTCTCTCCTTGTGCGGGCCGGTCGCGGGACCGGTCCCTGGGCATCGAAAGGTCGTGCATCCCATGCGCAACGTCGTGGAACGTGAGCTGGAACTGAAGCTGGTCCTGTCGCCCGAGCGCTCCATTCCCGTACCCGCGCGGTTGACGTACCGGGCGGACGACCCGTACGCGGTGCACATCGTCTTCCACATCGGGTCCGAGTCGCCGGTGCACTGGACGTTCGCGCGGGAGTTGCTGATGGAGGGGGTGTTCCGGCCGTGCGGGCAGGGGGACGTACGGATCTGGCCGACGAAGGTCGGGCAGCGCGACGTCATCTGCGTCGCGCTGAACTCCCCCGACGGCAACGCCCTGCTGGAGGTTCCGTCCGCCTCGGTGTCGGCGTGGCTGGAACGGACCCTCGGCATGGTCCCGCCGGGTACGGAGAACGAGGGCCCCTGGGGCGAGTCGGTCGACCGGGAGCTCGCCGAGCTGCTCTCCCCGCTGGCCGCCGACGACCTGTGGCTCGCCGACCCGTTCGGCCCCGACGACGCGCCCCAGGACACCGACGAGGCGTGAGGGGAGCGCGCGGGAGACGGCCCGCGGACCGGGCGGGTCAGAAGAGCTTGCCCGGGTTGAGGATGCCGAGCGGGTCGAAGGCCGCTTTGATCCCGCGCTGCAACTCGATCCCCACCGGGCCGAGTTCACGGGCGAGCCACTCCTTCTTGAGGACGCCGACGCCGTGTTCGCCGGTGATGGTGCCGCCCAGTTCGAGACCGAGCGCCATGATCGCGTCGAAGGACTCGCGCGCCCTTCGGGACTCGTCGGGGTCGGCGGGGTCGAAGCAGACGACGGGGTGGGTGTTGCCGTCGCCCGCGTGGGCACAGACGCCGATGGTGAGGCCGTACTTCTCCGCGATGGCGGCGGTGCCCTCGATCATCGCGCCGAGCCGCGAGCGCGGTACGCAGACGTCGTCGATCATCGTGGCGGGCTTGACGGTCTCCAGTGCGGTGAGGGACATCCGCCGCGCCTGGAGCAGGAGTTCGGACTCCGCGACGTCGTCGGCCGGCACCACCCCGGTGGCTCCGGCCTCCGTGCAGAGCTCCCCGACCGCGGCGAGATCGGCGGGGGCGTCGGGCGTGTCGAAGGCGCAGAGGAGGAGTGCCTCGGTGGATTCGGGCAGGCCCATGTGGGCCAGCGCGTTCACCGCGCGCACCGTCGTACGGTCCATCAGTTCGAGGAGTGACGGGGCGTGTCCCCGCTCCATGATCCGGCAGACGGCGTCGCAAGCGGCCTTCGCCGAGGGGAACTCCGCCGCGAGGACGAGTTGGCGCGGCGGTTTGGGGCGGAGCGCCAGGACGGCCTTGACGACGATCCCCAGGCTGCCCTCGGAGCCGACGAAGAGCCGGGTGAGGTCGTATCCGGCGACGCCCTTGGCGGTGCGGCGGCCGGTGGTGAGCAGCCGCCCGTCGGCGAGGACGACGTCGAGGCCCAGTACGTACTCGGCCGTGACGCCGTACTTGACGCAGCACAGTCCGCCCGAGGCGGTGCCGATGTTCCCGCCGATGGTGCACATCTCCCAGCTGGAGGGGTCGGGCGGGTAGGAGAGGCCGTGTTCGGCGACGGCGCGGGAGAGGGCGGCGTTGATGACGCCGGGTTCGACCACGGCGATCCGGTCGACCGCGCTGATCTCCAGAATGCGGTCCATCTTCACGAGGGAGAGCACGACGCAGCCCTCCGAGGCGTTGGCGCCGCCGGAGAGGCCGGTACGGGCACCCTGCGGCACCACTGGTACGCGCAGGGCGTGGGCGGTGCGCATGACGTGCTGGACCTGTTCGACGGTGCGCGGGAGCGCGACCGCCAGGGGCGCTCCGGCGTCGCAGAAGCTCGCCATGTCGCGCGCGTACGACGCCGTGATGTCGGGGTCGGTGAGGAGTGCCTCGGGGGGCAGGCCCGCCCGAAGCCGTGCGAGGAGATCGTCCCGGTGGTCCATGCCTCCAGCCTGGCACCCGACGGCCAATGGTGTGAACCCGTCTGCGGCGGCTGTTCCGGAGCGCGGTGCGCTCTCCGTACTGGCGCAGAGTGATCGTATGGATGTCATGCCGCAGCAGGACCCGGATGCCCGCACGATGCCGTCCGCACCGCCGTCCCCGCAGGTCGGGGCCGGCCGGGAGGTGCCGCCCGGGGGCGGACCGCCCGGCGACCCGGCCGACGAGTCTCCCCCGGGCGGCGCGGGGGGCCCTTCCGGGGCGACGGCCGTGCCGCCCGCCGGGTCCGACGCACAGTCCCCGCCGCCCGCCCTGCGGACGTCGCTGCGGCGCGCCGCGGTCGGGGCGGTGGCCGCCGGGGTGCTGGTGGCGGGCGCGCTGGTGGCCGTGCCGGAGGACGACCCGGGCGCCACCGCGGCGCCGGGACCGGCGGACCGGGCCCGGTCGGCGGCGGCGGCCGGGGCACCCGCCTCGCTCTCCGACCTGACGGCCCTGATCGGCGACCGGCAGGGCTGGGTGCGGCGCCACCCGGCGGATGCCCCGGCCTGGGCGGCGCTCGGCTCGGCGTACGTGGAGTGGGCCCGGCGGTCCGCGGACTTCGGGTACTACCCCCGTGCCGAGCAGGCACTGAAGCGCTCGCTGGCGGCGGAGCCGGGAGAGCGCGGCAACACCGCCGCCTGGGTGGGGCTGGCCGAACTCGCCGACGCCCGCCACGATTTCCTGGCGGCGAAGAAGTGGGGCGAGACGGTCCGTGACCGTTCCCCCGCGGCCTGGGCGGTGTACCCGGCGCTGATCGACGCGTACAACGGGCTCGGCGACTACGCGGCGGCCGGCACGGCCACCGGGAAGTTCGCCGCCCTGCGCAAGGGCGCCCCCTCGCTGGGGCGTACCGCGGAGATGTACCGCAACCAGGGGTGGCGCGAGGACGCGCTGGCCACCGCGCAGGAGGCGGCCGACCGCTCCGTCACCCCCGCGCAGAAGGCGGAGGCGCTGCACCGCCTCGGCGACCTGGCCCGCGAGCGCGGCGAGGCCGGGGAGGCGCTGGCGCAGTACGACGCGGCGCTCCGCGTCGACCGGGGCCACCACGCCTCACTCGTCGGCCGGGCCCGCGCGCTGACCGCGCTGGGCCGTGGTGAGGAGGCGATGGCGGAGTACCAGAGGGTGCTGCAACGTCTCCCGCGCCCCGAGTACGCCCTCGAACTCGCCGAGCTGTACGAGTCCCTGGATCTCGACGGGGACGCCGCCAGCGAGTACGGCACGTTCCTGGGGATGGCCTCGGCGGCGGAGCGGAACGGGGTGGACGAGACGCTGCCGCTGGGCCGTTACGAGAGCGACCACGGCGAACCCGAGGCGGCGGTGGAGCGGCTGCGTGCCGCGTGGGACGGGCAGCGGCGCGGCGCGGAGGTCGCGGACGCACTGGGCTGGGCCCTGCACCGGGCCGGGAAGTCGGAGGAGGGGATGGAGTTCGCCCTGAAGGCGGCCGACAGCGGAGTGCGCAGCGCTTCGTACGCCTATCACCTCGGCATGATGGAGGCGGAGGTGGGCGACGTCGGGGCGGCCCGCCGGCATCTGGCGGAGGCCCTGCGCACCGACCCGGCCTTCTCGCCGCTGGACGCCCCGGCGGCCCGGGCGGCGCTGGACGGGCTGGGCGAGCCGGCCGGGGGCGGACCGCAGGACCTGCGGACGGGCCCGGACCCGGCAAAGGCGGCTCCCGAACCGCAGCGCGAAGCGTCGGCCGCGCCCGCGAGGCCTTCGGCGGTGGCGCCTGCGGCTCCGGCCGCACCCGTCGCACCGGCGCCGAAGGCCTCCGCCGCGCCCGCACCCGCTCCCGCACCCGTGACGCCTTCCGCGCCCGCCGCCGGGCCGGCCGCCTGACGCGGCCGGGCACGTGGCGCGGTCGGGCGCGCTCAGTCGCGGGCGTGCTCAGTCGCGGGTCGCGGTGGCGTCGCCGTTGACGGTGGTGAGGGTCATGGCGGGACCGTCCGGCTCGGTGGTGGTCGGCACGGTCACCGAGGTGGTGCCGTTGTGGGTGGTGGCGGCGACGCGGTAGGCGGGGGCGGCGTGCGGCAGCGACACCCGGAGCGAGCCGTTGGTGGTGGCGGCGGAGAGCGGGGACGGCGAGGTGGTGCTGCCGAGGGTCACGTCCCCGTTCACCGTCTCGGCGTGCAGCCGGCCGGAGCGCAGGGTGGTGGTGCGTACGGACCCGTTGCGGGTGGCGAGGCGGACGGTGGCGCCGTCCCGGCCGGACCGGACGACGGTGACGTCCCCGTTGACGGTGGTCAGGTTCAGCGGGGAGCCGATCCCGGCCACGTCGATGCCCGCGTTCCGCGCGGTGACCGTGACGGAGGAGACGGCGGGCACGTCGACGACCGGCATCCGGGGACACGCCCGGTCGCCGTCCCGGACGCCGTCTTCACCGTCACCGTCGCCGTCACGGTCGCCGTCGCCGTCCGTGTCGCGGCAGGTCAGGTCGAGCACCCAGGTGTCGCCGCGGTGCGTCCAGTCGGCGCGCACCTGACGGTCGGTGACGGCGTGTTCGCCGTCGGCCGGACGCAGCCGCACCCCGTTCTCGGTGGTGATCACCAGCCGGGTGTCCCCGGAGAGCTCAGGGGCCGCCCCGGCCTCGGGGCGCGTACGAAAGTCCCCGTCGTGTCCCCCGCACGCCGCGAGGAGGGGGAGGACCACCAGCAGGGGTGCCAGCCGGCGTACCCGGCGGGAGGAAGTGGCGTTCATGGGGGCCGTCTTCCCCGGGGAGCGCTGTCCATGACACACGACGGCCCGCGACCCCGGAGGTGGGGCGCGGGCCGTCGTGGCGTGGTCGGGGGGTGCCCGGAAGTCGCTCAGAGGTTGCCGCGGCGCTCCTGTTCGCGCTCGATGGCCTCGAAGAGCGCCTTGAAGTTGCCCTTGCCGAAGCCCATCGAGCCGTGCCGCTCGATCATCTCGAAGAAGACGGTCGGCCGGTCCTGGACCGGCTTGGTGAAGATCTGGAGCAGGTAGCCGTCCTCGTCGCGGTCGACCAGGATCTTGAGTTCGCGCAGGGTCTCCACCGGGACGCGGGTCTCGCCGGCCCATTCGCCGAGGGTGTCGTAGTAGGAGTCGGGGGTGTCCAGGAACTGCACCCCCGCGGCGCGCATCGCGCGGACGGAGCCGACGATGTCGTTGGTGGCGAGCGCGACGTGCTGGACACCCGCGCTCCCGTAGAACTCCAGGTACTCGTCGATCTGCGACTTCTTCTTCGCGACGGCCGGTTCGTTGATCGGGAACTTGACCTTCAGGGTGCCGTCCGCGACGACCTTCGACATCAGGGCGGAGTACTCGGTGGCGATGTCGTCGCCGACGAACTCCTTCATGTTGGTGAAGCCCATGACCTTGTTGTAGAAGGCGACCCACTCGTTCATCCGGCCGAGTTCGACGTTGCCGACGCAGTGGTCGACGGCCTGGAAGGTGCGCTTCGCCGGGGGCTGGACGATCGGCTCGGCGGCGGTGAAGCCCGGGAGGTAGGGGCCGTCGTAGCCACCGCGCTCGACGAGGGTGTGGCGGGTGGTGCCGTACGTGGCGATGGCGGCGAGCACGACCGTGCCGTGCTCGTCCTTCAGCTCGTGCGGCTCGGTGATGCCGCTCGCGCCGTGCGCGACGGCGTAGGCGTACGCGGCACGGGCGTCGGGGACCTCGATGGCGAGGTCGATCACACCGTCGCCGTGGGCCGCGACGTGCTCCTCCAGGAAGGTGCCCCACTCGGTGGACGCCTTGACGACGGAGGTGAGGACGAAGCGGGCTGAGCCGTTGGTGAGGACGTAACTCGCGGTCTCGCGGCTGCCGTTCTCCGGTCCGGAGTAGGCGACCAGCTTCATGCCGAAGGCCGTCGAGTAGTAGTGCGCGGCCTGCTTGGCGTTGCCCACGGCGAAGACGACCGCGTCCATCCCCTTGACCGGGAAGGGGTCGGCCTGCCGTGCGGTGTCGGGAGCGGTGTGCAGGGTCTCTGTCATGGTCCGAGGCTCCCCCCGCGGGGCAAGGTGCGCAACAGTTTGCGTTTTCGCTGAACAATCCGCTCAGTGCTCCGCCAGTATGGGCGGCCTGTCTGTACATGATGACCATCACATCCGAAGGGCCGGGGCGCACCGTGGGGATCGACCGTCTGGACGGGGAACTGATCGTGCTGCTGGCCCGGGAGCCCCGGATAGGGGTGCTGGAGGCGTCGCGGCGGCTGGGGGTGGCGCGGGGGACGGTGCAGGCACGGCTGGACCGTCTTCAGTCGAATGGAGTCATCCGGGGGTTCGGGCCGGAAGTGGACCCGGCGGCGCTCGGGTACCCCGTCACCGCCTTCGCGACGCTGGAGATCAAGCAGGGCCAAGGAGTCCAGATCCGGGCGCACTTGATGGGTGTGCCGGAGGTGCTGGAGCTGCACACGACGACCGGGCAGGGGGACATGCTGTGCCGGCTGGTGGCGCGGTCGAACGCCGATCTCCAGCGCGTCATCGACCGGGTTGTCGGATTTGATGGGATCGTCCGGGCCTCCACGGCGATCGTCATGGAGAACCCCGTTCCGCTGCGCGTCATCCCGCTCGTCGAGCAGGCCGCCAGGGACACCGACTGATCCGAGGGAGTGCGCGTTGAGCTTCTGGGAGTACGTGACGACCCGGCACCAGCAACTGCTCACCGACGCCTTCCAGCACGTCAGCGCGGTCTTCCAGTGCATGGTCATCGCGACGGTGCTGGGGGTGCTGATCGGGGTGGTCAGTTACCGCAGCGGCTGGGGCGGCGCGTTCGCCATCACGTCCACGGCGACGATCCTGACCATTCCTTCGCTGGCCGCGATCGGTCTGCTGATCCCGCTGGTGGGGCTCGGGGTGGCGCCCACCGTGATCACTCTGACGATGTACGGGCTGCTGCCCATCGTCCGTAACTGCATCGTCGGGCTGCGCGGGGTGGACCCGTCCCTGGTGGACGCGGCGAAGGGCATCGGGATGTCACGGATCGCCCGGCTGTGCCGGGTGGAGCTGCCGCTCGCCTGGCCGCCGATCCTCACCGGCATCCGGGTCGCCACCCAGATGCTGATGGGGATCGCCGCCATCGCCGCGTACGCCTCCGGGCCGGGGCTCGGCAACGAGATCTTCCGGGGCATCGCCTCGCTGGGCAGCGCCAACGCGATCAACCAGGTACTCGCCGGGACGCTCGGCATCGTCATCCTCGCCCTTCTCTTCGACGCCGCGTACGTCCTGCTCGGCCGGCTGACCATTCCCAGGGGGATTCGTGCCTGAGACCGCTAGCGACACCACCGCCGAGCCGGCCGAGCCGGAGGCGGCGCCGGAGACCTCCGGGGCGACCATCCAGTTGGAGAACCTCACCAAGCTGTACCCGGGCAACCCGAACCCGGCCGTGGAGAACGTCTCGATGGACATCAGGGCGGGCGAGACGGTGATCTTCGTGGGCCCGTCCGGCTGCGGGAAGTCGACCACGCTGAAGATGATCAACCGGCTGATCGAGCCGTCGTCCGGCCGGATCAGGATCGGCGACGAGGACGTCACCGACATGGATCCGGTGAAGCTGCGCCGGAAGATCGGGTACGCGATCCAGTCCTCCGGGCTCTTCCCGCACATGACGGTCGCCGACAACATCGCCCTCGTGCCGAAGATGATCGGCTGGTCGAAGCGGAAGGTGAAGGACCGGGTCGAGGAGATGCTCGACCTGGTCGGGCTCGACCCCCGGGAGTTCCACGGCCGGTACCCGCGGCAGCTCTCCGGCGGCCAGCAGCAGCGCGTGGGGGTGGCGCGGGCGCTCGCCGCCGACCCGCCGGTGCTGCTGATGGACGAGCCGTTCGGGGCCGTCGACCCGATCACCCGCGACCACCTCCAGGACGAGCTGATCCGGCTCCAGCACGAGCTGCACAAGACGATCGTGTTCGTCACCCACGACTTCGACGAGGCGATCAAGCTCGGTGACCGGATCGCGGTGCTGCGGGAGCGTTCGCACATCGCGCAGTTCGACACCCCGGAGGCGATCCTCACCAACCCGACGGACGACTTCGTCTCCGGCTTCGTGGGGGCGGGCGCGGCGCTGAAGCGGCTCAACCTCACCCGGGTCCGGGACGTGGTCGTCGCGGACTTCCCCACCGTGACCGTCGACGACCCGCTCCAGGACATCTTCAACAAGCTGCGCAGCGGCCCGCACAACGAACTGCTGATGCTGGACCGCAAGAACCGCCCCTACAAGTGGCTGCGGCGCGGCGACCTGATGCGGGCGCGCGGTTCGCTCGCACGGGCCGGGCAGCTGGTGCACGACACGGTGACCCGGGACGCCACGCTGCACGACGCGCTGGAGGCGGTGCTCACCGACAGCGGAGGACGGGCCGCGGTGACCGGGCGGCGCGGGGAGTTCGTCGGGGTGGTGGACATGCGCACCCTGATGGACAACGTGCAGGAGCTGCTGGAGGCGGACCGGCTCACGGCGATGGAGCACCAGCACGAGCTGGAGGAGTTGCGCAGCCATCAGACGGAGCAGGAGCTGGAGGGGGGTGGCGGCGCATGACCCCCAGCAGCCGTCAGGGGCGCGACCCGTCCGGCCGGGAAGCGGCGCCGACCCGGCCGCCGGGCGAGCACGACGTGAAGGGGAAGGCGTTCCGGGACGAGGAGAGCGAGCCGCCCCCCGCCCCGGCGCGTCAGCCGCGCCGGATCACCTGGCAGAAGCTGGTGGTGCTGCCGCTGGTGCTGGCGGCGGTGCTGGTCGCGACGTACTTCTGGATCAACAACGTCACCCTGGACTCGATCGCGGAGAACTCGATCGCGGGCGACACGGTCGAACTGCGCTGGTGGCAGCACGTCCGGCTGACGGCGATCTCGACGTTCTGGGTGCTGATCATCGCCATTCCGCTGGGCATCGCGCTGACCCGCAGGGGGCTGTCGCGATCCGCACCCCTCTTCACCGCGATCGCCAACATCGGTCAGGCCACCCCGGCGATCGGGCTGCTGGCCCTGCTGGTGATCTGGCTGGGCATCGGGCCGTCGACGGCGATCACCGGCATGGTGATCTACGCGGTGCTGCCGGTGCTCTCGAACACGGTGGCGGGGCTCAGGTCGATCGATCCGACGCTCGTGGAGGCGGCGCGGGGCATCGGGATGTCGGGTACGGGGACGCTGGCGAAGGTGGAGCTGCCGCTCGCCGTCCCGCTGATCCTCGCGGGGGTGCGGACGGCCCTGGTGCTGAACGTGGGGACGGCGACGCTGGCCACGTTCGGCGGCGGTGGCGGGCTCGGCGACCTGATCACCTCGGGCATCCAGACGCAGCGCATGCCGGTGCTGGTGCTGGGGTCGGTGCTGACCGTGGTGCTGGCGCTGCTGGTGGACTGGCTGGCCTCGCTGGTGGAAGTGGTGCTGACGCCGCGCGGACTGGAGGCACCGTGAGGACGCGGGCGGTGGGAGCGCGCAGGGGTGCGGCCAGGGTGCGGGCGGGGGTGGCCGGGGCCGTGGGGCTGGTGCTGGTGCTCGGCGGGTGCGGACTCAAGAGCGGCTCGGTGATGGTGGACGACGTGTCGCCGGGGTCGGTGGGCGCCGGCGAGCCCCTGAAGGGCGCCTCGCTGACGGTCACCTCGAAGAACTTCAGCGAGAACATCATCCTCGGCCAGATGATCGGCCTGGTCTTCCAGGCGGCCGGCGCCGAGGTGCTGGACCGCACCAACCTCCCCGGCTCGATCAGCGCCCGCGAGGCGATCGTGCAGGGCGACGCGGACGCGATGTACGAGTACACGGGCACCGGCTGGATCACCTACCTCGGCAACGCGGAGCCGATCGACGACCCGCAGGAGCAGTGGAAGGCGGTACGTGACGTCGACCGGCGCAACGGGGTGACCTGGCTCCCCCAGTCCACCCTCAACAACACCTACGCGCTCGCCATCAGCCGTAAGAAGAACGAGAAGTACAAGCTGAAGGACCTGTCCGACGTGGCGGCGCTCTCGAAGAGGGACCCGTCCGCGGTGACGATCTGCGTGGAGAACGAGTTCGCCTCCCGCGACGACGGTCTGCCCGGGATGGAGAAGGCGTACGGGATGTCCGTGCCGGCCTCGAACATCCGCAAGATGGACGCCGGGATCATCTACACCCAGGTGTCCAAGTCGGACTCCTGCCTGCTGGGCGAGGTCTTCACGACGGACGGCCGGATCAAGGCGATGAACCTGGACGTGCTCGCCGACAACAAGCACTTCTTCCCGAACTACAACGCGGCGCCGGTCATCCACACGGCGACCTTCGACAAGTACCCGGTGATCGCGGACCTGCTGGACCCGGTGAGCGCGAAGCTGACGACCGAGGTCGCCCAGGAGCTCAACGCCAAGGTCGACGTGGAGGGCGCGGACCCGCACGAGGTGGCGCTGGAGTGGCTGCTCCAGGAGGGGTTCATCAAGGACGGCTGAGGTGTAGTCGGTCGGGTGCTCGGGCCGGTCGGGCCGGTCGGGGGCGACGGCCGCGTTCCCGGCCGGGCGCGAGGCTCAGCAGCTGGGGACGCTGCCGCCCTTGTCCAGGGCGTCGAGCGCGGACACCGCCCCCTTGAGGGTGGTGACGGGGATCAGCCGCAGCCCCTTCGGGAGTTCCGCCTCCGCCCCGCCGCACTCGTCCTTCGGCACCAGGAAGACGGTCGCCCCGTCCCGCCGGGCGGCCTGGGTCTTCATGGAGACCCCGCCGACCGCGCCCACCGTGCCGTCCGCCGCGATGGTGCCCGTACCGGCGATGGTGCGGCCGCCGGTGAGGTCGCCGCCGGAGCCGTTGCCGTCGAGCTTGTCGATGATGCCGAGGGCGAGGAAGAGGCCGGCGCTCGGGCCGCCGATGTCACCGAGGTCGAGGGAGAACGTCATCGAGCCCTGCTCGCGGTGGAGGTAGTTCAGGGCCGCGTCGACGGCGACGTCCTGGGACTCCTTCATGTCGTTCAGGTTGTGCTGCTCGATCTGCTTCTCGGAACCTCCGGTCGGGTAGACCGAGTTGCGGGACATGATCGCCCGGTCCGTACGGAACCAGCCGTCGATCACGTCACCGGCGCGCACCTCCGCCTTGGGCCCGGTCGCGACGATCGTCGTCATCCGCAGCTGGCCCTCGGTGGTGCGGGTGGGGGCGCCGGTGATGGTGATCACCGGCCTCCCGTCCGCCGAGCCGAGGACGTTCGCCGTGGTGCCGGGCTGGGCCACGGTGAACGGCAGCGGGGCGAAGGCGGCGGTCCCGAACAGGGCGAGTACCGGCAACGCGCAGAGGGCGAGGGTGCGGGGGCGCGAGAGACGAAGGGGCACCCGCCCAATCTATCTGCCGGTGAGCCCCGCCCCGGGCGTCGGGCCCATGGGCCCGACGGCGCGGGGCGGGCGGGCCCGGTGGCCGGGGACGGGCGGGGCGCCGCACCTCCGGACCGTACGGGGCCGAAGGATCGTGAACCTGTCAGTGAGAGGCGGTCGTCGGCTCCCGTTCAGCGGAGGGCGTCGGCGACCTCGCGGGCCGCGTCCAGGACGCGGGGGCCGACCCGGTCGGGGATCGAGTCCGCGAGCATGACCACACCCACGCTCCCCTCCACTCCGGAGACACCGACCAGCGGTGCCGCGGCCCCACTGGCGCCCGCCTCCAACTCCCCCGTGGTGAGGGTGTAGCCGGGGTGGTCCACCAGGGTGCGCTGCCGGGCGGAGAGGATGGCCCGCCCCGCGGCGCCCTGGTCCAGCGGGTGGCGGAAGCCGGGCCGGTACGCCACGTGGTAATCGGTCCAGGTCGGCTCGACGACGGCGACGGCGAGCGCGTCCGAACCGTCGACCAGCGTCAGGTGGGCGGTGGCCCCGATGTCCTCGGCCAGCGAGCGGAGGGCGGGCAGTGCCGCCTCCCGTACGAGGGGGTGCACCTGGCGGCCCAGGCGCAGCACGCCGAGTCCGACCCTGGCCCGGCCGCCGAGATCCCGGCGCACGAGGGTGTGCTGTTCGAGTGTGGCGAGCAGGCGGTAGACGACCGTGCGGTTGACGCCGAGCCGGTTGGACAGCTCGGTGACGGTCAGCCCGTGGTCGGTGTCGGCGAGCAGTTTGAGGACACGTAGTCCTCTGTCGAGTGTCTGGGAAGTCTCCGCGGTCACAACCCGTCCCCTCCGAAGGTGAGCGACGACAGCGCCTCCGCGCACATACGACGCCGGTCCCAGCGGCGACGCACGGAGAGGCCGCCGGTCTGGTCCGGGCCGTGTCCGAAAGGTGCACCAGTCGCCCGAAGGGGCATGGTGTGCGCGGATACGACCTGAAACCGGCTGCGCTCCGCGGCGGCTTTGCCACGGGGCGTTCACATATGGACGGACAGTAGCGATGCAGTCCGCTGAGCGGAAGGCCTCGTCCAGAATCCGGTCCCTCGCCGATCCTCCGCCCCATAACCGCCGGTCAGCGCGGAAGCGTCCGGAAAACGGACGTCTACGCGCGTCCATGTCGTACGACGCGGAGCGTCACCACGGCCACCTGTGGTGAACCAGCGTTAACAGCATGTGACAAAAAATCATGGTTCTCACCGTCCCGGATGACCATTTCCGCCATCCGTTCGATTCAGCGACACGAGCAACCCGTCCGGTTGGTAGGTTTTCTGGCCGAACGGCCTCCAGCCGGAGGACGGAATCACGGGGAGGCGGCCCGCCGATGGCATGGGACGAATGGGAGCGGCTGAAGATCGAGGCGGCCGAAGATCACTCCACGCGGATGCGGTTGAACCATCTGCCGTCGGAGCCTCCGGTCGGCACCCAGGGCGATCTGAGGGTCAATCAGCACGACATGGCCGCAGTGGGCGACGCGGCTTTCCCACTGCACCAGGATTTAGCCAGGTGCAGCGGCCATGCCGGGGGTCCTCCCAGAAGGCAGCCTCCGGCCTGAAGTCCGAGGGGTACGCGCTCGGCGGCGCTCTGGACCACGTGTCCGCACGGTGGGTCGCCCAGGTGCAGAGTCTGCTCGACGCGACGGCGCACATATCCCACCACCTCGACTACGCCAAGGGCGCGCACGCCGGCGACGAGGTCTTCGTCGCCGGCACCCTCAGCAGCATCAGCACCCTCGACGCGGGATTCGACGAGAGGGAGGCCCGCTGATGGACCTCGACGCACTCCGCTGCGGAAACTTCTCCGGGCTCGACGCGCGGCTCGGCGGTAGCGACAGGATGGACGACGCGTTTCCCGCCGCCTACCAGGGCCGGGCCCGATTCGGCGAGCAGGGCGCGATCAGTTTCCTCAGCGTGCTGGGCCAGGACACGAGGTCGACCAGAGCATCGACGGCTCCGAAGCCGACGCCTCCCAGAAGTCCCGGATGACCAGCACCAAGTTCTACGAGCAGGGCGAACAGCGGCTGGGAACGGCGTACGAAAGCTACCTCGGGGCCAATCCGAACGTGGCGGCACAGTCCCGTAACGAGCGCTGGTCCGATGCGCTCGGATACAGCTACTACGGCACGGGTGCCGGACGGGACGATTACCGCGGAATCGCCCCGTACCAGGCCGTGTGGCCGACCGACAACCACAGGTTCACTGGATCGCGATCGAGGAAACCGATGAAGAAGAAGTGCTGGGTCGTGTGCGGGGCGCTGCTCATGGCCGGTGCCACCGCCTGCGGCAGCGGCGACGACGGCTCTGCGGCAAAGAACCCTCCCGCGGAGTCGTCGTCCGAGATCTGCGACGGGACACTCGCCGGGGCCGGCGCGTCCACACTCCGGAAGATGGCCGACACCGACCGGTACTGGGAGCGGGGAGGGAGTTCCGACCCGGACGGGAACCCGTACAAGTTCTCCCTGAAGTCGGCAGCCGAGGACCTCCGCCGGGAGGGGGCCGCCGCAGGGGACTGCAGGATCTACCTGGAGGACGTCGACAAGCCGCTGATCATCATCAGGTTCGACTCCCTGCCCGCCGCCACCGACCTCTCCGACGCGGAGAAAACCGATGACCCAACGGGAGCCTTTACTACCCTTTGGGCGCGTTCGCATCCACGGACAGAAGACTCGCGGCTTCCCTGTACTTCGCGTGCCCCGGGGTGAAGGGCGCCGGATTGGTCACCGGCGAGATGTACACCGACCACGGGCAGACCAGTCGCGGCAGCACACCCAAGGACGCACTGACCATACTCAACTCCCTGTCCCGAGCCCTCGCCCAGGAGTTGGGCTGCAGCGCGGAGGCGAAACTGTCCGCCGAGGTTCCCGACGGGCACAAGGCCACCTGATCCAGAGCCGCGCCCCCCTCCGCGGAGTTGACACGAACACGGGCCGGGGCCCCGTAACGGGGTCACCGGCCGACTGGACGGCGATGCGGCGGGGGGGGGGGGGGGGGGGGGGGGGGGGGGGGGGGGGGGGGCGGCGCGCCCCCCCCCCCCCCCCCCCCCCCCCCCGCCCGGCGATCACACGCACCGACCACCGCTCCTCATGGGGCAAACACTGCCGGGCGCGGCACTAGTTTCTCGCCGGCCCGCGCCGGGACCGGACAACCTGACGATCTGATCGACAAGCCGTCCGGTTATCGATGTTTCGGGCGGCGCCGAGTGTCTCGGAAACGTCGCGCCGTCCGGAAATCGACTGCTCAGGCGCCGTCCGGAGTGGCCGTCGCGGTCCCGGGGCTCCCCCAGGGGCTCGCTTCGGCGGTGCCGGACGCGGTGGCCGTGGCTTCACCGCCTTCGCCGGTACCGCCTGTGTCGCCTCCCCCGCCCCCCGGAGTCTCTGTGGAGGGTGGCGCCGTGGGCGTCGAGCTGCTGGGGGACGGGGTGGCGCTCGACGGCGAGGGCGAGGGGCTGGTGCTCGTGGAGCCGGTGGGCGAGGTCGGCACGGTCCCGCCGGCCGGCGGCGAGGACACCGGACCGCCGGTGCGCGACGGGGTGGGCGCGGAGGTGTCCGGCGTCGGGCTCTGCGCCGCACCGCTGCTGCCGGGGGTGGGTGTGCCGGTGCTCTCCGGAGTGGGCGTACCCGACGCGCCGGGCTGGGCGGAGGCGCTGCCGGTCGGTACGGAGCTGCCCGTGCCCCCGCCGTCGGCCGGGGTGCCCCCGTCCGGGGCCGAGCTCTCCTCGTCGCCCTCCTCGGCGGAGTGCCCCGGGGTGACGCTCCGGTTGCCGGTGTCCTCGCTGCCCGCGGTGGCGCCGAGCGTCACGACGGTACCGAGCACCGCGACCAGCAGCGCGCCGGCGCCGACGGCGACGAGGTTGCGCCGGGCCCCGTGGACGACGGTCCGGCCCAGGGCCTTCACGCCGGTGGGACGCCCGGCCTTGCCGAGTGCCGGCACCGCCTGCGTCACCACGGGCGGCTCCTCCACCACCAGCGTCTGACGCGGCAGAGCGGGCAGCGGGGGCAGGGCCGGCAGGACCTCCGTCGCGGCACCGTCGCCCCGGCCGCCCGCAGCGGTCCCGTTCGGCACCGCCCGGTTCGGGACCGCCCCGCTCGGGATCACCCCCGGCAGCAGTGCTCCCGGCAGCAGCGTGCCGGAACGGTCGGTGACCAGGGCGAGCGCGCGGCGTCCGGCGACGGTACCGGACCGGTCGGCGAGCGCGCCGCGCAGCCCGATCGACGCCTCCAGCTCCGCCCGCGCCCGGTCCAGATGCCCGGCGCAGAGCGCGAGGACGCCCAACTCGTGGTGGAAATAAGCTTCTTCGGCCACTTCGCCGGCCAGCCGGGACGCCTCCTGGCCGACCCGCAGGGCCTTCTCCCAGGCGCCCCACTGCAGGGCGGCGGCGAACGCGGGGGCTGCGCTCCGGGCGAGCCGGACGGCGGCCGGGGCCGCCTCCGGGCTGTCGCCGGGGAGCAGGGCCGTCATCGCCGCGAGTACGGCGTCGGCTTCGGCGACCGTGCGGGCGGGGGTCACCGAGGGGTGCTTGACCCACCAGGCGTAGTGGTCGGCGACGGTACGGGCGCGCTCCTCGGCGCCCTCCGCGTAGCCGCCCAGCTCCAGCTGGACCTGGACTCCGGCGGCCAGCCGGTAACGGGAGCCGGCCGGGGAGAGGAGCCCGGCGCCGGCGAGTTCGCCGAGCGCGGCATCGGCGTGGGTGTGTCCGATCAGCGCCGGGAGGTGTGCCTGGTGCGGCACCTCGCCGCCGAGCGCGACGGCGAACCGCAGGGCTTCCCGGGCGGCCTCGCTGAGACGGGAGGCGAGCAGCAGGGCGGGCGCGGCGGCCTCGCCGATGCTGGGCAGCGGCACCTCGTCGTCCGGGACCGAAAGGAGGGGGACGGGCGGGGCGCCCGCGGGCCGCTCCTCGAACGCGCCGTACTCGTCGAAGTCCTCCGGGATCTCCCGGAGCTGGTCGCGCTGGCGCAGCAGGGCGCCCGCCTGGACGAACCGCAGCGGGAGCCCCTCGGACTCGAACCAGAGGTCGCCCGACCAGTTCGACTCCTCGTCGGTGAGCGGCCGTCCGGCCACCCGGCTCAGCAGATCGGTGGCGGCGGCACGGCTCAGCCCGGCGAGGGAGACCTCGTCGAGTCCGGCCTCCGCGGCCACGTCGTGGGTGGTACCGAAGAGGAAGGCGCACTCGGGGGTGGCGTCGAGGAGCTCATCGAGGGCGGCACCGTCGAACTCCAGGTCGTCCACGAGGACGACCGCGCCGATCCCGGAGAGCGCGCTCAGGAGCTCCTCGCGCTCGGGACGGCGCAGGGGGGCGTCGTAGACGGCCTCGTAGAGCGCGTGCAGCAGGTCGGGAGCGGTGCGCCGGTGGCCGGAGAGCCGGACGACACCGTCGGGCGCGAGTTCGGCGCAGTCCGCCGCCACAGCGTCCAGCAGGGCGGTACGACCGGAGCCGGCCGGGCCGCTGAGACGGACCGAACGGCCCCTGGCGAGCAGGCGTACGAGCCGTCCGCGCTCCTCCTCGCGCTCCAGCAGCGGCAGTTGCGGAGCGGGCGGTCCCGGCGGTACGGGGGGCTCGGCCGCACGCTCGCGGGTGGCACGTTCCTCGGCGGTGCGCCGGAGCGGGGCCTCCGGCCGCATACCGGGCGGGCAGGGCTCGGCCTCGCTGCCGTCCACGGGGTTGACCGTGATCAGGAGGTCGCCGGATATGAGTCGCACGACGCGGGCCTTGGCCCCCGCCTGGGGTACGAGCTCGGTCGGCAGGACGTCGCGGGACGGCCGGCGCCGGGCGGGTGCCTCGCCGCTCCCGTCCTTGTCGTGACCGCCGTACTGCTCCGGGTCCCGTGCTGTCGGGTTCATCGTCAAGTCCCCCAGACGCGTCGCGCTGCTGCCCGTCCGGCGCGCACGTGCCGCTGTTGCTCGTGGTGTCCGCCTGCGGGTTCGGTCGATCGGCGGACGGGCCGAACCCTAATCCTTCGTTGGTCCCGTCGCGTCGGCGGGGGTGGAAGGCGCCCGGGACATCCCGTTCTCAGGTGTATTGCCCGGTTCGGTCGCTGGTCATGCCGGGCCTCGGCCGGACACTGCCCGCCAGGCCCTCAGACCCGCGGCAGGGATTCGGCGGCGATCCCGCCTTCGATGGTTAGGATGCGGTGCAACCGGGTCGCCACCAGCAGGCGCTGCATCTGCGGAGGTACGCCGCGGAGCACCAGACGACGTCCGGCACGGCCCGCCCTGCGGTGCACTCCCATGATCACGCCGAGTCCTGTGGCGTCCCAGGAGTCCAGCTCGCACAGATCGAGCACGAGGTCACCGACGCCGTCGTCGACGGCGGCGTGCAGAACCGTACGGGCGTCCGCCGCGCTCCGGACGTCGAGGCGGCCCCCGACGACCAGCTCGGCGTGGTCGCCCCTGATGTGCATATGCGCTCCCCGTATCGCTTCGTACAAGAGTCCGTGTGGCTGCCCGCTCTTGCCACAAGTGACTGTGGCGGGAGCGGGGAAGTTGCCGCCTGTGAGCGAACCGAGATCGAATTCACCCTGTGGGGTGATCCCGGTCCGCGGGTCCGGCACCGTTTCCGGTCCGGCTTCCTCCGGGGCCGGGCACGGCCCCCGTGTCCCGGGCACCCGGGACCCGGCCGACGGCGCGGCGCGGGCCCCGGGGAAGCGGGGTGGTTCCTCAGTAGGTGTAGAAGCCCTGCCCGCTCTTGCGGCCGATGTCACCCGCGTCGACCATCCGGCGCATCAGCTCGGGGGCGGCGAACTTCTCGTCCTGCGACTCCGTGTAGATGTTGGACGCGGCGTGCAGGAGGATGTCGACGCCGGTCAGGTCGGCGGTCGCGAGGGGGCCCATGGCGTGGCCGAAGCCGAGCTTGCAGGCGGTGTCGATGTCCTCGGCGGTGGCAACACCCGACTCGTAGAGCTTCGCCGCCTCGACCACGAGCGCGGAGATCAGCCGGGTGGTGACGAAGCCCGCCACGTCCCGGTTGACGACGATGCAGGTCTTGCCGACCGACTCGGCGAACTGCCGTGCCGCGGAGAGCGTTTCGTCGCTCGTCTTGTAGCCCCGGACGAGTTCGCAGAGCTGCATCATCGGTACGGGCGAGAAGAAGTGCACCCCGACCACCCGTTCCGGGCGCTTCGTCACCGCCGCGATCTTGGTGATCGGGATGGCGGAGGTGTTGGAGGCGAGGACGGTGTCCTCCCGCACGACCTCGTCGAGGGCGCGGAAGATCTCGTGCTTGACCTCCAGCTTCTCGAACACGGCCTCGACCACGATGTCCGCGTCGGCGACGGCGTCCAGATCGGTGGTCGTGCTGATGCGGGCGAGCGCGGCCCCGGCGTCGTCCGCCGTCAGCTTCCCCTTGGCGACGAACTTCTCGTACGACGCCTTGACGGAGTCCAGCCCGCGAGTCAGGGCCTGGTTGGTGACGTCCCGCAGCACGACGTCCCAGCCGGCCTGGGCGGAGACCTGCGCGATACCGGACCCCATGAGTCCGGCCCCGATGACGGCGAGCTTCCCGGCCACGTCACACCCCTTTTGTCTCGTCGCCCGTGCGGCAGTTCTGACGCACTCTTTCCGACGGTCCTTCATGTGCTCTCCGGCGGAGATTAGTACTCGTGAGGGGCGGTGTGACCGCTAAGAGATGCGCGTCACGTCTCACATGACGGACATCACACCGCCTCGCGTCAGGCGGCGGCGCCCGGGCGGCAGTTGCCGCGTGACCACGGCCACGCGAGGAACGGAGTCCGGGGCCGCCGCGATCCGCATAGCCTGGCCGCATGGTCAATCTGACGCGTATCTACACCCGTACCGGCGACACCGGCACGACCGCCCTCGGTGACATGAGCCGTACCGCCAAGACCGATCTCCGGATCTCGGCGTACGCCGACACCAATGAGGCCAACGCGGCCATCGGGACGGCGGTGGCGCTCGGCCGGCTCTCCGAGGACGTGGTGAAGGTCCTCGTCCGGGTACAGAACGACCTCTTCGACGTGGGCGCCGACCTGTCGACGCCCGTGGTGGAGAACCCGAAGTACCCGCCGCTGCGGGTGGAGCAGAGTTACGTCGACAAGCTGGAGGCCGACTGCGACCGCTTCCTGGAGGATTTGGAGAAGCTGAGGAGCTTCATCCTTCCGGGTGGCACCCCGGGCGCCGCGCTCCTCCACCAGGCGTGCACGGTCGTCCGGCGCGCGGAGCGCTCCACCTGGGCGGCGCTGGAGGTGCACGGGGACGTGATGAACGCGCTGACCGCCACGTATCTGAACCGCCTCTCCGACCTCCTGTTCATCCTGGCCAGGACGGCGAACAAGGAGGTCGGCGACGTGCTCTGGGTGCCGGGCGGGGACCGCTGAGGGCTGTCCCGCCGGGGCCGGTCGGGCGCTGCCCGCAGACCGCAGACCGCGGGATCGCCGCCCGAAGACCGCTGCCCGCAGGCCACTACCAGGGCCTGACGGCCTGGGTGGGCAGCGGACGCGGTGCCGGCCGGTGGGCGAGCAGTCGGTCGGCCATGGCGGAGCCGAGCCGGCCGACCGCGTGCAGGTGATCGTGGTCGCGGGTCATCTCGGCGACCACGCCCAGGCGGTGGACGAGCCGCTCGCGGGCGGAGACGTAACCCCAGTCGAAGTCTTCGACGGCCACCCGGGCGAGCTGGTCGGCTGTGCCGCGGTGGGCCCGCTCGACGAGTGCGTCGCCCTGGATCAGCCAGCCCGCGCACGCGTCGGCGAGGTCGCCCGGCACATCCTTCCCGGTGAGGTCGCGCCAGGTGGACCGGTAGACCGACTCGGCCTCCGCGAGCGGGGCGCCGGTGACCGACATGGCACACCAGCAGGTGGGGAATCCGATGCGGACGTAGGCGAGCTCCACCAGCCCATTACCGAGTGAGGCCCGCTCGAAGTCGACGAAACGGACACCCTCGGCGGTACGCAGATCATTGCCGGGGCAGGGGTCGCCGTGCAGCAGCGCGTGGTGCGGCGCGGGGTCCAACCGCTGGAGCAGATCACCGAGTTCGCCGTGAGCCGTGGACGGTACGGACACGTCGAGGGCCCCGGCCAGGGCGAGGAAGGACTCCGCGTCCGTCGCCGTGGGCCCCGACCAGGCGGGGAGCGCGCCGGCGTCGGCCGGCCCGGTCTGCGCGTGCAGGCGGGCGAGCGACTCGGCGTACCCGGGCAACCAGTCGTCCGTCCTGCCGAGGTCCTCCAGGTGTTCGAGGACCATCACGCGCGAGAGCGGGTCGGCAGCGAGGACCGCCGGGGCCACGGCAGGTCCGACTGCCCGCGCCGCCAGGCGCAGCCCGGTGACCTCG
Organism: Streptomyces sp. NPDC005576; assembly: GCF_042871745.1. Taxonomy (NCBI): domain Bacteria; kingdom Bacillati; phylum Actinomycetota; class Actinomycetes; order Kitasatosporales; family Streptomycetaceae; genus Streptomyces; species Streptomyces sp. NPDC005576. The sequence goes on along the minus strand of NZ_JBIAJC010000002.1, from coordinate 379,568 downwards.
CGCGCGAAGCGCGTGTCCGCGTCGGCACCCTCGTCCCCGCCGTCGACGATCTGTTTGACGACCACCAGCCGTCGGTCGGTCAGCCGCACCCGCCACACCCGCGATCGGGGGCTGCTGTCCAGGAGCTTGGCCCGCTCGGGGACACCCACGCCGGAGAACGGCGCTCCGTCGAAGGGCAGTCGGTTCGGCATGGCGACGAGCGTAGCCGTGGGTCGCGGGAGAGACAGAGCGTCCCGGTCGCGCGCCCCTTCCGGCGGCGCCCGCGGCGCGGCCCGCTCCTGGGGCGGCGTGACCCGCTCCAGGAGCGACGCGGCCGGCGAAGCCGCACGTCAGCGGGTTGCCGACCGGGCGGGTCGGCGACTTCGGGCCCGAGCGGGTGCTTCCCGCGCGGGAGTTGAGCCCGTGATCACGCTCACCGGCGCTGCCGACTTCATCTGGTCCAGACCTCTTGACGATTGGTCCAGACCTTCCTAGTCTCACCGCAACACACTGCGATGAGCGCGCACATGACAAAGCGCACTCAGGGCGGCGCAGGGTCTGCAGTCCACGAACCACCCCCCGTTTGTCGGACCTCACCCGAGGAGCACCGTTGAGCACCGAGACCCCCCAACGCCGGACCAGATTCGGATGGACGCTCAGAAGAAGCGGCAGGACCAAAGCGATAGCGGGCCTCTCCGCACTGCTGCTGCCGATCGCCGCGATGGTCGGCCTCGCCTCTCCCGCGTCGGCGGCCACCTCGGCCACCGCCGCGTACGTCAAGAAGTCCGACTGGGGCACCGGCTTCGAGGGCCAGTGGACGGTGAAGAACACCGGCACCACCGCGCTCTCCTCGTGGACGATCGAGTGGGACTACCCCGCAGGTACCTCGGTCACCTCCGCCTGGGACGCCACCGTCACCAACTCCGGCACCCACTGGACCGCCAAGAACCTCGGCTGGAACGGCAGCCTCGCCGCCGGCGCGAGCATCAGCTTCGGCTTCAACGGTTCGGGCACCGGCTCTCCCAGCAGCTGCAAGCTGAACGGCGCCTCCTGTGACGGCGGCACCACGGTGCCGGGCAACAGCGCCCCCTCCGCGCCGGGTACCCCGACCGCGAGCGCCATCACCAACACCTCGGCGAAGCTCAGCTGGACCGCCGCCACCGACGACTCGGGCATCAAGAACTACGACGTGCTGCGCGACGGCGCGAAGGTCGCCACCGTCACCACCACGACGTACACCGACACCGCGCTGACCGCCGGTACCGCGTACTCGTACAGCGTGCAGGCGCGCGACACCTCCGACGTGACGGGCCCGGTCTCCGGCGCCGTCAAGGTCACCACCACCGGTGGCGGCGGCACCACCGATCCCGGCACACCCACGGCCGGCAAGGTCAACCTCGGCTACTTCACCGAGTGGGGCGTCTACGGACGCAACTACCACGTGAAGAACCTGGTCACCTCGGGTTCCGCCGAGCAGATCACCCACATCAACTACGCCTTCGGCAACGTCACCGGCGGCAAGTGCGCCATCGGTGACTCCTACGCCGACTACGACAAGGCGTACACCGCCGACCAGGCCGTCGACGGGGTCGCCGACACCTGGGACCAGCCGCTGCGCGGCAACTTCAACCAGCTCCGCAAGCTGAAGGCCAAGTACCCGAACATCAAGGTCCTCTGGTCCTTCGGCGGCTGGACCTGGTCCGGTGGCTTCGGTGAAGCGGCGAAGAACCCGGCCGCGTTCGCCCAGTCCTGCTACGACCTGGTCGAGGACCCGCGGTGGGCCGATGTCTTCGACGGCATCGACATCGACTGGGAGTACCCCAACGCCTGCGGTCTCACCTGTGACACCAGCGGCCCGGCGGCCCTGAAGAACCTCACCTCCGCGCTGCGCACCAAGTTCGGCACCTCCAACCTGGTCACCGCCGCCATCACGGCGGACGGCTCCGCCGGCGGCAAGATCGAGGCCACCGACTACGCGGGCGCCTCGGCGAACCTCAACTGGTACAACGTCATGACGTACGACTTCTTCGGAGCTTGGGCGGACAAGGGCCCGACGGCCCCCCACTCTCCGCTGACCTCGTACTCCGGCATCCCGCAGGCCGGCTTCACCACCGCCGACGCCATCGCCAAGCTCAAGGCCCAGGGCGTGCCCGCGGCCAAGCTGCTCCTCGGCATCGGCTTCTACGGCCGCGGCTGGACCGGCGTCACGCAGGACGCCCCCGGCGGTACCGCGACCGGCGCGGCGCCCGGCACCTACGAGGCGGGCATCGAGGACTACAAGGTCCTGAAGACCAGTTGCCCGGTCACCGGCACCATCGCCGGTACGGCCTACGCCCACTGCGGCACCAACTGGTGGAGCTACGACACCCCGGCGACCATCGCCTCCAAGATCGCCTGGGCGAAGACCCAGGGTCTGGGCGGCGCGTTCTTCTGGGAGTTCAGCGGCGACACCAGCAACGGTGAGCTCGTGAAGGCGATGGGCAACAGCCTCAAGTAAGCCGGCAGGGGCCCCTCCCCTCTGACCAGCACCACCCAGCACCACCCCCGAAAGCGCCGGGGAGACAGGTCCGCCCCCTGTCTCCCCGGTCTTTCGCATGTTCGGGGCGTCGTACGGCGGAGCTCCACGGCGGGGCTGTACGGCGGAGCTCCACGGCGGGGCTGTACGGGCCGTGTGGGAGAGGACGGGGGTTCGCAGCACCGGGCGGGCACCCCCGGCTACCACCGCGCCCGCAGGAACGACTCCACCGAGTGCCCACAGCACCGCCACCGACACCCGCACCCGCACCCGCACCCGCGCTGGGACTGGGACTGGGAACGAGAAGAAGGCCGGGAAAGAATCACCGGCCCTGCCCGGGAGGAGCCCCGGGGACACACGTGCCTGCGGGAGAGATCCCGCGGGCGTACCGACTACGCCACGTTCACCCGCTGGCCGGGCGGCGCCGCCTCCAGCCACGCGAGGAATCCCGTCAGCGCATCCTCGCTCATCGCCAGCTCCAGACGGATCCCCCGCAGGGTGCAGCCGAGCACGACGGAGTCGGAGAGCAGTGCCAACTCCTCCTCGCCCTCGGGAAGCCGGCGGTCGACCACCTCGATGGCACCGCGCTCCAGGGAGCGGCGCGGGCGCGGGGAGTAGGAGAACACCCGGAACCAGTCGACGCGGTCACCGCTGTAACGGGCGACTCCGTAGACCCAGCCCTTGCCGGTGGGGTCGGGTTCGGTGGAAACGTCCCAGCGCAGACTGCAGTCGAAGGTCCCGCCCGAGCGCTGGATGAGGCGTCGGCGCAGACCGAAGACGAAGAGTCCCACCAGGATCAGTACGAGGACGACTCCGCCCACCCACAACGCGAGGACCATCTCCACCGACCTCCTCGCATCGTCGAGTAACCAGAAAACGAACCGCACCTGCATCGCCTCAGCCGCGACACGGTCTGGATGATTCCAGCTCGGGCCGCGGCTGAGTAAAAACTTCTGCCGGGAGGCGCCTTGACGCCCCTCCCGGGTCACACTTCCGGTCGCCGCACTAGTGCGCCGACACCGCGCGCAGTCGTACGTCCGCGCGACGCTCCGCGCCGGCGTCCGTGTCCGACTTCGCTCGCTCCAGCGCGCGCTCGGCACGCTGGACATCGATCTCGTCGGCAAGCTCGGCGATCTCGGCCAGCAGCGACAGCTTGTCGTCCGCGAACGAGATGAATCCGCCGTGCACGGCGGCGACGACGGTGCCGCCCTCGCTCGTGCGGATGGTCACCGGGCCCGATTCCAGCACACCGAGAAGCGGCTGGTGACCGGGCATGACGCCGATGTCGCCGGACGTGGTGCGCGCGACGACCAGGGTGGCCTCGCCGGACCAGACACTGCGGTCCGCGGCGACCAGCTCGACATGCAGCTCAGCAGCCATGGGTGGCTCCTCGGGTCACCACCCGGCAGCAGCTGCCGGGTGTTGGGTCAATTCTACGGGGCGTGGTGAGGGGGGTGGGACACACCCACCCCCCTCGGTGAGCCGGAGGCTCAGGAGACGCCGAGCTCCTTGGCGTTGGCCTTGAGGTCCTCGATGCCACCGCACATGAAGAACGCCTGCTCGGGGAAGTGGTCGTACTCCCCGTCACAGATCGAGTTGAACGCGGCGATCGACTCGTCGAGCGGCACGTCCGAACCGTCCAGGCCGGTGAACTGCTTGGCGGCGTGGGTGTTCTGCGACAGGAAGCGCTCGACACGACGGGCACGGTGGACGACGAGCTTGTCCTCTTCGCCCAGCTCGTCGATACCGAGGATCGCGATGATGTCCTGGAGGTCCTTGTACTTCTGCAGGATCCCCTTGACGCGGCTGGCCGTGTCGTAGTGGTCCTGCGCGATGTAGCGCGGGTCCAGGATGCGGGACGTGGAGTCCAGCGGGTCCACGGCCGGGTAGATGCCCTTCTCGGAGATCGGACGGGAGAGAACCGTCGTCGCGTCGAGGTGGGCGAACGTGGTGGCCGGGGCCGGGTCGGTCAGGTCGTCCGCGGGAACGTAGATCGCCTGCATCGAGGTGATCGAGTGACCACGCGTCGAGGTGATGCGCTCCTGGAGCACACCCATCTCGTCGGCCAGGGTCGGCTGGTAACCCACTGCGGACGGCATGCGGCCGAGCAGCGTGGAGACCTCGGAACCGGCCTGCGTGAAGCGGAAGATGTTGTCGATGAAGAGCAGCACGTCCTGCTTCTGCACATCGCGGAAGTACTCCGCCATGGTCAGGGCGGACAGCGCGACCCGCAGACGGGTGCCCGGCGGCTCGTCCATCTGGCCGAAGACCAGCGCGGTCTTGTCCAGGACGCCCGAGTCGGTCATCTCGTCGATGAGGTCGTTGCCCTCACGGGTGCGCTCGCCGACACCGGCGAACACCGACACACCGTCGTGCAGCTTCGCCACACGCATGATCATTTCCTGGATGAGGACCGTCTTGCCGACGCCCGCACCACCGAACAGACCGATCTTGCCGCCCTTGACGTACGGGGTCAGCAGGTCGACGACCTTCAGGCCGGTCTCGAACATCTCGGTCTTGGACTCGAGCTGGTCGAAGGCCGGAGCCTTGCGGTGGATCGGCCAGCGCTCGGTGATCTGCGCCTCGGCCTCCGGCTGGTTCAGGATCTGGCCGAGGGTGTTGAAGACCTTGCCCTTGGTGATGTCGCCGACGGGGACGGTGATGCCCGCACCCGTGTCGGTCACCGGGGCCTGGCGGACCAGGCCGTCGGTCGGCTGCATCGAGATCGCGCGGACCACGCCGTCACCCAGGTGCTGGGCGACTTCGAGGGTCAGCGTCTTACGGGCGCCGGCCTCGGCCGGGTCGTCGACCTCGACGTGCAGCGCGTTGTAGATCTCCGGCATCGCGTCGACGGGGAACTCCACGTCGACGACCGGGCCGATCACCCGGGCGACGCGGCCCGTGGCAACGGCCGTCTCAACTGTGGTCGTCATTACTTGTCACTCCCCGCGGTCGCGTCGGCCAGCGCACTGGCACCGCCGACGATCTCGCTGATTTCCTGGGTGATTTCGGCCTGGCGGGCCGCGTTGGCAAGCCGGGAGAGGCTCTTGATGAGATCCCCGGCGTTGTCGGTGGCCGACTTCATCGCGCGGCGGCGGGCAGCGTGCTCGGAAGCAGCGGCCTGCAGCAGTGCGTTGTAGATGCGGCTTTCGACGTAGCGCGGCAGAAGGGCGTCGAGGACGTCTTCGGCCGACGGCTCGAAGTCGAACAGGGGAAGGATCTCCCCCTTGGTGCTGTTCTCTTCCGCGACCTGGTCGAGGGAGAGCGGCAGCATCCGGCCTTCGACGGCGTTCTGCGTCATCATCGACACGAATTCCGTGAAGACGATGTGCAGTTCGTCGACACCGCCCTCGGCCGAGTCCTTGGTGATGGCCTCGATGAGGGGGGCGGCGATCGCCTTGGCGTCCGCGTACGACGGGTTGTCGGTGAAGCCCGTCCAGGACTCCGCCACCGTGCGCTCACGGAAGCCGTAGTACGCGAGACCCTTGCGGCCGACGATGTAGGTGTCGACCTCCTTGCCCTCCGCGCCAAGACGCTCCCGGAGGCGCTCCGCCGCCTTGATGGCGTTGGAGGAGTAGCCGCCGGCCAGACCGCGGTCGCTCGTGAGGAGCAGGACCGCGGCCCGGGTCGGAGCCTCGACCTCGGTGGTGAGCGGGTGCTTGGTGGTGGAGCCGGTCGCCACCGCGGTCACCGCGCGGGTGAGCTCGGTGGCGTACGGCAGCGACGCCGCCACCTTGCGCTGCGCCTTGACGATGCGCGAGGCGGCGATCATCTCCATCGCCTTGGTGATCTTCTTGGTCGCGGTGACGGCTTGGATGCGGCGCTTGTAAACGCGAAGCTGAGCGCCCATCGATCAGCCCTCGCCCAGAAGCTTGCCGTCCGAGGTCTCGAACTGCTGCTTGAACGCGGCAATGGCGTCAGCGATCGACTGCAGCGTGTCGTCCGACATCTTGCCGCCTTCGACGATGCTGGTGAGGAGGTCCTTGCGCTCGCGGCGCAGGTAGTCCAGCAGCTCGCTCTCGAAGCGACGGATGTCCTCGACCGGGACGTCGTCCATCTTGCCGGTGGTGCCGGCCCAGACGGAGACGACCTGCTCCTCGACGGGGTACGGGGCGTACTGCGGCTGCTTCAGCAGCTCGACCATGCGCTTACCGCGCTCCAGCGACGACTTGGAGGCCGCGTCCAGGTCGGAACCGAAGGCGGCGAACGCCTCCAGCTCGCGGTACTGGGCGAGGTCCACGCGCAGTCGGCCGGAGACCTGCTTCATGGCCTTGTGCTGGGCGGAGCCACCGACTCGGGAGACCGAGATACCGACGTTGAGCGCCGGACGCTGACCCGCGTTGAACAGGTCGGACTCCAGGAAGCACTGGCCGTCGGTGATGGAGATGACGTTGGTCGGGATGAACGCCGACACGTCGTTCGCCTTGGTCTCGACGATCGGCAGACCGGTCATCGAACCGGCACCCATCTCGTCGGAGAGCTTGGCGCAGCGCTCCAGCAGACGCGAGTGCAAGTAGAAGACGTCGCCCGGGTAGGCCTCGCGGCCCGGCGGACGGCGCAGCAGAAGCGACACGGCGCGGTAGGCGTCGGCCTGCTTCGAAAGGTCGTCGAAGACGATCAGGACGTGCTTGCCCTGGTACATCCAGTGCTGGCCGATGGCCGAACCGGTGTACGGCGCCAGGTACTTGAAGCCGGCCGGGTCGGACGCCGGGGCGGCGACGATGGTCGTGTACTCCAGCGCGCCGGCCTCTTCGAGGGCACCGCGCACCGAGGCGATGGTGGAGCCCTTCTGACCGATGGCGACGTAGATGCAGCGCACCTGCTTGTTCACGTCGCCCGAGCGCCAGTTGTCGCGCTGGTTGATGATCGTGTCGACGGCCAGAGCGGTCTTACCCGTCTGACGGTCGCCGATGATCAGCTGACGCTGGCCACGGCCGATCGGCACCATCGCGTCGACGGCCTTGTAGCCGGTCTGCATGGGCTCGTGGACCGACTTACGGACCATGACGCCCGGGGCCTGCAGCTCGAGGGCGCGCCGGCCGTCGGTCGCGATCTCGCCGAGACCGTCGATCGGGTTGCCGAGCGGGTCGACGACGCGGCCGAGGTAGCCCTCGCCGACGCCGACCGAGAGCACCTCACCGGTGCGCTGCACCGGCTGGCCCTCCTCGATACCGCTGAACTCGCCGAGGACGATCGCACCGATCTCGCGCTCCTCGAGGTTGAGGGCGAGACCGAGGGTGCCGTCCTCGAACTTCAGCAGCTCGTTCGCCATGGCGGAGGGCAGACCCTCCACCTTCGCGATGCCGTCGCCGGCAACGCTGACCGTTCCGACCTCCTCGCGCGAGGCCGCGTCCGGCTGGTACGACTGGACGAAGTTCTCCAGTGCGTCCCGGATCTCCTCCGGCCGGATCGTGAGCTCCGCCATCTGGGTTCCCTGCTCTCCTTGTTGGGCCCGAAGTTTCTTAAGGGGGTCTGGGGGCCGACCCCCAGGAATCTTCTGCAGTTTCTGCACGGCCCAACCGGGCCGCAGGTGTTGCTCGTTCAGTTGGTACGAAGGCGGGCCGGCGTCAGCCGGCCATGCGACGGGTCGCCTCGTCGAGGCGGTCCGCGATGGTGCCGTTGATGACCTCGTCACCGACGCGCACCGAAACTCCGCCGAGGACCTCGGGGTCCACGTCCAGGTTCAGGTGCATCTGCCGGCCGTAGATCTTCGCCAGCGCCGCGCCGAGGCGCTGCTTCTGCAGATCGCTGAGCGGCACCGCGGAGGTGACGATCGCGACCGTGCGGTCCCGGCGTTCCGCGGCGAGCTTGGACAGGGACTCGAGTCCCGCCTCCAGGCTACGTCCACGGGGCTGGGTGACGAGGCGCGTCACGAGACGCTCGGTGACCGGCCGGCTCTTGCCGCCCAGGAGGCTGCGGAGCAGCGCACCCTTGGCAGCGGTGCCGGCGGTCCGGCTGGTGAGCGCGGAGCGCAGCGCCGTGTCGGAGGAGACGATCCGGCCGAACCGGAACACCTCGTCCTCGACGTCGTCGAGCGCACCCGCACGCTGGGCCGCGGTGAGGTCGGCGGTGGCCGCCAGCTCCTCGACCGCGTCCACGAGGTCGCGCGAGAAGGACCAGCGCGAGCGGACCATGCCCGAGATCAGGTCCACGGCCTCGCCGCTCACCTGACCGCTGAGCAGCCGGCCCGCGAGCTCGGCCTTGGCCTCGCCGCTCTGCGCCGGGTCGGTGAGGACCCGACGCAGCGAGACCTCACGGTCGAGCAGCGCGGTGACGGATGCCAGCTCCTCGGCGAGCTTCTCCGCGTCGACCGACGTGTTGTCGGTCAGCGCGTCGAGCCGCTCGCGCGCGGCAGCCAGGGCCTCGCGGCTCGCGTGGTTCATCGGACGGCCTCGGCCTTCGCCTCGAGCTCGTCGAGGAACCGGTCGACGGTGCCGCTCTGCCGGGCGTGGTCCTGGAGGGACTCGCCGACGAGCTTGCCGGCCAGGTCGGTGGCGAGCTTGCCCACGTCCTGACGCAGCGCGGCGGCCGCGGCCTTGCGGTCTGCCTCGATCTGGGTGTGACCGGCAGCGATGATCTCCTCACGCTGCCGCTGGCCTTCCGCCTTCATCTCCTGGATGATGACGGCGCCCTGCTCCTGCGCCTCCTGGCGCAGTCGAGCGGCCTCGTGACGCGCCTCGGCGAGCTGAGCCTTGTACTGCTCAAGAACGCTCTGCGCCTCGGTCTGGGCCGCATCGGCCTTTTCGATACCGCCTTCGATGGCCTCGCGGCGCTCGTCCAGAACCTTGTTGATGTTCGGGAGGAGCTTCTTGGCGAGGAGACCGAAGACGATGAGGAAGGCGATGAGGCCGATGACGAGCTCGGGGATCGGCGGGATGAGAGGGTTTTCCGTCTCTTCGGCCGCGAGCTGAACCAGGGGGTTCACATCAGTGCCTTTCGTCTTGGTTGCTGGTCGTCAGGCCTGAAGATCAGGAACCGTAGACGAACGGCATGACCAGACCGATGAGGGCGAGCGCCTCACAGAAGGCGAAGCCGAGGATCTGGTTGGCGCGGATCAGGCCGGCAGCCTCGGGCTGACGGGCGAGAGCCTGGGTGCCGTTACCGAAGATGATGCCGACGCCGACGCCGGGACCGATGGCGGCGAGGCCGTAACCGATGGAGCCGAGAGCCTTCAGGTCGCCAGTGACAGCGGCGAGGGTCTGGGACATGCCAGTCTTCCTTCTCTTTCAAGGACCGATGGGGGTTGGCCATCGGACGAATAAGGGTCGGGTGCGTGAGGCTCAGTGGTGCTTGGCGAGCGCGCCCTGGATGAAGGTGCAGGTCAGGAGTACGAAGACGTACGCCTGCAGCGCCTGGACAAAGAGCTCGAACGCGGTCATCACGATGACCATCACGAACGAGACGCCGGCGTAGGCGATACCGATGCCGTTGAGCAGGTACCAGCTGGCGATCGTGAACAGCAGCAGCAGCGTGTGGCCCGCGAACATGTTCGCGAAGAGTCGCACCGCGTGCGTGAACGGCCGGACCAGCAGGTTCGAGAAGAGCTCGATGAAGGCTGCCAGATAGGCGACTCCGCCGAGCGACTTGTCGAAGCCGGTGATGTTCTTCCAGCCGCCGACGAATCCGTGCTTCTTGAACGTCAGACTCACCCAGAGCACGTAGACGATCAGGGCGAGCACGAGGGGGTACGAGATGATCGACGTCACCGGGAACTGGGCGACCGGAACGATCGACCAGAGGTTCATCATCCACACGAAGAAGAAGAGCGAGACGACGAGGGGGACGTACTTCTCGCCCTCGCGCTTGCCGATGGTCTCGTGGACGACGCCGCGGCGGATGAAGTCGTAGCCCATCTCGGCGACGGACTGCAGCTTGCCGGGGACGATCTTGGGCTTGGCGAAGGCTGCCCAGAAGAAACCGACGATGATGACCGAGCCCAGCAGGGCCAGCAGCATCGGCTTGTTGAAGTACAGGTTGCTGTCCGCGTCGCCCCAGAGGGGTTCGAACAGGAACGAGTGCAGGCCGGGTGCCGGGAAACCACAACCGTCGAAGATGTGGCAATCGGTCTCGAAGGCGAGCACCTGTGTCGGGTCAGCACTCACCGCGGGCTCCTTCAGCGTGGCGCATAGGTACGGCAACCTCGTTGTGTCGGCGCGGCGCGCAGCCGCGGTTCGGCACTGGACTGGTGTTTCGGATGTGAGAGCGGCAGTCAGGCATGTGAGCCTCGCGATCGGGCAGGCGTCAGCTCACATGCCCGCGCCCGCAGTGCCGCAGTTGGAACCGGACGATAGCAGGGTCCGGAACGGGCATTTATTCCGCCCCTACCCTTCACGTCGGGGAGCCGGTCTTTTCGGGCTTTTGGGCCTTGCTGGACTCGGGTTCGACGTAGAGGATCTTGGCCTTCATATGCGCTCGTGCCTGGGCACCGATCCATACGAGGGTGAGCGCGACCAGCGCGATCGCGAACGCCTTCGGGTTGAACGCGGTCGTGTTCTTGAACACGGCGACGAAGATGAACACCAGCAGAAGCTGCGCGGTGTACAGCATCAACCCCATGGCCTGGAACAGGTGCGGGAGAGACCGGGCGGTCCGCTGCAGGACGACGAGTCCGATCCCCATGAAGAGGATCACGACCAGCGTCCCGACGAGCGCGCCGAGGGCCCCCTTGCCGCCCGCCACGCCGGCACTGATGGCGACGGCGATCGCGCCGGCGGCAGCGGTGGGCAGGGCGGTCTGGAGGAGGGTCCGGGCGTCGTTGGTCGGCATGGCGGCAGCTCCGCTTGCTTGGGGTGGGCAAAAGGTGTCGTCACGGACGAGCGTAGGCCCGGTCCGAGTCGATGCCTGAGGCCAATGGACCGACGTGCTGGGGTCCTTCGGCTCTGTCACCGGGTCTCGTGAACGGTATCACAAACTATTTGATGAGGTCTTTACCTCAAACGTGTGCCCACTGTCACACGTAAGGACTAGTCGCCCGCGTGGCGACGCAAAACCTGACGACTTGTCTGCTAAGAGAGACGGCGTCCGAAAAGTCAGCGCGAGGAGTTGGCTCTCCGCCGATCGGAGAACCGCGAACGAGTGCCGATCGCGGTCGCTCCGTTGACGCCGGAGACTCCCACCGCGACCGGCGGGGTGTCCGCGTCCTCGTCGGCGAGGTGCGAGCCGTGCGCCTCCGGGGCGACCGTCCCCTCCTCGGGCAGCTCCTCTGGCGACTCCTCGGTGAGCGCCACCGGACGGCGGCGGCGGTAGCGGGGCGGCACCAGGGAGTTGGCCCAGCGGGGGGCGCGCGGCGTGAAGCGCGGCAGCAGGAGCAGCACCAGACCGATGGCGCTGAGGAAGACGACCACCAGGACGATCCACATCGACGCCGAGTGCACCGAGTACCCGACCGCGCCGAACGCGATCAGCGCCGACCAGAAGTACATGATCAGCACGGACCGGCTGTGCGAGTGGCCGATTTCCAGCAGGCGGTGGTGCAGGTGGCCTCGGTCCGCGGCGAACGGAGACTGGCCGTTCCAGGTGCGCCGCACGATCGCGAGCACGAGGTCGGCGGCGGGGATCGCGATGATCGTCAGCGGCAGCAGCAGCGGGATGAAGACCGGCAGCATCGCGTGGGTGGCCTGCCGCTCGCTCCCCTCGAAGAGCTTCATCGCGTCCGGGTCGACCTGCCCGGTCACCGAGATCGCGCCGGCGGCGAGCACCAGGCCGATCAGCATGGAGCCGGAGTCGCCCATGAAGATCCGGGCCGGGTGCATGTTGTGCGGCAGGAAGCCCAGGCACATGCCCATGAGGATCGCGGCGAAGAGGGTGGCGGGGGCGGCGGCCTCGATGCCGTACCCGTACCAGAGGCGGTAGGTGTACAGGAAGAACGCGGCGGCGGCGATGCAGACCATGCCGGCGGCCAGACCGTCCAGGCCGTCGACGAAGTTCACCGCGTTGATCGTGATGACGACCAGCGCGACCGTGAGCAGGGTGCCCTGCCAGGGGGTGAGCGCCACCGTCCCGACACCGGGGATGGGCAGCCAGAGGATCGTGAGGCCCTGGATGACCATGACGGCGGCGGCGATCATCTGGCCGCCGAGCTTGATCAGGGCGTCGATCTCGAACTTGTCGTCCAGGACGCCGATCAGCCAGATCAGCGCCGCCCCGGAGAGCAGCGCCCTCGGTTCGTTGGAGAGTTCGAAGACTCCGCCGAGGTTGAACAGGTGCGAGGCGACGATCAGCCCCGCGCACAGTCCGCCGAACATGGCGATGCCACCGAGCCGCGGTGTCGGTTCACGGTGCACGTCGCGCGCGCGGATCGCGGGCATGGCCCCGATCGCGATGGCGAACTTCCGCACCGGTCCGGTCAGCAGATAGGTCACTGCGGCCGCGACACACAGCGTCAGCAGGTAATCACGCACGGGCTGCCCCACAGATTTCGCCGGCCATCTCAGCCCCACACCCTAGCCCCAAGAGTGAGGACTCGACGGAACGGGTGACGGTTCCACAGGTTCCGCACGGGGCGTCCGGGCAGAAGTCCCTATCCCCGGGGCAGCGGATACCGCTCGGTGAATCCCCGCACCTCATCGCGGATACGATCATGGTCGGCCCCGTCCCGGACCGCGTCCGCGAGCAGGACGGCGATCCGTGCCATGTCCGCCTCGTCCATGCCCTGGGTGGTGACCGCGGCCGTGCCCAGCCGGACGCCCCGGCCGTGACCCTCCGTGAGGGCGGCGGTTCCCGCGTGCGGCAGGGCACAGGTGTCCAGCACCATTCCCGCTGCGGCGAGGCGGTCGCGCGCGGTACGTCCGTCGACGCCGAGGGGCTCCGGATCGGCGAGCACCAGGTGGGTGTCGGTGCCGCCGGTCGCCACGTCGAACCCCTCCGCCTCCAGGGCGGCGGCGAGCACCCGGGCGTTGGCGACGACCCGGTGCGCGTACATGGCGTACGCCGGGGTCGCGGCCTCGCCGAACGCGACGGCCTTCGCGGCGATGGTGTGCATCTGCGCCCCGCCCTGGGTGAAGGGGAAGACGGCGCGGTCGATCCGTCCGGCCAGCTCCTCCCGGCAGAGCAGCATCCCGCCGCGCGGTCCGCGCAGCACCTTGTGCGTGGTGGCGCAGACCACGTCGGCGTACGGCACCGGGTTCGGCGCCGCTCCCCCGGCGATCAGCCCCATCGGGTGCGCCGCGTCGACGATGAGGCGCGCACCGGCCTCGTCGGCGATCTCGCGGAAGAGGGCGTAGTCGGGGTGGCGCGGGTAGGAGATCGAGCCGCAGACGATCGCCTTGGGCCGCCGGGCGCGGGCCAGGGCGCGTACCTGGTCGTAGTCGATCAGTCCGGTGGCGGGGTCGACGCCGTAGCCGGTGAAGTCGAACCAGCGTCCGGAGAAGTTGCCCGGCGATCCGTGCGTGAGGTGGCCGCCGGAGGTGAGCCCCATGGCGAGTACGGCGTCGCCGGGGCGCAGCAGCGCGGCGTAGGCGGCGAGCACGGCGGAGGACCCGGAGTGCGGCTGGACATTGGCGTGTTCGGCGCCGAAGAGGGCGGTGGCGCGGGAACAGGCGATGCGTTCGGCGGCGTCGGCCTGCTCGCAGCCGCCGTGGTGGCGGGCGCCGGGATAGCCCTCGGCGTACTTGTCGGCGAGCGGAGAGGCGAGCGCGGCCTTGACCGCGGGCGAGGTGAAGTTCTCGGCGGCGATCAGCTGGAGCGAGCCGGCCTGTCTGCGGGCCTCCGCCCTGAGCACTTCGGCGATCTCCGGGTCGGTCCGGAAGAGCGGCCCGAGGTCCTGCGTCGGGGCGGCGTGCGGCAGGGGTGCGGTGGGGGTGCTGACCGGCATCTGACGGCTCCGGGCCTGAGGGGTGCGGGGTGGGGCGTCAGATCAAAGGTAGGCCGGAACGCGGTCCCGCGCCCGCGCGAAAGAGCCGGTCGGCGGAAAAGCTGTGACCGCTTGCGGGGGCTCGGCCGGGGCGCATTTCAGTGGTGGGCAGGCACGCCGGTGAGCGCGGTGACGACCGGGTCGAGCGCCTGGTTGATCTCGTCCCCGATCGAGCGGAAGAAGGTGATCGGTGCGCCGTACGGGTCGTAGACCTCGTCGGCGTCGGCGGTCGGGGCCAGCAGCCAGCCGCGGAGCGCGGCGGCGGCGCGCACCAGCGCGCGGGCACGTTCGACCACGCCCTCGTCGTGGGCGTCCGGCAGGGTGGCGGGGTCTATGGCCCGCACCAGCCGGGTGAACTCCTTGAGCGTGAAGGTGCGCAGGCCGGCGGAGTGGCCCATCGAGATGACCTGCGCACGGTGGTCGCGGGTCGCGGTGAGCACCAGGTCGGCGCGGATGACGTGCTCGTCGAGGAGTTCGCGGCCGACGAAGCCGGTGGCGTCGGCGCCGAAATCGGCGAGGACGATCTCGGCGTTCGCCTCCATGGGGGCGCCCTCGTGCCCCCAGGTGCCGGCGCTCTCCACGATGAGACCGCCGATGAGCGGATCGCCGAGGCGGTCCACCAGGGCATGGCGGGTCAGCCGCTCGGTGATGGGCGAGCGGCAGACGTTGCCGGTGCTGACGTGGAGAATGCGGAAGTGGTCGGTCTGCCCCGCTATGCCACGCCCCTCAGGGGCGGTCAATTGGCCACCTCGAGGTCGGGTACCACCTTGCGCAGTTCCTCGACGGAGAGGGCGCCGGCGCGCAGCAGGACCGGGACCTTGCCGGTGACGTCGACGATGGAGGACGGGACGTTGCCCGGGGTGGGGCCGCCGTCGAGGTAGACGGAGACGGAGTCCCCGAGCATCTCCTGGGCGGCGTCGCAGGTCTCCGGCGACGGGTGGCCGGTGAGGTTGGCGCTGGAGACGGCCATCGGGCCGACCTCGGTGAGGAGCTCGATGGCGACGGGGTGCAGCGGCATCCGGACGGCGACGGTGCCGCGGGTGTCACCGAGGTCCCACTGGAGCGACGGCTGGTGCTTGGCGACGAGGGTGAGGGCGCCGGGCCAGAAGGCGTCGACGAGCTCCCACGCCTGCTCGGAGAAGTCGGTGACCAGGCCGTGCAGCGTGTTCGGGGAGCCGATGAGGACCGGGGTGGGCATGTTGCGCCCGCGGCCCTTGGCGTCCAGCAGGTCCGCGACGGCTTCCGAGGAGAAGGCGTCCGCACCGATCCCGTACACGGTGTCGGTGGGCAGCACGACCAGTTCGCCGCGACGTACCGCCGAGGCGGCTTCACGCAGCCCGGTCGTACGGTCGGTCGCGTCGTTGCAGTCGTATCGCCGTGCCATCAGCCGGCCTCCTCAAGCGTGTACGGGTAGGGCTGGTACGGATGATGCGGGTGGTGCGGGCACGGGGCCGCTGCGCCGGTCACGGCATGGCCTTGCGGGCGGTGGCGAAGCGCGGCCGGTTGTTGAGGTCCGGGTGGTCGGCCGCGTCGGCCCAGCCGCGTTCCTCGGTGAAGATCCAGGGGACCTGGCCGCCCTGGGTGTCGGCGTGCTCGATGACGACGAGACCGCCGGGGCGGAGCAGGCGGTGCGCGGTGCGCTCGATGCCGCGGATGGTGTCGAGGCCGTCCTCGCCGGAGAAGAGCGCCATCTGCGGGTCGTGGTCGCGGGCCTCGGGCGCCACGTACTCCCACTCGGTGAGCGGGATGTACGGCGGGTTGGAGATCACCAGGTCGACCTGGCCGTCGAGCTCGGGGAGGGCGCTCAGGGCGTCTCCGCGGTGCACGGTGACCCTGGACCCCTCCGCGTTCTTCCTCGTCCACGTGAGCGCGTCCTCGGACAGCTCCACGGCGTGCACGCGCGAGCGCGGCACCTCCTGGGCCATGGCGAGGGCGATGGCGCCGGAGCCGGTGCAGAGATCGACGATCAGCGGCTCGACGACGTCCATCGCGCGGACCGCGTCTATGGCCCAGCCGACGACCGACTCGGTCTCCGGGCGGGGTACGAACACCCCGGGGCCGACCTGGAGCTCCAGGTAGCGGAAGAAGGCGCGGCCGGTGATGTGCTGGAGCGGTTCGCGGTTCTCGCGGCGCGCGATGGTCTCCCAGTAGCGCGCGTCGAAGTCCGCGTCCGGCACCCGGTGCAACTCGCCCCGCTTGACCCCGTGGACGTAGGCCGCGAGCTCCTCGGCGTCGAATCGCGGCGAGGGGACACCGGCGTCGGCCAGCCGCTGGGTGGCCTGGGCCACCTCGGCGAGCAGCAGGTTCATCGCGGATCTCCGTACGGGTTCACGGGCGGGGCGGAAGGGATCAGGCGTTGGCGAGCTTGGCTGCGGAGTCGGCGTCGACGCAGGCCTGGATCACCGCGTCGAGATCCCCGTCGAGGACCTGGTCCAAGTTGTACGCCTTGAAGCCGACACGGTGGTCCGAGATCCGGTTTTCCGGGAAGTTGTACGTACGGATCTTCTCGGACCGGTCGACGGTGCGCACCTGGCTGCGGCGCACGTCGGAGGCTTCCTGCTCGGCGGCCTCCTGGGCGGCGGCGAGCAGCCGGGACCGCAGGATGCGCATGGCCTGCTCCTTGTTCTGGAGCTGGCTCTTCTCGTTCTGGCAGGAGGCGACGACACCGGTCGGCAGGTGCGTGATGCGGACGGCGGAGTCGGTCGTGTTGACGGACTGGCCGCCGGGGCCGGAGGACCGGTACACGTCGATGCGCAGGTCGTTCGCGTGGATCTCGACCTCGACCTCCTCGGCCTCGGGGGTCACGAGGACGCCGGCGGCGGAGGTGTGGATGCGGCCCTGGGACTCGGTGGAGGGCACGCGCTGCACGCGGTGCACGCCGCCCTCGTACTTCATCCGGGCCCAGACGCCCTGGCCGGGCTCGGTGGCGCCGTTGCCGCCCTTGGTCTTCACGGCGACCTGGACGTCCTTGTAGCCGCCGAGCTCGGACTCGGTGGAGTCGATGATCTCGGTCTTCCACCCGATGCGCTCGGCGTAGCGGAGGTACATGCGCAGCAGGTCACCGGCGAAGAGGGCCGACTCGTCGCCGCCCGCCCCCGCCTTGATCTCCAGCAGGACGTCCTTGTCGTCACTCGGGTCGCGCGGAACGAGGAGGAGGCGCAGGCGCTCGGTGAGCTCCTCGCGCTGCTTCTCCAGGTCCTTGACCTCGGCGACGAAGTCGGGGTCGTCGGCCGCGAACTCGCGGGCGGTGACGATGTCGTCACCCGTGCGCTTCCAGGAGCGGTACGTGGCGACGATCGGGGTCAGCTCCGCGTAGCGCTTGTTGAGCTTGCGCGCGTTGGCCTGATCCGCGTGGACCGACGGGTCGGCGAGCTTCTTCTCGAGATCGGCGTGTTCACCGATCAGTTCCTCGACCGCCTCGAACATCTTCGGGCTCCTGGGTGGGGGTGACTGCTACGGGCCTGCTGGAGGGAGGTGCCGGTCGGGTCCGCGGGTCTCCCCAGGACCCGACCGGAAAAAACGCCGGTTCCCGGCGCCCCCGAGAGGGCGCCCGAGAACCGGCGCTGTGGCTCGCTACTTGGCGGCGGAGCCTGCACCCTTGCCGAAGCGGGCCTCGAAGCGGGCCACGCGGCCGCCGGTGTCGAGGATCTTCTGCTTGCCCGTGTAGAACGGGTGGCACTCGGAGCAGACGTCGGCACGGATGGTGCCGTTGTCGATGGTGCTCCGGGTGGTGAACGACGCGCCACAGGTGCAGCTGACCTGCGTGTCGACGTACGTGGGGTGAATGTCGCGCTTCAAGGTGTCTCCTAGTTTCGGGAGGGCTCCGGGTCGTCCGCGCGGATTGCGCGGCCGTGAACCGGGGCCGACGTACCAGTCTGCCAGGACCGGCCGTATCTCCCAAAACCGGGGTACGGGCCGGTCTATTCCCGGCGGGACCGCGCTCAGCCGACGACGGCGGCCGCGGGGCCCTTGTCGCCGGCCGAGTTCGCGGTGGCGGCGGCCGGGATCGCGGCGTCCGCGCGCAGGGCCTTCCAGACCGCTTGCGCGTCCTCCTCCAGCGGGAGCACCCGGTTGGGGTCCGCCGGGTCGTACCGGACGGGCAGGGTGACCATGTCGACGTCATCGGCGCCGAGGTTCTTGAGCCCGTTGGCGAAGCCGGTGAGCTTGGTCACCGAGGCGAGGTCGGAGTCGGTGGTGATCGCCTTGGTGGCGGTGTTCGCGATGCCGAAGAGCTTGGTGGGGCTGGTGAACACTCCCACCGACTTGACCTGTGCCATCAGCGCCTTCACGAACGCCTGCTGGAGCTGGATCCGGCCGAGGTCGCTGCCGTCTCCGACGCTCTTGCGCGTACGCACCAGGCCGAGGGACTGTTCGCCGTCCAGGGTGTGCGTGCCGGGGGCGAGGTGGAGGTGGCTGCCGGGGTCGTCGATCGCCTCGTCGGTGGTGATCTCGACACCGCCCAGCTGGTCGACGAGCTTCTTGAAGCCGGTGAAGTCGACCTCGACGTAGTGGTCCATGCGGATGCCGGACATCGCTTCGACGGTCTTCACCGCGCAGGCCGGACCGCCCACCTGGTAGGCGGAGTTGAACATCTGGCCGGTGGTCGCGGCGGTCTGCCGCCCGGTGGCGGGGTCGGTGCAGGCGGGCCGGTCCACGAGGGTGTCGCGGGGGATCGAGACGATGGAGGCGGACTTGTGGCCCTTGTTGACGTGCACGACCATCGCGGTGTCCGAACGGGCCGTGCCCTGGTCCTGGCCGTACGCGGAGTTGGCGCCGGAGCGGGAGTCCGAGCCGAGGACGAGGATGTCCTCGGAGCCGTTGTCGACGTCGTCGGGGCGGTCGGTGCCGAGGGCGGCGTTGATGTCGACGCCCTTGAGGTTGCCGTCGAGCGCGAAGTACGCGTACGCGAGGCCCGATCCGCCGAGGACGACGATCCCCGCCGCCGTCCAGGCCACCACGGTCTTCGCCCGGCGTCGGCGGGGCGGCTTTCTGCGCCGGCCGCCGGTGCCGGATATGCGGCCCGTACCTCTGCTCTGTTCGCTCATGGGTGTGCCCTCGTTCCCTGGCCCCGCTGCTCCCTGCTCCCCCCTGCCGGGGTGGTCCCGGCACGGTCGGGTCGTCTCTCGGATGGACGCCGAAGCACCAAGAAGGGTGCCACGACGCCCTGTGACCACCGTACGGCCGAACGGGTGGCGACAGGACCTGGAGAACGCCCCGTGACACGGCGCTCACCTGCGGTTTCGTTCCTCGTGCACGCTTCTGCGGACCCTCCGGAGGGTCACCCTGCGTGTGGTGAACGTCTCGGAGACGACGAAACCGCCCCCGTCGCGGGCGCGAGGGGGGCGGTTTCGTGCAACTGCCGTACGGACGTCAGTCGTTGTTGCCCGGCGACGGCGTCGTCTTCTGGATCTGGAGCAGGAACTCGCCGTTGGACGAGGTCTTCTTCATCCGGTCCAGCAGGAGCTCGATCGCCTGCTGCTGGTCGAGCGCGTGCAGCACCCGTCGCAGCTTCCAGATGACGGCCAGCTCGTCGCTGCCCAGCAGGATCTCTTCCTTACGGGTGCTCGACGCGTCGACGTCGACCGCCGGGAAGATGCGCTTGTCCGAGAGCTTCCGGTCGAGCTTGAGCTCCATGTTGCCGGTGCCCTTGAACTCCTCGAAGATCACCTCGTCCATGCGCGAGCCGGTCTCGACGAGCGCGGTCGCCAGGATGGTCAGCGAGCCGCCGTCCTCGATGTTGCGCGCGGCACCGAAGAAGCGCTTCGGCGGGTACAGCGCGGTCGAGTCGACACCACCGGACAGGATGCGGCCGGAGGCCGGCGCCGCGAGGTTGTACGCGCGGCCCAGGCGGGTGATCGAGTCGAGCAGGACGACCACGTCGTGCCCCAGCTCGACGAGGCGCTTGGCACGCTCGATGGCCAGCTCGGCGACGGTGGTGTGGTCCTCGGCGGGACGGTCGAAGGTCGAGGAGATGACCTCGCCCTTCACCGACCGCTGCATGTCGGTGACCTCCTCCGGACGCTCGTCCACGAGGACGACCATCAGGTGGCACTCCGGGCTGTTGACCGTGATCGCGTTCGCGATGGCCTGGAGGATCATGGTCTTACCGGTCTTCGGCGGGGCCACGATCAGACCGCGCTGGCCCTTGCCGATCGGCGCGACCATGTCGATGATCCGCGTCGTCAGGATGTTGGAGTCGGTCTCCAGGCGGAGCCGGTCCTGCGGGTACAGCGGCGTCAGCTTCTGGAACTCCGGACGGCCGCGGCCCGATTCGGGCGCCATGCCGTTGACGGTGTCCAGACGCACGAGCGCGTTGAACTTCTCGCGGCGCTCGCCGTCCTTGGGCTGGCGAACGGCGCCGGTGACGTGGTCGCCCTTGCGCAGGCCGCTCTTGCGGACCTGGGCGAGCGAGACGTACACGTCGTTCGGTCCCGGGAGGTAGCCGGAGGTCCGGATGAACGCGTAGTTGTCGAGGATGTCCAGGATGCCCGCGACGGGGATCAGGACGTCGTCGTCGGCCACCTGCACGTCGCTCGCGAAGTCCTCGCGGCCACGACGGCCCCGGCGGTCGCGGTAGCGGCCGCGACGGCCGCGACGGCCACCGTCGTCGTCGAAGTCGTCCTGCGGACCGTTGTCCCGGTGCTGCTGGCCCTGACCCTGGCCCTGGCCCTGGCCGCCACTCTGGCCCTGCCCCTGGCTCTGGCCCTGGCCCTGACGCTGCGACTGGCTCTGCCCCTGGCGCTGCTGGCCCTGGTCCTCGCCCTTGCCGCGGCGGTCGCGCTGGCGCTCCCGGCGCTCACCGCGCTCACCGCGCTGACGGTCCTGCCGGTCGCGACGGCCCTCGGCGGTGTCGGCGGCCGACTCGGCACGGGCGTCGGCCTTCGCCTCGGCGCGGTCGTCCTGCTTCTCGGCGGCGCGCTCGTCCTGCTTCGGCTCGGCCTTCACCTCGGGAGCACCGGCCTGCGCGGTGGCACGGCGGCGGCGGCGCTCGCCCGCGGGCTGGTCGTCGCTGGCGGGCTGGCCGGGGATGTCGATCTGCTGCTGGGCGGCCGGCTTCTCGGCCGGGGCGGCGGCCTCGTCGCCCGTACGCGCCTTGGAGGTGGCGCGACGCTTGGGCTTGGTCTCCGCTTCCGTACCGGCGGCGGGCGCCTTGGCGGCGGCCTTGGTGGCGGGGGCCTTGCCGGCCTGCGCCTCCTTGATGACCTCGATCAGCTGGCTCTTGCGCATGCGCGCGGTGCCCCTGATGCCGAGGCCGGACGCGACCTGCTGCAGCTCGGCCAGGACCATGCCGTCAAGGCCGGTGCCGGAGCGGCGGCGCCGTGCGGTGGTGCCAGTGGCAGCACCTTCGGCGGGCGCGGCGCTGTCGACGCTCTTGTCGGCAGTCACGCCCATCAGATCGGTGGTGTCGCTCACGAAGGGTCCTTCCCTGGAGCGGACGTCGGCCTTCTGGCTCGGCGACCGGTTGTGCTGTCCGACATTCGGTAGGTGATCATTTTCGATCGCGGACCGTGCCGGGGCGGTGGTCCGCCGGGTGCGGCGGAGAGAGGAACGTGCGGGGTCCGACTCGAGCTCCCCCTGCTCGGCCCACTCATGGACGAACGAGGGGTGTCGTGCCGGTTCCGGAGCGTGCTCGAAACTGCTCAGACAGGCTGATCAGGCAGTTGGGGAGGCTCCCGGAAGAAAGGTGGTCCCTGAAGGGGACACGAAGCAACGCGTCGCTGGGACGTCGATTGCCGACTTGAGATTAACACTACCGGCTCCAACAAATATTCCCCCTCTCTGTCACCGGCAATCCCTCTGGTTACGGTGCGAGCGGCAGCACGCAGGCGCCGGGACCGTCGAGCGCGAGCCGGTTGGCGGCCCATCCCTCACCGGCGAGCCGGGCGACCTTGTCGGCGGCGCCCTCCTCGGTGAGAGCCAGGACCGTGGGCCCGGCACCGGAGATGACGGCCGGAACGCCGTCGGCGCGCAGCCGGTGGACCAGTTCGAGGCTCTCGGGCATCGCCGGTCCCCGGTAGTCCTGGTGGAGCCGGTCCTCGGTGGCGGCCAGCAGCAGCTCGGGGCGGCGGGTGAGCGCCTCGACGAGCAACGCGGCGCGGCCGGCGTTGGCGGCGGCGTCGACGTGCGGGACCTGGCGCGGCAGCAGTCCGCGGGCGGTCTCGGTGAGCACCGGCCTGCCCGGTACGAAGACCACCGGCACGACCGCGGCGGCCGGGTCCATCCGGATCGCGCGGGCGGCTCCGCCGTCCATCCAGGCCAGGGTGAATCCGCCGAGGAGGCAGGCCGCGACGTTGTCCGGGTGGCCCTCGATCTCGGTGGCCAGCTCCAGCAGCGCGGCGTCGTCCAGACGGGCTTCACCGCCGGTCGTCACGGCGCGGGCGGCGACGATGCCGGCGCAGATGGCGGCGGAGGAGGAGCCGAGGCCGCGGCCGTGCGGGATGCGGTTGGCGCAGACGATCTCCAGCCCTCGCGGCTGTCCGCCGAGCAGGTCGAAGGCGGTGCGCAGGGAGCGTACGAGCAGGTGCGACTCGTCGCGGGGCAGGTTGTCGGCGCCCTCACCGGCGATGTCGATGTGCAGACCGGAGTCGGCGACCCGGACGACCACGTCGTCGTAGAGGCCCAGCGAGAGGCCGAGGGCGTCGAAGCCCGGCCCCAGATTGGCGCTGGTGGCGGGGACGCGCACCCTGACGGCGGCGGCTCGGAACGCGGGACCGGCCATCGGCTGGTGGACTCCTTGGGGCGGGGATGCGGTGCGTGCGGGTGGCTCTGCGGCGGCGGGGTGGTGACACGGGATTCCGGTCGGCCGGGACACGGCTTCCGGACGGCGGCGCTCCGATGGTGGACCCCGGGGCCACCCCACGGCGACCAGGACAGGGCCCATACAGGTCCTGACGGCGCTGCCGGTCACGTACAGCTTATCGAAGGAAGGTTCTGTGGCGACATAGGGCGCATGGGAGGCGCACGATGCGTGTCGCGCGCGGTCCCCTGCGCTCTCCGCCCGGGAAAGGGTGGTTGAGCCGCTCGCGCCCCATGTGCACCGCACCGCCCGCGGATGTTCCTCCCGCGAGCGGTGCGGTGTGGGTGCGTCGGCCCCGACCCGTTCCCTCTGGTCCGGACGGGCTGGGCCGTTTCTGACCATTCCCGCCGGGCGGGCGGTGTCAGACACGGCCCTGGGACTCGCTCAGGCGAGGCCGAGCTTCTCCGCGGCGGTGGCGGCGTCGACCGGGACGGTGACGGGCTGCGGCGCGCCCGCGACGGCCCAGTCGGGGTCCTTGAGGCCGTTGCCGGTCACGGTGCAGACGATCCGCTGACCGGGGTCGACCTTGCCCTCTTCGGCGGCCTTGAGCAGGCCGGCCACGGAAGCGGCCGAGGCGGGCTCCACGAAGACACCCTCCTGTGCCGCCAACAGACGATAGGCGGACAGGATCTGACGGTCCGTCACCTCGTCGATGAAGCCGCCGGACTCGTCCCGGGCGGCCAGTGCGAAGTTCCAGGACGCCGGGTTGCCGATCCGGATCGCGGTGGCGATCGTCGCCGGGTCCTTCACGATCTCGCCGCGCACGATGGGCGCGGAACCGGAGGCCTGGAAGCCCCACATGCGCGGCCGGTGGGTGGCCAGGCCGTCACCGGCGTACTCGGAGTAGCCCTTCCAGTAGGCCGTGATGTTGCCCGCGTTGCCGACCGGCAGGACATGGATGTCCGGGGCGTCGCCGAGCGCGTCGACGATCTCGAACGCCGCGGTCTTCTGGCCCTCGATACGGACCGGGTTGACCGAATTGACCAGCGCCACCGGGTAGTTGTCCGAGAGCGAGCGGGCCAGCGTCAGGCAGTCGTCGAAGTTGCCGTCGACCTGGAGGATCTTGGCGCCGTGCACGAGTGCCTGGCCCATCTTGCCGAGTGCGATCTTGCCCCGCGGTACGAGGACGGCGCAGACCATCCCGGCGCGCACCGCGTACGCCGCGGCGGAGGCGGAGGTGTTGCCGGTGGAGGCGCAGATGACGGCCTGCGCGCCCTCCTCCTTGGCCCGGGTGATGGCCATGGTCATGCCGCGGTCCTTGAACGAACCGGTCGGGTTGGCGCCCTCGACCTTGAGGTGCACCTCGCAGCCCGTGCGCTCGGAGAGAACCTGCGCCGGAACGAGCGGCGTGCCACCCTCACGGAGGGAGACGATCGGCGTCGTGCTCGTCACCGGAAGACGGTCCCGGTACTCCTCGATGATGCCGCGCCACTGGTGGGTGCCCTTGCTGGTCATGGGTCCTTACTCCCCTTCAACACGCATGATGCTGGCGACACCGCGCACGGTGTCGAGCTTGCGCAGCGCTTCGACGGTCGCCGAGAGGGCGGCGTCGGGCGCACGGTGGGTGACGACGACGAGGGAAGCCTCGCCGCCACCGCCCGCCCGTCGCCCGGCGCCACCCTGCTCGATGGCGACATCGTCACCGCTGCCTGAATTCCGGCCTTGCTGACGGACGGTATCGATCGACACACCCTGTTCGGCGAAGACCGTGGCAACCTGGGCGAGAACGCCCGGTTTGTCGGCGACGTCGAGGCTGATGTGGTAGCGCGTCACGACCTCGCCCATCGGGCTGACGGGAAGGCGCGTGTAGGCCGACTCACCGGGGCCGGTGGCCCCGTTGAGCTTGTTCCGGCAGACGGCGACGAGGTCGCCGAGGACCGCCGAGGCGGTCGGTGAACCGCCGGCGCCGGGGCCGTAGAACATCAGCTGCCCGGCCGCCTCGGCCTCGACGAAGACGGCGTTGTACGCCTCGCGGACGGAGGCCAGCGGGTGGCTGAGGGGGATCATCGCGGGGTGGACGCGCGCGGTGACCGACTGCCCGTCCGCCGCCCGCTCGCAGATGGCGAGGAGCTTGACGGTACAGCCCATGCGGCGGGCGGAGGCGATGTCGGCGGCGGTGACCTCGGTGATGCCCTCGCGGTGCACCTCGCCGATCTTCACCCGGGTGTGGAAGGCGATACCGGCGAGGATCGCGGCCTTCGCGGCGGCGTCGAAGCCCTCCACGTCGGCGGTCGGGTCCGCTTCGGCGTAGCCGAGGGCGGTGGCCTCGTCGAGTGCCTCGGAGTAGCCGGCGCCGCTGGTGTCCATCTTGTCGAGGATGAAGTTGGTCGTGCCGTTGACGATGCCGAGCACCCGGTTGACCTTGTCGCCGGCGAGGGACTCGCGCAGCGGACGCACCAGCGGGATGGCCCCGGCGACGGCGGCCTCGTAGTAGAGGTCGCGGCCGTGCTCGCCGGCGGCGGCGTGCAGGGCCGAGCCGTCCTCGGCGAGGAGGGCCTTGTTGGCGGAGACGACGCTCGCGCCGTGCTCGAAGGCGGCGGTGATGAGGGTGCGGGCCGGCTCGATACCGCCGATGACCTCGATGACGACGTCGATGTCACCGCGTTTGACCAGGGCCGCGGCGTCGGTGGTGATGAGCGCGGGGTCGATCCCCTCGCGCACCTTCGAGGGCCGGCGGACGGCGACGCCGACGAGCTCCACCGGCGCACCGATGCGCGCGGCGAGGTCGTCGGCATGCGTCGTCATGATGCGCGCCACCTCTGAGCCGACCACACCGCAGCCCAGCAGCGCCACCTTCAGCGGACGCGTACGCATCATCCGACCTCGTTTCTCCTGCGTTTGATGTGTGGAACAGTCTCACTCACCGGACGGGCGATTCTGTCACCCGTCCGGATTCTGAGACATCTATTTCATCAGCCGACATCGAGACGCAGGAGATCTTCCTCCGTCTCGCGTCGGACGATGACGCGCGCCTCCCCGTCGCGCACGGCGACGACGGGCGGGCGGAGTGCGTGGTTGTAGTTGCTCGCCATCGACCGGCAGTACGCACCGGTGGCCGGTACGGCGATCAGGTCGCCGGGCGCCAGGTCGGCCGGCAGGAACGCGTCCTTCACCACGATGTCACCGCTCTCGCAGTGCTTGCCGACGACCCGGACCAGCATCGGTTCGGCGTCGGAGCTGCGCGAGACGAGCGCGACGCTGTACTCGGCGTCGTAGAGCGCGGTGCGGATGTTGTCGGACATCCCGCCGTCGACGCTGACGTAGGTGCGGAGCCCTTCGAGCGGCTTGATCGTGCCGACCTCGTAGAGGGTGAAGGCGGTGGGGCCGACGATGGCGCGGCCCGGCTCGACGGAGATACGGGGAGTGGCGAGACCCGAGGCCTCGCACTCGCGGGTCACGATGTCGCCGAGCGCCTTGGCGATCTCGTGCGGCTCGCGCGGGTCGTCGTCGGAGGTGTAGGCGATGCCCAGACCGCCACCGAGGTCGATCTCGGCGAGCTCGACGCCGTGCTCGTCGCGGACCTCGGCGAGGAGCTGGACCACACGGCGGGCGGAGACCTCGAAGCCGGCCATGTCGAAGATCTGCGAACCGATGTGGGAGTGGATGCCGGTGAGTTCCAGGCCGTCCAGGGTGAGGGCGCGGCGCACCGCCTCGGCCGCCAGACCGCCGGCCAGCGCGATGCCGAACTTCTGGTCCTCGTGGGCGGTGGCGATGAACTCGTGGGTGTGTGCCTCCACACCGACGGTGACCCGGATCTGCACCCGCTGGCGCTTGCCGAGGCGCTGGGCGACGTGCGAGACGCGGACGATCTCCTGGAAGGAGTCGAGGACGATCCGGCCGACACCGACCGACACGGCCCGCTCGATCTCGTCGTCCGTCTTGTTGTTGCCGTGGAAGGCGATGCGCTCGGCGGGCATCCCGGCGTCCAGCGCGGTGGTCAGCTCGCCGCCGGAGCAGACGTCGAGGTTGAGCCCCTCCTCGCGGAGCCAGCGCACGATCGCGCGGGAGAGGAACGCCTTGCCCGCGTAGTAGACGTCGGCTTCGGTGCCGAAGGCATCGGCCCAGGCGCGGCAGCGGGCCCGGAAGTCGGCCTCGTCGAGGAAGTACGCGGGGGTGCCGAACTCCTCGGCGAGCCGCGCGACTTCGATGCCGCCGACGGTGAGGGCGCCGTCCGCGTCACGGGTGACGGTGCGCGACCAGACCTTCTCGTCGAGGACGTTCAGGTCGGCGGGCGGGGCGGCGTAGTGCCCCTCGGGGACGACATCGGCGTGACGGGGTCCGGCGGGGTGGGCGGATCGGCTCATCGTTCGGCTCTCTCGGGTCTCTCGGGTCTTTCACAGGTGTTTCGGTGCACTGATACCGAGCAGGGACAGGCCGCCGGCCAGCACCGTCCCGGTGGCTTCGGCGAGGGCCGGCCGGGAGCGGTGGGCGGCCGAGGGTTTCTCGTCGCCGGCGGGGAGCGGAGGGCAGGCGTCGTGGAAGTCGAAGAAGGCGTGCGCGACGGCTTCGAGATGACGGGCGAGCCGGTCGGGGGCGCGGTGCCGGGCGGCGGCGAGGAGGACCGCCGGGTGGTCCGCGAGGAGCGCGGCCAACGCGAGGGCGGCGGGCTCGCCGTACGCGGCGTTGTCGTACGCGGCGGGCTCACCGTTCGGTCCGGGCGCCTCGTGGACGCCGAGCGCGCGGGCGGACCGGGTGACGGCGTGGGCGCGGGCGCGGGCGTAGCGGACCAGGAAGAGCGGGTTGCCGGCGCTCTGGACGAGGAGACCGTCACCGAGCGCCGCCCGGTCGTGGTTCGCAGCCCGCAGCAGCCCCCAGCGGGCGGCGTCGGACCCTAGACGTACGAGCAGGTCGGCGGCCGCAGCACCGGCGGGCACCGGCCGGATCGTTTCGGCCGTGCCGTCCCTGCCGTCCGTCCCGGCCGTCGCCGGACCGGAGGCCGTACCGGTGGCGGCGACCCCGAGGCCGCTCCAGGCCGGGTCGACGGGTCCGGTCGGGGCGGTGCGGGGGGCGGCACCCTGCGACCGGAGCAGCGCGGCCACGGCGTCGGCGGTGACGGCGGCGCGGACCTCGGCCGCGTGCGTCAGCAGGGGCGCCTCACCGCGCAGCGCCGTCCCGTGGCCGTACTCGTTCCCGCGCGCCGCCACCTCTCGTACGAGGGCGACCCGTGCGGCCCCGTCGGCACCGGCGTCGAGCGTGAGGCAGAGGAAGCCGGGCCCGGTGATGTCGACCCGTCCGATGCCGGGCTCGGCAGCGATGCGCTCCTTCAGGATGCGGGCCACCTCGCGCGCGGGCAGCTCAGCCGGACCGGCCAGCTGGAGCGCGACGGCGCAGGCGTACTCCCCGCTGCCGCCGGGCCGCGTCCGCTCCACCCGTACGCGCGGGGGCACCGCCACACGCAGGGCGTCCTCGTCGACCGCACGGCGCACGGCGTGCAGCACGGTCATGGAGAGGTCGGCGGGGGTCACGGGACCAGCCTAGGGGAGGAAGGGGGGCCCTCCGCGACCGCGTTTCGCCATGCGGGCATCCGCCGGTGCCGAGCGGGCGGCGGGGCCTCAGCGGGCGGCGCTGCCGGCCCGTCCGGCGCCGAGGCCGCCGTCCGCGGCGGCGGGCTCCCGGGGCAGCGCGAGGCGGCGCACCAGACGCACCAGCTCACTGGGCTCGAACGGCTTCGCGAGGAACGCCTCCACCCCGGCGGCGACGCCCTGGTCCGCCTCGTACGGGGAGCAGGCGCTGATGATCGCGAGCGGAATGGCGCTGGTACGGGGGTCCGCACGCAGCCGTGCGGCGGTCCGGGGGCCGTCGAGCCGGGGCATCACGACGTCGAGGGTGATCACATCGGGCCGCACGCGGTGCACGACGTCCAGGCACTCGACACCGTCGGCCGCGGTCACGACCTCGAAGCCCTCAAGCTCCAGGTTGACCCTGATCAGATGCCGGATGACCTTGTTGTCGTCCACAACAAGCACGCGGCCGTACGCCCCTGACACGTTTCGAGAGTAGGTGCGCCCCCGGGGCCGCGTCCGGGTTTTGCCCACTTCCGCCCCCGGGGGCCGCCTCTCCGCGTACGCGAATCGCCCAGTGCCGCGGAAATACCCGTTCACGGACACCCCTGGGGAGCTGGTAGTGTTTCACCCGTCGCAGAGCAACACCGCGATACGCCCCCGTAGCTCAGGGGATAGAGCATCGGCCTCCGGAGCCGGGTGCGCAGGTTCGAATCCTGCCGGGGGCACTTCCGGACAGAGGGTCTGACCAGCAGAAATGCTGGTCGGGCCCTTTCTCGTACGTCCGGGCCCCGGCTGCGGCGGCCGGACGGCCGAGAGAGGCCGGGGCGCCGCGCGGGAGCGTCAGTCCGTCGACTCGTCCGGGGTGGGGTGCTCCGGGTGTACGCCGGCGTTGCGGGCGGCGTGCGTGCCCGCGCCTGCCTCGTCCGGGTCGGCCTCGTCGGGGCCGCCGGCGTCAACACCGTCAGCGCCGTCGTCGGCTCGCTCCACCCAGGGCGGCGCGGGTACGTCCAGGGCGTCCTCGCCCTCCTGCACCTGCTGGTCGGGCATGTCGGCGGGTATCGGCGGCGGGCTTCCCTTGGCGCCGGTGTACGCGGGGCCTTCCGGCCTGCGGTCGGTCATCTGAGTTCTCCGTTCTACGTGCCCATGGTTGCCGGAGCGTGGACGCCCCGCCACTTCGGGTACCCGGGCCGCCCCGGGCGAATCCTGTGGAGCCGACGGGGGACCGCGCCGAAAAGCAGGTCGCCCGCTCCACTTCCGGCACTGGTCCGGAAGGCTGGAACGGCGAGGGTCGCCGCCCGGTCGGGTTGCCCGGCGGCGGCCCGTCACGCGTGTCTCAGGGGGTGGGGAGGAGCCGGGTCTTCAGCAGGTGGCGAGGATGATGGAGATGACGGTGCATTGCGCTGTCGCGGAGTCGTTGGCCGGGTTCGGGTCGGTGGGTGCGGAGGCGGTGCGGGTGGCGGTGACCGCGACGTGGCCGATGTTCAGGATGCCGATGGGCAGGCGGAACGTGGACGTGGCCGAGGCGCCGTTGGCCAGGGAGGCGTAGGTGCAGGTCACCGTTCCCGGGCTGGACGTGCAGCCGGCCGAGAGGTTCGTGGCGGCCTTCCCACCGGGCAGGGTGGCCGACGTGACGCTTCCCGGGCCGTTGTTCTTCGCGGTGACGGTGCAGGAGAGGTGGGGCACCAGGATGCCCACGTGCGGCTGGGCGGTCAGGGTGACGCCGATGTCAGGTCGCCAGGTCAGGGCCCCCGTCGCCCCGCAGTCGGATGAAACGCCCCGGTGACGGGTCCCCGGAGCTCCGGGTGCGGTAGACGCTCTTCATGCAGACGTTTCTGCCCTACCCGGATTTCCACCGCAGTGCCCGTGTCCTCGACGCCCGCCGGCTCGGGAAGCAGCGGGTGGAGGTGATCCAGGTGTTGCGCGGGCTCACCGTGCCCGGTTACGGCTGGCGCCACCATCCCGCCGTCCGGATGTGGGCCGGGTACGAGGAGGCGCTGGTGCGGTACGGGCTCGACGTCTGCGAGGCGTGGACGGAGACGGGCCGGGCGGACACCTGCGCGGCGACGTTGCTGGTGGACCTCGCCGCGTTCCGGGGGCGCGCCCGGGTACGGGTACGGGACGGTGAGGGTCTCGCGGAGGCGGGTGAGCTGCCCCCCTGGCTCGGTGACGAGGGGTTCCACCTGAGCCACCGCTCCGCACTCGTCCGCAAGGACCCCGACCACTACCGGCCGCTCTTCCCGGGGGTGCCCGACGATCTCCCGTACGTCTGGCCGCCCTCCGACCGCGGCGCGGAGAGCGGAAGGTGAACCTGCGGCGGGTGGCGGCCGCCGGGTGGCGTCCGGGTCAGGCCGTACGGGCCGCCGGCCGGCCGGCGCCGAAGGTGCCCGGCTGTCCGGAATCCTCGAGCTCCTGGTCCTCGGCACGGGCGCGGGCCTCCGCGAAGGCGCGGGCGCCGCGCTCGGGCCGGGTGTCGAGCCGGCCGAGGACACCGGGTACCGCGATGCTGGGCAGCACGAGGTCGTAGAGGAGGGAGATGCGCTCCTCGAAGTCGGCCATCTCGGTGGCGGCTTGGGACATCAGCTGGATTCCGGTGAAGGAGCCGACCATCGTCTGGGCGGTCCGCTCGGGGTCGACGTGCGGCAACACCTCACCCTGTCCCTGAGCTGCGACGATCTGTTGACTCGTCAGCTGCGTCCAGTCGTGCCACGGCTTGCCGAAGAAGCGCTGGTTGCTCTGGTCGGCGGCGATGCGCGCGGCACCCCTCAACAGTGGCTCTCTCGGCAGTCGGTGCGCGAGGATCAGCCCCATGTCCACGAAGGACTGCAGCTTCAGCGGTTGTTCGGGCGGAGGTTCGGTCACCGCGTGGTCCAGAACGCCTCGTGCCAAGTCTTCCTTGGAGGGGAAGTGGAAGTAGAGCGCGCCCTTCGTCACCGCCGCCCGTTCCAGGATCTCCTGGATCGTCGCGGCCTCGTAGCCGCGCTCCGCGAAGACCGCTGCGGCGGCTGTCAGTACTGCGTTGCGCGTCCTGATCGCGCGCTCCTGCCGTGCCATTCGAGATCTCCTGACGATGCGCCTGACGGGGCTCAGTGTCTCCGGCACGTTCCCCTCAAGAAACCGGCTGGTCCGTATTCTATGGCACTGCTCGCGGCGGCCTCCCGTTGAGACGGCGCCGACGACCGTGTGCCCGGCCGCGCTCCCCGCCCTCGTCGACCCTCGGGGTCCACTTCTTCGAGGACCTGGCGACCTGCTCCGCATTCGCGCTCGAACACCACCGCACACGTGCGCATTTCATCCCTGGGGGGAGCACATGCACAACATCGTGAAGGTCCACCACACCCCGCCCGTCCCGGCAATCGGGGCGGACACGACCAGCCCGGTCCGGGCGCCCGCGACGGGCGTACCCGGCGACGCACCTGGCCACGCGCCCGCGATCCGCCCGGCGGACGCCCACCGCGTCCAGCCGGACGACGTGCTGATCCGCGACTATCACCGACTCACGGAGGACACGTACACGCTCGACATCGACTGGGCCGGCCGTCACGTCTTCTTCGGACCCGCACTCGGCAGTGTGCACCACCACATGCTGATCGCGCAGACACTGCGACAGATCGGGCTCAGCCTCGCACACACCGAGTTCAAGATCAGTTCAGCACACCAGTTCCTGATGAGCGGCATGTCCTACTCCGCCGATCCCCGTCGCCGGACCGACCGGTCGCCGGTCCGCGCCGAGGCGGTCTGCACCTGGACGGGGCGCAGCGGCATCCACATAGCGATCACGCTGGAGCAGCACGGGGCCGTCTTCGTCACGAGCGAGTCGGGATTCTCCTGGGTCTCGGACCGGGTCTACCGGCGACTTCGCGGTCCGTTCCTCTCCGCTCGGCCCGGGGTCATGCCCTCGCCCGTCGGCAGGACGCTGGTCGGGCGGAGCGCGGCGGACGAAGTGGTGCTCGGCGCCTCGGACCACCCGAACCACTGGGTGCTGGTCGCCGACACGGGGAACCCGGCGTTGATGGACCACCCGGTCGACCATGTGCCGGGGCTCGTGATCATGGAGGCGAGCCAACAGGCGGCGTACGCCGCGGTCGCGGGCAGGGGCACCCGTTCGTGGTGCCCGCTCTCCACCGACATGGTCACCTCCCGGTACGTCGAGTTCGACGTGCCGTGCTGGATCGGCGC
The DNA here is from genome assembly GCF_042871745.1 of Streptomyces sp. NPDC005576. Lineage (NCBI taxonomy): Bacteria > Bacillati > Actinomycetota > Actinomycetes > Kitasatosporales > Streptomycetaceae > Streptomyces > Streptomyces sp. NPDC005576. The sequence continues at coordinate 346,746 of NZ_JBIAJC010000002.1, read as the reverse complement.
ACGCGAGATTCCCCCGGCCTTTCCGCCCCGGGGCGGAAAGGCCGGGGACAGGATCGCTGTGGAGGTGACGGGGACGCAGCGCGGGAAGGTCGCGTTCCGGAGCGTGGTGGAGGGGGTGGCCTCGTCCGTCGCCGTACGGGGGTGAGGGAGGCGTGAGCCGCTCTCCGGGGCCGGTGGCGGACGGGCCGCGCGGGGCCCCGTCCGCCACGGGCCTCCCGGCCCGCGGGAGGGCCCTTACGCGGCCGTGGGGCCGTGCCGCAGGACGGGGAGCTCCTGGTGGCCGTTGGAGATGAAGGACCTGACGGGGCGCAGGGACGACGACGGTACGGCGAGGGTCAGTTCGGGGAACCGGGCGAAGAGCGCGGAGAGGGCCGTGACGCCCTCCATCCGGGCGAGGGGCGCCCCGATGCAGTGGTGGACGCCGTGTCCGAAGGCCAGATGGTCGCGGCGGGTCGACCGGGTGAGGTCGAACCGGTCGGCGCCCGGTCCGTGCAGGCCCTCGTCCCGGCCGGCCCCGGCGACGGCCATCACGAGGGCGTCGCCCTTCGGGACGACCACGTCGCCGAGGTCGATGTCCTCGACGGCGTAGCGGAGCATGAGGTTCGCGGCGGCCGGCTCCCAGCGCAGGGTCTCCTCGATCGCGTCGGCCCATGCGGCCTTGCCGGTGCGGATCAGTTCCAGCTGGCCGGGGTGGGTGAGCAGCGCGTGCGCGGCGTGGTCGATGAGGTTGATGGTGGTCTCGTACCCGGCCGACAGGAAGTGGACGAGGGTGTCGAGGAGTTCCTGGTCCTCCAGGGGGTCCGGTGCGCCGGAGGCGAGTCCCTCGCGCTGGATGGCGATCAGGGCGCTGGTGAGGTCGTCGCCGGGGGTCTCGCGCTTGATCGCGACGAGTTCGTGGAGGATTCCGTAGAGTTCCCCGGCGTGGGCGCGTACCTCCTCGGCCGGGGTCGCCGTGCTGAACAGGGCGTCGAACAGGGTGCAGAGCCGGTCACGGCTGGCCAGCGGCACGCCGAAGAGCTCGCAGATGACTCGGGCGGGCAGCGGTCCGGCGTACCGGGCGCGCAGGTCCACCGGCTCGCCCTCGGGCAACGCCTCGATCTCGTCGAGCAGTTCCTCCGCGATCCGGGAGACGACGGGGGCCAGGGCCTTGGTGCGGTGGGCGGTGAAGGCACCGGAGACGAGCTTGCGCAGGCGGGTGTGGGCGGGGCCGTACGCCGTGAACATGCTGCGTATGGAGACCCACAGGGCCAGTGACCAGTCGGGCCCGACCTCGCCGTCGATCCAGGCGGGCCAGTGCTGGGCGGCGTCCTTGGAGACGGCCGGGGAGGTGAGCAGCCGGGTGATGACGGCCGGATCGGCGACGGCCCAGGCGGGGACGCCTTCCGGCAGTTCGATCCGGGTGGCCGATCCAGCGGCCCGGATGCGGGCGGCCTCGCCCTGGATGTCCGTACCGGCGGGGTCGAGCCGGAACGGACAGCGCGCGGCGGGGCCGGCGGCGTGCTCGGAGGGGGTGCGGGGGGCGACGATGACGTCGCCGTGGTTCGTGTGCATGGTGTGTCTCTTTCCTGGACGGCTCGTGCCTGTCTGGACATTGGCCGCAGAGACGGTTCTTCGGCAAGCGGAGGGGCGAACCGATTTTTCCGGCAGGTGCCACGGAGGCGGTACGGGGCGCCCGGGAACCCGTACCGCCTCCGCGCTCGATGGTCAGGCGAGCGGCAGGCCCGGTGCCGGGTGGGCGTCCATCAACTCCTTGACCTCGGACCGGACCCGGGCGACGACGGTCTCGTCGCCGGTGCGGGCCGCGTCGACCACGGTGTCGATCCAGGCCGCCACGTCCGCCATGGCGGAGGCGGGGATGGAGCGCGTGGTGAGGGCGGGGGTGCCGATGCGGATGCCGGACGGGTCGAAGGGCTTGCGGGTGTCGTACGGCACGGAGTTGTGGTTCACCACGATGCCCGCCCGGTCCAGGGCCTTGGCCGCGACCTTGCCCGGCACGTCCTTGCCGGTGAGGTCGATCAGGAGGAGGTGGTTGTCGGTGCCGCCGGAGATCAGGTCGAAGCCCCGCCCGGCCAGTTCCTCGCCGAGGAGCCGGGCGTTGGCGACCACTTGGTGGGCGTAGTCGGAGAAGTCGGGGCGAGCGGCCTCGCCGAGCGCGACCGCGATCGCGGCGGTGGTCTGGTTGTGCGGACCGCCCTGGAGCCCCGGGAAGACCGCCCGGTCGAGGGCGCGCGCGTGCTCGGCCGTGCTCAGCAGCATCGCACCGCGCGGTCCGCGCAGCGTCTTGTGCGTGGTGGTGGAGACGACGTCGGCGTACCGGGCCGGCGAGGGGTGCGCACCACCGGCGATCAGTCCGGCGATGTGGGCGATGTCGGCGACCAGCACGGCACCGGTCTCGCGGGCGATGTCGGCGAAGCCCGCGAAGTCGATGGTGCGGGGCACGGCCGTACCGCCGCAGAAGATCACCTTCGGGCGTTCGGCGAGGGCCAGGTCGCGCACCTCGTCCAGGTCGACCCGCCCGGTGTCGCGGCGGACGCCGTACCGCACCCCGCGGAACCAGGTGCCCGTGGCGGAGACCCCCCAGCCGTGGGTGAGGTGGCCGCCCATCGGCAGGCCCATGCCGAGCACGGTGTCGCCGGGTGCGCAGAACGCCAGGTAGACGGCTAGGTTGGCGGGGGAACCCGAGTACGGCTGCACATTGGCGTGCTCCATGGAGAAGACGGCCTTGGCGCGCTCCACGGCCAGGGTCTCGACCTGGTCGATGACCTGCTGGCCCTCGTAGTAGCGGCGTCCGGGATAACCCTCGGAGTACTTGTTCTGGAGAACGGTGCCGGAAGCCTCCAGTACGGCGGCCGAGACGTAGTTCTCGCTGGGGATCAGCCGCAGGGTGTCGGCCTGGAGCCGCTCCTCCGCCTCGATCAGCCCGGCGAGTACGGGATCGGCGGCGGCGAGCGCGGGGCGGGTGGCGCCGAGCGCTGCGGCAGCGCAGGCGGAACCGGGTGCAGGGGCGTGTGCGGGGGCGGTCATGAGACTCTCCCGGGTCGGCCGCGTCGAGCGGCATGGACCCGGATGCCCAGGCGGACGGCCCTCCGGCGGTGGTCCTCCGGCAGGCCGGAGCGCGCCGCTCCCTCGTGGTCGGTTCCACGCAACGCCCCTGGGGGCGCACGCCAGTCGCGGCACCCAGGACGTTACCCGCTCGGCCCGCTGCGCGCCCGGGAAAAAGCCGGGCGCCGCGCGGGCGGGCCCCTCAGCGAGCGAACTTCTCGACGGCGGCCGGGGTGACCGGGGTGAAGAAGTTGACGAGGTTGCCGTCGGGGTCGCGGAAGATGAGCGAGCGATTCCCCCAGGGCATCGTGGTGGGCCCGTTGACGAAGTCCTCCACGAAGCCGGTCAGGCTCTTGTGCACGCTGTCCACGTCGTCGACGAGGAACTCGAGGATGACGCTGTGGTTGTCGGCCGGCCGGGCGGAGCCCGGCGCGAACAGGGCGACGGTACGGGTGCTGCCGATCGCGAGGGTGGTCGAGGCGGTCCTGAGTTCGGCGAAGTCCTCGGTGAACCAGGTGGCGGACGCGCCGGTGACACGCTCGTAGAAGGCGACGAGGCGGGCGACGTCGCCCGTGATGATGCGGACGGAGACGAAGTTCACTGGGATCTCTCCTGGCGGGGTCGGTGCGGGTCGGTGCTTCTGACCCCACGCTAGAGAAAATACCGGGCGGTATCCGCCCGGTATGTGCGGGAAACTTCTGGGCATGCCTCGCCCCGTCGCCCGCGTGCTCGCGCTGCTCGAACTCCTCCAGTCGGGCGGCATCCGTACCGTGCCCGAACTCGCCGACCGGCTCGGCGTCGACGAACGCACCGTGCGGCGCTACGCCGGCCACCTCCTCGACCTCGACGTGCCGGTCGAGTCGGTACGCGGCCGCCACGGCGGCTACCGGCTCGCCCCCGGCTACCGCATGCCTCCGCTCATGCTGAGCGACGACGAAGCGCTCGCCGTGCTGCTCGGTCTGCTCGCGGGCCGACGAGCAGGCCTGACCACGGCCACCGGAACGGCGGGCGAGACAGCGGCGGCCAAGATCCGGCGCGTGCTGCCCGAGCGGCTGCGCCTCACCCTCGACGCCGTGCTCGGATCCCTCGCCTTCACGGCCCCGCCCGGCGAGACGGTCGCCCCGGAATCCGGGGTTCTGCTCCCGATCGCCGACGCGGTGAACCATCACCGGCCGGTCTCGATCCGGTACACCGCCGCCGACGGCCGGCGCAGCGAACGGACCCTGCACCCGCACGGGCTCGTCGCCCACTCGGGCCGGTGGTACATGACGGCCGTGGATCTCGCGTCCGGCCAGGACCGGACGTTCCGGTTGGATCGCATCACCGGGGTGAGGACGCTGCCCGGCTCGTTCGAACCACCCGCCGCGCCCGACCCGGCCGAGCGCGTTCTGACAGGGCTCGCCACGGCCCCGTACCGGCACGAGGTGACCCTGCGGATTCAGGGCACGGCCGCGCACATCCGCACCCGGCTCCCTGCCGGGGTGGCGATCGTGGAGGAACTGACGTCGCCGGACGGCTCGGATCCGTCGGCCGAGCGCTGGTTCCGCGTCGAGCTGCGGGTGGACCGGCTCGACTGGCTGCCTGCCGTACTCGCCTCGCTGGACCGGCCCTTCGTCATCGAACGCCCGGAGGAGCTCCGCCCCCTCGTCGAAGCTCTCGCCGAACGGCTCACGCGCTCCGCCCGGCGACATCCACCTCGCGAGTGACGGGGCATCCGGCCCTGCGCGCCTCCCGCAGGGGACGGATGGCATCCGGCCATGAGGAACCGTCCGGTTCATGCGTGGATGAGGTGGGATGAGGGAAGAGAGGGGGTGACTGAGAAATGGCTCGACGGTGGGGGGACCGTATGGAGTCGGACGAGGGACGCGCGCACCCGCACGACGGCACCCAGGAGCCGGGATCGGCGCCGGGACCGAGACCTGGGCCGGAGTCAGGACCGGGTCCCGGCTGGACGGCCGCCTCGGGCTCCGGCCCGGGCGTCATGGCCGGGCCGGGCGGGCCCGTGGACGCACCGCTGCCGCCGCGCCCGCCGGGGCCGCCGGTCGTGCCGCCGCCCCCGCCTCCCCCCGAGCCTCCTCTGCCGCCGTTCGCCGCGCAGCCGCCGCCCGCCGCTCCCGTCGGCCCGCCGCCGCCGGGTGCCGGGCTGCGCGCCGCCGCGGCGGGGCTGCTCAATCTCAGCGGTCTCGGGCTCGGCCATCTCCTCGTCCGCCGTCCGCTCCGCGCCGTCCTCTGCCTCGCGGCGACCGGGCTGCTGCTGTTCACGGTCCTGCCCGCCGAGCCCGACGGGGTCTCCGGCGGGCTCCTCGTCGGGTACGTCGTGGTGCTCGTGGTGGCCGCCGCCGACGCGGCCAGGATCGCGCGGCGCACGGCGGTCGCCGGCTCCTGGCGTCCGGTGGTGGCCGCCGTGCTCGGACTGGTGCTGCTGGCCGTCCCGGTGGGCGGCGTGGCGCTCTACGGCTCCGCGCGCGACGAGGCCGTCCAGAAGGTGCTGCTCGACCGGCTGAAGACCGCCGACCAGGCGGTCGCCACGGCGTCCGGACAGTCCTTCACCACGGCGAAGGCGGGGTACGCGAAGGCGTTCGCCGTCTACCGCGACCTCGGCGAGAAGCACTCGGACTCTCGCGCGGGCAAGCAGGTGCCGGACCGGCTGAAGTCCTACTACGAGGCGGTCTCCGCCCCGTACGCCAAGAAGGAGTTCTGCGTGGCGCTGGAGCCGCTGCGCTATCTGCGCACCCTGCCGGAGGACGCCGGCGCCGCGCTGCTGGGCAGCCTCGCGCACTGGCCCGACGAGCCGCTCGCCGAGTCGCTCTACGCGTGCGGAATCTCGGAGCTGGGCACGTACCGCGCGGACCTCGCGTCGGGCGGCGCCGAGCTGGGCGAGCTGCAGAGGACGTTCCCGGACTCGGCCGCCGCGCGGAAGATGGCTCCGGCCGTCGACGCCCGGATCGCCGAGGAGACCGGGAAGCTGGCCGGTGAGGAACCGTGCACGGTGACGGAGACCCTGCGCAACATGAGCGGGACCGTCGGCGCGCTGACCGGGGACGACATCGAGGCCGCGGCAGCGCGTGCGGACCGGGGCGTCCAGGACGGGGTGTACGCCTGCGGGGTCGACCAGTTCCGGGAGAAGAAGTTCAGCGAGGCACGCTCCACGCTGACCGGGTTCGCCGACACGTACAAGAACGACAAGCGGCGTGGGCAGGCGCGGAACATCTCGATAGCCTCCGAGATCGCCGAGGACCGCCCCGCCGCCGGGGACCACCTGCCTCCGGCGAAGCGGCCGGGCGGGGCCACGATGGAGCTGGTCATCAGCAACGACGCCCCCAACGGGGTCGAGGTGCTCTACACCGGCCCGGTCACCGGAACCGTCACTCTGAAGGCCTGCGGGAACTGCGAGCGGTACAGCAGCGCGACCGCCGGGTCCCGGCAGGCGTGCAAGGCGAGCGGGAAGAGCTACCCGAAGGCCCGGCTGCGGCTGCCCGCCGGCAACTACCACTTCCTGTACAAGCACGGGACCGGGGCCAGTTCGACCGTGGACAGCTACTCGGACGGTTCGAAGATCGAGCCCGGGTACACCTACACCTCGTGCACCTACGTCGTCGAGCAGGACGACCCGTACGGCCTCGACTTGCCCTCGCTGGACCTCCCCTCGATCGACCCGGAGGACATCGCCTGACGCACCACGGCCCCGCCCCGCCGTACGAAGGTGCGGCAGGGCGGGCCACCCCATCGGGGCCGTTGCTGCGCGCTCAGGCGGGCAGGCGGACTCAGGCGGATTCAGGCGGACGAGCGTGAGGGCCGCCCGCCCGAGGCGCTCTTTCCCGCCGTCGCCGTCTTCTTCGTCGGGGACGTGTTCGCGGACTTGGTCGCGGACTTGGTCGCTGTCTTCTGCGCGGTGGCCTTCTTCGCCGCTGGTTTGGCGGCCTTCTCGGCGGCCGTCTTTCCCACAGTCGCCTTCTTCGCGGGCGTCTTCTTCGCAGTCGCCTTCTTCGCGGGCGTCTTCTTCGCGGGCGTCTTCTTCGCAGTCGTCTTCGTCGCGGCCGCGCTCCCGCTTCCGGCCCGGCCGCCCTCCGGCTCCGCCCTGCTGGTGGACTTCTTCGCACCGCTCCCCTTGGGCCGCGGCTTCCCGGAGTCCTGGCCTGCCGAGCGGGAGACCGTCTTGCCGGTCGGCGTGCGGCGCGCGGACCGCCCGATGTGGTGGACATCGGCCTCCTTGCCGGCGTCCGCACCACCGGCGTCCCCGTCCCCGCCGTCCCCGTCCCCGCCGTCTCCCCGCGCCTCCTTCGCCGCGCGGACGCTCCTCTCCAGCGCGGCGACCAGGTCGATGACCTTGCCCCCCGTGTCCGCTTCCCGGGCGGGTTCCAGCGGTTCCCCGGCGGCCTTCGCGGCGACCAGCTCCTCCACCGCCTCGCGGTAGTCGTCGTGGAGCGTGTCCAGGTCCACCCCGCCGAGGGTGTCCATCAGGGCGTCGGCCAGGTCGAGTTCGGCGTCGCGCACTGTGGTTCCAGTCTCCGGTACGACGTCCTCGGGCGACCTGAGTTCGTCCGGCCAGAGGAGCCCGTGCATCACGATCACGTCCTCGGCCACCCGCAGCATCCCGAGCCGTTCGCGCCCGCGCAGCGCGAACTTGGCGACCGCCACCTTCTCGCTGCGCTTCAGCGCCTCGCGCAGCAGGGTGTACGGCTTCGCCGCCGGGCCCCCGTTCGCCGAGAGGTAGTAGGCGGTTTCCATCTGGAGCGGGTCGATCCGGGAGGCCGGCACGAAGCCGAGGATCTCGATCGTCTTGTTCGTGGGGAGCGGGAGCGAGGCGAGGTCCTCGTCGGTGATCGGCACGAGGGTGCCGTCCGCGTCCTCGTACGCCTTGCCGGTCTCGGCGGAGGTCACCTCCTCCTCGTCGACCTCGCAGACCTTGCGGTAGCGGATGCGGCCTCCGTCGGTGAGGTGGACCTGGCGGAAGGAGACGGAGTGGTTCTCGGTGGCGTTGATCAGTTTCACCGGGATGCTGACCAGCCCGAACGAGATCGCGCCGTTCCAGATGGACCTCATGGAACTCACTCGCCACTCCTTCCGAGGACCGTGCTTCGGTGCTCCGGTGCCACCCGCGCTTCCGGCGGGACGGTGCGGACCGCGGACCATTGAGCACATTTCAGGCGATTCGTGTGATTCTTATCGTATGACGCCGATCACGGAGGTGGAGGGGCGGCGGCTGGCCCTCAGCAACCTGGACAAGGTGGTGTACCCGGCCACCGGTACGACCAAGGGCGAGGTGCTCCACTACTACGCCGCCACGGTCGCGGGTGCCCTGCTCGCCCATCTGTACAACCGGCCGGTCTCCTTCCTGCGGTATCCGGACGGCGCGGAGGGCCAGCACTTCTTCTCCAAGAACCCGCCGCCCGGTACGCCCGCCTGGGTGCGTACGGCGCGCGTCCCGCACCGGGAGGAGCGGGAGGCGGCCCAGGTCATGGTCCAGGACCTGGCCTCGCTGATGTGGGCGGCCAACCTCATGGTCGAGTTCCACACCCCGCAGTGGCAGGCGGACACCCCGGCGGTCGCCGACCGGATGGTCTTCGACCTGGACCCGGGTGCCCCGGCGAGCGTGGTCGAGTGCTGCGCGGTCGCCGGGTGGCTGCGCGAGCGGCTGGCGGCGGACGGTCTGCTCGCGTACGGGAAGACCTCCGGCTCCAAGGGCCTGCACCTGCTCGTCCCCCTGGAGCCGACCCCCTCCGACAAGGTGACGGCGTACGCGAAGAAGCTCGCGGTCGAGGCGGAGGCGGCGCTGCCGGATCTGGTCGTCCACCGGATGAGGCGGGACCTGCGCCCGGGGAAGGTGTTCGTCGATTTCAGCCAGAACGCCGCCGCCAAGACCACCGCCACCCCCTACACGCTCCGCGCCCGGCCCGAACCGGCCGTCTCCGCTCCCGTCACCTGGGAGGAGATCGACGGGTGCCGTACCCCGGACGAGCTGGTGTTCCTCGCGGGCGACATGGCCGCGCGGCTGGAGCGGTACGGAGATCTGCTCGGGCCACTCATCAACCCGAACCGGGCCCGTCCGCTGCCGGCCACCCGACGCGGACGCCACTCCGGCGCGTGACGGCGTGCCCGCCCGGCCGGCCACGCGCTCACCGGCGCCTCCCGGCCGCCCCCACGGGCCGTCTCCGGGACCACCCGTCCCACAGGTCTTCCACTGCCTCGGGGTACCGCGGCGGGAAAGCCCCGTCCCGCGGGCGGGTCACCGCGGACCTGGGGCAGACTCCCTGCGAGGGCGGCGCGGGTGTTCGGGGAACCAACTCCGGTCACGTGCCGTCGCAGCGGTTGAGCGTCGTCGGCGCGGAGGGGATGGCCGGAGTGTTCGCGGGGATCGACGAGGTGGACTGGGCCTCGATGGAGCATGCCTACGGGCCGGCCGACGACGTTCCGGCGCTGCTGACGGGGCTGGCCTCCGCAGACCCTGTGCAACGGGAACGCGCGCTGGACGGGATGTACGGCGCCGTCCACCACCAGGGCGACGTGTACGCCTGCACGCTCGCGTGCATCCCGTTCCTCTTCGAGCTGGTCGCCGATCCTTCGGTGGCGGAACGCGGCAGCATCGTCGAGCTGCTGACGAGCATCGGCGGCATCGAACTGGACGAGGACGACGAAGAGGAGCTCGACGAGGACGAGATCGAGGGCGCCGCCAACTACGCCATGGCCGCCGCGGCCGTCTGCGCCGGTGCCGAAGTCTTCGTCGGGCTGCTCGCCGACGCCGATCGCGGGGTACGGCTCACGGCTCCACTGGCGCTCGCCACCCTCCACGCCGAACCGCCGCGCGTCCTGGCCCTGCTGCGGAAGCGGCTGCCGGTGGAGCCGGACGAAGAGGTCCGGCTCGCCCTGGTGGAAGCGGCGGGGCGGCTTGCCCTGCGCCACGAGACGGTGGCCGACACGGCGGCCCACTGGCTGAGCCGGCTCGCGATGCAGGAGTACGCGCCGGGCCTCCGGCTCGCGGCGCTCGCACAGTTGGCGCGGTGCGCGCCCGCCGCGCTGCCCGTCGACATCGTGCCCAGAGTCGCGGATCTGCTGCGCGCCCTGCGCGCCACGCACCCGCCGTCCGGCACGGCCACCCGCGCCGCCGCGGTGGCGGCCTCCCGGGAGGCCGCGCAGTCGCCGACGCTGATCGGCCAGTTGCGCGCCATGCAGGCGGCGGAGGAGGCCGGGCGGAGCACCCCCTGGGCGGCCGATCTGCTGCGCACCCTGCACGGGGCGCTCGGCGACCGGGTGGAGGACCGGGTGGCGCTCCTGGCCGACCAGTTGTGCAGCCCGGACGACGGTCAGCGGCTGGACGCGGTCCGGATGAGCGGCGGGCTGATCCGGGTGTGGCGGGGACCGTACGACGAGGTGGTCCGGCTGGTGGGGGAACAGCTCGCCGAGCCCGATCCCCGGCTCCGCGACGCCGCCGCGCATCTGCTGGCGGAGATCCGCCTGCTGGCCGCACCGGCCGTGGACACGCTGGCGGCGCGGGTGGCGGTCACCTCCGAGACCTGGGTCCGGCAGTGGGAGGACGGACGGACGAGCCTCGACCCGGCGCTGCGGGCGCTGGCCAACATCGGCGACCCCCGGGCGCTGCCGGTGCTGCGCTCCGTTCTGGAGCGGCCCGGTGTGCCGTGGGATCTCGGACACGCCGTTGCCGCGCTCGGACCGGCCGCGTCGCCGCTGGCCGGGGCAGTGCGCCACAGACTGGCGGAAGTCCCTCTGGAGCCGTCCGCGAACGGCGGCGCGGCCCCGCTGATGGACGCCCTCGCCTCGTTGCGGGCGGACGAGGCGATGCCCGAGGTGCTGCGCATCCTACGGGGCGTGCCGGAGGCCTCCGCACCGTATCTGCGCTCCTCGGCGCTGCGGACCCTCGGCGCCTTCGGGCCGGGGGCGCGTGGCGCGGTCGGGGAGCTGGAGGCGCTGATGCACCGTTCGCGGACGCGCGGGGCGATCGAAGCGGCGGACGCGCTCTACTCGGTCTCCGGCGACGTCGACGCGGTCCTGCCGGTGCTGATCGAGGCGCTGACGGCGGAGGAGCCCCTCGGCATACGCGCGGCGGCGGGTGTGGTGGGCCGGCTCGGCACCCGGGCCGCTGCGGCCGGTCCCCGGCTGCGGGCACTGCTCCACCACGACGATCTCTGGGTACGGGTGGACGCGGCGCTCGCACTGTGCGAGGTTTCGGGTCGGTTCACCGAAACGTGGCCGGTCCTGCTGGCCGCGTGGACGGAGAACGCGCACGTCCGCGTCCGGGTGGCGGACACTCTGGCGCGGACGGGGGCGGCTGCGGCAGGGTCCGGGGCGGCGCACGCCCTGCGCGCGGAGCTGTCCTCCGTACGCCGTCACAACGCCCGGGACGCCGGATTCGGCACCACCGACATCGCCGCGGACGAAAGCCTGCTGACGCTGTGCCGGCAGGCGTTGCGCGACGGAGACGACCGGGGCTGAGCCGGGCGCACACCGGTTGTGGAGCGGGCGGACCATCAGGGGTGCCGGATCGGCCGGTACGCCGCAGAGCGGGGAGGCGGGGCCGTCGGGCCCGCGGCGGCCCCGTACAGAAGGCAACAAGGAGAGGCACGAAATGATCATTTTCGGTACGCGGGGCTACCTCTATCAGCTGGCCGTCCTGACGATGGTGTGCGGCTGGTGCGGAAACCCCGCCGCACACACCCTCCGCAAGCGGGTCACCAAGTTCACCCTGTTCTTCGTCCCGCTCTTCCCGATCTCCGTCAAGTACGCGACGCAGTGCACCTTCTGCGGCGGGGAGCAGAAGATAGCCAAGGAGCAGGCGGAAGCCCTGCTGGCCCAGCACGCGGCGGGCCCGGACGGCGCCAACCCCTTCGGCCAGGCCGGTCAGCCGGGCCACCCCGCCCAGGCGCCGCAGCAGGGTCACGCCCAGGGCCAGAACCCGTACAACAGCTGAGGCGCGCACGCCACCGGGGCGCCGCGCGTCCGGCGCGGAACCCCGGCGGAGGCGCCGTCACCGGCCCTGCGGCGCACCGGACGGCGGGTGCGTCGAGCCCGAGGGCCGACGGGAGCGGGCGGACGGGCGGGTACACCCGGACGGCCCATCGGGCGTCCCCCGTCCGCGTACACCACCCAGAGCGAGCCTAGGCACACGGAACGTGGCGAACCTAGCGTGCGGGGAGCGGCCCCACCGGTCGCGGCCCGCACCTCGCCCACGTTCTCTGGAGACAGCATGTCCTCTCCGTCCCTCCGCCGCATCGGTCTCGGAGTCGCCGCCGGCGTCCTCGCCGCACTGACGGCCGCCGCGCCCACCTTCGCCGGTCCCCTCCCGCAGCCCGTGGACCACCCCCACCACCACGTCATCGCCGCCGCCGACCCGGCGCCCGACCACGGGCACCCGGCCGACCACGGAAGGCCGTCCGTGGAGCCCCAGGTGGGGCCCGCCACCCACGGGAAGCCCGCCACCGAGCCCCAGGCGGAGCCGGACGCGGCCCGGGCCGCGTACCGGGGGCGGGTCGTCGCGCGGCCGAGCCTGCTGCTCCGCGACCGCCCGACCCGCAGCAGCCGCGTCGTGGGCGAGGTGCCGTACGGCACGGTCGTCGACATCTTCTGCAAGACCCGGGGCGACAGCGTGGACGGCAACGACCGCTGGTACCTGCTGACCGACGGCACCTGGGCGTGGGGCTCGGCGCGCTACATCGAGAACATCGGCGCCGCCCCCGAGTGGTGCTGACACCTCGGCACCGCAGAGTGACGCCCCGGCATCACCCCTGATGCCTCCGCACCACCCCTGACGCCTCAGCCCCGCTCTTGACGCCTCGGGACCCACCACGGCCGACACCACCACCCGGGCCGCTCGCCCCGCGAGCTCCCGGGTGGTGGCGCGTCCCCCCGGGAGCCGGCACGGGCCTGGACATCCGCGCGACCGCCGCACTATGACATAAGGGAAATAACCTCCCGTACTTGCTACGTTCCTGGCATGACCGCTCCGACGGTGGACTCTCCCCCGCCCCCGCTCCGGCTGCCCAGACGGCGCGGCGTGGAGCTCTCCCTCCTGGTCGGCGCCGTCCTCATCTCCGTCTACGGTTACGCGGCGGTCGGCCTCGCCCACGACGACGCGGTGCCGCCCGACGTCGCCCGCTACGGCGGGGGGCTCGGGCTGCTGGCGCTCCTCGCCCACCTCGCGGTCCGCTTCCGCGCCCCGTACGCCGATCCGCTGCTGCTCCCCATCGCCGTGCTGCTCAACGGGCTGGGCCTGGTGCTGATCTACCGGCTCGACCTGGAGACGCCCTCGGACGAGGCGGCGCCCACCCAACTCATCTGGTCGACGCTGGGGGTGGCGCTCTTCATCGTGGTGGTGCTCCTGCTCCGCGACCACCGGGTGCTCCAGCGGTACGCCTATCTGTCGGTCGCGACCGCGCTGGTGCTGATGATCGTGCCGATCTTCTTCCCGGCCGTGAACGGTGCCCGCATCTGGATCAGGGCCGGCGGGTTCTCGTTCCAGCCGGGCGAGTTCGCGAAGATCCTGCTGGCGGTGTTCTTCGCGGCGTACCTCGCGGCCAACCGCAACGCCCTCGCGTACTCGGGCCGCACGGTGTGGAAACTCCAGCTGCCCACCGGCCGGGTGCTCGGTCCCATCGTGGCGATCTGGCTGCTGAGCGTCGGCGTCCTCGTCCTCGAACGGGACCTGGGCACCTCGCTCCTCTTCTTCGGCCTCTTCGTGATCCTGCTGTACGTGGCGACCGGGCGCATCGGCTGGATCGCGGTCGGGCTGCTGCTCGCGGCGGTCGGGGCCTTCGTCGTCGGTTCGTTCGAACCGCATGTGCACAGCCGGGTGCAGGACTGGCTGGACCCCTTCGCCACCATCGACGCGGGGCAGGGACCGAGCCAGCTGGCGCAGTCGCTCTTCGCGTTCGCCGAGGGCGGGATGCTCGGTACGGGCCTGGGGCTCGGGCACTCCGTCCTGATCGGCTTCGCGGCGAAGTCGGACTTCATCCTGGCGACGGCCGGCGAGGAGCTGGGCCTGGCCGGGCTGACCGCCGTCTTCCTGCTGTACGCGCTGATGGTGGCGCGCGGTTACCGGGCGGGGCTGGCGCTGCGCGATCCGTTCGGGCAGTTGCTCGCCGTCGGGCTCGCCTCGATCCTGGCGCTCCAGGTCTTCGTGATCGCCGGCGGGGTGATGGGGCTGATCCCGTTGACGGGCATGGCCATGCCGTTCCTGGCGCAGGGCGGTTCCTCCGTCGTCACCAACTGGATCATCGTGGCGCTGCTGATCCGGCTCAGCGACCAGGCCCGCACTCCCCGCCCGGGTGGTCCGGAGACCGGCGCCATCGCCCCGATCGTGGAGGACGAGCAGTGATCCGGTACATCCGGCGGGCCGCCGCGTTCTGCCTGCTGCTGCTGGCGGCGCTGCTGGTGAACGCGGCGCGCGTGCAGGTCTTCGAGGCCGACGAGCTGACCGGCAACTCCGCCAACCGCCGCAACACGATCGCCCGTTACGACCAGCCGCGCGGCAACATCCTGGTGCACACCGGCAGCGGTGAGGCGACGGCCACCGTCACCGGATCCAAGGACACCGGCGAGCAGCTCGCCTGGGAACGCACCTACCGCCACGGCCCGTTGTACGCGCCCGTCACCGGCTACGCCTCGCAGACCTACGGCACGACTCTGATCGAGAACGCCGAGGACGGCATCCTGTCCGGGACCAGCTCGCTGCTCGCCCCCCTGCCGCTCTGGAACGACCTCACGCACGGCCGGCAGCCCGGCGGTGACGTGGTCACCACCATCAGGGACGCGGTGCAGCACGCCGCGTACGAGGGCCTCGCCGGGCGCAAGGGCGCGGTGGCCGCGGTGGAACCGTCGACCGGGAAGATCCTGGCCCTGGTCTCCTCGCCCTCGTACGACCCCGAGCTGCTCTCCGGAACCGGATCGGCGGTGACCGACGCGTGGACACGGCTCAACACCTCGGAGAGTCGGCCGATGCTCAACCGGGCCATCCGGCAGACCTATCCGCCCGGCTCGGCCTTCAAGATCGTGACGGCCGCGGCGGCGCTGGACGCCGGGGTGGTGGACGACCCCGACGAGGAGACCGACACTCCGTCCCCGTACATCCTCCCGGGCACGTCCACCGTGCTGCCCAACGAGTCGAGCGGCTGCGAGAAGGCGTCGCTGGCGGAGGCGATCCGGGTCTCCTGCAACACCGTGATGGCGCATCTCGGGGTGGAGGTGGGTCTGGACGGGATGGTGGAGGCGGCCGGGAAATTCGGCTTCAACGACGGGGGGCTGCGGATTCCCTCGGGCGTGGCGATGAGCAACTTCGACACGGAGATGAGCGACGACCAGCTGGCACAGTCCTCGATCGGGCAGTTCGACACGACGGCCACCCCGCTCCAGATGGCGATGGTCGCCGCCGCCGTGGCGAACGACGGCGAGATCACCCACCCGCGGCTGGTGGACCGTACGACCCGGCACGACGGCGACACGGTGTCGCAGACCTCCACCCGCTCCTACCGGCAGGCAATGAGTCCGTCCACCGCCGGCCGACTGCGGCGGATGATGGTCGACGTCGTGGAGAACGGCACCGGGACCAACGCGGCGATCGACGGCGTCACGGTCGGCGGCAAGACGGGTACGGCGCAGCACGGGGTGGACAACACGGGGGCGCCCTACGCCTGGTTCATCTCCTGGGCGCAGTCGGCCGGTTCGGCGCGGCCCGAGGTGGCGGTCGCCGTGGTGGTGGAGGACGCGGCGGCGGACCGCGCGGACATCAGCGGCGGCGGCAGCGCGGCACCGATCGCGCGGGCGGTGATGGAGGCGGCACTCCCGCAGGAGTGACTCCGGCGACCGGTCCCCCCTGTCGGCGGCGCCTGTGACACTGGTGCGGTGGGCGGGACCGGAGCGGTGGCACGGGCGTTGGGGCGGATCGACGCGCTCGACCCGTGGCTCGGCGCTTTCACCGAGGTGTGGCATCACGAGGCGCTCGCCCGGGAACCGGCTGCGGCCCGGCTGCCGCTGGGCGGGCTGCCGTTCGCGGTGAAGGGTCCGGCCGGGCTCCGCTCCTACGCGGCGCGGCGGCTGATCGGGGCGGGCGGGGTGCCGGTCGGCTCGACGGCGGTGCCGGGTCCCGGCACGTACTGGCAGACGTGGGGGCAGGGCGCGCACGGCCGTACCCGCAACCCCTGGCGGGCGGACCGCACTCCGGGCGGCTCGTCGGCCGGGTCGGCGGTGGCGGTCGCGGCGGGGATGGTCCCGCTCGCGACGGGGAGCGACGGTGCCGGGTCGGTGCGGCTGCCGGCCGCGTGGTGCGGGGTGTTCGGGCTGAAGACGACGAACGGGCTGCTGCCCTCGCCCGACCGGACGGGGCTCGCGTCGGCCGGGGTACTGGCCCGGTCAGCGACCGCCGCGGAACCGTATCTGCGCCATGTACTGGACGGGTACGTCCCCGTGACGGTGCGGCTCCCCGTACCCGCCGTGCTCAGCATCGACCTGGGCTTCGCGGACGTCGATCCGGAGGTGGCCGAGGTGGTGCGGACGGCCGTGGACCGGCTGGTGGCGGCGGGCGTGGTGACCCTGGTGCCCGACGGCTGCGCGCTGCGGGACCCGGCCCGCGCCTGGCTGGCCGTCCGGGGCGGCACGCCCGACCCCGGGGCGCCGGCAACACGGCGTGCCAACGACCTGGTTCTGGACGGCTTGTTCTCCCGTACGCCCCTGCTCCTGACGCCCACCACCCCCAACCGGCCGCACGGGCACGAGGGGCCGGGCGAGGTCTACTCGACCGCGCTGACCTGGGCATTCAACCTGAGCGGACATCCGGCGGCGAGCGTTCCGGCCGGGTTCACGGGAGACGGCTGCCCGGTCGGCCTCCAGTGGGTGGCCGACCGGGGCGCGGACGCGTGGCTGCTCGCGGCGGTCCGTGCGGCGGAGGGGGCGCTCCCCCGGATGGGCCCGGCGATCCCCTGACCAGTGGCACGACACGCGCCCCGGCCACCCGGCGGCAGGGCTGGACCGGGCACCGACGGCCGGGCGCCACGGCTCACGGCTCACGGCTCACGGCTCACGGCCCAGGGATCAGCCGATCGGCTTCAGCATCTCCTCGCGCACCTTCGCCGTCTCCTCCGCCGCCTTCTCCAGATCCACGTCCTGGGCGTCCCCCAGAGCGTCCTCCATCCGCAGGATCGCGACCATCGCCCCGGTGTTGTCGTCGCCCCAGGCGCACGTGGGGATGACCCCCTTGTCGCCGCCGGTGCCCGTCTGCTGCACCTGGCACGCGATCGTGACGTCGTAGCCGTCGGGGGTGAACTCCTGGGCCGGCACCACGACGGTGCTCCCCGTACTGGTCCCTCCGGCCCCCTTCATGATGGAGTCGCGGGTGAACTCGGGGTCGGCGATGCGGCCGTACATCCCGGAGACGATGAGGACGTTCCCGCCCTCGGAGTCGTACTGGACGACAACGGCCTTGGCATCGCGGATGCTGAGGTCCGGGGTGTCCTCGATGTCCTTGCCCTCGGTTGCGGACCTGTCCTGGGACAGGGTGAACTCGCCGTCCAGCAGGGTCTTCTGCACCACCAGCTTGTTCTTGGCCTCCGGGTAGACGGCGTCGGTGCCCTTGTCGATGAGGTGTGAGACGCCGAAGACGACGCCCCCGGCCACCACCAGGGCGCCGACGACGATGCCGACGATCAGCTTGACCGGCTTCTTCCGCGGCGGCTCCGGCGGCCAACCCGGCACCATCGACTGCCCCGGTATCCCGGGGTCACCCCAACCCGCTTGCTGCTGGGGCCCGTTCGGGTAGCCGTGGACCGGTTGCTGCGGAGGTCCCGGATAGCCGTACCCCGGGTGCGGCTGCTGCGGGGCGCCCGGGTACCCGTACCCCGGCTGCTGCGGGTACGCGCCGGGCTGCTGGGCGGCACCGGGGTGCGGAAGGCCCTGCGGCGACGGCTGGGACGGGGGTACGGGAGGGCCGAAGGGGCCGGGCGGCGGGGGTGGCGTGGTCATGCGTCCACGCTACGCCGCCCGAGTGACAGGCCCTCGCCCAGCGGCGGACCGGCCTGAGGACTGCGGGAAGCCCGCCAACGGCTGCCGCTTCCGCAGCCGTTCGCCGGGAACCCGGCCGCTGCCGGTGGCGGCGCCGACCACTCCGCCGGCGATGGCAGAGGTGGAGCGACCTCCCCGTCACGCGAGCCCCGGCCGCCCGCCGCGCAACAGGGCATCACAGCGGTGCAGTTGACGTGACGCACGACATGGGAGAGACGGACGACAAGTAGGACCGGGGGGATTGACGGCCTTGCTGACAAGCAGTCCAATAAGAGGTGACCCCAGGTAACCCACGTGCGAGGTACCCCAGTCATGACGACAGTGAGCGAACACGACGTCCAGGTCCTCCGCGACGCGCTCGGCCCGCTCCGGGACCGCGAGCAGATCGCCGAGCGCCTGCTCGAATCCTCGG
Organism: Streptomyces sp. NPDC005576; assembly: GCF_042871745.1. NCBI lineage: Bacteria > Bacillati > Actinomycetota > Actinomycetes > Kitasatosporales > Streptomycetaceae > Streptomyces > Streptomyces sp. NPDC005576. The sequence continues at coordinate 328,292 of NZ_JBIAJC010000002.1, read as the reverse complement.
CCAAGCACTCCTTCGACCCCGAGACCGAGATCGACTGGAGCTCGGCGATCGAGGACGGCAAGTGGTTCTGGCCGCCCGAGCTGGTCTCCCTCTACGACACCCCGCTCTGGCGGAAGATGTCCGAGGAGCAGCGGATGGACCTCGCCCGGCACGAGGCCGCTTCGCTCGCCTCGCTGGGCATCTGGTTCGAGATCATCCTGATGCAGCTGCTGGTCCGGCACATCTACGACAAGCCGGTGACCAGCAACCACGTGCGGTACGCGCTCACCGAGATAGCCGACGAGTGCCGTCACTCGATGATGTTCGGCAAGATGATCCAGTGGGGCCAGGCCCCCTCGTACCCGGTCCCGCGCGGCTACCACAACGCGGCCCGGGTCCTGAAGACCATCTCCACCACCCCGGGTTCGTTCGCCGCGACCCTGCTCGGCGAGGAGATCCTCGACTGGATGCAGCGGCTGACCTTCCCGGACGAGCGCGTCCAGACCCTGGTGCGCGGGGTCACCCGCATCCACGTCGTCGAGGAGGCCCGGCACGTCCGCTACGCCCGCGAGGAGCTCCGCCGCCAGATGGTCACCGCCCCGCGCTGGGAGCGGCAGCTGACCCGGCTGACATCGGGCGAGGCGGCCCGGGTGTTCTCCGTCTGCTTCATCAACCCGCAGGTGTACGAGAACGTGGGCCTCGACCGCGGCGAGGCGATCGCCCAGGTCAAGGCGAGCGGGCACCGCAGGGAGGTCATGCAGTCGGGAGCCAAGCGGCTCACCGACTTCTTCGACGACATCGGCGTGATGAACGGGGTGAGCCGCAAGCTGTGGCAGAAGTCGGGCCTGCTGGCCTGAGGGGGGTGCCACCCCGGCACCGGGGCGCCGGGCGGTGTCCGACGGTTCTCCCCCTGCGGGATGGCGCCCGGCGGACCGCCCCGGGTGGCCGCCGGCTCCCGGTGAGCAAGACTGTCCGGGTGAGAAGCGAGAACACCCCCTTCGAGGGCGGTCCCCTGGACGGCCGGGTCCTGCCCGTCCTCACCGGCCCCACCGGCCACCCGCCCAAGTGGTACGTGGTGCCGGTGCCGGCCGAGGACGGCGGCCCGCCGACCGTCCACGCGTACCGCCGCGTCCCGGCCGGTCACACCCCCCGGCTGCACATCCAGCGCGGCTGGCTGTACGAGTACGCCCCCGAAGGCCGCGAGCGCTTCCGCCCCAAGTGGCCCTGGACGAAGCCGAACAGGGCCGACTGAGCGCGGGGGGCGGCCCACTCGTGCCGCCGCCCGCCCCCTCGGGGTCGTCCCCTAGGATCGTCGGTCAGGTGCCGAGAGACGGTCACGAGGGGGTGCGCCATGGAGGCGCTGCGTCAGGACGATCCACGCCGCTTCGGCCCGTACACCGTGCTGGCCCGTCACCGCGAGACGGCGAGCGCGGTGAGCTACGTGGCGCGCGGCACGGCCACTTGCGACAGCGCGGGCACCGGGGACACTGCGGACCCTGCGGGCACTGCGGACCTCGTGCTGATCACCGCCGCCCGGCCGGCCCTCGCGGCGGTGCCCGCCTTCCGGCGCCGCTTCCGGGCCGAGGTCCGCACGGCCGAACGGCTGGCCGGCGGCTGGGTGCAGCCACCGATCGAGGTCCCCGGCGACGGTGACGGCCCGTCCTCCGGCACGGAGCGGCTCTGGACCGCCACCCGTTACCTCCCCGCTCTGACGCTCGCCGAGGCCATCGCCGTCGCGGGGCCACTGCCCGAGCGCGCCGTACGGATACTGGGCGCGGGTATCGCCGAGGTGCTGGCCCGGGTGCACGCCACCGGTTCCGCCCTCCAGGGCCTCTCGCCGGGCACGGTGCTGCTGGCCGCCGACGGCCCCCGGCTGACCGCCTTCGGCCCGCTGGGCGGTGCCGCCACCGCCGAGGCGCTGCCGGGTGGGCAGCTCTCCGTACGGCTCGGCTACCTCACCCCGGAGCAGCTCGTCGGCCAGGAGGTGGGCGCCGCGTCCGACCTCTTCGTGCTCGGGCTGCTGCTGGCGTACGCCGCGACCGGCGCCACCCCGTTCGCCGACGGCCCGGCCGGGCTGACGGCGGACCGGATCGCCCGCGGGGAGCCCGGACTCGACGGCGTACCGGCCGAGTTGAGGGGACTGGTCGCCCAATGCCTGGCGAAGGACCCGCGGAGCCGCCCGAGCGCCGCGTCCGTCGCGGCGTCGCTGGCGCTGGAGGGCGCGGCGGCACTCGCCCGGAGCGGCTGGCTGCCGGAACCGCTGTCGGCGGCGGTGGCCGACCAGGAGGCCCGGGTGCGGGCGCTGGAGATCCCGGAGGAGCCCCCGTCCGGCCCCGCCGACTCCGCGGCACCGGACGGGGAGACGGCCACCCGGCCCCTCCACACGCTTGCGTCCAGCGACACCCGCAGTGTCCGCGACGCCCGCGATACCGACGACGCCCGTGATACCGACAACGGGGAACCGGATCACCCCACCACGCGGCTCGCCGTACCCCGTGCGCACTCCCCAGGTCGGACCGTGGCGACCCGGCAGCCCGCACCGGCCGCCACGACAGCCCTCGCCGTCCCACCGGGCGCCCCCTCCCCCGGCACGCTGCTTCCGGCACGCCGCTCCCCGGAGTCACCGGCCGGTGGTCCGCTCTCCGCCCGGGCGCAGCCCGCTCCGGCGTACCCCGTGCCGTACACGGGCACCTCCCTGCCCGGCGGCGGCTCCCTGCCCACGGGATCCGGAGCGGCGCCGGTGCGGCAGTCGCCCTCCGGGCCGGACCGGAACGCCCTCTTCCCCACCCGCAGGTCCTTGCTGGCCACGATCGCCGCGGGTGCGCTGGGTCTCCTGGCCGGCGGCGTCGCGGTCGGCGCCCTCGGGACCGACGGCAGGTCCGCCGCCGCGGCCGACGACCAGCCCGAGCCGAGCAGGGCCCCGGCCCTGCCCGGCCGGCCGCCCGCCCCCACCTGGACGTACGCGCACCCCGCGTCCGAGGCGGAGCCCCTCACCGCCGCGCTCTGGCAGGACCGGCTGCTGGTGCTGACGAGCAAGGTCCAGGCGACGGCGGTCGATCTCCGTACGGGCAAGCGGGTGTGGCAGCGCGCGGACGCCGCGGAGGGCCAGGCCGCGCTCGCCGCCGGGGACGGCCTCGTCTTCGTCGCGAGCCCGACCGCGTTCCTCTGGCTCTCGCCGGGGAACGGCGAGGTGAAGCACCGGGTGCGGTACGCGGACGGGTTCGCGGGCCTGCCCGGGCTCCGGGTCGGCACGCTCACCGGACAGTCCGGGTCCGTCGTGTGGTTCTCCGGCGCGCGGACCGTGACCGTGAAGGCCCCGAAGCCGGCCAAGGGCAAGAAGCCCGGCAAGGACAAGCAGGTCACCCAGGCGTACTTCTTCGCGTACGACGTGGTGAGCCGCGAGGAGCTGTGGCGGGTCCAGGTGCCGGCGGGCCGGGACGCGGCAGGCCCGGAGTACCGGCTGACCGCTACCCGGCTCAACGACATCGTGGTGCGGCAGGACGCCTCCACCCTCACCCCCGCCGATGTGCACGCGGCGAAGGGAAAGGGCTCCTTCCGCTGCTTCGACCGGACGACCGGAAAGCTGCTCTGGACCAAGCGGTTCGGCGCGGTCACCGCGTGGGGCGCGGCGGCCGGTGACGAGGAGGGACGGCTCTTCGGGGCGGTGGGCGACGATCTGCAGACGTGGGACACGGAGTCCGGAAAACCGCTGTGGCGGCTCGACGGGACGGCCAAGTCCTCGGAGTTCGGTGTTCCGGTGGAGTCCGGCGATCTGATCGTCACCACCAACCGCAGCCAGGAGGTCGGCATGGTCGAGCGCGAGACCGGCAAGCTGCTCTGGCTGCGCTCCACCGAGGTGCCGGTAGGCGGCGCCGCACCCGCCCTCACGGTCACCGCGTCCGGCGACACGGTCCTCGCCTCGGACTCCACGCAGGTGACGGCTTTCGACGCACGGGACGGGCGGCGGCTGTGGAAGTTCCAGGACATCGGCGTGGCCGAGCCCAAGGGTGCGGCCGTCACCGGCCCGTACCGGACACTGACGGCCGGGCAGACCGCCGTCGTCCTGCGGGGCCGGGCCGTCTACGCGTTCCCGGTGGCCTGAAGGGGCGACAGGCTTCGGGCCTCACCTGAGTGAGTCCCCAGCGAGTGGAACGATTGACGCGTCCCGAGAGGGCGCGACGGCTCTCGTTCCCGCTGGATCAGGCCGCCGGGCGACGTCGGGCACGGAGCATCTGGACTCCCTTCCCGGCATAGCCGGCGCCCATGAGCAGGAAGCCGACGAGAGCGAGCCAGAGCCAGGAGTCCGCGACCTTCTGGCTCAGGAGCAGACCACAGAAGAGCAGAATGCTGCCGGCCGCGTCCACCAGGTCCACACGCGCCTTGGCCCGCACCGCCGGGTCGGGTCCGCGCAGCCGGCGGATGATGGGGACGAGGGCGACGACCTGCAAGAAGGCCAAGCCGAGGAAGATCCAGTAGAACCAGTCGGGTATGTCCACGGCGCGCACCGTACCGCCCAACGGGGCCACCAGGGACGGAGATTCGACGAAGGCGTCCTGGGCGGCGCCGAGCGCGGCCGCGATGCCCTCGGTCCTCCCGGAGGGGTGGACATCAGCTCCCCGCCCTCGATCGCGAACAGAGCCGGATACCCCGGGCGCCTACCCCGCCGTACGGGGTGATGCGGGGCGCCACGCCGGGCGGTGCTTGCACCATCGGCCCCAAGTGAGCGGATAAATATGATTCGCACACTTTTAAGGGGTTCGGCCCGGCCCGGTCCGGTCCACGGACGAGCCCCGCAGCATCACCGGAGGTGATGACGTGTCACGCAGGCTTCTGCGAGCGGTCTGCGCGGCGGCGGTCCTGGCCGCCGTCGCCGCCCGCGCCCCGGCAGGCGCCGCCCCGGGGCCGCGACCGGCACCCGGGCCCCCCGCGGCCTCCAGGGCGTCAACGGTTCCCAAGGTCTCCGCGAAGGGGTCCTCCCCGCGCCCCCGCGACGACGCCCCGACCGGCCGGGCCACCACAGCCCCGACCGCAACCACGAGAGCCGACGCGCCTCGACGTTCGACCACCGGTGCCACTCCCGGAGCGACCGCCAGAGGGACCACAGGTGCGACTCCCCGTGCGACCGACGCCCCGGCCCCCTCCCCGTCCCCGTCCCCCGGCGTGACCGTGGACGCCTCCGAGGCCCTCGCGGGCCGCACGCCGTCCCCGAGGGCCACCCCCAGCGCGGCCGGCACCGACGCGGCAGGTGCCGACGTGACCGGCACGGACGTCACCGGCACCGACGAAGTCGCCGAGACCGGAGCGACGGCGAAGGCCCCCGCGGCACTCGCCCCGAACGCCGCCCCTGCCCTGCTCACCGAGCTCCAGACCCTCTTCCGGCGGATGGAGCAGGCCACCGAGAAGTACAACGCCGCAAACGAGAAGCTGGCGCGGCAGACGGCCGCCACCCGCAGGGTGAACGACGAGCTGACGAAGGCCCGGCGGACCCTCGGCGCCGGGCGGGCGGATGTCGGCCGGCTGGCCCGGGAGCAGTACCGGAACCGGTCCGACTTCTCCGCCTGCCTCCGTCTGCTGCTCGCGGACGGACCGTCAGGCATGTTCGACCAGAGCCATGTGATCGCCCGTGCGATGGTCGGGCGCGCGGCCACCGTGGAGCGCCTGGCGAAGGCCGAGAAGCGCGCCGTTGCCCTCGCTACCGCCGCCCGGAAGGCAATCGCCCAGCAGCGGGCGCTCGCGGCGGACCAGCGGAAGCAGCGTGACACCGTACGCGCGGCGCTGGATGACGTGGAGGCGCGTCTGGCCGGCCTCACGCCCGCCCAACTCGGCGCGGTCTCGGCCCTGGAGGACGACCACGTGGACGCGGCCCAGCAGGACCTCGTCGCCTCCGGTGCCCTCAGCTCGACGCGCGCGCCGACCCGGCGGGGCGCCGAGGCCGTGGCGTACGCGATCGAGCAGATCGGCAAGGAGTACGAATGGGGGGCCGAGGGGCCGGACACCTTCGACTGCTCCGGGCTGACCATGCGGGCCTGGGAGCACGCCGGGTTGGCCGTTCCCCGGACCTCCCAGGAGCAGTGGGCCGAGCTGCCCCGCGTCCCGGTCTCCGCACTGCGGCCGGGCGACCTCGTCGTGTACTACCCGGAGGCCACCCATGTGGCGCTGTACATCGGCGACGGCCTGGTGGTGCAGGCGCCGAGGCCGGGCGCCGTGGTGAAGGTGTCGCCGCTGGCGTCGAACCCGATGCTGGGCGCCGTACGTCCCGATCCGGAGGGCGTACCGCTCGACGCGTACACCCGGCCGGAACTGCCGGAGGGAGCGTCGGAGGGTTCGGACACGGGGTACAGCGCGCCGACCGGACCGGAGTAGGCGTGCGGCGGCGCGGGGCTCGCGTCTCGGGCTCTGCGTCTCGTGACTCCGGCCTCATGTCCCGGCCCCCGCGAGGCCCCGGCCCTCACTCCGCGAAGTGGAGGACGGCGAGGCAGAGCGTGCCGACGCTCAGCCACATCAACGTGCCCCACAGGGCGATGTCGACGAGGAGCCCGTGCCGTGCGATCCGGGCGAAGAGCGCGGCCACGCCGAGGAGGATCACGGACACGCACCAGGTCAGGAGTGCCGTGAGCGGTGCCGCGAGCCCGGCGAGGGCCGCGAGCGCACCCAGCGGCGCGAGTCCCCCGGCCATCACCACCGGGACCCACCACCACGCCTCACGGCCGCCGAACCTGTGCCCCAGCACCTCGCTCAGCCCCACGGCGGGAAGCACGACGAAGTAGGTCAGCAGCGCCCCCGGGAGAGCCCCGAGGATCACGTCGAAGGGCAGAAGGACGACCAACGGCACGACCATGGAATCGACGGACTCCGCAGCCGGGTCTCGGAGCACGTTCGGGGCGAGGATGACCGGCGTCTCCAGGAAGAGCACGAGCAGGGACACCCGCGTCATGCGCCGGTAGTGCAGCTTCCACTCCCCTGACGACATCTCACGCACCCGCACCCGCACCCCGCCCGCCGGAGCCGCGGACTTTGGTCAGGGTGTAGAGAACCCAGGCGTCCGGGTCGCCGACGTAGTGGTAGACGGTGGCACGGCTCCCAGTGCCGCCCACCTCCCACGGCTCCCAGTCGCACTCCGGGACGGTGACGACGACCGTCTGCCCCCAGGGGCCCTCGCCCCGGTCGTAGCTCCAGGTGCCCCGGCCGGTGCACCTCTCCATCCCCTCGGTCTCCTCGGCGTCGTAGGCCGGGTCCCCGACGACCGTGGCCTACGCGCCACCGTCCGCCGAGAGGGTCAGGGTCCCGCCCTCCCCGTCCGTCCAGTCGCCCACCAGGGCGGCGCGGGTGACGACCGGCGGGGTGTACGTGTCGACGAGGCCGAAGTCGAGGGCCATGAGCCCGAGAACGCCGGTGGTCAGCACGGCCAGGGTGCCCCACAGCGCGATCGGGCCGCAGAGTTCCCTGCGCGCGGCCCGGGTGACGAGGCCGGCCACGGTGAGCATGACCGTCGCCGCACACCACGCCATCACCGCCTCGATCGGCCCGAGGTATCCGGCCAGGGCCGCGACCACCCCCAGTGGCGCGAGCCCCGTCGCCATCACCACCGGCACCCACCACCACGCCTCACGGCCGCCGAACCTGTGCCCCAGCACCGCACTCAGTTGCACGGCGGGGATCACGAGGACCAGGGACAGCACTGCTCCGACGAAGGAGCCCTCCAGCACGAGGAAGGGCAGCAGGAACAACACGCCCAGGCCGAGGGACTGGGCACTCGGGGTCTCCTGCGTCCGCCCCTGAACCGTGAAGAGGATGAGGGCGGTCACCGCCTCCAGGGTCACCACGAGCAGTGAAATCTGCAGCATGTCATCGAAAGAACGTTTTTGCCCCATGGAGAGCCCCCTCGTGACGGGCGAGCGGCACGCCGGAAAAGCACGACGGCCGCACACCGGGAAAGCGCGGAACACCCGGTGGGCGACTGCGTCTCCGCTCATCCTGCCAGCAAATTTGAACGTGTTCAACATCGGCTCTCCGCCCGCGACGACCAGGGCCACCCGAAGCGGGACATGCAAAAGGCGCCGCCCACCGGTGGGTTACCGGTGGGCGGCGCCAGGAGAGGGCCGAGCGGGGTCAGGCGCCCGCGACGGAGGCCAGGTACGCGTTCGTCTTCTCCGGCTCGAAGAAGAAGTTGTCGAAGTCGGCCGGGTCGTTGAAGCCGTTGGCGAAGCGGTCGGCGACCGGCTGCATCTGGCCGGCGGCGCCGATCAGGTTCAGCACGTGCTCCGGCGGGACGCCGAGCATGGCGTTCGTCCACTTCACCACGTGCTGGGCGGTGTCCCAGTAGCGGTCGAAGGTGGCCTGCATCCACTCGGCGTCGAACGCGCGGTCGCCGTGCTCGATGATCGACTCCAGGTACGCGTGGGCGCACTTGGAGGCCGAGTTGGAGCCCTGTCCGGTGATGGGGTCGTTGGCGACGACCACGTCGGCGACACCGAGCACCAGTCCGCCGCCGGGGAGCCGGCCGATCGGGTTGCGCACGGTCGGCGCGTAACGGCCCGCCAGAGTGCCGTTGGCGTCGGTCAGCTCGACCTTGGTGGCGCGGGCGTACTCCCACGGCGTGAACCGCTCCATGAGCTCCAGCGTCTTCGCCAGGTGCTCCGAAGGGTCCTTGATGCCCTGGAAGACGTCGAGCGGGCCGCCCGGGACGCCCTCCCAGAACAGGATGTCGGCGCGTCCAGAGGTCGTCAGGGTCGGCATCACGAACAGCTCGCCGACGCCGGGCACCAGGTTGCAGCGGACCGCGTCGAAGTCCGGGTGCTCCGGACGGGGGCCCAGGCCGTGGACGTAGGCGACGGCCAGGGCCCGCTGCGGGGCGTCGAACGGCGAACGCGAGGCGTCCCGGCCGAACATCGAGACCAGCTCGCCCTTGCCGGCCGAGACCATCACCAGGTCGTACGTGCGGGAGAAGTAGTCCAGGTCCGAGACGGCCGCACCATGGATGACGAGCTGGCCGCCGCGCTGGGCGAAGGTCTCCATCCAGCCGGCCATCTTCACCCGCTGGTCCACCGACTGGGCATAGCCGTCCAGCTTGCCGACCCAGTCGATGACCCGCGAGGAGTCGGGACCGGCGACCGAAACCCCGAGGCCCTCGATCTTCGGGGCCTGGGACTCCCAGAAGTTGAGCTGGTAGTCACGCTCGTACTGGAGGGCGGTGTCGAACATGCACTGCGTGGACATGACCCGGCCGGTCCGGATCTCGTCGGCCGTACGGTTCGACATGAGGGTCACTTCGTACCCGCGCGACTGCAGGCCGAGGGCGAGCTGAAGACCGGACTGGCCGGCTCCGACTATGAGTATCTTCCGCATGGGAGGCTTCTCCGTTTACGTGGTACGACGATCGGGGGGCGCTTCTCAGACAGGGGTGGCGTCGAGAGCATGGCCCACCAGGGTGAGCAGCGACTCGACGACGGTGACCCTGTTACGCGCATCCATGATCACCACAGGCACGTGCTGAGGGACACTCAGGGCCTCCCTGACGTCGACCGATTCGTAGAGGTCGGAGCCCTCGAAGTGGTTGACCGCCACGATGTACGGGAGCCCGCAGCTCTCGAAGTAGTCGAGCGCCGGGAAGCAGTCGGCGAGGCGGCGGGTGTCGGCCATGACGATCGCCCCGATGGCACCGCGTACCAGGTCGTCCCACATGAACCAGAACCGCTGCTGGCCGGGCGTGCCGAAGACGTAGAGGACGAGGTCGTCGTCGAGCGTGAGGCGGCCGAAGTCCATGGCCACGGTGGTGGTGGCCTTGTCCGGGGTCGCGGTGAGGTCGTCGGTCTCCTCGCTGGCCCGGGTCATGACCGCTTCGGTCTTCAGCGGGGTGATCTCGGAGACCGCGCTCACGAAGGTCGTCTTGCCCACGCCGAAGCCGCCGGCCACCACGATCTTGGTCGCGGTGGGCGCCCGGGTGTGGTCCAGCTGCCACGGCTGCACCGGATCCTCGGCCCGTTCCGCCCGTTCCGCCCGTTCGGCCCGGTCCTGGGGGCCCGGCTGGCGCGGAGTGAACAGCGTCGCCCCGGAGGACGCCTGTCCGGCGGGCGCGGGCTCGGTGAGCGTCGGCGCGGAGAGCTTCGGCTCAGAGACGACGGAGTCCATTGAGCACCCTTTCGAGCAGTGCGCGGTCGGGCTGACCGGCGCCGTGGCCGGTTCCGTACACGCGGATCTTTCCCTGGTCCGCCAGGTCGCTGAGCAGCACCCGGACCACACCGAGCGGCATCTTCAGCAGAGCGGAGATCTCGGCGACCGTACGCATGCGGCGGCAGAGTTCGACGATCGCCAGGAGCTCCGGCATGACCCGGGTGTTGAGGTTGCCATTGGTGAGTTCGCGGCGCTCTTCGGGGGCTTCCAGGGCGGCGACGAAGGTCTCGACGAGCAGTACGTGCCCGAAGCGGGTGCGCCCTCCCGTGAGGGAGTACGGGCGGACCCGTGCGGGCTTCCGGTCGGACCCCCGCACGGGGAGCCTGCGGGCGGGTTCGGCGGCGGACGTCACTGGGCGCTCTCCATCGATTGGCGCAGCTCATTGCGGAGTTCGGGGGTGAGAACGTGTCCGGCCCGGCCGACGAAGAGCGCCATGTGGTAAGCGATGACGCCCATGTCGCAGTCGGGGGTGGCGTGGACGCCGAGGAGCGAGCCGTCACTGATCGACATGACGAAGACGCTGCCTTCCTCCATCGCGACCATCGTCTGCTTGACGCCGCCGCCGTCCATCAGCTTCGCGGCCCCCATGGTGAGGGACCCGATGCCGGAGACGATGGTGGCGAGGTCGGCGCTGGAGCCCCGGGGGCTCTGCTGGTTCCCCGCCGCCGGGGCGGCCTGGTGATCGGGGTCGGAGGAGAGCAGCATGAGCCCGTCGGACGAGACGACCGTGACCGAGTGGACCCCTGGCACCTCCTCCACCAGATTGCTCAGCAACCAGTGCAGGTTCCGGGCTTCGGTGCTCAGCCCGAGCGTGCTGGGCGCAGTCAACTGCGTGCCTCCTCGACAGTGTCCCCCGTCTCCTGGCCGTCCGGGCGGCCGGCCAGGTCGGTGCGTGCGGCCGGCGTTTCCGGTTCGACGCCTTCCGCGATCTCCGCCTCCACGTCCCGGCGGCCCTCGCGCGCTCCTCGCTGGAATCCGCCGAGCCGGCGGCGGAGCGCTTCCTTGTCCAGACTGCCCGTGCGCTCCCCGGAAGATGCTTCGGCGGGCTTGACCACCCTGGGGGTGCGCTTGGGCAGTCCCTTGTCGGTGATCCGCTCGGGCTGCCGGGGAGCGGGGACGGACTCGGTGTGCTCGCCGGACGCGGTCTCCCCGGAGGGAAGCGTGTCGGGCTCCGGGACCGGCGGGGCCTGGGAGTACGCGTGCCCCGCGTTCCCGGGCAGCGGGAAGGGCCGGGGCGCCGGGGCGCCGTACGGGTCGTGGGCGGCCGGGTCGTGCGTACCGGCGGTGTCGGCGGCCCGCTCGTGCCGGTCGGGTCCGATGGCGTACGGGTTGCCGGACGCTTCCGGAGCCGTCTCGGGAGCGGCTGCCCGGGCCGCCTCCTGGGCCGCTTCCGGAGCCCTGTCCCGGCCGGCCTGCGGGCCTGTCTCAGGAACCGTCGGAAGGCGGAACTGCATGGTGGTCTCGGCCGGGGACTCAGCCGCGGCCGGTCCCCCGTGCGGGGCGGGAGCCGAGGCCGATTCCTCGTGCGCGGCGGGAACCGCGGCCGGGGCCGCCTCCGGGCCCGCGTCCCGGACGGTCTGCTCGGCGGCGGCGATCAGCGGGTCGTCGGCGGGGAGGACCAATGAGCGGCCCTGCAGGGTGTTGGAGTTCGCCTCGGCCACCGAACCCGGGAGGTTCAGCGTCGGCGTGCCACCCGCCACGTTCACCGGTGGCGGCGACGCGGCCGGCGGCGCCTTGGGCAGCAGTGCCTGCGGCAGTACGACGACCGCCGTCACACCACCGCCGGTCTTCTGCGCCTGCAGACGCACCTGTACGCCGTGGCGCGCGGCCAGCAACGAGGAGACCTGGAGGCCGAGGCCGGCGCCGTCGTCACCCGGCTCCCCGACCCGGAAGGAGGCCGGGTCGGCGAGGCGGAGGTTGATCTCCTCCATCCGCGCCGCCGACATCCCGATGCCCTCGTCCTGCACGGAGAGCATCACCTCGCCGGTCTCCAGCAGCCAGCCGGAGAGCTCGACGCGCGAGTCGGGCGGGGAGAACGCGGTCGCGTTCTCCAGGAGTTCGGCGACCAGGTGGCTCAGGTCGTCGGCGGCGAAGCCCGCGATCTGCGCGTGCGGCGGCAGGGACTGGATCGTGACGCGTTCGTACCGCTCGATCTCGCTGACCGCGGCACGGGCCACGTCGACCAGCGGGATCGGTCCGGGGTGGCCCTGGCCGTGATCGGCGCCCGCGAGGACCAGCATGTTCTCTCCGTGGCGGCGCATCACGGTGGCGAGGTGGTCGAGCTTGAAGAGGGTGGCGAGCCGCTCCGGGTCCTGCTCGCGCTCCTCCAGGTTCTCGATCACGCCCAACTGGCGCTCGACGAGGCCGAGGCTGCGCAGCGAGAGGTTGACGAAGGTGTGGTGCACGGTGTTGCGCAGCCGCTGGAGTTCGGCGGTGAGCTCGGTGACCTGGCCCTGGAGTTCGGCGCGCTGGAGGGTGAGTGCCTCGCGTCCTGCGAGCAGTTCGGCGTGCTCGGTCCCCAGGCCGCCGGTCTGTCCGGCGAACTCGCCGTGCAGGGCGAGCAGTCGTTCGTGCAGCGCGTTGATCGAGCGGACCACTTGGGCGAACTCGTCGTTGCGGCCCCGGTACGCGATGGCTTCCGCGGTCTCCGGTTCGGCGGCCAGCCGGCCGGACCCGATGCGCAGGACGGCGAGCGGCTGGGTGAGGGTGCGGGCGACGGCGGTGGAGACGCCGACCGCGATCAGGAAGCAGCCGCCGAGCAGGGCGATCGAGAGTTCGAGGGCGGTGACGTCGTCGTCGCGCAGCTCCTTCAGCCGCCGCACCTGCGCGGTGCCGAGCGCCGACTCGACGCCGCGCATCCGGTCGATGCGCGCGGAGAGCGCGGCGGAGAGCTTCTTGGAGCTGGTCTCCCGCTCGGAGTCGGAGAGTTCGGGGTTGTCGGTCAGTGCGGCGAGGTACTTTTCGGCGCTGTTGACCTCGGGACCGGTGACGGTGGAGGAGAGCTTGTCACGGGCGCTCGCGCCGGCCGCCTGGTCGAAGTCGGCGAGGGCGGCGAGTTCGCGGACCCGGGCCTGCTGGGCGGCGGCGCTCAGCTCGTCCCGGGCGCGGTCGTCGGCCGTCTTCTCGTCGTCGGTGTTCTCCACGGGGAGACCGGTGTAGGGGTCGTAACTCTGTACCGGCTCGGGGCTGGGCACGGCGAGGGCCGCGAGCAGCAGGCCCCGGGTGGCGGAGGCCTGTTCGACGGCGGTGGAGAGGGCGAGGGGCGCACGGGTGGCCGCGGCGGCGCGCGGCGGGGCCGTCTCGGCCAGTTCGGCGGCGAGGTCGTGGAGCTTGGCGATGACCTCGGAGTACGCCTGGTGGGCGGCGAGGGCCGAACCCTTGCCGCTGACCGCGTCGCGGCGCAGCGACGGGACGGTGGAGAGGTCGCGGCGGAGCCCGGTCGGGGCGGCCTCGCGGATCTCGTCGATCTGCTGGTCGACCCGGGCGCTGAGGCTGTCGGCGCCCGGCTTCGCGTCGCCGCCGCCGTCGCCCTCACCGTCGCCGTAGGTCTTGCGGCCGCTCGCGATGTACGCGGTGATCGCGTCCCGTTCGTCGGCGAGGGAGTGGGCGAGGGTGATGGCCTGCTGGTCGAGTTCGGCCAGGGTCACCAGGTTCTGCGACTCGTTGAGGTCGGTGGAGGCGCCGAGGGCCGCCGGGGCGCCTGCCGCCACGACGGTGATCCCGACGACGGCGACGCCCGCCACCAGTCGGCTGCGCACGCGCACCTTGCGCTTACCGCCACCCGCCACCGGAGCGGTCGCCCCGGGAACGTCCTGCGTGCTGACCTTGCTCCGCGGCCGCTTCTTCTGCACCGGTGCTCGCATTCTTGACTCGTCCACCCATGAAGCAGAGGTGACGCGCCGTCACCCGCACGCGCTCCTCCCGCCTCTGGTCCGGCTTCTGACCATTCCAGCCCTTTTGGGAGGGAGGCGTACAACGACCGCTCCGCCACCCGAACGAGTGAACATCACTCGTGAGCGGGCGAACAAGTCTCCCCAGCGCGGCCACGCCCCATGCGCCACACGCCGGGTGGACCTTCCGCGCGGGCTTTGGCAGGATGCCCGCCCGCACCCCGGCGAAGCCGCCACCACGGCCCGGCGGGCCGGTCTGACCTGCTGGTACGCGGCAATACACGCGGCATGCAGACGATGTGAAGGCGTCGTGCAGACTGATTGCCATGCGCATCGAACTCGCCGGCGCGCCCGGCAACCCCGAACGCCCCAACGAGGACTGGGCCATGACTGCCCTCCCCGCGTCCGGCCAGGGCGGGTGCCTGGTCCTGCTGGACGGGGTGACTCCCCCTCCGGGCGACGACGGTTGTGTGCACTCGGTGCCCTGGTTCACCTCGCGACTGGGCGGAGCGCTGGCCGAACTGTCCGCTTCACGACCGGATCTGACCCTGGAGGAGGTGTTGGCGGAGTCCATTCGACGCACCGCGGACGCCCATCGCATCTCCTGTGACCTTTCTCACGTGAGGACGCCTCAGGCAACCGTCGTCCTGGTCCGCTGGAACGGAGCGGCGGTCGAGTACCTGGTGCTGTCCGATTCGGTGCTGCTGCTGGAGTCCCCGGACGGGAGCGTACGCGCGGTGATCGACGACCGGCTCGACCGACTTCCGCCGGGAACCCTCTCGTCCATGGAGCTGACGGACACGCTGGCCCGGAACAAGGAGGGCGGATTCTTCACCGCCGCCGCCGATCCGGCCGTCGCGTCCCGGGCGGTGACGGGCGGGCTGCCGCTCGGAGAGGTACGGGCGCTGGCCGCCCTGACGGACGGGGCGAGCCGCTGGACCGAGGTGTTCCAGGAGGGCGACTGGCACGCCGCCCTGGGAGTGCTGCGCTCGGCGGGCCCCCAGCACCTCATCGATCGCGTACGGGAACGCGAGCGGGCCGACACCGACCGGGTCCACCTGGGCCGGGGCAAGCGCCACGACGACGCCACGGTGGTCCTGGTGGAGCTCTGAGTGCTCACCGGGTGGCGGCCGCCGCGTCGGGCCCGCCACCGTCAGCCCTCGGCGCGTTCGTTGAACTGGTGGAGCAGCCGGGCGAGTTCCGCGACCTCGGCGCGGTCCCAGTCGGCGAGCTTGCGGACGTAGCGGGCCCGCCGGGCGTCCCGGACGTGACGGAAGCGGACGAGCCCCTCCTCGGTGAGGTGGACGAGCGAGGCGCGGCCGTCCTCGGGGTCCGGCACACGGTTCACCAGACCGAGATCCTCCAGGGCGCGCAGTTGACGGCTCATGGTGGCCTTGCCGACCCCGAACCAGGCCGCCAGCTCGGTGGCCCGCTGCTGCCCGGCGGACTCCAGACGTACGAGCAGCCCGTAGGCGGCGGATTCCAGTTCGGGGTGGACCTCGCGCGCCATCTCGCCGGAGGTGGCGCGCGCACGCCGCAGGATCACGGCCAGTTCGTGTTCCAGGGCGAGGAACGCCTGATCCGCCGGGACCCCGACGGCGGTCTCGGGACCGGTCCCGCTGTCGCTCTCCTCCACCACGGCACCCCTCATGCGCTTTCCACTTCTGAAACTTCTCCCCGCCGTCGGCCATCTCCGCAGCTGGGTCAGTATTTCGCAGGAGTAGACCACAGGCGGCTCCCGGGCCCCCTTCCGGAGGGCGGGTCAACGCGCGTAGCTTCATACCTGTCGTGTCCATGACGGGCACGCCGTACCGGGGTCCGGCCCCTCCCGTGCCCCGGTTCGCGGTTCCTCCCACCGTCCCCCACCGAGCCACGGAGGCACGTCCATGTCCGCCCACAGATCCGGTTCCCGAACGGCCCGTCTGCTCGCTCCGGCCGGCACCCTGCTCGCCGCACTCTCGCTCCTCCTCACCCTGCCCGGCGCCGCCTCGGCCGCCGACGTCCCGGCCCGGGGCACGGCCTCGCTCGGCATGGGCGTCGTCGCCCACGACGGCCGGGGCTCCCTGCCCGCCGGCACGACGGCGACCCAGACCGAAGGCGTCGACGTCAGCGGCCACCAGGGCAACGTCGCCTGGTCGACGCTGTGGAACAGTGGCGTCCGGTGGGCGTACGTGAAGGCGACCGAGGGGACGTACTACAAGAACACCTCGTTCTCGCAGCAGTACTCGGGCTCGTACGACGTCGGGATGATCCGGGGTTCGTACCACTTCGCCACTCCGGACACGACCTCCGGAGCCGTGCAGGCGAACTACTTCGCGGACAACGGCGGCGGCTGGTCCCGGGACGGCCGGACGCTCCCGGGCGTGCTGGACATCGAGTGGAACCCGTACGGGGACCAGTGCTACGGCAAGACGCAGTCGGCGATGGTCGCCTGGATACGCGACTTCGTGAACACCTACAAGGCGCGCACCGGGCGGGACGCGGTGATCTACACGGCGACCAGCTGGTGGACGACGTGCACCGGCAACAACGCCGGCTTCGGCGCGACCAACCCGCTCTGGGTGGCCCGCTACAACACCACGGTGGGTGAACTGCCGGCCGGCTGGGGGTACTACACGATCTGGCAGTACACCTCGACCGGCCCCACGGTCGGGGACCACGACAAGTTCAACGGGGCACTCGACCGCGTGCAGGCCCTGGCGACCGGCTGACACGGCGACACGTCCGGTCCACCTGAGCAGTGTCCGGCGGACGGCCGACCGTGGCCCCGGTGACGCACCTCGTCGCCGGGGCCGCGGCGTTCCGCAGGACACCGGGGCCCACTATCCGTCGACGGTGTACACGCTATGTATGGTCCGGGCAGCCGTACCGGACGTACGGCCGTACCGCGCCCGCCGTGCCGACCCATGGATGGACCCGCCTTGCCCAGAAGGATGCCGAAGCCGCGCACCTGGTTGCCCGCCGCCCTGGTGACCGCACTCACACTCACCCTGGGTGGCTGCTCCATGGCGACCACGGCACCCGCCTCGGCGCGCGAGGAGGCGGCCTCCGAGGCGAAGGGCGAACTCGGCCCGGTGGACTGCCGCGTCGCGAAGTGCATCGCCCTCACCTTCGACGCCGGACCCGGCAAGGACACCCCGCACCTGCTGGACGTGCTCAAGGAGAAGAAGGTGCACGCGACCTTCTTCCTGCTGGGCGAGAACCACGTCCTCAAGCACCCGGACACCGTGCGGCGCATCGCGGACGAGGGCCATGAGGTGGGCAACCACACCTGGTCGCACGAGATCCTGACGGACAAGGAGCCGGACGAGATACGGGCCGAGCTGGAGAAGACGCAGGACGCCATAGCGAAGATCACCGGGAAGAAGCCCCGGCTGATGCGTCCGCCCCAGGGCCGTACCGACGACACCGTCTCGGAGATCAGCAAGGACCTCGGGCTCTCCCAGATCCTCTGGAGCGCGACCGCGAAGGACTACTCGACCACCGACTCGGCGCTCATAGAGAAGCGCATCCTGGACCAGGCGAGCCGGGACGGCATCATCCTTCTCCACGACATATACAAGGGGACCGTGCCCGCCGTGCCGGGCATCATCGACGCCCTGCGGGAACGCGGCTACACGCTCGTGACCGTCCCCGAGTTGATGGCCCCCGCCGAGCCCGAACCGGGCACGGTCTACCGCCCCTGATCCGGCCGCGCGCCGTCCGGACACCGGAACGGCCCGCCTCCCCGGGGTCTCCGGGGCGACGGGCCGTCCGTACCGGTCACGTCCGTGGCGGCACGTCCGTCACGCCGCGCCGCTCACGCCGCGGCCGGGACCTTCTTCTCCTCCGCGGCGGCGGTGGCCGGAGCGAGGGCGATCTCCAGCACCTGGCGGACATCGGTCACCGGGTGCACCTCCAGCTTCTCCAGGACCTCGGCCGGGACGTCGTCCAGATCGGCTTCGTTCCGCTTGGGGATCACCACCGTGGTGATCCCGGCCCGGTGCGCCGCCAGCAGCTTCTGCTTCAGACCGCCGATCGGCAGGACCCGCCCGGTCAGCGAGACCTCACCGGTCATCGCCACGTCCGTACGGACCAGCCGTCCGGAGAGCAGCGAGGCCAGCGCGGTCGTCATGGTGATGCCGGCGCTCGGACCGTCCTTCGGGACCGCGCCCGCCGGGAAGTGGATGTGGATACCCCGGTCCTTGAGGTCGGCGACCGGCAGCTCCAGCTCCGCCCCGTGCGACCGCAGGAAGCTCAGCGCGATCTGCGCGGACTCCTTCATCACGTCGCCGAGCTGACCGGTCAGGGTCAGACCGGACGCCCCGGTCTCCGGGTCGGCCAGCGATGCCTCGACGAAGAGGACGTCGCCGCCCGCACCGGTCACCGCGAGGCCGGTGGCCACGCCGGGGACCGCGGTACGGCGCTCGGCCGGGTCCTGCGCGGACTCGGGCACGTGGTGCGGCCGGCCGATCAGCCCCCGCAGATCGGCGTCGGCGACCGTGAACGGCAACTCCCGGTCGCCCAGTTCGTGCTGGGCCGCGACCTTCCGCAACAGCCGGGCGATGGCCCGCTCCAGGGTCCGTACGCCGGCCTCACGGGTGTACTCGCCGGCCAGCTTGCGCAGCGCCGACTCCTCCAGCGCGACCTCGTCCTTCTCCAGACCGGCCCGCTCCAGCTGGCGCGGGAGCAGGTGGTCGCGGGCGATGACGACCTTCTCGTCCTCGGTGTACCCGTCGAGCCGGACGAGCTCCATGCGGTCGAGCAGCGCCTCCGGGATGGCCTCCAGGACATTCGCGGTGGCGAGGAAGACCACGTCGCTGAGGTCGAGTTCGACCTCCAGATAGTGGTCGCGGAAGGTGTGGTTCTGCGCCGGGTCCAGCACTTCGAGGAGCGCGGCGGCCGGGTCGCCCCGGAAGTCGGAGCCCACCTTGTCGATCTCGTCGAGCAGGACGACCGGGTTCATCGAGCCGGCCTCCTTGATCGCCCGGACGATACGCCCCGGCAGCGCGCCGACGTACGTACGCCGGTGGCCCCGGATCTCCGCCTCGTCCCGGACTCCGCCGAGCGCGACCCTGACGAACTTGCGGCCCATGGCGTGCGCCACGGACTCGCCGAGCGAGGTCTTTCCCACGCCGGGGGGCCCGACGAGCGCCAGCACCGCTCCGCCGCGCCGTCCGCCGACGACACCGAGGCCCCGGTCGGCCCGGCGCTTGCGGACCGCGAGGTACTCGGTGATGCGCTCCTTGACGTCCTGCAGACCGGCGTGCTCGGCGTCCAGGGTCGCCTGCGCGCCCCGGATGTCGTACGCGTCCTCGGTCCGCTCGTTCCACGGCAGCTCGAGGACGGTGTCCAGCCAGGTCCGGATCCAGGAGCCCTCGGGGCTCTGGTCCGAGGACCGCTCCAGCTTCTCGACCTCCTTGAGCGCGGCCTCGCGGACGTGCTCGGGCAGGTCGGCGGCCTCGACACGGGCGCGGTAGTCGTCGGACTCGTCCCCCGGGTCGCCGTTGAGCTCGGACAGCTCCTTGCGTACGGCGTCGAGCTGGCGCCGCAGCAGGAACTCGCGCTGCTGCTTGTCGACGCCCTCCTGGACGTCCTTCGCGATGGACTCGGCCACGTCCTGCTCGGCGAGGTGCTCACCGAGCCACCGCACGGCGAGCTTCAGCCGGGCGACCGCGTCCGCGGTCTCCAGCAGCTCCACCTTCTGCGCCGTGGTCAGGAAGGGCGAGTACCCGGAGTTGTCGGCGAGCGCGGAGACGCCCTCGATCTGCTGCACCCGGTCGACGACCTGCCAGGCCCCCCGCTTCTTCAGCCAGCTGGTGGCGAGCGCCTTGTACTCCTTGACCAGCTCGGTGACGGCACCCGGCAGCGGGTCGGGCACGTTCTCGTCGATCCGGGTCGCCTCGACCCACAGGGCACGCCCGGGACCGCTCGTACCGGTGCCGATGCGTACCCGCGAACGGGCCCGCACGATCGCGCCGGGGTCCCCGTCGGAGAGCCGCCCGATCTGCTCGACCGTACCGAGGACACCCGTCCCCGTGTACCTGCCGTCGATGCGCGGCACCAGCAGCACCTCGGGCTTGCTGCCCTCCTCGGCGGCGGCCTGCGCCGCCTCCACGGCGGCCCGCGCCTCGCTGTCGGAAAGATCGAGAGGAACCACCATGCCGGGCAGCACGACTTCGTCGTCGAGCGGCAGCACAGGCAGGTCGAACGGGGTGGACGCCTTGGTGTCGGTAGCCATGATCTTCCCTTCGGCAGTCAAGTTGAGCTATGCAGGCTCAATGCTTGTGAGCCGATGAATGTTCCCCATGGCGTGTTCGCTGTGAGCGATCAGGGAGCTGCGTCCTTCGACGTGGGCCCCTTCGCTCATCCTCCGCCCGGCCTCGACTCCGACTACCACGGTTACCGCTACGCCCACCGCGGCCGGGCCGCCCGATCGGGCTGTCCGACCGCACCGAGCCACATTTCCCATGAGTTCTGCAGAGTTGGTTACAGCCGACCTCCGTGGGCTCGCAGAGTTGGTTACGCCTGGGCGTAACCAACTCTGCACAGCCTTGGGCGGGTGCGACGTCCGGCAGCACACCACAGTCAAGTTCGCGAGTGCGTGCGGTTCCGTCTGCGGAGCACCGCACGGCCCCCCACTGACCGTCGAAAATGCAAGGTGGATCTGCAGGTCTGCTGTGCAGACACTGACTCTCCATCTCGCTGGTCAGCGCCTGGGGCAGAGACAACCTCGGGCTGCCCACAGGAGCGACCGCCTCGGAGCGGGTGGAATCACCGGTCGTCGGACGGGGCGACCGGAGGCCGCATACCGAGCCACTGCTCGGCGCCCCAGGCGTGGAACCGCTCCACCTCGGCGAACCCGAGCTTCGCCGCGAGGCGCATCGAACCCACGTTGGCGGTCTGGGTGGCGAGCACCACCGGCTCCCCGGGAAGGGCGCCGTCGAACCAGTCGAGTGCCGCCGCGCACGCTTCGGCGGCGTACCCGGACCCCCACGCCCGAGGCAGGAACAGGTAACCGAGGTCGACCATTCCCACGGCTGCCGGGCGACGGTGCTCCGTGGCCCTTCTGAGCAGGATCTGGCCGATCATCACCCCGTCGAGATCGACGACGAAACTGCCGGGCCACCGCTCGGGCACCGTCGGCAACTCGCGGTCCAGCTCGTCCCGCGGGCGGGGGCCACCGAGATAGGTGTGCACGTCCGGCGACGCCAGCAGGTCGATGAACGCGGCGCGGTCGCGAGCCTCGGGCGCCCGCAGCACGAGCCTCTCGGCCCTGATCGGGACAGGTGGCCAGGCGAGGGTTCCGAGCTCATTCATGTCACCCAGCCAATCAGCGGGGCCGGCCGCGTTCAAGGCTCACGGTCCGATCCGGCCACCGGCCCGGACCCCGCCCCGAAGGGTCCTCTTCCGCCCATGCGCCTCCTGAGCTCGACGCCCCCGCCTCCTCGATCAGCCCGAGAAATCTCCCGCGACCGCAGCAGATATCTATGCATGGCGTGGCTAGGGTTTCTCTCACAGTCAGAGAGACAGCTGGGCCCGACGGTGCGGTGGTGGAGTTCCGGAGCCACGGGTGGCGCAGGAAGGCGACGGGGCTGACGACCGGACCGGGCGGCCCGCGGTCATCAGGGGCCGCCGTCGAGAGGCCGCGAGGCGGTATCCGTACGCGGGTTGAGGCGTCGGCTGCGGACGTGCACCGGGAGGGCCGACTGTCTGCGGGTGGCGCAGTACAGGGCCACCGAGCGGAGGAGGACACCAGCGGTACGCAGTTCAGCAAGCCCACGCGATCCCCGCACACGCACCCGCTGCGGCCGTGCGCCGCGAGCCTGTGCGGAATGCGGAACAGTGACCGCGCAGCGACGAGGCCGGCCGGCCTCTTTCCCGGAGCGCCTCCCGGGACATCGAGCCAGGCGCCGGACGGCACCTCGGAAGAGCTGCGCCCCCGGTGGAGCAATATCTGTGTCCGCGAGACGAGTTTTAGGTACACCGCGCACGAAGTGTTTTTATCCGGGCAGAGGGAACGCGATAAACGCATGGCCCACCGGCCGCTACCCCATGCTATCGTCGAGTCCAGTTGCCGTGGTACTAAGATTTCGAGCACACTCGTCGACATTTCCGACAGTAGGACGCCTTTCGCGTTTCCCGTCCTTCACACGGGGCATCACCGCGGCGACCCGGCCTCCACGCACTGCGGTTTCCGGCGTAATGCCCCAGGGAGATATGACATGGCGTCCGGTACCGTGAAATGGTTCAACCCGGCCAAGGGTTTCGGCTTCATCGAGCAGGAGGGCGGCGGCCCGGACGTGTTCGCCCACTTCTCGAACATCGCCGCCGGCGGCTTCCGCGAGTTGCTGGAAGGCCAGAAGGTCACCTTCGACCTCGCGCCGACCCAGAAGGGCCCGACGGCCGAGAACATCGTTCCTGCCTGACGGTGACGCGCAGAACGTGGTGACGCGCAGAACGTGGCCGGGCCCCGCTGGGCGCGGCGTCGGCCACGAGCGTTTTCGCTCCTCCCGCCCGCGTACCAAATTCCGCCGACGCGGGGCACCACCGTTTTACCGCCACACTTGATTCACGTGGGCCGGCTCCGATCACGCATTCCGTCCGGCGCATTCTCGGTATTCCCCACGGCATTCGCCCGCTGCTGGAATTCCTTGATCGGCGCTGTATCGAGGAAGGTTCTCCTTGGACTCCGTACGTACGCACCACCGCTTCTCCCGCAGTCGTACCGGCGGCGCCGTTCACGTTTTCCCCCTGGTGGAGTCCGAGGCGTCGGAGACCGCCGGTCCGCGGGTCGGTGACGACATGACCGTCGAGGTCGCCCTGTCGGTCATGGCCAGTGCTCGCGTGGAGCACCTGCTCGTCTGCGACAACGACGGTCTGCGCACCGGGATGGTCACCATGGCCGTACTCGCCGCCGTCCGTGACGGTGCCGGGTACACGGACCGCATCCAGTTGCGCGACATCCTCGCCGACGGCCGGGACGGCGCCCCAGATCTTCTGGCCCTGGTTCACTGAACCGACTCGCTCACCGCGAAAGCACCCAACCCCTTCGTTTCTTTGTGAGGCATCATGCGCTGCGTCATCGCCCGCTTCCCGTTCGAGCTCACCAAGAACGGAGTCCTGGAAGCCATGAAGGGCATCAAGCCGGAGCCGGCCGTCGGCGAGTGCGTGATCATCGGCCGCCGCACCTACCCGGTCAAGCAGGTCGGCCAGGTCATCACCCGCCAGGACCGCCGGGACTTCAGCGCCGGTGAGGTCCTCCGGGCCATGGCCCAGCTCGGCTTCACCTGCCCCACCCCGCCCCAGGCCGCCCCGCCCGTGACCGACAGCTTTCAGCACGCCTCCGAGCTGCTGGGCGCCCCCGCCGCCGCCTGACCCGCTGCGGGAAGCCTGACTCCGCTGGAGGTCCGGCCCGCAAAGGCCCGGGATGCGGCATGCCGCGTCCCGGGCCTTTGCGGCTCAGAAGTGCGTGGCGATCCCGAAGGCGCGGCGCAGCTGGGCCATGTCGTGCAGGTCGCGGGCCGCGGGTTCGTACCCCTGGTGGAAGTAGACCTGCTGCTCGACCGAGAGGCACGGGACACGAACCCCTCCGACGAGGCCCGTCACGAAGCAGGAGGCGGGGTACCGGAAGGGGTGGTCCGGCGCGAACGACGCCTGTACGGCGAAGCCGTCGGCGGCGAAGACCAGCGGGTGGAGATCGAGTTCCCGGCCGGTCGAGGTCGCGAGGACGAGCCGTACGGGGCGCTGGTCCAGGCTCTCCGCGAAGCCCGCCCCGGTCAGCGCGGACACCACCGCCCTTTCCTGGTCGTGGCGGTACATCAGGTCGAGGTCGCGGTGCTCCCGGGACTGCTCGCCGATCAGCGCGTCGATCCCCCAGCCGCCGCCGATCCAGACGTCGGTCTCCGCCCGCCCCAACAGGGTCAGGACGGACAGCACCTCTTCCGCCGTCATCACGGGGAAGCCCTCCCTCAGGCGGTGTCCCGCACCCGGAGGTGGTCGAGGGCCAGGTCGAGGGCGGATTCCAGCGGACCGAGACGTCCGGTGGCGATCATGGTGAAGGCGCCTCCCTGGACGGCGGCGAGGATCGACTCCCCCGCGCGCTCCGCCTCCGGCATGGCCGACATCAGCCCCTGGCGCTGCATCTCCCGTACTCCGGCGGTCAGATGGGCCTGCCAGCGGTCCATCAGGTCCTCGGCCACGGCACGCACCTCGGGGTTGTCCCCGGCGAGCTGGCCGGTGAGGACGTTCAGCGGGCAGTTGCGGCCCTGGCGGCGGTAGTGGTCGAGCACCGCGTTCCGCCAGGCGTTCCAGGCGGTCCAGCTGGTGAGTCCGCCGAGATGGGGCTGCTGGTCGGCGAGGATCGCCTCGGCCTCGTGCCGGGCGACGGCGACGAGGAGGGCGGCCCGGCCCTCGGGGAAGTAGTGGAACAGCTGGCTCTTGCTGGTGCCGGTCGCGGCGCGGATCTCGTCGAGGGAGACCTCCGGCCCGCGCTGCCGCATCAGCTGGGCGGCGCCGTCGACAATCCGCTGACGCGTTGCGGCGCCCTTGCTGGTCAGGCCTTGTGCCACGGGTCCGCTTCCTGGGAGTGCGGGGGTGCCCGGCGGTGCGGCCCCCGAGGGTGCGCGTACCGGATTCCGCCTGGTCGGCCCATCGTATAGCCGGGCAACGGGCCACCGGCCAGGCTCTTGGGCCCGCCGCCCGGGAACGTACGGGCCACCGGCGACGCCCCGGGGCGGGTCGCTGCCCCGGGGGCGACCCGGTCAGGCCGCGATCACCGCGGTGGAGGTCCGGCCGCCGTCCACGTCGAGGACGATGCCCTGCACGAAGGAGGAGTCGTCGCTCGCCAGGTAGACGACGGCTCGGGCGATGTCCTCGGGCCTGCCGTACGTCCCTGCCGGGGTGCCGTTCATCATCACGTCACCGGGCATCGGCTCGTCGGAGGGCCCGTGGACCACACCGGGCGAGACCGCGTTCACCCGGACTCCGGACGGCCCGAACTCCGCGGCCCAGGCGCGGGTGAGGGTTTCGACGGCACCCTTGGTGGAGCTGTAGAGCGCGTTGGAGGCGACGCCGAGGCGGGTGATCCAGGAGCCGAGGTTCACGATGACGCCGCCGCCGGCCTCCACCATGGCCGGGGCCACGGCCGCGGTGAGGAAGAACGGGGCCTTCACGTTGACTCCGTACACCCGGTCGAAGGTGGCCTCGTCCGCGGTGGTCGTGGTGGAGGGCGGGTAGATGCCCGCGTTGTTCACCAGGATGTCGATCCGGCCGCCGAGCACCTCGGTGCTCCGTTCGGCGAGCCCCCGGGACGCGGCGGCGGTGCCGTCCAGGTCTGCGGCGACGAAGTCGGCCCGGCCTCCGGCGGCCCGGATCTCGGCGACCACCCGCTCTCCGCGTCCGGCGTCGCGGCCGGACACCACGACGTGGGCGCCCTCCGCACCGAGGGCCCGCGCGATGGCCCGTCCGATGTTGCTGGTCGCGCCGGTGACCAGCGCCGTCCTCTTGTCCAGTCGTGCCGTCATGGCTCCGCATCTCCCTCTCGTCATCCCAGATTGGACCGGTCGGTTCAAAGTTAACCCTAATGGACCGTCCAGTCCATTCTTCGGAGCGTGGAGTCGCCGCGCGCGGGCTCGCCCCGCGTCGGCCGGGGGCCGTCGTCCTCCGCTTCCGCGGCGATGCCGCCGTCCACGACCGGACCGTTCAGCCGGGCCGACAGGCGGGACCGGGGCGCACGCCTACCGGTCGAGCAGCGGTACGAGCCGGGGCGGTGTCCTCGCGGAAGCTCGCGTCGTTACCGGAGAGACGGGGCGCCGGACACCCGGTCACGGCCCACCGACGCGTCGCAGAAAAACCCGGTCGGCGGCGCGGGGCCGACGAGCAGCCCCGCGAGACCCCGGCGACGAACGCCGCGAAGCCCCCACCGCCCGCGCAGCACAAAAGAGTTGGCACCCCGGGCGCGCGCCGGGCCAGGATGGACGGCCTCGCACCCGTCCGCCACCATCGGAGACCGGAGAGCAGTCAGCATGCCCGCCAGCCCCAGCATCAGTCACCACACCGGCTCGGCCCCCGTCACCCTCGACCGCCGGGACGGCCCCTTCGGAGAGGTGGTGCTGCGCGAGCGGGGCGAGCACTTCGAGATCATCGCCAACGGATGCTTCCTGATGGACACCTCGGACGGCCGGTCCGAGCGGCTCCTGATCGACGCGGCGCTCGCGGCGCTGCCGCCCTCCCGACCGACCCCCTCGGTGCTCGTCGGCGGGCTCGGAGTGGGGTTCTCCCTGGTCCGGGCCGCCGCGCAGGAGCGCTGGGGGCGGATCGTCGTGATCGAGCGGGAGCCGGCGATCGTCGAGTGGCACCTGCGGGGTCCGCTGGGCCGGATCTCCGGCGACGCTTTGACCGACCCCAGGGTCTCCGTTCTGGTTATGGACCTCGTCGAACATCTTCGCACGACTACGGAGCGTTATGACGCACTCTGTCTGGACATCGACAACGGCCCGGAGTGGACCGTGACCGACGACAACGGAAGCCTCTATTCCCCTTCGGGCCTCGCCACCTGCCGGGAGCGGCTGGCCCCGGGAGGGGTGCTCGCCATCTGGTCCGCACAACCGTCCGAATCGTTCGAACGGTCCTTGCGGAGTGCCGGTTTCGAGGGAGTGCGGACCGAAGAGACGCCCGTTGCCCGAGGTGTGCCCGACGTGGTTCATCTCGCACTTCGGACGGCCTGAAAACCCCGTCGGGGTATGCGCCCCGGCGGGGATACCCGGACAAGGCACGCTTTCCTCCACCCCCACCGGGGTATCCCTTTCGGACCGGGCAACACCCTGCGTAGCCGGAAGGCATCCGCTGCATCTACGCTGCTGCCCGGCAGACGGACCATTCACGCAAGAAAACGAGCAGAGACCGCGACCTCCGGAGGAATGATCTCCGCAGGAGCGGGCAGGGGCGGGGCGATGGAACAGACACACACCAACCACAGCGGCGTCGCGGCCACCCCCGGAGCTCAACGCCGGGTGCTGGTGGTCGAAGACGACGCCACGATCATCGACGCCATCGCCGCGCGCCTGCGGGCGGAGGGCTTCCTGGTGCAGACCGCGCTGGACGGCCCGGCCGCCGTGGACGCGGCCGAGGCGTGGCAGCCCGATCTCATGGTGCTCGACATCATGCTCCCGGGCTTCGACGGCCTGGAGGTGTGCCGACGGGTGCAGGCGCAGCGCCCGGTGCCGGTGCTGATGCTGACCGCGCGGGACGACGAGACCGACATGCTGGTCGGACTCGGGGTCGGCGCGGACGACTACATGACCAAGCCGTTCTCGATGCGGGAGCTGGCGGCCCGGGTGCACGTGCTGCTCCGCCGGGTCGAACGGGCCGCGCTCGCCGCGGTGACACCGCGCAGCGGCATCCTCCGGCTGGGCGAACTGGAGATCGATCACGCCCAGCGCAGGGTCCGGGTGCGCACCGACGACGTGCACCTGACGCCCACGGAGTTCGACCTCCTGGTCTGCCTGGCCAACACCCCGCGGGCGGTGCTCTCCCGCGAGCAGCTGCTCGCGGAGGTCTGGGACTGGGCGGACGCCTCGGGCACGCGCACGGTCGACAGCCACATCAAGGCGCTCCGCCGGAAGATCGGCGCGGAGCGCATCCGTACGGTGCACGGGGTGGGCTACGCGCTGGAGACCCCGGCAGCATGACCCGATCCGGGCCCGGCCTGCGCCCGTTCTCGATCAAAGCCAAGCTGGGCACGCTCGTGGTGGTGTCCGTGTTCATCACCACGGGGCTGCTCGTGGTGGCGCTGCGAACCCGGACCGAGTTCCAGTTCATCACCGTCTTCTCGGTGATCGCCACGCTTCTGATCACCCAGTTCGTGGCGCACGGCCTGACCGCGCCGCTGGACGAGATGCGGGCGGTGGCCCGGTCGATCTCGCACGGGGACTACACCGGCCGGGTCAGCGGGGCCGGGCGCCGGGACGAGCTCGGCGACCTCGCGCAGACGATCAACCGCATGGCGGACGACCTGGAGGCGGTCGACCGGCACCGCAAGGCGCTGGTGGCCAACGTGTCGCACGAGCTGCGCACCCCCATTGCGGCGCTCCGTGCCGTGCTGGAGAACGTGGTGGACGGGGTGTCGGCCGCGGACCCCGAGACCATGCGGACGGCGCTCCAGCAGACGGAGCGGCTCGGTCGGCTGGTGGAGACGCTGCTGGACCTGTCGCGGCTGGACAACGGTGTCGTCCCCCTCAAGGCGGGCCGTTTCGAGGTGTGGCCCTATCTCGCCGGGGTACTGAAGGAGGCGAACCTCGCGGCTTCGCGCCGTCGGCTCTCCTCCGGTTCCGGGAACCACTCCCGTACGGACGTCCATCTGCACCTCGACGTCTCCCCGGCGGACATGACGGCGTACGCGGACACCGAGCGTCTGCACCAGGTCGTGGCGAATCTCATCGACAACGCCGTGAAGCACAGTCCGCCGCACGGGCGGGTGACGGTGTTGGCACGACGGGGTGCGCATGCTGAGTCGTTGGAACTGGAAGTGATCGACGAGGGCCCCGGCATCCCGGAGGCGGAGCGCCACCGCGTCTTCGAGCGGTTCAACCGGGGCCAGAACCCGTCCCCGCACGGCCCCGGCAGCGACGGTGGTACCGGGCTGGGACTCGCCATCGCCCACTGGGCGGTGGATCTGCACGGTGGCCGCATCAGAGTGGCCGAATCCACACAGGGCTGCCGGATTCAGATCACTCTTCCGGGGATGTCACCGGCTCGTAGTTGACATATGGTTCGAACGAAAGGGACGTGATCTTGGTCCCTCGCCACCAGGGGCTCGGCCGGAGGGGCCGTGGCCGTGTCCCTGACTACCCGAAGCGCAGCGGAACCCCGCTTGTTTCCCGCCATTCCGAGCTCCGAAACCCGCCTTCAGATGTGATGTGCACGACGATGAGCGGCCCGGTCTGCAAGGAACGGCGCGGGAGGCGTAGCCTTGATTCCCGCTGTCCATCACCTTGTGAAGCGGAAGAGGGCGGTTGCCGCCGTGTCGTCTCAGTCCCCCAGTAACTCGACCATCTCGACCGACCAAGCAGGCCCGGGGATCAACCCGGCCGCTGCTTTCGGTGCCAATGAATGGCTCGTCGACGAGATCTACCAGCAGTACCTCCAGGATCCGAACTCGGTCGACCGTGCCTGGTGGGACTTCTTCGCCGACTACAAGCCGGGTTCCGCCGGCACGGCGGACAAGCCCGGAGCCGCAGCCCCTGCGGCTCCTGCCGCCCCCGTGACGCCGGCCGCGCCCGCCACCGAGAAGGCCGCGCCCGCGCAGGCCGCCCCGGCAGCTCCCGCCGCGCCCGCCGCCGCAGCTCCGGCCGCCCCCGTCGCGCCTGCCGCCCCGGAGGCGCCCGCCCAGCCCGCCCCCGCCCAGCCCGCCGCCGCTCCGGCGCCGGTCGCGAAGGCGCCCGCCAAGGCCGCTCCGGCGACCGAGTCCGCCGGCGGCCCGGAGTACGTGACGCTGCGCGGCCCCTCGGCCGCCGTCGCGAAGAACATGAACGCCTCGCTGGAGCTGCCGACGGCCACGTCCGTCCGCGCCGTCCCGGTGAAGCTGCTCTTCGACAACCGCATCGTCATCAACAACCACCTCAAGCGCGCCCGCGGCGGGAAGATCTCCTTCACGCACCTCATCGGGTACGCGATGGTGCAGGCCCTCAAGGCCATGCCGTCGATGAACTACTCCTTCACCCAGAAGGACGGCAAGCCGACCCTGGTCAAGCCCGAGCACGTCAACCTCGGCCTGGCCATCGACCTGGTCAAGCCGAACGGTGACCGGCAGCTCGTGGTCGCGGCCATCAAGAAGGCCGAGACGCTCAACTTCTTCGAGTTCTGGCAGGCGTACGAGGACATCGTCCGGCGTGCCCGCATCGGCAAGCTGGGCATGGACGACTTCACCGGGGTCACCGCCTCGCTGACCAACCCCGGCGGCATCGGCACCGTCCACTCGGTGCCCCGCCTGATGCCCGGACAGGGCCTCATCATGGGCGTCGGCGCGATGGACTACCCGGCGGAGTTCCAGGGCACCTCCCAGGACACCCTGAACAAGCTCGGCATCTCGAAGGTCATGACGCTGACCTCGACCTACGACCACCGGGTCATCCAGGGCGCCGCCTCCGGCGAGTTCCTGCGCGTGCTCGCGCAGCTGCTGCTCGGCGAGAACGGCTTCTACGACGAGATCTTCGAAGCGCTGCGCATCCCCTACGAGCCGGTCCGCTGGCTCAAGGACATCGACGCCTCGCACGACGACGACGTCACCAAGGCCGCGCGGGTCTTCGAGCTGATCCACTCCTACCGGGTCCGCGGCCACGTCATGGCCGACACCGACCCGCTGGAGTACCGCCAGCGCAAGCACCCCGACCTCGACATCACCGAGCACGGCCTCACCCTGTGGGACCTGGAGCGGGACTTCGCGGTCGGCGGTTTCGCCGGCAAGTCGATGATGAAGCTCCGCGACATCCTCGGTGTGCTCCGTGAGTCGTACTGCCGCACCACCGGCATCGAGTTCATGCACATCCAGGACCCGAAGCAGCGCAAGTGGCTCCAGGACCGGGTCGAGCGTCCGCGCTCGCAGCCCGAGCGCGAGGAGCAGCTGCGCATCCTCCGCCGCCTCAACGCGGCCGAGGCCTTCGAGACCTTCCTGCAGACGAAGTACGTCGGCCAGAAGCGGTTCTCGCTGGAGGGCGGCGAGTCCGTCATCCCGCTGCTCGACGCCGTCATCGACTCCGCCGCCGAGGCCCGCCTCGACGAGGTCGTCATCGGCATGGCCCACCGCGGCCGTCTGAACGTCCTGGCGAACATCGTCGGCAAGTCGTACGCGCAGATCTTCCGCGAGTTCGAGGGCAACCTCGACCCGCGTTCGATGCACGGCTCCGGCGACGTCAAGTACCACCTGGGCGCCGAGGGCACCTTCACCGGTCTGGACGGTGAGCAGATCAAGGTCTCGCTCGCCGCGAACCCCTCGCACCTGGAGGCGGTCGACCCGGTCCTGGAGGGCATCGCCCGCGCCAAGCAGGACATCATCAACAAGGGCGGCACCGACTTCACGGTCCTGCCCATCGCCCTGCACGGTGACGCGGCCTTCGCGGGCCAGGGTGTCGTCGCCGAGACGCTCAACATGTCGCAGCTGCGCGGCTACCGCACCGGTGGCACCGTGCACGTGGTGATCAACAACCAGGTCGGCTTCACCGCCGCCCCGGAGTCCTCGCGCTCCTCGATGTACGCCACCGACGTGGCGCGCATGATCGAGGCGCCGATCATCCACGTCAACGGTGACGACCCGGAGGCCGTGGTCCGTGTCGCGCGGCTCGCCTTCGAGTTCCGTCAGGCGTTCAACAAGGACGTCGTGATCGACCTCATCTGCTACCGCCGCCGCGGTCACAACGAGGGCGACAACCCGGAGTTCACCAACCCGCAGATGTACACCCTGATCGACAAGAAGCGCTCGGTGCGCAAGCTCTACACCGAGTCGCTCATCGGTCGCGGCGACATCACGCTGGAAGAGGCCGAGCAGGCGCTCCAGGACTTCCAGGGCCAGCTGGAGAAGGTCTTCGCGGAGGTCCGCGAGGCCACCTCGCAGTCGGCGGCCCCGCACGTCCGCGAACCGCAGGCGGCCTTCCCGGTCGCCGTGGACACCTCGGTCTCCACCGAGGTCGTCAAGCGGATCGCCGAGTCGCAGGTCAACATCCCGGAGCACATCACGGTGCACCCGCGCCTGATGCCGCAGATGCAGCGCCGTGCCGCCTCGGTGGAGAACGGCACCATCGACTGGGGCATGGGCGAGACCCTCGCCATCGGTTCGCTGCTGATGGAGGGCACCCCGGTCCGGCTCGCCGGCCAGGACACCCGCCGCGGCACGTTCGGTCAGCGCCACGCGGTGCTGGTCGACCAGGTGACCGGCGAGGACTACACCCCGCTGCTCTACCTGACCGAGGACCAGGCCCGTTACAACGTCTACGACTCGCTGCTCAGCGAGTACGCGGCGATGGGCTTCGAGTACGGCTACTCGCTGGCCCGCCCGGAGTCGCTGGTCGTCTGGGAAGCGCAGTTCGGTGACTTCGTCAACGGCGCGCAGACCGTCGTGGACGAGTTCATCTCCTCGGCCGAGCAGAAGTGGGGCCAGACGTCCGGCGTCACCCTGCTGCTGCCGCACGGTTACGAGGGCCAGGGCCCGGACCACTCGTCCGCCCGCCCGGAGCGCTTCCTCCAGATGTGCGGCCAGGACAACATGACGGTCGCCATGCCGACGCTGCCGTCGAACTACTTCCACCTCCTGCGGTGGCAGGTGCACAACCCGCACCACAAGCCGCTGATCGTCTTCACCCCGAAGTCGATGCTCCGCCTCAAGGCGGCGGCCTCCTCGGTGGAGGAGTTCACCACCGGCGGCTTCCGTCCGGTGATCGGCGACGCGTCGGTGACGCCCGAGAACGTCCGCAAGGTCGTCTTCTGCGCCGGCAAGCTGTACTACGACCTCGACGCCGAGCGCCAGAAGCGTGGCGACACGGAGACCGCGATCATCCGGCTGGAGCGCCTGTACCCGCTGCCGGGTGCGGAGCTCCAGGCCGAGATCGCCAAGTACCCGAACGCGGCGAAGTACCTCTGGGCGCAGGAGGAGCCGGCGAACCAGGGCGCATGGCCGTTCATCGCGCTCAACCTGATCGACCACCTGGACCTGGCCGTCGGCGCCGACGTCCCGCACAGCGAGCGTCTGCGCCGCATCTCGCGGTCGCACAGCTCGTCGCCGGCCGTCGGTTCGGCCAAGCGCCACCAGGCGGAGCAGGCTCAGCTGGTCGCCGAGGTCTTCGAGGCCTGAGGCTTCGAGGTCCGGGGCTTCGAAGCCCGACCGCCTGCGGTACCCGCTCGACGACAGGGACCGGCCCCCACCAGCACCACGGTGGGGGCCGGTCCCTGTTCCCGTGCTGCTGTGGGGCGGCGGCCCGGTGCGCCCTACCCTGAGGGCAGAACATCCGCAGGAATCAGGAGCACGTTGTGTATTTCACCGACCGTGGCATCGAGGAACTGGAGAAGCGGCGCGGCGAGGAGGAGGTCACCTTCGAGTGGCTGGCCGAGCAGCTGCGTACCTTCGTCGACCTCAACCCCGACTTCGAGGTGCCGGTCGAGCGGCTGGCGACCTGGCTGGCGCGTCTGGACGACGACGAGGACGAGGCGTAGGGCCGCCTGCGGCCGGGCGAGGTGGGGGCACGGACCGGTTTCCTGCTCCCGGCCGGTGACATCGGCCCGGTGGCGCCTCTCCCACCGGGCCGGGTCCGCTGATTCGCGCCCGTCGGGAACGGTCAGCCACGGCCCGGCGCCGCCCGGTCCCTGACCTCGTTGTACGCGAGACCCAGCACCCCCTGCGTGAGCAGGAGCGCGCCGGCCGCCGTCCACCCGCCGCTGCGGCGGAACGCCCCCCAGAGGGCCAGGGGAGCACCGACGAGCACCTGCGCGGTGGCCACCGTCCGCGCGCGGGGGCCGAGCATCCAGGGGCCGAGGCCGCTGCTCTCCACGGCGTCGAGTTCCACGCGTACGGCGTCGCGCCAGCCCGCCCACTCGATCTGTCCGGCACCCGGCAGCGCCTGGGCGGCCTCCCGCAGCGCCTCGGTGCTCCGCCCCGGCTCCAGTCCCGGCCGCAGCTCCACTCCCGTACGGGTGAGCAGGCCGAGCAGCGTGCGCAGCCGCGCGGGGCCGTCCGCGTGCGGGTCGGGGCGGGTGAGGGCCTGCAGCGCCTGTACGTCGAGTACCGGGTCGAGATCCAGCCGTGCCGCGAACGTGGTCATCGCCTCGTCCTCCCCGGCCGGCGTGCCGTCCGCCAGCCAGACGTACCCGACCGGGCGGCGGAAGCCCGACGCGAGGACGCAGCCGGCCCGGGTGGCTTCCCACCAGAGCGCGACGACCGGCCAGGTGGACGCGACCGCGAGAGCCGCCGCCCAGCCCGCCACCACCCGGTCCACCGGTTCGGCGGGCTCGGGGATTCCGGAGAGTGCGGAGTGTCCGGCGGGTTCGGGGTGTCCGGCGGGTCCGGAGGGCGTTTCCCGCCAGGGCCGTCCCTCCGGCACCAGCACACTCCACTCCTCACCGGCCGGGACGAGCAGCATGCCCTCGCGCAGGAGGTGGGCCAGGGGCCGCACGGTCTCGGGGTCCGCCCGGCACAGCAGCAGTGCCCCCACGGGTGTCGCGTCCATGCCTCACACGCTAGGGCAATTCATTCCGGTATGAGCCCTTTTGTCGCGTGAAC
This sequence comes from Streptomyces sp. NPDC005576, assembly GCF_042871745.1. Classification (NCBI taxonomy): domain Bacteria; kingdom Bacillati; phylum Actinomycetota; class Actinomycetes; order Kitasatosporales; family Streptomycetaceae; genus Streptomyces; species Streptomyces sp. NPDC005576. The sequence continues at coordinate 294,011 of NZ_JBIAJC010000002.1, read as the reverse complement.
GAAGGCACGGAGAGCCGCTCGCTCTTGACTCCAACGATCCGCGATATATCGTGTTGAACAGAGACGCGATATGTTGCGTCATGCCACGCTCTCTGGAGGTCACACCCATGCCCGTCTCGACGTGGACCGTCGCCGAGCCACTGAAACTCGCCTTCGCCGAGCAGGTGACCGCGCTCAGGGTGCGGATCGTCGACGGCGCCGTCAACGTGGTCGGCTCCGAGGAGCCCGAGGCCCGGCTGGAGGTCTCCGCCATCGACGGGCCCCCGCTGATCGTCACCCTCGAGGACGGAGTCCTGTCGGTGACCTACGAGGACCTTCCCTGGAAGAGCTTCCTCAAGTGGCTCGACCGCAACGGCCGTTCCCGCAGCGCGACCGTCACCCTCGCGGTACCCGCCTCCGCGTCCGTCGAGCTCGGTGTCGTCGGCGCCGGGGCGTTCGTCTCGGGCATCCGGGGCCGTACCGACGTACGCGGCGTCACCGGCGACACCACCCTCGTCGCACTCTCCGGACAGGTGCGCGGCGAAACGGTCTCCGGCGGTCTGGAGGCGCAGGCCGTCACCGGCGACCTGCGGTTCACGTCGGTGTCCGGCGACCTCACCGTGGTGGAGGGCGCGGGCACCTCGGTACGCGCCGAATCCGTCAGCGGCGAGATGGTGCTCGACCTCGACGCCTCCGAGGCACCGACCGACATCCGGCTCACCACGGTCTCCGGCGCCATCGCGATCCGGCTGCCCCACCCGGCGGACGCCCGGGTCGAGGCGAACACCGCGAGCGGGGCCGTCTCCAACGCCTTCGAGGACCTGCGGGTCGGCGGCCAGTGGGGCGCGAAGAAGGTCACCGGAACGCTGGGCGCCGGCACGGGGAGGCTCAGGGCGACGACCGTGTCCGGCTCGATCGCCCTGCTGCGCCGCCCGGCGTCCGAGGACGAACCGTACGTTGCCGAGCCGACCGGAAAGGCGCTCTGACATGCCCCCCGTATTCGCCCACGGCCGCCTCCGTCTGTACCTGCTGAAACTGCTCGACGAGGCCCCGCGCCACGGTTACGAGGTGATCCGGCTGCTGGAGGAGCGCTTCCAGGGCCTGTACGCCCCGTCCGCCGGTACGGTCTACCCCCGGCTGGCCAAGCTGGAGGCGGAAGGGCTCGTCACCCACGCGACGGAGGGCGGCCGGAAGGTGTACTCGATCACCGACGCGGGCCGCGCCGAACTCGCCGGCCGCACCGGCGAACTCGCCGATCTGGAGCTGGAGATCCGGGAATCCGTCTCCGAACTGGCCGCCGAGATCCGCGACGACGTCCGGGGCGCGGCCGGAAAGCTGCGCAGCGACATGCGTGCGGCCGCGTCCGCCTCCCGCCACCGGCCGGGCTCCGGCGAGCCCGGCGGCGCGAGGAGCGAGTGGGAATCCCTCATCGGCGACCTGGGCGACCTCACCAAGGTGGGAAATCTGGGCGACCTCACGGAGAGGGACGCCTGGCGCAAGGCCAAGGAGGAGCTGCGCCAGGCCAAGCAGGAGTGGAAGGAGCAGGCCCGCCGGGCGAAGGACGAGTCGCGGCGCGCCCGCGAGGATGCCCAGCAGGCCCGCCGCCAGGCGAAGGAGGCCGACGAGCGGGCCCGCGAGCAGATGCGGAACGCCGCCCGCCAGGTGCAGGAGCACTTCGCGCGGGGCGACTGGCCCGCCGGGGTGCGCGACGGCCTGGCCGAGATCACCGGCCACCTCGCCGGTCTCGCCAAGGCCGGCACCTGGCCGCCGGCCGACCGCACCGAGCACACCCGCGCGGATCGTACGGATGGTGCGGAGCGCGCGGACGGTGCGGAGAGTCCGGAGCGTGCGGAACCCGGCCCGGTGCCCGACTGGGCCGCGGACGTGCCGGCCACCGGCGCTCCGGCCCGCGACCTGGACCGGCTGCTGGACCGTTTCCGCGACGACATCCGCGACGCCGCCCGCGACCGGGGCGTCACGGACGGGCAGGTGGCCGCGGCCCGCGTACACCTCGCGACGGCGGCCTCGCGCATCGACGCGCTGCTGCGGACGGACGCGGGGAGGGGCCCCCAGCCTGCCGCGGGCGATCCGAAGGATCTCCGTAGGGCCTGAGGGTCCGTCACGCGGGTGAGGCCGCCACCCCGTCCGGGCGGCGGCCTCACCGCGTCGGGACGCCCTCCGCTCGGGACGCCCTCGCTGCGCGCGGGTGGCGGCCTCGCAGTCGGGACGCGTCAGCCGACGGCCGCGGGCTCCGCCTCTCCCCCGCCCTCCCGCCCCGCTCCGTGGAGCGCGCGCTCCACGGCGGCGTAGGAGGCGCCGTGCTCCGCGAGTACGTCCCCCACCACCCCGGGCCGCGCGACGAGCGCCAGCAGCAGGTGCTCCCCGCCGATGAAGCGGTCCCCCCGGCCCAACGCGATCCGCAGGGAGCCCTCCAGCACCCCTTTGGCACCGGAGGTGAGCGGCCGGCGTCCGGACCGGCGGCGGCGCCCCAGGCCCTCCTCCGCCAGCGCGCCCTCGCCGTGCTCCTCCTCGATCCGGGCCACGATCTCGCCGACGTCGATGCCCAGCCCGGCCAGCGCCTCCGTGTCGGCGTTCGTCAGGCCGCCCAGGCGGCGGGCCTTGCCGAGGGCCGCCTCCAGGGAGGCCCGGCGACCGGTCACCCCGAGCACGGTGAGGGCGGACGCGGCGCGGCCGGAGTCCTGGTCCAGGAGGGAGAGGAGCAGATGCTCCTCGGTGACGCTCTCCGCCCCCGCACTCTGGGCGAAGGTGACTGCCCCGGCCACGGCGGCCCGGGCTTCCTTGGTGAATCGCTCAAACATCAGTTCCTCCCGTACTTCTTGTGGACGGCCTGCCTGCTGACCCCGAGTTCGGCGGCGATCTCCTGCCACGACCAGCCCTTGGCGCGGGCACTTCTGACTTGTACGGCTTCGAGCTGCTCCAGCAGCCGCCGCAGTGCGGCGACGGCCCGCAGCCCGACGCGCGGATCGCGATCCCCGGCACGTGCGGCCAGGTCCGTTGCTTCGGTCATGATGTCAACGTAAGTTGACACGGATCGAACGTCAACCTTGATTGACAAGAGAGGGGGACGGACGGTTCGCGCAAGGGGCCGGGAGGCGCGGCGCGTGTCACACCGGCAGCCGGTTGGATCGGGCGCCGACCGGGCCTAGGGTCGGGTCATGTTCGCCGCCTACGCAGCCCGAATCGACCGCGAGAACCCCCTGTCCGGCCTGGAGCTGGGCGAACGCCCCGCCCCGGAGGCCCGGCCCGGCTGGACCAGCGTCGAGGTCCGCGCCGCCTCGCTCAACCACCACGACCTCTGGTCGCTGCGCGGAGTGGGCATCACCGAGGACCGGCTACCGATGATCCTCGGCTGCGACGCGGCCGGCATCGACGAGGACGGGAACGAGGTCGTGGTCCACTCGGTGATCGGCCAGACCGGTCACGGTGTCGGACCGAATGAGCCGCGCTCCATCCTGACCGAGCGCTACCAGGGCACCTTCGCCGAACGGGTCGCCGTGCCCTCCTGGAACGTGCTGCCCAAGCCGAAGGAACTGAGCTTCGAGCAGGCCGCCTGCCTGCCGACCGCCTGGCTCACCGCGTACCGGATGCTCTTCACCAACGCCGGTGTCCGCCCGGGCGACTCCGTCCTCGTGCAGGGTGCGGGCGGCGGGGTGGCCACCGCCGCCATCGTCCTCGGCCGCGCCGCGGGTCTCCGGGTCTACGCGACCAGCCGGGACGAGGCGAAGCGGAAGCGTGCCGTGGAGCTGGGAGCCGTCGACGCCTTCGAGTCCGGCGCCCGGCTGCCCGAACGCGTGGACGCCGTCATCGAGACGGTCGGGGCCGCGACCTGGTCCCACTCGGTGAAGTCGCTGCGCCCCGGCGGCACGCTCGTCATCTCCGGCGCCACCAGCGGCGATCGGCCGTCGCACGCGGAGCTGACCAGGATCTTCTTCCTGGAACTCAAGGTCGTCGGCTCCACGATGGGCTCCAAGGACGAGTTGGAGGACCTGCTCTCCTTCTGCGCGGCGACCGGTGTGCGGCCCGTGATCGACGCGGTCCTCCCGCTGGACCGCGCCCGCGAAGGCTTTGAACGCATGCTCACGGGCGAGCAGTTCGGCAAGATCGTACTGACCGCCTCCTGACCCCGTCGCCACAAAGGGGAGGGCGGCACGAATCGCGGCGTGAGCAGGGGCTACAGTCCCTGCTCATGACAAATGAGTCGTGGGCAGGCTGGTACCGGGACCACTTGGGTTCCGACGCGGCCACCGTCTTCGCGGGCGGCGGAGTGATCAAGCTGCGCATCCGGGGTGTCGACTTCGAGGGCAAACACCTCAACGATCTCCGCCCGGTGGTGGAACCCCTCCCGGACGGGGCGCCGTTCGCTCTCGCGGACGGCGCCCTGACCGACTGCGTCCTGGAGTGGGACCAGCCGGTGACCATCGTCACCGGAGACGCCGGAGACGGAACCGGAGCCGGAACCGGAGCCGCCGGGGGGACCGAACGGCCCGCGACGATGAGCTGCCTGTTCTCCCTGCGCAGATCCGACCCGGACGTGCACCTCGCCCTGCACCTGGACGGCGCGCTCTACGAATCGGCGCGTGCCGAGCGCGACTTCGCGGCGGCCCTCTCCGCGATACGCGGCGTCCTGCCGCAGGACGTCCAGCTGCGGGTGCCGGCCCTCTGACCCGGCCTGCCCGCCGCCGGGCCTGCCCGCCGCCCGGCGGCCGCCCGCCCGCCTCCGGCCGGGCCGAATGCGGGCGCCGAACTCCCGGGAGCCGGGCTTCGTTCCCCGATCTGCCAACAGCGTGCCCGTGTTCCCTTCCCCTCCGGACGGGGGCAGAGTCGAACCATGAAGATCCTGATTCTGGGCGGCACGGAGTTCGTCGGACGATCCGTCACCGAGGCTGCGCTCGGGCGCGGCTGGGAGGTCTCCGTCTTCAACCGGGGCCACCGGCAGCCCTCCCCCGGGGCAGTGGCGCTGCGCGGTGACCGGTCCGCGGGGAGGGCCGGCCTCGCGGCGCTGGAGAGCGGTGAGTGGGACGCCGTGGTCGACACCTGGACCGGCCCACCCACGGCGGTCCGGGACGCGGCCCGGCTCCTCGCGGAGCGGGCCGGCCACTACACGTACGTCTCCACCCGCTCGGTGTACGCCTACCCGGCGGCCGCCGGGCTCCCGGAGGACGGCCCCCTGGTGTCCGGAGCCTCGCCGGACGAGGCGGGAGACGTCCCGTACCCGCAGGCCAAGCTGGGTGGCGAGCTGGCGGCCGTCGACGCCTTCGGCGACCGGGCCCTGCTGGCGCGCCCCGGACTGATCCTCGGTCCGTACGAGAACATCGGCCGGCTGCCGTGGTGGCTGAACAGGATCGCCCGGGGAGGTCCGGTCCTGGCGCCCGGCCCGCGTGACAGCCCGCTCCAGTACATCGACGCCCGGGACCTCGCCGCATGGGTGCTGGACGCTGGGGAGCGGCACCTCCACGGCCCGTACAACACCGTCAGCGAGTCCGGTCACACCACCATGGGCGAGCTGCTGGACACCTGTGTCCAGGTCACCGGTTCCGGCGCCGAACTGCGCTGGACCGACCCGGACACCATCCTCGCGGCGGGCGTGGAGCCCTGGACCGACCTCCCCGTCTGGCTGCCCGCCGGAGAGATGCACGACACCCTCCACCGCGGGGATGTCGGCAAGGCCCTCGCCGCCGGGCTGCGCTGCCGACCGGTCGGCGAGACCGTCGCCGACACCTGGACCTGGCTGGAGTCGCTGGGCGGCATCGCCCCCCAGCGCCCCGACCGGCCCCCGGTCGGCCTCGCTCCGGAGGTGGAGGCCCGCCTGCTGGCGACCGGCTGAGGACACCGCCGCCCCCACCCGCCCCTTACGGTGGCGCCATGACCGAACTCCTCCACCTCACCGAACCCGCCCTGTGGGCAGCGGCCCTGCACGACGGCGCCTACACCTGGTCCACCCGGGGTCGCACCCTCCGGCAGGAGGGCTTCATCCACCTCTCCCTCCCCCACCAACTGCCCGCCGTGGCCCGCATGCTGTACGGCTCCGAGGAGGTGGACCTGATCGTCCTGGTCATCGACCCGGCCCGCCTCACCGCACCCCTGCGCCACGAGGCCATGACCGAGGGCGGCGAGGAGTTCCCCCACCTGTACGGGCCGCTGCCGGTGGAAGCGGTGGTGGAGGTACGGAGGTGGCCGGAGGCGGAGGGGACCACCACCTCACGCTGACGCGCCGGCCGCGCCCGGGGAGGTGCTGATGCCGTCCAGCAAGGCGCCGACCAGACCTTTCGCCCGTGCCGGCGCCTCGTTGGACCGGCCGGTGAGCAGCAGGTAGAGCGTGGACCCGATGAGGGCGTCCACCACCGCGTCCACATCGGTGCCCGGGCGGAACTCGCCCGCCTCCACGCCCGCGCGCAGAAGGGCGGCCAGGGCGTCGTGCTGATCGCGGGTGTGGTGGCGGTAGAGCGATTCCGCGTCCTGCGGGCTCTCCGCAGCGGCTGCGGTCAGGGCAAGGACCAGCGCGGAGTTGTGCGGATCGGTGACGGCCTCCGCGTGGGCGCGGAACCATGCGGCAACGGCTCGGGCGACATTCCCGGCCTTCGGGGCGGGGATCTCCCCACCCGGAGCGGCGGCAAGGTACGCGCGCCGGGTGACGTCCCCCACCAGTGCCGTCCGGGACGGCCAACGGCGGTACACGGTCGGCTTCCCGACACCCGCCCGTGCGGCGACCCGTTCCATCGAGAGGCCCGCGTACCCGTCCCGGAGCAGCAGTTCCTGCGCGGCGTCCAGGATCGCCCGGTCCGTTTCCGTATCCCTGGGTCTGCCAGGTCGCCGCGCCTCTGCCATGCCGGGAGTCTAGGTGACTCGTATTCAAATACGGTACGTTCCGTAACGTTGAGCCGTTGACAGGAGAGCAGATGCAATCGAACGTAGTGGTCGTCATCGGTGCCGGCGGCATGGGGCAGGCGATCGCCCGTCGCCAGGGCGCGGGCAGCACCCTGCTGGTCGCGGACTTCGACGAGGGCCTCCTGGACACCGTCGCGGAAGACCTGCGGGGGCACGGCCACCGCGTGCACACGAAGCCCGTCGACGTCTCCTCACGCCCGTCGGTCGCCTCCCTGGCGGACGCCGCCGCAGCCCTCGGCCCGGTCCACCAGGTCGTCCACACGGCCGGCCTCTCCCCCGCACAGGCACCGGCCGCCGCGATCCTCGCGGTGGACCTGCTCGGCACCGCTCTGGTCCTGGAGGAATTCGCCAGGGTCGTCGCCCCCGGCGGCGCCGGTGTGGTGATAGCCAGCATGGCGGGGCACATGGTCGCGCCGTCCGCGCTCACCCCCGAACAGGAGCAGGCGCTGGCGCACACCCCCGCCGACGATCTGCTCGCCCTGCCCTTCCTCGACCCCGGCACCCTCGGCCCGCAGGGCGCCTATCCCCTGTCCAAGTACGCCAACCGGCTGCGGGTACAGGCCGCGTCCACCGGCTGGGGCGCCCGCGGGGCACGCGTCAACTCCATCAGCCCCGGCGTCATTTCCACACCCATGGGACGGCAGGAGCTCGACGGCGAGAGCGGCCGGTACATGCGGGCGATGGTCGAGGCATCCGGCACCGGCCGCCTCGGCACCGCCGACGACATCGCGGCCGCCGCGGCATTCCTCCTGGGGCCGGACGCGAGCTTCGTCACCGGAAACGACCTGCTCGTCGACGGGGGCGTGATCGCCGCACTCCGCTCCGGGCACCTCACCAGGGGGGAGTGAGGCAGGGCGAGCGGTCTCAGGGCAGAAGAGGGACGGGATCGCCTGCGGGGGAGGAGGCGGCCTCGTCCCTGGCCCCTGGTCATCGGGCCCCGATCCGGCAGGAGTCGTCCACCTCGGCCGGGGGCCCGCGTAGGAGCCTGCCTCTGCGAGGGGGGACGACATGCTCGTAGACCGTGATGCCGCTCGCGGCCTGCGCGAGCCAACTACCTCGCCGCAGGGCCGTATCCAGCGTGTCGTGCCGGGAGGCCGCTCCGTCAGGTTGAGCGGAGAAAAAACCGCACCCGGTCCGATGGACGCCGAGAGCAGCGTCCTGTGGACCGGGTGCGGACAGTTTGGTGACATGACCAGCGAAACCGCAGGCCAGAGCACCTCACCAGAGATCAGGCCTTCTTGGTCTCCCAGAAGATCTTGTCGATCTCGCCGATCAGGTCCAGGGCCTTCTGGCCCGTGGCCGGGTCGTTCGACGCCTTGGCGGCGGAGAGCGCCTTCAGGGTGTCGTTGACCAGCTGGTGCAGCTGGGGGTACTTCTCGAAGTGCGGGGCCTTGAAGTAGTCGCTCCAGAGCACGGAGACGTGGTGCTTCGCGAGCTCCGCACGCTGTTCCTTGATCAGGACCGACCGGGTGCGGAAGTCCGCGTCTTCGTTGGCCTGGTACTTCTCCTGGACGGCCTTGACGGACTCCGCCTCGATGCGGGCCTGGGCCGGGTCGTACACACCGCAGGGCAGGTCGCAGTGGGCGCTGACCTTCACCTTGGGGGCAAACAGGCGGGAGAGCATGGAGCTGTCCTTCCTCGTGATCGTCTTCTCAGGTGGGACATTACTCCGTGGAGCACCTGTTTCATCGAGTGCCCCCATGGGCTTAGGCCAAAAGTCCGGGGTGCGTACGGGCCTTCGGGGGCCGAATGCAGGAGAGGCGCCCGGGACGATGTACTGGGGGCGGACGAACGGACCGGGGAGGTGGCGGAGATGGCGGAACCAACGCAAAGGCCCGGGGACGGGCGGGCGGCAGGGGTGCGGTTTCAGGTGGTCGAGGTGACGGGGCCGTCGATGGTGCCGACGCTCTATCACGGTGACCGGCTCCTCGTGCAGTACGGGGCGCCGGTGCGTCCGGGGGACGTGGTGATCCTCCGCCACCCCTTCCAGCAGGATCTGCTGGTGGTGAAGCGGGCCACCGAACGCCGCCCGGGCGGCTGGTGGGTGCTGGCCGACAACACCTTCGCGGGCGGGGACAGCACGGTGTACGGGACCGTCCCGGAGGATCTCGTACTGGCCCGGGCGCATGTGCGTTTCCGGCCGCTGAGGAAGGATCAGCGCTCGCCGCTGGCGGTGCTCGGCTGGGCGGCTTCGGCGGTACGGCCGTTGTCGGCGGACCGACCGGCCTCCAGACGCTTGCGGGCGCGGTAGGCGGCGACGTTGGCGCGGGTCGCGCAGCGGTCGGAGCAGTAGCGCCGCGACCGGTTGGTGGAGGTGTCGAGGTAGGCGTTGCGGCACGGCGGCGCCTCGCAGAGGCCCAGCCGGTCCACGCCGTGGGTGGTGAGGTGGAAGGCGAGCCCCATCGCGGCGATGGCCGCGTACCCGGCGGTGGCGTTGGACGGGTGGTCCGCCAGGTGCATGTGCCAGTCCGGCTTCCCGCTCCCGTCCAGGGTGTCGTGGCCGGAGATCTGCGGGCTGACGGGGAACTCCAGCAGCAGGGAGTTCAGCAGGTCGACCGCGAGGGTCTCGTCGCCCCTGTCCGCCGCCTCGAAGACCGCGCGCAGCCGGGCCCGTACGGAACGGAAGCGGGTCACGTCGGCGTCGGTCGCCCGACGGGCCGCCTGGGAGTTGCCCGCGAAGAGCTCGCGGACGGCGTCGACCGAGGTGAGCGCGTCCCTGTTCCGGGCCGGCTCCTCGGTGTTCACCAGACGCACGGCGTACTCCGAGTAATAAGCCAGTTCCAACTTGTCGTCCTCACAGCGTGGGTCTGCGGTTCCTGCGTCAGCAGCGTACGGGAAACAGCGTAACGGTCACATCATGAAGATGACTATTACACCGGAAGGCTGGCTCACCCCCCTGGCCCCAGGGGGGCGGCGGGCACCGACCGGCGTTCCCGGAAGGAGAGCAGGGGTCGTCGTCGGCAGATGTGGCAGGGACGGTGCATGGTGCGTGCCTGGCCGCGAGGAGCACACCTCCGGATCATGCCCGGCATGGTCGAGGACCTGGTCCGCCCCAGCCGAACGTACCCGACCTCGCCCGCGGTGCGCGGAAGTATCACGGACCGGCTGTCGGGACGGTTCCCGGAAGTCGCCGGTACCGGGCCGCAACCTCCGTCGCGGTCCGGCGCACTGACAGGGGTGGGACGGTCCGCACCCGCGGGCCCGGAGAGGGGCGGGGAATGCGGACCGACGAGGATGCCGCGCTGCACTCCTTCGTGGAGAGCCGGCGCACCGCGCTGTTCCGCAGCGCCTATCTGCTGTGCGGCGACCGGCACGAGGCCGAGGACCTGGTCCAGTCGGCGCTGGTGAAGGTGGTGGTCGGCGGGCGGCGGCACGGGGGCATCGACAACATCGAGGCGTACGCGCGCAAGACGCTGGTCAACACCTTCATCGCCTCCCGCCGCAGGTTCTGGCGGCGGGAGCAGCCCTTCGGCGAAGTGCCGGACCGCGCGGGCGGCGACGCCGACAACGACACCGGGCTCCAGGTACGGGCGGCGCTCGCACGCCTCACGGCCAAGCAGCGCGCCGTCCTGGTCCTTCGCTACTGGGAGGACCTGAGCGTCGGGGCCACGGCGGACCTGCTCGGAATGCGGCAGAACACGGTCAAGAGTCACACGGCTCGGGGATTGGCGGCGCTGCGCGCCGGGATGACGGAGGAACTGGTGTGAGCGGCGACGTGAAGAACCTGCTGGAACGGGCCGCGGCGGACGCCGGCCGGCCGGCCCTGTCGATGGAGGCGGTCTACGCGGGCGCGGCCCGGGTGCGCTTCCGCCGGCGTGCGGCTCTCTCCTGTGCGACGCTCGCGGTCGTCGCCGCCGGGGTGGTCGCGGTGCCCCGGCTGTCGCAGGGGTCCGCGTCCCCGGTCCACCGGGCCTCGGTGGCTGCGGTGACCACCGGCGAAGGGGCGGACAGGGCGAGCCGGCTGTCCGCGCTGCTCCCCCCGGGCGTGGGCGACGTGGCGGAGGTCGAGCTGTCGGAACTCATCGAGGAGAGCAAGCCCCCTTTGGCGACCCAGTACTTCAGCGGTCCGCTCGACGGGGATTACGCGGTCCGCGAGGACGGCGGGGTGGGATACCTGAGTTTCGGGACCCTGAGCGCCGACAGCGCCGTCGCGAGGGCCCTGGACGAGGACGAGCCGGCCCGTGGGAGGGACCGCTGCCGCGTCCCCCTCGAAGGGTGGGCGCACTGCGTGCGCGAGGTGCTGCCCGACGGGCGGACCCTCACCACCTGGACCGACACGATGGACGACGAGGAGAGAACCACGCACGGGTGGGGTCCGGAGGTCGACGGCGAGCTCGTCCAGGCGAACGGAGACGTGCTGATGCTGCGTTCCAGCACCGGTTTCCGCGCGGAGGGGTCGCAGGGCCCACTGCTGAAGGCCCCGCCGCTGACGGCCGCCCAGGTCCGTGAGCTGATGCTGCGGCCGGAGCTGATGCTGCGCCGGTGACGGCGCCGTCCTCGGAGCGGGTGGCGGGCGCTCGGCCGGCGCCCGGCGAGCGGGGTCGGCCGAGCGCCCGTGCGGGGCCGGGAAACGCCGGAGGGGCGGCGGGACGGAGGGTCCCGCCGCCCCCGGGTGACCGGGTTGCGCCGTGATGCCTACAGCACCTTGGAGAGGAACGCCTGCGTCCGCTCGTGCCGCGGGTTCGTCAGTACGTCCCTCGGGTGGCCGGACTCGACGACGGCGCCGTCGTCCATGAAGACGAGGGCATCGCCGACCTCGCGGGCGAAGCCCATCTCGTGGGTGACGACGATCATCGTCATACCGTCCTCGGCCAGTCCGCGCATGACGTCCAGGACGTCACCGACCAGCTCCGGGTCGAGTGCCGAGGTGGGCTCGTCGAAGAGCATCAGCTTCGGTTCCATGGCGAGGGCGCGGGCGATGGCGACGCGCTGCTGCTGTCCGCCGGAGAGCTGCGAGGGGAAGTTGCCCGCCTTGTCGGAGAGGCCGACCCGGTCCAGCAGCCGTTCCGCGCGCTCACGGGCGACGGCCCGGGAGAGGCGCAGGACCTGGACCGGGGCCTCCATGACGTTCTCGAGGGCCGTCATGTGGGGGAACAGGTTGAAGCGCTGGAAGACCATGCCGATGTCCCGGCGCCGCAGAGCGACTTCGCTGTCCTTGAGCTCGTACAGCTTGCCGCCGTGCTCGCGGTAGCCGACGAGCTCGCCGTCGACGGAGAGCCGTCCGGCGTTGACCTTCTCCAGGTGGTTGATGCACCGCAGGAACGTCGACTTGCCGGAACCGGAGGGGCCGATCAGGCAGAAGACCTCTCCGGGGGCGACCTCCAGGTCGATGCCCTTGAGGACGTGTGCGGCGCCGAAGGACTTGTGGACGCCCTCGGCCTTCACCATGGCGGTCATGCGACGCCTCCCTTGGGACGGCTCAGCGACAGCATGTTGGCCCTGATCCTCTGGAACGGAGTGGGGGGAAGGCTGCGGCTCGACCCGCGTGCGAAGTGGCGCTCCAGGTAGTACTGGCCGACGCTCAGGACCGAGGTCGCCACCATGTACCAGACCGCTGCCAGGAAGAGCATCTCCACGGTCGCGCCGGAGGTCTGGGAGACGTTCTGGGTGGAGCGCAGCAGTTCGCCGTACTGGACGGCGACCGCCAGCGAGGAGGTCTTGAGCATGTTGATGACCTCGTTGCCCGTGGGCGGCACGATGACGCGCATCGCCTGCGGGACGACGATCCGGCGCAGCGTTTTGCCGTGGGTCATGCCCAGGGCGTGCGCCGCTTCGGTCTGGCCCTCGTCCACGGACTGGAGGCCGGCCCGGCAGATCTCGGCCATGTAGGCGGCCTCGTTGAGCCCGAGCCCGAGCAGGGCGCAGAGGAACGGGGTCATGAAGTTCGACCACTCGTCCTTGTAGATCGGCCCGAGGTCGATGTACTTGAAGACGAGACCGAGGTTGAACCAGACGAGCAGTTGTACGTAGACCGGGGTGCCCCGGAAGAACCAGATGTAGCCCCAGGCGACGGACGAGGTCACCGGGTTCTTGGAGAGCCGCATCACCGCGAGCACGACGCCGAGGACGATGCCGATCGCCATGGCCAGCAGCGTGATGACGACGGTGTTCCGGACGCCGTCGAGGATCTGGTCGTTGAAGAAGTAGTCCGGTATCGCGCCCCAGTTGATGTCGCCCTGGGAGAACGCGTAGACGAGGGAGGCGAGCAGGCCGAGGACCACGATCGCGGCGACGTACCGGCCGTAGTGGCGTACCGGGACGGCCCTGATCGGCTCGGGCCCGGCAGCCGGGGCCGGCGGGGTCTCCGCCGGCCCGGTGGTGTCGATGTCAGTCACTGGTGATGCCTTTCAGCGCCGGATTCCCGTCAGACCCCGCCGTTGATCTTGGCCTCGGTGACCGCGCCCGCGTCGACGCCCCACTTGGTGATGACCTTCTGGTACTCGCCGTTCTTGATGATCGCGTCCAGGGCCGCTTGGACGGCCTTGGTGAGCTGGTCGTTGCCCTTGGCGACGGCGATGCCGTACGGGGCCGCCTCGACCTGCTCGCCGACCAGCTGGAAGTCCTTGCCGCCGCCGGAGGTCTTGACCGCGTACGCGGCGACCGGGAAGTCGGAGGAGCCGGCGTCCGCGCCACCCCCGCGCAGCCGGGTCTGGGCCTCCAGGTCGTTGTCGAACGCCTCGATGGAGATCTTGCCCTTGCTGCCGCACTTCGCGCTCTCGGCCTTGGCGAGGTCGTGGGAGACCGTGCCGCGCTGGACGACCATCTTCTTGCCGCAGAGGTCCGCCCAGGTGGTGATGGCCTTGTCGTCCCCCTTCCTGGTGTAGATGGAGACGCCGGCGGTGAAGTAGTCGATGAAGTCGACGCCCTCGCCGACCTTCTTCTTCGTTTCGGGGTCGATGCCGTCCTGGCGGTTCTTGGTGTCGGTCATGGCCGACATGGCCAGGTCGTAGCGGTCCGAGCGCAGGCCCGTGAGCAGGGTGTCGAAGGTGCCGTTCTCGAAGACGAACTTCACGCCGAGCTGCTTGCCCAGTGCGTCACCGAGGTCCGGGTCGATGCCGATCGTCTTGCCGTCCTTGCCCTTGAACTCGACCGGCGGGTAGGCGATGTCCGATCCGACCTTGATCTCGCCCTTGTCGCGGATCGCCTGGGGCAGGAGGTCGGCGAGCGGGGCGGAAGCGGAGGTGCTCGACTCCGCCGGCTTGGCGCTGTCGGTCTGGTCGCCGCAGCCGGTCAGGATCAGCGCGCCGGCCACCGCGAGGGAGCTCACCGCTGCCAGACGGGACATGGCGGGCGTACAGCGGATGGTGCGAGCGGTCATGGTCGGAGTCCTCCGGCGGTGAGGGAGTGTCAAAAAAAGGGGCGCGCGAACGCATCTTCGATTCTCGACACCCCGAGCGATTAGGGCATCTTGCCATCCGGAATAGCCCATTCAGGGGTCCAGCCATGTCAAAATCGGGTAACGGGCCACCCCCGAATCCCAGAGGCCGACAGGGCCGAACCGGACCATCTGCGGGAATCTCACCTTTCGACCGGAGAATCTCCGGGACGACCGGATCAGAGCGACGACTCGTGTGCCGTACAGACGTCCTGCCGTCGAGCGGCCTCCGCCGGGCGGACTTGTCACGCCATTCGCCCATGAGTCATGTCACCTGGTCGAAAGAGGCTCGTCCACGGCGGGTCGGTCCGGTAAGAAAGACCTTTACACCCCTCATCCGGGGACCAGGACGCGTGTGCGGCGCGTCCGCGCGTACGAACCCTCCCTGCCGAGGCGGTCCAACCGCCGGCGCGGGGACGTGCGCGGTGCCCACCCACCCCTCCTCGACCAGGAGCGGCAACCCTCAGACGATGAAGACTTAAGGGGTCAGACAGCATGGCAGCGGAGATCGTCAATCCTCTCGACCACAGCACCACCGGCAGCCGGGCCGGAGAATCGAACGTGGCCGACGAGCCCTTCGATCCGGCCTTCGCGCTCCACCGCGGCGGAAAGATGGCCGTGCAGGCCACCGTTCCGATCCGCGACAAGGACGACCTGTCCCTCGCCTACACGCCCGGTGTCGCCAAGGTGTGCAGCGCCATCGCGGAGAACCCGGAGCTCGTCCACGACTACACCTGGAAGTCGCAGGTCGTGGCCGTCGTCACGGACGGCACCGCCGTGCTCGGCCTCGGGGACATCGGCCCCGAGGCGTCCCTCCCGGTGATGGAGGGCAAGGCCATCCTCTTCAAGCAGTTCGGCGGTGTGGACGCGGTGCCGATCGCGCTCGCCACCACCGACGCGGACGAGATCGTGGAGACCGTGGTCCGGCTCGCACCCTCGTTCGGCGGGGTCAACCTGGAGGACATCTCGGCGCCCCGCTGCTTCGAGATCGAGCGCAAGCTCCAGGAGCGGCTGGACATCCCGGTCTTCCACGACGACCAGCACGGCACCGCCGTGGTGACGCTGGCGGCGCTGCGGAACGCGGCGAAGCTGTCCGGCCGGACCCTGGGCGACCTGCGCGGCGTCATCTCGGGTGCGGGCGCGGCCGGTGTCGCCATCGCGAAGTTCCTGCTGGCGGCGGGCATCGGTGACATCGCGGTCGCCGACCGCAAGGGCATCGTCAGCCGGGACCGCGAGGACCTGACGGACGTCAAGCGGGAGCTCGCCGCCATCACCAACAAGGCCGGGCTCTCGGGCCCGTTGGAGGCCGCGTTGGACGGCGCCGACCTCTTCATCGGCGTTTCCGGCGGTACGGTCCCCGAGCCTGCCGTCGCCTCGATGGCCCCGGGCGCGTACGTCTTCGCCATGGCCAATCCGAACCCCGAGGTCCACCCGGACATCGCGCACAAGTACGCGGCGGTCGTGGCCACCGGGCGTTCGGACTACCCGAACCAGATCAACAACGTGCTGGCGTTCCCCGGTATCTTCGCGGGCGCGCTCCAGGTCCGGGCCTCCCGGATCACCGAGGGCATGAAGATCGCCGCGGCGAACGCGCTGGCCGACGTGGTCGGCGACGAGCTGGCCGCGGACTACGTCATCCCGTCCCCGTTCGACGAGCGGGTGGCCCCGGCGGTGACGGCCGCGGTCGCCGCCGCCGCACGGGCCGAGGGCGTCGCCCGGCGCTGACCCGCCGCGCCGCGGGCGGGCTCCTTCCGGTCCGGCAGACGCGACACCGAGAACCCCGCTCCCCGCCGTGCGGAGGAGCGGGGTCCGTGCGTCCGGGGGCCGTCCGGCGGACCGGGGCCGTGTGCCGAGAATCCCCGGCCGCCCGGCGGGCGGACGGCGCTGCTTCCGCAACACGGCGCTACTTCCGGAGCACCGCTCAGTGGCTGCGGCGGGTGACGAACTCCGCCAGCGAGAGCAGGTCCCCGGCCGCCGCCAGGTCGGGCACCGCCCGGGAGAGGTGGTGGACCGCCCGGGCCATCCGGTCGGCCGCGGTGACCTGCGCCCAGTCGCGTCCGCCGGCCCGCTCCACGGCGTCGGCGGCCCTGCCCACCTCCTCCGGTGTGCCGAGGGGGCCTTCGTAGAGCGCGGCGAGGTCGGCGGCGGCCGGGGTGCCCGAGGTGAGCGCGGCCACCACGGGCAGGGACTTCTTGTGGGCGGTGAGGTCGGCGCCGACCGGTTTGCCGGTGCGCGCCGGATCGCCCCAGATGCCGATGAGGTCGTCGATGAGCTGGAAGGAGAGCCCGGACTCCCGGCCGAAGCCGTCCATCGCACCGACCGACCGGTCGGAGGCCCCGGCGTAGAGGGCGCCCACGGCACAGGCGCAGCCGAGCAGCGCTCCTGTCTTGGCCATGGCCATGGTGAGGCACTCGTCGAGGGTGACCTCCCGGGGGCCGCGGTCCTCGAAGGCGCAGTCGGCCTGCTGGCCGGCGCAGAGTTCGATGACGCAGGCAGTGAGCCGGGCCGAGGCGGCGGCCGAGGCGGGGTGGTCGTCGTCGGCGAGCAGACGCAGCGCGAGCGCGAGCATGGCGTCGCCGGTGATGACGGCGTCCGGGACACCGAAGACGGCCCAGGCGGTGGGCCGGTGGCGGCGGGTGGCGTCCTCGTCGATGACGTCGTCGTGGAGCAGGGTGAAGTTGTGCACGAGTTCGACGGCCACGGCGGCACGCACCGCGCGTTCCGGGTCACCGCCGAGCGCGCGGACCGCCGCCAGCACCAGGGCGGGCCTGATGGCCTTGCCGGCCGGGCCCGAGGCGGCGCCCCCCTCCTCGCCCCCGGCGTCCGCCCAGCCGAAGTGGTACATCGCCACCCGGCGCATTCCGCCGGGCAACGACGCCACCGCGGCACGCAGGTGCGGGTCGACGACGGCCCGGGTCCGCTCCAGGAGCGCCGCGGCCTCGTGGCCCTCGGTCGCGGCGTCCGTACTCGTCATGGTCACGGTCAACTCCCTCTGTCGCCGGTGAACCCCCGGTCCGATGCGTCGTGGGCCGGGGGCACGGGTCGTACGGGCGATGCGGTGGTACGGCGGAGGGCTCGGTACGGCGGGGCGGCGGGCCCCAGCGGGCGGCGGGTGCCGGGTGAGGTGGGGTGCCGGGTGAGGTGGGGTGCCGGGCACATGCCCGCCGCCCCGTGCCCAACCCCGCACCCGGTCCCCGCCCCGGGACCGTCGCCCCTCCGCGGTTCAGTCCTCCGTCATGTCACTCCTCCGTAGACGTCAGTGCCAGCGGCTGACCTCGACGTTCTCCAGGACCCCGAGGGCGTCCGGGACGAGGACGGCGGCGGAGTAGTAGGCCGTGACCAGGTAGGAGATGATCGCCTGCTCGTCGATGCCCATGAAGCGGACCGAGAGGCTCGGCTCGATCTCGTCCGGGATGCCGGTCTGCTGGAGGCCGATGACGCCCTGCTCGGACTCGCCGGTCCTCATGCAGATGATCGAGGTGGTGCGGGCCTCGGTGATCGGGATCTTGTTCGACGGGAAGATCGGCACCCCGCGCCAGGCCGGTACGTGGTGGCCGCCGACGTCCACGCTCTCCGGGACGAGTCCGAGCCGGTTGCACTCGCGGCCGAAGGCGGCGATGGCACGGGGGTGGGCGAGGAAGAGCTTCGATCCGCGCCGCCGGGAGAGGAGTTCGTCCATGTCGTCGGGGCTGGGCACCCCGGCATGCGGCTGGAGCCGCTGGCCGTAGTCGCAGTTGTTGAGGAGTCCGAACTCCCGGTTGTTGATCAGCTCGTGCTCCTGGCGCTCGCGGAGCGCCTCGACCGTGAGCCGCAACTGCTGCTCGGTCTGGTTCATCGGCTGGTTGTACAGGTCCGCGACGCGGCTGTGCACCTTCAGCACGGTCTGGGCGACGCTGAGTTCGTACTCGCGGGGCGCCGCGTCGTAGTCCACGAAGGTGTGCGGGACGACGGCTTCGCCGACGTGGCCGGCGGAGAGATCGATCGCCGCCTCGCCGTACTTGTTCGTCCGCTGCTGCGGGATGGCGAGCAGCCGGGTGAGGTGGTCGCGGAGGGTGTCGACCCGCTCGGCGAGGTTGAACACGTCGGCGCGGCTCAGTGTCAGCAGGGTGCAGGCGGTGGCAGCGCGGGCGGTGTACTCCCACTGCGCGTCGCCCTCCACCAGGGAGTGGTCCCCGAAGTACGAGCCGTCCGCGAGGACGCCGAGCACCGTCTCGTCGCCGTAGGGGCCCGTGCCGATCTTCTCCACCCGGCCGTGGGCCAGCAGGTAGACCCGGTCCGCCGCGTCCCCCGAGGCGGCGATGACCTCCCCCGCGGCCACGTTGCGCTGTTCGCAGCGGCGGGCGAGTTCGGCGAGCGCCTCCTCGTCGGCGTACTCGCGGAGCGCGGGCAGTTCGCCGAGTTCGGCGGGGATGACGGCGACCCGGTCGCCGGTCTGCACGAACGTCACCCGGCCGTCTCCGACCGAGTAACTGAGCCGACGGTTCACCCGGTACGTACCGCCCTGTACCTGCACCCACGGCAGCATCTTCAGCAGCCACCGGGAGGTGATCTCCTGCATCTGCGGCGCGGACTTGGTGGTCGTCGCGAGGTTCCTCGCAGCGGCCGTGCCGAGACTCTGCTGCGGCGTGCCCTGCGTGTCGCGAACCTCTTCACCAACGGACATCTGACGGGTCCTCTCGATCATGGGCTGAGCTGCGTGAAGAAGCCTTTCAGCACGGAGTGTCGCTACGCCATTACACAAAAGAGTGCGACTAAAAGGGGTTCGAGTGGGGCAGTAAGACCCCGCGGTGACCAGCGAGGCCCATAATTTGCATCTGAAATACCAAATTACCTAGGGTGCCTCCATGCGGCTGACGAGATTCACCGACGTGGCGCTGCGGGTGCTGATGCGCCTCGCCGTCGTGGAGAACGGCGAGGCGCCGACCACCCGGGAGGTGGCGGCGACCATGCGCGTGCCGTACACCCACACCGCCAAGGTGGTCGCCCGGCTCCAGCACCTCGGCCTGGTCGAGGCGCGCCGGGGGCGCGGCGGTGGGCTCGCCCTCACCGGCGCCGGCCGCACCGCGTCGGTCGGCGGGATCGTCCGCGAGCTCGAAGGCGCCGGTGACGTCGTGGAGTGCGAGGGGGACACCCCCTGCCCCCTGCTCGCCGCCTGCCGGCTGCGGGGCGCCCTGCGCCGGGCCCAGGAAGCCTTCTTCGCCGAACTGGACCCGCTCACCGTCGTCGGGCTCGTCGCCTCCCCCACCGGGTCCCTGCTCGTCGGCCTCAGCGCCACCCGCCCGGACACCGGCTGACCCGGACCCACCCCACGTACGGCCGACGGGCCCCACCTGGTCCGCGCACAAAAATAAATACGCATGTCAGATACCAATTCAACATCCGAGGAGTCCCGATGCTCTCCGAGCCGTCGACCGCCACCGTCCGCGCCACCCTTCCCGCCGTCGGGGCCGCCATCGGGGAGATCGCCGATCTCTTCTACCAGAAGCTCTTCGCCGCCCACCCCGAGCTGCTGAGGGACCTCTTCAACCGCGGCAACCAGGCCGCCGCAACCCAGCAGCGCGCCCTCGCCGGCTCGGTCGCGGCCTTCGCGACGATGCTGGTCGAACACCCGGACAAGCGCCCCGATGTGATGCTGAGCCGGATCGCCCACAAACACGCCTCCCTCGGTGTCACGGCCGCGCAGTACGAGGTGGTGCACACCCACCTCTTCGCCGCCATCGCCCAGGTGCTGGGTGACGCGGTGACCCCGGAGGTCGCCGCCGCCTGGGACGAGGTCTACTGGCTGATGGCCAATGCCCTGATCGCCGTCGAGGACCGGCTGTACGCGGAGCGGGGCGTCGCCGCCGGAGACGTCTGGCGCGCGTGGGAGGTGGCCGAGCGCACCGAGGAGACCGCCGACGTCACCACCTTCCGGCTCCGCCCCGCGGACGGCACCCCGGCCCCGGCGTTCCGGCCCGGCCAGTACGTCTCCGTACAGGTCGAACTCCCGGACGGGGCCCACCAGATACGCCAGTACAGCCTCTCCGGCGCACCGGACTCCCCGCTGCGCTCGATCACCGTCAAGCGGGTGCACGGCGGCGACGGGCCGGACGGGGAGGTCTCGGCGCACCTGCACGCGCACGTCCGCCCCGGCGACCGGCTCCGCGTGTCGCTGCCGTACGGCGACCTGACCCTCGGCTCCGCCGGCACGGACACCGCGACACCGCTGCTGCTGGCGTCGGCGGGGATCGGCTGCACCCCGATGCTGTCGCTCCTGGAGCATCTTGCGGCCACCGGCCACCACGCCCCCGTCACCGTGGTGCACGGCGACCGCTCCCCCGCCGACCACGCCCTGCGGCTCGACCACGCGCGGCTGACCGGCGACCTCAAGAACGGCTCGGCCCACTTCTGGTACGAGCACCCCGGCGCCGGGTACCCCGCCGGGCGCACCGGGCTGGTCGACCTGAACGGCCTGACCGTCGCTCCCGGCACCCACGCCTACCTCTGCGGCCCGCTGCCCTTCATGCGCGCCGTGCGTACGCAGCTGCTGGCCAAGGGCGTACCGGCGGCGGACATCCACTACGAGGTGTTCGGCCCGGACCTCTGGCTCGCCCAGGACTGACGGCCGCGGGAGGGCGCAGCGGACTCCGGCCCGGCAGGAGCGCGGTCCCGGACCGCGGGGTGCCCCTCCGCCCCCTCCCCCGGCGACGCCCGGCCCGCGGGCGGCGACACTGGAGGGGTGAGCCCGACAGACGCCGCCACCCCGGATTCCACCGGCCCGGAATACACCGCCCCGGATTCCACCGGCCAGGACCCGACCGCCCAGGACCCCGCGACCGTGCTCGGCCCCCGACTGCCCTCCCCGCTGGCGCAGGTGCGCGACGAGCGGTTCGGGCGGCACGGGGTCGCGCTGCTGCTCAAGCGGGACGACCTGATCCACCCGGACCTGCCGGGCAACAAGTGGCGCAAGCTGGCGCCCAACCTCGCGGAGGGCGACGGGCGTCCGGTGCTGACCTTCGGCGGGGCGTACTCGAACCATCTGCGGGCGACCGCCGCCGCCGGGCGGCTGCTGGGTTTCCCCACCGTCGGGGTCGTCCGCGGCGACGAGCTGGCCGACCGTCCGCTGAACCCCTCGCTGGCCCGGTGCGCGGCCGACGGGATGCGGCTGCACTTCGTGGACCGGGGAACGTACCGCGCGAAGGACGATCCGCGGGTCCTGGCGGCACTGCTGGAACGTTTCGGGGACGCGCGGGTCATCCCGGAGGGCGGCAGCAACGCGCGGGCCGCACACGGCTGTACGGAGCTCGGGCGCGAGCTGCGGGGGCACACCGAGGTCGCGGCCGTCGCCTGCGGCACCGGAGGCACCCTGGCGGGTCTGGCGGCCGGCCTGGACCCCGCGCAGGCGGCCCTCGGCGTCGCGGTGCTGCGCGGCGGCTTCCTGGCCGACGCCGTGCGCGACCTCCAGCGCGAGGCGTTCGGCGGCCCGGCCGGGCGGTGGTCGGTGGAGGACCGGTTCTCCTTCGGCGGCTACGCCCGGACGACGCCGGAACTCCACGCGTTCGCCGAGGACTTCGAGGACCGGCACGGGCTGCCGGTCGAGCGGATCTACGTGGCGAAGCTGCTCTACGCGCTGACCGCGCTGGCCCGGGAGGGCGCGTTCGCCCCGGGGACCCGGGTGACCGCAGTGATCACCGGGCGCCCGGAGCCGGAGGCCGCTCGGCACCCGCCCCGCTCCTGAGAGGGCCGCCGCCGGTGAGCCCTCCCCCGCGAGCACTCCGCCACGGTCAGTCGGCGTCGGACTCCCGGTAGGCGGCGGCCTCTTCCAGGTCGAGGCGGCGCAGCAGGGTGCGCAGCATCTCGTCGTCGATGCGGCGGTCGTCCCGGAGGCGCACGAACACCTCGCGCTCGGCCTCGATCATGTCCCGGGAGAGCCTGCGGTAGGTGTCGTCGGCCGACTCGCCGGTGAGCGGGTTGGGGGCGCCGAGGCGTTCCCAGACGGCGTTGCGGCGGCGTTCCATGACGGTGCGCAGCCGGTCGGCGAGGGGTTCGGGGAGGCTGTTGCGCTCGTCCGAGAGCAGCTCTTCCAGCCGTTGTTCGGCCGCTGTGGACGCCTCGTTCTGGGCCTGGGCCTCGGCGAGGGTCTGGGTCTGCGGGTCGGGGCCCGGCAGCTTCAGGAGGCGTACCAGCAGCGGCAGGGAGAGTCCCTGGATGACCAGGGTGCCGATGACGGTGGTGAAGGTCAGGAAGAGCACCAGGTTGCGGGCGGGGAAGGGCTCGCCGTCGTTCATGGCCATCGGGATGGAGAAGGCGATGGCGAGCGAGACCACTCCGCGCATCCCGGCCCAGCCGACGATCAGCGGGGAGGTCCAGTTGGTCTCGGGTTCCCGGGCGCGGATGCGGGAGGAGAGCCAGCGGGGCAGGTAGGTGGAGGGGTAGACCCAGAGGAAGCGGACCACGACGACGGCGACGAAGACGGCGACCGCGTACCGGAGGGCGTCCCACACGGCGTAGGTGCCCAGCCCCTTCAGCACGAACGGCATCTGGAGTCCGATGAGGGCGAAGACGGCGGACTCCAGCACGAAGGCGACCATCTTCCAGACGGCGGCCTCCTGGAGCCGGGTGGCGAAGTCGACCTGCCAGGAGCGGTGTCCCAGGTACAGGGCGACGACGACCACCGCGAGCACTCCGGAAGCGTGCACCCGCTCGGCGGCCGCGTACGCCACGAAGGGGATCAGCAGGGAGAGGGTGTTCTGGAGCAGCGCCTCCTTGAGGTGGGTGCGCAGCCAGTGCAGCGGGACCATCAGCAGGAGGCCGACGAGGACGCCGCCGACCGAGGCGAGCAGGAACTCCTCCACGCCCTCGCCCCAGCTCATCCCCGCGCCCACGGCGGCGGCCAGGGCCACCTTGTAGGCGGTGATCGCGGTGGCGTCGTTCACCAGGGACTCGCCCTGGAGGATGGTGGTGACCCTGGCGGGGAGGCCGACCCGGCGGGCGATGGCGGCCGCGGTCACGGCGTCGGGCGGGGCGACGACCGCGCCGAGCACCAGCGCGGCGGGCAACGGCAGGTCCGGTACCAGGAGATAGGCGAGCCAGCCGACCGCGAGCGTCGCGAAGAGGACGTACCCCACCGACAGCAGCGCCACCGGCCGGGCGTTGGCCCGCAGGTCGAGGTAGGAGCTGTCCACGGCGGCGGTGTACAGCAGGGGCGGCAGCAGCAGCGGCAGCACGATGTGGGCGTCGAGCGTGTACGGGGGCACGCCCGGCAGGTAGGCGGCCAGCAGTCCCACGGCGACCAGCAGCAGCGGCGCGGGCACGGGAGTGCGCCGCGCGGCGCCGGCCACCGCCGCGCTGGCCGCGACCAGTGCGACCAGGGGCAATGCGTCCATCAGTCGGTCCTCGCATCCGTCGTAACCTGGCCATCATGGTCGAATGCGCGCACGTATCCGAATTGCCCCGCCCCGAGCCGACCCCGCTCAGTGACACCTGCCTGGAGTGCAGGGACGCCGGGGCGCACCCCGTGCAACTACGGCTCTGCCTCACCTGTGGGCATGTCGGCTGCTGCGATTCGTCACCGCTCAGGCACGGAACGGGACACGCCCGGGAGAGCGGGCACCCCGTGATGCGGAGTTTCGAGCCGGGCGAGAGCTGGCGCTGGTGCTACGTGGACGGTTCGATCGTCTGAGGCCTGGGTACGTCAAATCGGCGCCGGTTCTTCGCAATTGCGCGCCGCCGGAACCGAAAGCCCTCTGCAGGCACGGTCCGTCCCCGTCCGGGACGAACAATGCCGGTCGCGGGGCTAGCCACTTTCCGTACGGGCATGCTTACCATGTGTGACCCCCACCGGTGGGGCTCGCGGCGACACGGCATCATGGATCGCGATAGCGTCGCCCCGACCGAGAACCGACGACCGACCGAGCGGTTGCGGACATGTTCCGGAACCTCGAACGAGTTTGTGCCACTTTGGAGGTGAGGGTGTCCCAGATCGCAGGCGAACCCGGGAACCAGGACTTCGTGGAGGTCCGGCTGCCCGCTGCGGGTGCCTACCTGTCGGTGCTGCGTACGGCCACGGCCGGCCTCGCGGCGCGCTTGGACTTCACTCTCGACGAGATCGAGGACCTCCGCATCGCGGTCGACGAGGCCTGCGCGATCCTGCTCCAGCAGGCCGTGCCGGGATCCGTCCTCAGTTGCGTGTTCCGGCTCGTGGACGACTCCCTCGAAGTGACCGTGTCGGCCCCGACCACGGACGGCCGGGCACCCGAACGCGACACCTTCGCGTGGACGGTGCTCGCCGCGCTGGCGGGCAAGGTCGAGTCCACGGTCGCCGACGACCGGACGGTCAGCATCAGCCTCCACAAACAACGCGGCGCGGGACCCGGGCCGGCGTGAGCGACGGGAACGGGGAAGGTGCTGTGCGGGACGATTCGATCCGATCGGGGGCGGCGCACCCTACCGCCGTCCCCGAGCAGCAGGCCCGGCCGCACCCGGAGGACGGGGCGGACGGGACGGACGGGCCCACGGGGCTCACGGTCGCGGCGGAGCAGGCGGAGCGGGCGGGCCAGATGAGCGAGCACGGGCATCACGATCCCAACGACCGCAGCGGTGCGCGGGCGCTCTTCATAGTGCTCCGGGAACTGCCGGACGGGTCGCCGGAGAAGGCCGAGCTGCGCAACCGGCTGGTCCGGATGCATCTGCCGCTGGTGGAGCATCTGGCCCGCAGGTTCCGCAACCGGGGCGAGCCGCTGGACGACCTCACGCAGGTCGCCACGATCGGTCTGATCAAGTCGGTGGACCGGTTCGATCCGGACCGCGGCGTGGAGTTCTCCACCTATGCGACCCCGACCGTCGTAGGAGAGATCAAGCGGCACTTCCGCGACAAGGGCTGGGCGGTGCGGGTGCCGCGCCGCCTTCAGGAGCTGCGGCTCTCGCTGACCACGGCGACCGCCGAGCTCTCCCAGCAGCACGGCCGCTCGCCGACCGTGCACGAGCTGGCGGAGCGGCTCGGCATCTCCGAGGAGGAGGTGCTGGAGGGGCTGGAATCGGCCAATGCCTACAGCACCCTCTCGCTGGACGTGCCGGACACCGACGACGAGTCGCCGGCCGTGGCGGACACCCTCGGCTCGGAGGACGAGGCGCTGGAGGGCGTCGAGTACCGCGAGTCCCTGAAGCCGCTGCTGGAGGGGCTGCCGCCGCGCGAGAAGCGCATTCTGCTGCTGCGCTTCTTCGGCAACATGACCCAGTCGCAGATCGCGCAGGAGGTGGGCATCTCGCAGATGCACGTTTCCCGGCTGCTGGCCCGCACGCTGGCCCAGCTGCGCGAGCGGCTCCTCGTGGAGGAGTGAGGAGTGAAGCGCTCGGAGGCCCCCGTTCCCGGCTGATGCCGGGGGCGGGGGCCTTCGCCCTGCCGGGAGCCGCCCGGAACGCGCCGCGCTACCGGTCGTCGGAGGCCGGGCGGGGACCCCGCCCGATGCCCAGCTCCCGTGTGGTCGCCGGGTTGAAGAGCAGGACCAGCGCGGTGATCACGACGGCGGCGAGCACGATCCCGGTGGGGATCAGCGCGCCCTGGGACTTCAGCAGCGTGTAGGCGACGGGCGCCCCCATGATCTGCGTGATGACCGTGGGGCCCCGGCCCCAGGCCCGGCGCAGCAGCAGACCCCGGACACCGGCGAGCGGGATGAGGCCGAGCGCGATCAGGGTGACTCCGCCCGTCACTGCCTGCTGGGGGCTCTGCGGGTGGCCGAGCAGCCCCATCACCAGCATGTAGATCCCGCCGACGACGAGGGCCGCCCCTTCGAGGGCGGTGAGCGCGGCGAGGGCCTCGATACGCCCCGGCTTCCCGGTCCGCTTCCCGGACGCGGACGACGGCACGGACGAGTCCGCGGACGACGACGCGGGCGACGGGGAGGGCGTGTTCGCTTGAGTACTCACGCGAGCCAGGTTGGCATCCCCGGGGCCGGAAAGCGAAGCCGGGGGCCGGTGCGCCGCAACCCGGCACACCCGGTCACCGCGCGTGATCGCACTACAGAACGTCACGGAGCGTAAGAGTGCGGGGGAGTGACTGCGGGCCGGTACCGTCCGGTAGGTAGGCTGGCAGTCATGCGCGCTCTCCTCGTGGTCAACCCCGCCGCCACCACCACCAGTGCGCGCGTGCGCGACGTGCTCATCCACGCACTGGCGAGTGAGATGAAGATCGAGGCCGTGACCACGGAGTACCGGGGCCACGCCCGGGACCTGGGACGCCGGGCCGCGGACTCCGGCGCCTTCGACCTGGTGGTCGCCCTCGGGGGTGACGGCACGGTGAACGAGGTCGTCAACGGCCTGCTGCACCGGGGGCCCGACGACGGACTGCCGAGTCTCGCCGTGGTCCCCGGCGGCTCCACCAACGTCTTCGCGCGGGCGCTGGGACTGCCCAACGACCCGGTGGAGGCGACCGGCGCGATCCTTCAGGCGCTGGCGGAGGAGAGTTCACGGACGGTGGGACTGGGGCGGGCGTTCGGCACGCCGGGCTCCGCCGACGAGGCGGTACCCGAACGTTGGTTCACTTTCTGTGCGGGCCTCGGCTTCGACGCCGGCGTGATCGGTCGGGTCGAACAGAAGCGCGAGGGCGGCAAGCGTTCGACCCACGCCCTCTACGTGCGCCAGGTGCTGCGCCAGTTCGTCGACGAGCCGCACCGCCGCCAGGGCGTGATCACCCTGGAGGTGCCCGGCCAGGAGCCGGTGCACGAGCTGGCGCTCTCCATAATCTGCAACACCGCCCCCTGGACCTACCTGGGCAATCGCCCGATGTACGCCTCCCCGAAGGCGTCCTTCGACACCGCCCTGGACATCCTCGGCCTCAAGCGGCTCTCCACCGCGCAGGTGGCCCGCTACGGCACCCAGCTGCTCACTTCCAGCCCCGACAAGGGCCCACGCGGCAAGCACGTGGTTTCACGGCATGACCTCACGGACTTCACCTTGCATTCAAAGGCCCCACTCCCCTTCCAGATGGACGGCGACCACTTGGGACTGCGAACGAGCGTGACGTTCACAGGCGTACGCCGTGCACTGCGTGTGATTGTGTGAGTGGAAGGACCCAAAGTCCTTTAACTCGAACGTTTGGGCTGGTTCCCACCCCTAAGAAGTACGGCTGTGACGGAGCCGACACCGAGGAATCAAAAAAAACTTTCCAGAAGGGGTTGTATCCGCCGCCGAGGTTTGCGAATCTCTACATGGCGATCGGGACGGCCCGCAGCATCGGCCTCCACTGAGAGCAAGAACCCCTCCCCACCGTGCGGACGCGACCAGTTCATCTGGGCGTAGGCCCTTCACCTGCGGGGGGATTCGTGAAAGCGTTCACATTCACAAGCAACAAGCATGTAACCAAGGAGAGGTAGCAGCCATGGACTGGCGTCACAACGCCGTTTGTCGTGAGGAAGACCCCGAGCTGTTCTTCCCCATCGGCAACACCGGTCCTGCGCTGCTGCAGATCGAGGAAGCCAAGGCCGTCTGCCGTCGCTGCCCCGTCATGGAGCAGTGCCTGCAGTGGGCGCTCGAGTCCGGTCAGGACTCGGGTGTCTGGGGTGGCCTCAGCGAGGACGAGCGCCGCGCCATGAAGCGCCGCGCCGCTCGCAACCGGGCGCGCAACGCCAGCGCCTGATTCGACGCCCCCGCGACAAGCCCCAGCCCGGCGGCGCGTACGCAGCGTACGCACAGCCCCGCCTTCGAGTCGCAGCGCGCAGTACCCCGAAGCGCAGAAGAACCTGCTTGAGGTGAGAGGCCCGGACCGTTACAACGGTCCGGGCCTCTCGCTGTGCCGTTACGCCCACCGCCCCCGCCTCCGCCTCCCGGTTGCCGGAGGCGGGGCCGCACCGACGGGGCCGGACCGACGGGGTACTACCGGTCGGCGCTGACCGGGAGGTCGAGCAGCACCTGGGTGCCGCGCTCCGGGGCGGGGACCATGTCGAAGCTGCCGCCCAGTTCGCCCTCGACCAGCGTCCGTACGATCTGGAGTCCGAGGTTGCCCGCCTTGCGGGGGTCGAAGCCCTCGGGGAGACCGCATCCGTCGTCCTGCACGGTGATGAGCAGTCGGCCGTCCCGGGAGGAGCCGCCCCGCACCGCGGAGACCTCGACCGTGCCGCTGTCGCCCTCGCTGAACGCGTGTTCCAGGGCGTTCTGCACCACTTCGGTGAGCACCATCGACAGCGGTGTGGCCACATCCGCGTCCAGGATGCCGAAGCGTCCGGTGCGCCGGCAGGTGACCTTGCCGGGCGAGATCTCGGCGACCATGGAGATGACCCGGTCGGCGATCTCGTCGAACTCGACGCGCTCGTCCAGGTTCTGGGACAACGTCTCATGGACGATGGCGATCGAGCCGACCCGCCGCACCGCCTCGTTGAGGGCCTCGCGCCCCCGTGCGGAGTCCATCCGTCGCGCCTGGAGGCGCAACAGGGCGGCCACCGTCTGGAGGTTGTTCTTGACCCGGTGGTGGATCTCCCGGATCGTCGCGTCCTTGGTTATCAACTCGCGTTCACGGCGGCGCAGTTCCGTGACGTCCCGGAGCAGCACCAGCGAACCGATCCGGACCCCCTTGGGCTTGAGCGGGATCGCCCGGAACTGGATCACGCCGCTGGCGCACTCCACCTCGAACTCGCGGGGCGCGTAGCCGCTCGCCACCTTGGCGAGGGCCTCGTCCACCGGTCCACGGGACGGGGCGAGTTCGGCGGTGGTGTGGCCGAGGTGGAGACCGACGATGTCGGAGGCGAGACCGAGCCGGTGGTAGGCGGAGAGGCCGTTGGGGCTGGCGTACTGCACGATCCCGTCGGCGTCGAGCCGGATGAGCCCGTCACCGACGCGCGGGGACGCGTCCATGTCGACCTGCTGGCCGGGGAAGGGGAAGGCCCCGGCGGCGATCATCTGGGCGAGGTCGGCGGCGGACTGGAGGTAGGTGAGTTCCAGCCGGGAAGGGGTCCGCACGGTCAGCAAGTTGGTGTTGCGCGCGATGACGCCGAGGATGCGGCCTTCGCGGCGGACCGGGATGGACTCGACCCGTACCGGCACCTCCTCCCGCCACTCCGGGTCGCCCTCGCGCACGATCCGGCCCTCGTCCAGGGCGGCGTCCAGCAGCGGGCGGCGACCGCGCGGCACCAGATGGCCGACCATGTCGTCCTGGTAGGAGGTCGGGCCCGTGTTGGGGCGCATCTGCGCGACGGAGACGTACCGGGTCCCGTCCCGGGTGGGAACCCAGAGGACGAGGTCGGCGAAGGACAGGTCGGAGAGCAGCTGCCACTCCGAGACCAGCAGGTGGAGCCATTCGAGATCGGTGTCGCTCAGGGCTGTGTGCTGGCGGACGAGGTCGTTCATGGAGGGCACATGTGCGAGCGTACCCGTGGATACCGAGAGGTTCCGAACCGAGCGGGGACCCCGTGCACAGAACGGCACCGCACCGCGAGCATCGGCACCGCACCGCGAGCATCGGTACCGCACCGCGAGCACGGCTACCGCGCGTCAGCAGAATCGATACCGCAGACGCATGGACACCGACAAATGGTCTAGTCCACAATACGGGAACAAGAACCTCCGCCCTCCCCGCACAGGAGGACGGACCGAGGCACCCGCGCTCTCTGCCCTGACCGCGCCGGCGCCTCGTACGGCCGGAGGCACCGCACACCGCCGGCCGAGCAGCTCCGGGCTGCGGTGCCGGGTGGGCCGAGGGTCCCTCCCGGTACCGCGGCCCGCGGGTCGTCGGCCGCCCCGCGTCCCGCGCGCACGACCGGCCCCGCGCCCGCACGGCGCGGCCCCGGAGGCATCCCCCGCACTTCCCCTCCCCCGAGGTCACCTCTCCGGACTCCGGCCCCGCCCGGCCGCGAGGACTTCCGCCCGGGTCGCGCGCCTTCCGCATCCGCGGACAATTGACTCAAGTCACCCCCGGTCGCGCCGCTTCTCGCGAACCGGCCCCGAGACGGTGATCAAAAGCGGAAGGCACCTGTCCCGGAAGCGGGTAACTCTGTTAAATTTGGACCGGATTGGTCTATACCACATACGTCGTCATTGATCAGATCGGCAGGCACAGCGTGGAAGTTGTCATCGTCCCGGACGCAGCGGCAGGCGGCGAACTCATCGCGGAGGCCATGGGCGCGCTGCTCAAGCGCAAGCCCTACGCCCTGCTCGGCGTCGCCACCGGCTCGACCCCGCTGCCCATCTACCGGTCGCTGGCCGAAAAGGTGCGCTCCGGCGCGGTGGACGCCTCGCGCGCCCGGATCTGCCAGCTGGACGAGTACGTCGGCCTCCCCGCCGGGCACCCGGAGTCCTACCGCTCGGTCGTGCTGCGCGAGGTCGTGGAGCCCCTCGGCCTGACCGAGTCCTCCTTCATGGGCCCGGACGGCTCCGCCGAGGACGTCCAGGCCGCCTGCGAGGCGTACGACAGGGCGCTGACCGAGGCCGGCGGCGTCGACCTCCAGCTGCTCGGCATCGGCACGGATGGGCACATCGGCTTCAACGAGCCCTGCTCCTCGCTCGCCTCGCGCACCCGTATCAAGACGCTGACCGAGCAGACCCGGGTGGACAACGCCCGTTTCTTCGACGACGACATCGACCAGGTGCCGCACCACGTCATCACCCAGGGCATCGGCACCATCCTGGAGTCGCGCCACGCGATCCTGCTGGCCACCGGCGAGGGCAAGGCCGACGCGGTCGCGCAGACCGTCGAGGGGCCGGTCGCCTCGGTGGTGCCCGCCTCCGCGCTCCAGCTGCACCCGCGCGCGACGATCGTGGTGGACGAGGCCGCCGCCTCCAAGCTGAAGCTCGCCGACTACTTCCGGCACACCTTCGCCTCCAAGCCCTCCTGGCAGGGCCTGTAGGCCCCGGCGGCCCCCGCGGAGCCAACGGGCAGACATGAAGGAGGGGCCGGTCACCTGGTGACCGGCCCCTCCTTCATGTCTGCGCGGGTCGCGCGCGGCGTCACGCCCCGGTGAGGGCCTCCGCCGCGGCGAGGCCGCAGACGCGGGCGGCACCGTGCGTCTCCACGTACAGCGCGCCCCTCGGCGCGGAGTACGGCAGGCCCATCTCCACGACGACCGTGTCGGGGCGCCGGGCGAGCAGGGCGTCGACCGCCGCGGCCATCCACGGGTGCCGGTGGGCGTCGCGGACGACCGCGACGACGCGCCGCTCCCCCGCGGCCCCGAGGACCTCCGCCACCGGGTCCGTGCTGTCGCTCCCGCAGGTCGCGCCGGTGGTGCCGGGCAGCAGGCGCGTCAGCTCGGCGGCCACCCCCCAGGGGGTCTCGTCGCCGACGGCGATGTTGGCGACCGGGGTGAAGGCCGCGACGTGGACCGGAGCGTCCAGCCGGGGGCCGTCACCGGTCACCCGCACCGCGCGGCGGGCCGCGACGAGACCGATGTTCGTGTCGTACCCGGCGGGCACGTAGGTCGCGGTGCCGGGCGCGATCCCCTCCTGCACTGCCGCGCCCGGCTCCGGGACCGCCCCCCTCGCACCGCGCGTCCAGGACGCGAGTGCCCGTACACGTGCGGCGGCGTCGGCCAGCCGCTCCTCGGCCAGCTCCCCGCCGCGCACAGCGGCGACCAGCGCGTCGCGCAACCGCTCCACCGTGGCGTCGTCCTCCAGCCCGCCACCGACGCACAGGGCGTCGGCGCCGGCGGCGATCGCGAGGACCGAGCCGCGCTCGATGCCGTACGTCGCGGCGATGGCCTGCATCTCCACCGCGTCGGTGACGATGAGTCCCTCGTACCCGAGTTCGCCGCGGAGCAGACCGGTGAGGATCTGCGGGCTGAGCGTCGCGGGCCGGTCGGGGTCGAGCGCGGGGAGCAGGATGTGCGCGCTCATCACCGATTTCGATCCCGCGGCGATGGCGGCCTTGAACGGCACCAGTTCACGGGCGTGCAGGGTCTCCAGATCGACGTCGATCCGGGGCAGCGCGTGGTGCGAGTCGACGGCGGTGTCGCCGTGGCCGGGGAAGTGCTTGGTGCAGGCGGCGACCCCGGCGGCCTGGATGCCCTCGACGTAGGCGGCGGTGTGCCGGGCCACCAGGGCGGGATCGGCCCCGAAGGAGCGTACGCCGATGACCGGGTTGTCCGGGTTGGAGTTGACGTCGGCGGAGGGCGCCCAGTTGAGGTTGACGCCGCACTCGATGAGCCGGCGGCCCAGTTCGTGGGCGACGGCCCGGGTCAGCGCCGTGTCGTCCACGGAGCCGAGGGCGTGGTTGCCGGGGAAGGACGAGCCGCCGCGCACCTCCAGGCGGGTGACGTCGCCACCCTCCTCGTCGATGGCGACCAGCACGTCCTCGCGCTCGGCCCGCAGCTGGGCGGTGAGCGCGGCGAGTTGTTCGGGCGCGACGATGTTCCGGCCGAACAGGCCGACGGAGGTCAGGCCTTCGCCGACGCGGCGCAGCAGCCAGTCGGGCGCGGCGGTGCCGGTGAAACCGGGCTGGAGGACGGCGAGCGCGTCGCGGGTGATGGTGTCGGTGGGGGAAGCAAGAGTGGTCATGGGAGCCGCACTATCCCTTCACTGCGCCGTCGGTCAGACCGCTCACGGCCTTGCGCTGCAGGAAGACGAAGAGGACGAGGATCGGGACCGCGAAGACGGAGGAGGCCGCCATGGTGGCGCCCCAGTCGTCGCCGAACTGGGTCTGGAACTGCGACAGCCACAGCGGCAGGGTCTGCGCTTCCGCCTGCTTGTTCAGGACCAGGACGAGCGGGAACTCGTTCCAGGCGGTGATGAAGCCGAACAGCGAGGTGGACATCAGACCGGGCGCGAGCAGCGGCAGGATCACCTTGCGGAACGCCTGCGGCCGGGTACAGCCGTCCACCATCGCGGACTCCTCCAGCTCCCTCGGCACGGAGGCGACGAAGCCCCGCAGGGTCAGGAGCGTGAAGGGCAGGATCATGACCATGTAGAACAGGGTCAGCGGTATCAGGCTGTTGAGCATGTCCGCGTCGCGCACGATGAAGTAGATCGCGATGACCATGACTTCCCAGGGCGCCATCTGGGCGACCATGAAGCCGATGATGAACCCCTTGCGTCCCCTGAAGCGCATCCGGGCCAGGGCGAACGAGCCGGCCAGCGCGAGGACGAGGGAGAGGGCCACGGCGACGACGGTGACGGTGAGGGAGTTCCGGACCATGGTCCAGAAGTTGTCGGCGGCGAGCGCGGTCCTGAAGTGGTCGAGCGTGACGTGGGTCGGGAACCACACCGGGTCGTCCGAGACGATGTCCGGCGTCGGCTTAAAGGCCGTCGCGAACATCCAGTACACGGGGAAGACGAAGCCGACGACCATGACGAGGGCCGTGGCGTTGGGCCAGATACGGCCGAAACGTGACGAAGCCGAGCGCTTCACAGCTCGTCCTCCTCTTGCTTGAGAACGATCCGGAGGTAGGAGGAGGTCAGCAGGAGCAGGATCACGATGGTGAGCAGCGCGATGGCCGAGCCCATGCCGTAGTGCTGGTTGCCGACGCCCTCGATGTAGGCGTACACGGGCAGGATCTCGGTGAGCCGGTCCGGGCCGCCCTCGTTGATCGCGAAGACCTGGGCGAACGCCTTGAAGACCCAGATGACTTCGAGGAACGTGGTCGCGAAGAGGAAGGGCCGCAGGAACGGCATGGTGACCGAGGTGAAGCCCTTCCAGGCGCCCGCGCCGTCGAGCGAGGCTGCCTCGTAGAGCTCCTTGGGGATCGTCGTGGTGGCGGCGTACAGGTTGATCGCCACGAACGGGATCGACTGCCACACGATGAGCACCGTGATGACGAAGAAGGTGGAGAACTGGCCGCCGGTCCAGTTGTAGTCGGCCATCGAGTGGAAGCCGACCTTGTCCAGCACCCAGTTGACGACACCGAACCGCGAGGCGAAGAGCCACTGGTAGACGGTGGTCGCCGCGATGACGGGCATGGCCCAGGCGAGAACCAGGCCGATGAGCAGCGTGACCCGCATGCGCTTGCCGAGTTTGGCGAGCAGCAGACCGGTCAGCGTGCCGAGGATCATGATCAGGACGACGTTGGTGCCCGCGAAGACGATCGACCGGCCGGTGACGTGCCAGAAGTCCGCGTTGCCGAGGATCTCCTTGTAGTTGTCGACGCCGTTCCACTCGGAGAGGTGCTGGATCAGCTGCCTCATGTTGAGGTTCTGGAACGACAGCAGGGTGTTCTTCACCAGCGGCCAGCCGAGGAACACCAGGGTCACGGCCACCGGAGGGGCCAGCAGCAGATAGGGAGCCAGCTGCGTGTATCTGCTGCGGCCACCGGACGCGGCCGGTGTGCGGTCGGCCCGCTTCGTAACCTCCGCCGGACCGGAGGGCGGCCGTTCGGTCTGCACGGTCATGCTCGCCATCTCTTCCTTGGCACCATGGGACACAACTGGCTGCCGGGTGCGGACTCCTCGGAGGAGTCCGCACCCGGCAGCTCGGCCTTACTGCTGCTGTGCGAGGCGCTTGTTGAACTCCGCCTCGACCTGCTTGGCGGCCTCTTCGTTCGACTTGCCGTTCAGGACCGCGGTCATGAAGGTCTTGATCGGGTTGGGCGCGTTCTCGACGGCGGCCCACTCCGGGATCAGCGGCGTGGTGCCACCGAGCTTGGCGGCCGGCGCGGCGGCCTCGGCGACGGCGTTGCCCGTGAGGTTGCTGTTCAGCGACTCCTTGTTCGGGATGACGCCGTTGAGCTTGGCGAGCTGGCCCTCGAACTGGTCGGAGAGCGCGAGCTTCAGGAACTCCTTGGCGAGATCCTTCTTCTTGCTGCCCTCGGCGACGGCGAGGTTGGAGCCGCCGAGGAAGACGCCCTCGGGCTTGTCGGCGGTCTCACCCGGGATGGTGAAGTAGCCGATCTCCTTCTCGATGGCCGGGTTGGCGGCGATGGCCGTGCCGGCCTCCCAGCCCATGCCGATGAAGGCGCCGGTCTTGCCCTTGGCGAAGACGTCGGCCTGCTGCGGGGTGGCCTCGTCCTTGTCCTTGGGGGCCTTGGAGTACGCCTGGTACTTCTTGTAGAGGTCCATCGCCGCGCCGATCTTCGGGTCGGCGAGGTTGGAGACCCACTTGTCCCCGTCCTTCTTCACGAGGTCCACGCCCTGACCGATGGTGAGGCCGTCGAAGAAGTACCAGTTCTGGCCGGGCAGGTAGAGGGGTTCGGCCTTGCCCTTCGCCTTGATCTTGTCCAGGTCCGCGAAGAACTCGGTGCGGGTCTTCGGCGCCTCGGTGATCCCGGCGTCCGCGAAGACGGACTTGTTGTAGATGACCACGCGGTTGGCGAAGTACCACGGGGCGGCGTACTGCGTGCCGTCCACGACCGACGCCTTGTTGAGGCTCTCGGCCCAGTCGGTACCGATCGCGGACTTCACGTCGCCGAGGTCGGCGAGGCCGCCCGACTTCGCGTAGGCGGCGGTCTGGGTGTTGCCGATCTCGAAGACGTCCGGGGGGTTCTCCTCGGAGAGGGCGGTCGTCAGCTTCTGCTGGATACCGTCCCACTTCTGGACCTCGAACTTGACCGTGGCGCCGGTCTTCTTCTCGAAGGCCGCGCTCAGGTCCTTCTGCCACTGGTCGGGCGTCGAGCCGTCCATGGCCCAGACGGTCAGCGTCTGGCCCTTGTAGCTGTCGGGGCCCGCCGGCTTCGCGGCGGTGTCCTTGTC
Source organism: Streptomyces sp. NPDC005576 (assembly GCF_042871745.1). Taxonomy (NCBI): domain Bacteria; kingdom Bacillati; phylum Actinomycetota; class Actinomycetes; order Kitasatosporales; family Streptomycetaceae; genus Streptomyces; species Streptomyces sp. NPDC005576. Next base: position 258,175 of record NZ_JBIAJC010000002.1, on the reverse strand, counting down.
GCTGTCGTCCGAACCACATGCTGCGATCGAGATCATCATGCCCGCGACGCCAATGGCCGCGATGAGCTTGCGCTTCACGCCAAACCCTCCTCAGGGATGCTGCAACCCCGCCCACCGCGAAGACATTCGACGAGTACTGCTGGGGCTGGACCTGGTCTTAAATGGTTTAGACCAGCAACGGGAGCTTGGCCTAGACCTTTAGGGGTGTCAAGGGTGTATAAGAAGTGCACTCGCGTCCGTTATAGGACCGACACCTAGAGGCTTTTGATCGAGAGAGCCCACACCTGGATCGCCCATGGGACGGCGGGCCCACGACACGACCCGAAGGGGAGGGCGACGCCCCTTCGGCCGGACCGTGCCACCATGTGAGCCGCGAAGTACGGAGGAGCCGGTGACGGCAGCACAGCAGTCGGGGAGAGGGACCATGAACGCCGGTGAGGTCAGTCCCGCGGGTGGGACCGGGGCGGGAGCGCGCACCGCGCGCGTGCCCAAGTACTACCGGCTCAAGCGACATCTCCTCGACATGACGGACACCATGCCGCCCGGCACTCCGGTACCGCCGGAGCGCACCCTCGCGGCCGAGTTCGACACCTCCCGCACCACGGTGCGCCAGGCGCTGCAGGAGCTGGTCGTCGAGGGACGGCTCGAACGCATCCAGGGCAAGGGCACCTTCGTCGCCAAGCCGAAGGTCTCCCAGACGCTCCAACTGACTTCGTACACCGAGGACATGCGGGCGCAGGGCCTCGAACCCGCCTCCCAGCTGCTGGACATCGGGTACGTGACGGCGGACCAGGCGCTGGCCGGGCTGCTGGACATCACGACCGGTGGACGCGTGCTGCGCATCGAGCGGCTGCGGCTCGCCAGCGGGGAGCCGATGGCGATCGAGACCACGCACCTTTCGGCCAAGCGCTTTCCGGCGCTGCGCCGTTCGCTGGTGAAGTACACCTCGCTCTACACGGCGCTGGCAGAGGTCTACGACGTCCGGCTCGCGGAGGCCGAGGAGACGATCGAGACCTCCCTCGCCACTCCGCGCGAGGCCGGGCTGCTCGGCACCGACGTGGGCCTTCCCATGCTGATGCTCTCCCGGCACTCCCTCGACGGACAGGGCGAACCGGTGGAGTGGGTGCGCTCGGTCTACCGGGGCGACCGGTACAAGTTCGTGGCGCGGCTCAAGCGGCCGATGGACTAGGCGGTGTCCGGCGGATCACGGTCGGGCAGGGCGCGGCGACCCCGGCCGTGATCCACCGGACGCCACCTGAGCGGGCCGCCCCCTCACCCGTACGCGCCACGGCATCGAACCCGTAGCGATCATTTCCAGCCAAGCATGAACCACATCCGTTCTCTCTCCGTGCCGTTGACGGAATAAGTCCCGTCGCCGGGAAGTCATACGGCCGGTGCGCCCGGCCGGGGCACCGGCCGGGCCTGCCGGCGGTCAGCGAGGAACGGAGTCAGACCATGTCAGAAGTGCCAGAGCCCACCCCACCCCCGACGGTGACACCGGCCCGGGTGGTCATCGCGATATGCCTCGCCGCTCCGTTCGTGGCGCTGCTCTGGGTCGGCTCGTACGCCAAGGTCGACCCGGCCTTCATCGGTATCCCGTTCTTCTACTGGTACCAGATGCTCTGGGTGATCATCTCGACCGGGCTGACGATGCTCGCGTACACGCTGTGGAAGCGTGACCAGCGCTCCCGCAAGGGGGGTGTCTCCGCATGAAGGACGGCGTGAACGGTGTGGCGCTCGGCGTCTTCATCTTCTTCTTCCTGGCGGTCACCGTCGTCGGGTTCATGGCCGCCCGCTGGCGGCGCGCGGACAACGAGCAGACCCTGGACGAATGGGGCCTGGGCGGACGGTCGTTCGGAACCTGGGTGACCTGGTTCCTGCTCGGCGGCGACCTCTACACCGCGTACACCTTCGTCGCCGTCCCGGCGGCGATCTACGGGGCGGGGGCCGCGGGCTTCTTCGCGGTTCCGTACACGATCCTGGTGTACCCGCTGATCTTCACCTTCCTGCCGCGGCTCTGGTCCGTCTCGCACAAGCACGGGTACGTCACCACCTCCGACTTCGTCCGGGGCCGCTTCGGCTCACGGGGTCTGTCGCTGGCGGTCGCGCTCACCGGCATCCTCGCCACGATGCCGTACATCGCCCTGCAACTCGTCGGCATCCAGGCCGTGCTGGACGTCATGGGGGTCGGCGGCGGCGAGAACACCAACTGGTTCCTCAAGGACCTGCCGCTGCTGATCGCCTTCGCGGTGCTCGCCGCGTACACCTACTCCTCGGGCCTGCGCGCACCCGCGCTGATCGCGTTCGTCAAGGACGGGCTGATCTACCTGGTCATCGCGGTGGCGATCATCTACATCCCGATCAAGCTGGGTGGCTTCGACGACATCTTCGCCGGGGCGGGCGCCAAGTTCTCCGCCGCCAACGAGGCGGCCGGCAAACCGGTCGCCGGGATCGTGCCCGGGGTCTCCGGCCAATGGGGTTACGCCACGCTGGCGTTGGGCTCGGCGCTGGCGCTGTTCATGTATCCGCACTCGATCACGGCGACGCTCTCCAGCCGCAGCCGTGAGGTGATCCGCCGCAACACCACGATCCTGCCGCTGTACTCGCTGATGCTCGGCCTGCTGGCCCTGCTCGGCTTCATGGCCATCGCGGCCGGCGTCAAGGTGGCCAACGGCCAGCTGGCCATCCCGCAGCTCTTCGAGAACATGTTCCCCAGCTGGTTCGCCGGGGTCGCCTTCGCCGCGATCGGGATCGGGGCACTGGTACCGGCGGCCATCATGTCCATCGCCGCCGCGAACCTCTTCACCCGCAACATCTACAAGGAGTTCATCAAACCGGACGCGACGCCCGCCCAGGAGACGAAGGTCTCGAAGCTGGTCTCGCTCCTGGTGAAGGTCGGCGCGCTGGTCTTCGTGCTCACCATGGACAAGACCGTGGCCATCAACTTCCAGCTGCTGGGCGGCATCTGGATCCTGCAGACCATGCCGTCGCTGGTCGGCGGGCTCTTCACCCGGTGGTTCCACCGCTGGGCGCTCATCGCGGGCTGGGCGGTCGGCATGCTGTACGGCACCCTCGCCGCGTACGGCGTGGCCTCCCCGACCCAGAAGCACTTCGGCGGGTCGTCCAGGGAGATCCCGGGCATCGGCGAGATCGGCTACATCGGCCTCACCGCGTTCGTGCTGAACGTCGTGGTGGTGGTCGTGGTGACCTTCGTCCTCAACGCGCTCAAGGCGCCCCAGGGCATCGACGAGACCTCGCCGGAGGACTACACGGCGGACGTCGGAGACGCGGGCGTGCAGGCGAAGCTGCCGCCGGCCACCGTGGGGGCACCGGGGGGCCACTGACCCGGTCCGGCCATGCTGAGCCCCTGGACGAACCGTCCGCCGGGCCGTCGCGTCCTCCCCCAGCGGGAGGGTGGCGGCCCGGCGGCGTTCCCGCCCCGGGGCCGGACCGCCGCCGGACCCGGTAGGGAAGGATGTGCTCATGACATATCGCGTACGGCTGCGCGGCCTGTGGCCCGCCCTGCTGGTCCTCACCCTCGTCGGCTGCGGCACCGAGCACGTCGGAACCGGGAGCCGAGCCCCGGAGGACGTACCGGACTCCGCCGAGCTGGAGGCGCGGGCGACGGCACTCCAGACCCGGACCGACCGTGTGTACGTCACCGAGGTGGCGGGATACACCCTCGCCACGCAGTCGGTGGGCGTCCTCGGCGACGACGGCTTCGGCAGCTCCTACACGGACAGGAACGGCCACGTGATCCAGCTCGGCGTCGAGCGCGCCGACCACTCCCCCGCGGACTGCGGCAAGAAGCCGCCGACCGACGGGGCGGCCGACTACACCGTCTGCGAGCGCGAGGGCGAGAGCTGGTACAGGGCGACCGCCCTCGGTCACGCCTACGCCCGTGCCGAGGGGGACCTCGTGGTGACGGTCAGCGCCGCACTCCCCGGCGTGGACCGCGCCACCCTGCGTACGGCCGCCGACGCGGCCCACCTGGCAGACGACGCGGAGCTCGACACGATCCTCCCGCCACTCGGCGGGGCGCCCGGATCGCAGCCCGTCGAGCGCGGCGACCTCCCGCCGGAGGGCGACGGAGCCCCGGACAACGGGGTGGGCGCGAGCGGTTGAGCTGCCCCCCGGCCCCACACCCGGCGTGAAACCCGGCCCGTGGAGCGCGCAGAATACGGCCATGGATCTGACGATCAGAGAGGCCGAGCCCGAGGAGTACGACCTCCTCGGCGAGATCACGGCCCGGGCGTACCTCGGTGACGGGCTGCTGCCCGGAGCGGACGACCCCTATGCGGCCAGACTGCGGGACGTGCCCGGCCGGGCCGCCGTCGCGGAGGTGCTGGTGGCCGTGGACGACACCGGCACCGTGCTCGGCGGGGTCACCTACGCACCGCCCGGCAGCCCCATGTGCGACGTCGCGGCGGCGGACGAGGCCGAGTTCCGCATGCTGGCGGTGGACGTGGCCGGCCGCGGCCGGGGAGCCGGAGAGGCGCTCGTACGGGCATGCGTGGCGCGCGCCCGGGCCACCGCCGGGGTCACCGGGCTCGCCCTCTCCACCCAGACCGCCATGGTCGGGGCGCACCGGATCTACCACCGGCTCGGATTCGCCCGCACTCCGGAGCGCGACTGGGCCCCTGTTCCGGGCCTGACGCTGCTCACCTACCGGCTGGACCTGGGCGACGACACGGGCGACGGCCCGGGCGGCGACCGAGGAACCACGGCCTGGGGCTGAACCGCGCCCCCGCCCAGGATCGCGGCCCCCGCCCGGGATCGCGCCCCCCGCCCGGGATCTCAACCGCGGCCGGACGCTCCCTGCGCCTCGTCCGCCGCCATCCATTCCTCGACCTGCTCCGGAGTCGCCCCGGGGTCGGCGAGCAGGATCTCTATCCCCGCGTCGGAGCCGGCCGCCGTGCTGACCGCCGGACAGCGGCGGCACGCGTCCGGGCCCGCCTGGGCCCACCACTTGCACGAGGTGCGCAGATGGCAGCGGGGCACGGCCGTTCCCGTCGCCTCCGGCAGGATCCGCACCTTCTCGATCAGCGTGCAGTCGTTGCCGCTGCGGTGCAGACAGGCGCTCTCGCAGTGCGAGGCGAAGCGCAGCACCCGGGTGGGCTTCATCCCTTCCGGGATCAGCGGGAGGAGATCGGCGGCCGGGACCGGTTCGGCGAGGTACGTGACGCTGCCGTCGGGCCCGGACCGGACGCCGAGCACGACCGCCTCGGGGGCTTCGGCCATGCCGCTCGGGCACCAGAGCCGCTCGGTGCCCACCGGCCCGGCGGAGGTCTTCTCGACGTCCATCCGCAATCCTTCCCTCAGGGTCGGTTGGTCGGGGCTGTCAGTCGAGCTGGATGAACCCGACGGGGCCGGTGGTCACACAGGAGGCCGCGGAGGCGTCGGGGCGTGCTTCCTCCAGTGCGACGGCCTTGCGCAGGTGCTCCTGGAGCGCGGACGCCCCGGAAATGACCTGTGCGGGGGCCGCGGGGGCCGCGGATGCCGCCGGGGCGGCGGCGACGAGCAGGCCCGCGGCGATCAACGCGGTCGCTGCAGCGCGACGGTTGGGGTTCATCTCTCCCTCTCCTGGTGCATGGGTGACGAGCGCGATTGAGGCGTACTGTAGGGGCGCCGCGCACCAACCGGCAATGAGGCATGGAGAGTTGAACCCCGGGTTCCGCTCAGGGGCGGCCCGCGCCGCGCGCCCGCCACTCGCCCGGTACGGGTCGGCGCCGGTCCCGCACGAGTTCCTCCACCGGTGCGCCGAGCGGCCCGTCCCGCGCCCCCCGCCCCGCCACCGCGCGCCCCGCCCGGCCCCCGCCTGTACCGCGTCCGACCCCCACGCGTGCCGCGCCCCTCCCGCACCGACACAAGATGTGGGGCGTTCCAGCTCCCCGGCCACCACATGTATGCTCGTCTCGCTGTCGTCGCAGGGGAATCCGGTGCGAATCCGGAACTGTCCCGCAACGGTATGAACTGCGCGTTCCGCGCACCTTCGAGTCCGGCTACCTGCCGACAGCGCGTCCGGCTCACCCGAACCGGACGCCCGTACGTCCGGGCCTCGCGGATGGGCCGGTGGACGCCGTGTGCGGTGCTGCCGGTCTCCAGGTGGCGCGCCCCGCGGCCCTCCCTCCCCCCGCCGGCCCAGAGCCGAGCGAGGGAGAGCACCACCGTGACCATCGCGCCCGCCGATCCGGCGTCCGTGCCCGCGGCCACCACAGCGACCGAGCCCGTCGACGGCCCCGGGGCCGCGCTGCTGCGCACCCTGACCGCCCTCACCGCGGACCTGCCGGACACCGACCCGGGCAGGGTCGCCGCCGCCGCGCTGCGGGGCCGGAGCGCCCACGCCGACGAGGCGGAGCTGCTGACCCTGGCCACCGAGTCGGCCGCCGGTCTGATCGCGGAGGACCCCGCCTACTCGCGGCTCGCCGCGCGGCTGCTCACCCGTACCATCGCGGCCGAGGCGGCCGGTGAGGGCGCGGTGTCCTTCTCCGCATCGGTCGCCACCGGTCATCGCGAGGGCCTGATCGCGGACCGTACCGCCGCGTTCGTGGAGCTGCACGCCGAGCGGCTGGACGCGCTGGTCGAGGAGGCGCTCGCGGACGGCGCCGACGACCGCTTCGGCTACTTCGGCCTGCGCACCCTCTACAGCCGCTACCTGCTGCGCCACCCGATCACCCGCCAGGTGCTGGAGATTCCGCAGCACTTCATGCTGCGGGTCGCGTCCGGGCTGGCCGAGGACGACTCCGCGCGGGCGGTGGACGAGGTCGCGGCGCTCTACGGCCTGATGAGCCGGCTGGACTACCTGCCCTCCTCCCCCACCCTCTTCAACTCGGGCACCCGCCACCCGCAGATGTCCTCCTGCTATCTGCTGGACTCCCCGCTGGACGAGCTGGACTCCATCTACGGCCGCTACCACGAGGTGGCGCGGCTCTCGAAGCACGCGGGCGGTATCGGTCTGTCGTTCTCGCGCATCCGTTCGCGCGGCTCCCTGATCCGGGGCACCAACGGTCTGTCGAACGGCATCGTGCCGTTCATGAAGACGCTGGACGCCTCCGTCGCGGCCGTCAACCAGGGCGGCCGGCGCAAGGGCGCCGCCGCGGTCTACCTGGAGACCTGGCACGCGGACATCGAGGAGTTCCTGGAGCTGCGCGACAACACCGGTGAGGACCAGCGGCGTACGCACAACCTCAACCTGGCGCACTGGATCCCGGACGAGTTCATGCGCCGGGTCGACGCCGACGGAGCCTGGTCGCTGTTCTCGCCCGCCGACGTCCCCGAGCTGGTCGACCTGTGGGGCGACGCCTTCGACACCGCCTACCGGGCCGCCGAGGCGAAGGGCCTGGCCCGCCGGACGATGCCCGCCCGCGAGCTGTACGGCCGGATGATGCGCACCCTGGCACAGACCGGCCAGGGCTGGATGACCTTCAAGGACGCCTCCAACCGCACCGCCAACCAGACCGCCGAGCCGGGCCGGGTCGTCCACTCCTCGAACCTCTGCACGGAGATCCTGGAGGTGACCGACGACGGCGAGACGGCCGTCTGCAACCTCGGTTCGGTCAACCTGGGCGCCTTCGTCGCGGACGGGACGATCGACTGGGAGCGGCTGGACGCCACCGTCCGTACCGCGGTGACCTTCCTCGACCGGGTCGTCGACATCAACTTCTACCCGACCGGTCAGTCCGGCCGGTCCAACGCCCGCTGGCGGCCGGTGGGTCTGGGCGCGATGGGCCTCCAGGACGTCTTCTTCCAGCTGCGGCTGCCCTTCGACTCCCCCGAGGCCCGCGCGCTCTCCACCCGTATCTCCGAGCGGATCATGCTCGCCGCGTACGAGGCATCCTGCGACCTGGCCGAGAAGGCCGGCCCGCTGCCCGCGTGGAGCGAGACCCGTGCCGCGCGCGGGGTGCTGCACCCGGACCACTACGACACCGCGCCGGCCTGGCCGGAGCGGTGGGAGGCGCTGCGCGCCCGGATCGCGCGGACCGGGATGCGCAACTCGCTGCTGCTCGCCATCGCGCCGACCGCCACCATCGCGTCGATCGCCGGGGTGTACGAGTGCATCGAGCCGCAGGTCTCCAACCTGTTCAAGCGCGAGACGCTCAGCGGTGAGTTCCTCCAGGTCAACGCCTATCTGGTGGACGAGTTGAAGCGGCTCGGCGTGTGGGACGCGCGGACCCGTGAGGCGCTGCGCGACGCAAGCGGTTCGGTGCAGGGCTTCGGCTGGATCCCGGCGGAGGTACGGGCGTTGTACCGCACCGCGTGGGAGATCCCGCAGCGCGGCCTGATCGACATGGCGGCGGCCCGGACGCCCTACCTCGACCAGAGCCAGTCGCTCAATCTGTTCCTGGAGACGCCGACCATCGGCAAGCTCTCCTCGATGTACGCGTACGCCTGGAAGCAGGGGCTGAAGACGACGTACTACCTGCGTTCGCGCCCGGCGACCCGGATCGCCCGCGCCGCGTCCGGTACGGCGAACACCGCCGCCCCCGCCCCGGCCCCCGCCGCCCTCCCCGTCCAGCAGGCGGTCTCCGACGCGGAGGCCCTCGCCTGCTCCCTCGAAAACCCCGAGTCCTGCGAGGCCTGCCAGTAATGACCACCGACACGAACAAGAACCTGCTCGACCCGGGCTTCGAACTGACCCTGCGCCCCATGCGCTACCCGGACTTCTACGAGCGCTACCGGGACGCGATCAAGAACACCTGGACCGTGGAGGAGGTCGATCTCCACTCCGACGTGGCCGACCTCGCCAAGCTCTCCCCGGGTGAGCAGCACATGATCGGCCGGCTGGTGGCGTTCTTCGCCACGGGCGACTCGATCGTCTCCAACAACCTCGTGCTGACCCTGTACAAGCACATCAACTCCCCCGAGGCCCGGCTGTACCTGTCGCGGCAGCTCTTCGAGGAGGCCGTGCACGTCCAGTTCTATCTGACGCTGCTCGACACCTATCTGCCCGACCCGGACGACCGCGCCGCCGCGTTCGACGCGGTGGAGGAGATCCCGTCGATCCGGGAGAAGGCACAGTTCTGCTTCCGCTGGATGGACTCGGTGGAGAAGATCGACCGGCTGGAGACCAGGGCCGACCGGCGCCGGTTCCTGCTGAACCTGATCTGCTTCGCGGCCTGCATCGAGGGGTTGTTCTTCTACGGCGCGTTCGCGTACGTCTACTGGTTCCGCTCGCGCGGCCTGCTGCACGGCCTCGCCACCGGCACCAACTGGGTGTTCCGGGACGAGACGATGCACATGAACTTCGCCTTCGAGGTCGTGGACACCGTCCGCAAGGAGGAGCCGGACCTCTTCGACGAGGAACTCCGGCAGCAGGTCACCGACATGCTGAAGGAGGCCGTGGAGGCGGAGCTGCAGTTCGGCCGCGACCTGTGCGGTGAGGGTCTGCCCGGCATGAACACCGAGTCGATGCGCCAGTACCTGGAGTGCGTCGCGGACCAGCGGCTGACCCGGCTGGGCTTCCCACCGCTGTACGGCTCCGAGAACCCGTTCTCGTTCATGGAGCTCCAGGGCGTGCAGGAGCTGACGAACTTCTTCGAGCGCCGCCCGTCCGCGTACCAGGTGGCGGTGGAGGGCACGGTCGGCTTCGACGACGACTTCTGACGTGAGTGAGGCGGTCCGCACGGCGGCGGGCACTCCCGGCTCCGGGGGAGCCCGCCGCCGTGTGGGTCATCGCTCCGTCGAGGGACGCACTTCGGCGAAACGGGCACGGGCCGGTTCGGCGCCGGGCGGTGCCCAGAGCGCGGTGACCTCGCCGAGCAGCGGTCCCGCGTCGCCCTTGGCCTCCTCCGCGTCGCCCGTCAGCGCGCGCACCACCCGCAGGGTCCAGTGCCCGGCCCCTGCGGGGTCCGACAGCCGGATGTCGGTGCCGTACATCCCGCTCTCCACTCCCTCGACGACCGCTCCGTCGGGGATGTCCTCCCCCATGCCCCGGCTGTGCACGGTCGGGTCGGCGGTGTCCGACTCGCTCTGTGCCTGCGGCTCGGCGCGGCCGTGCAGCAGGGCGAGGAGCCGTTCGGTCAGCACCGGGTCGTGGACGCCGTCGTACACCCAGCGTGTGCCCAGCACCCCGTGTTCGGTGGTGCCGATCAGTGCGGCCTCGGCGCCTTCCAGCGGGGCGCCCCGGTAGGTGACGGGCACGTGGTAGGGGTGCGGGCGCCCCATCGAGGTGTCGGTGACCACCATGAACTCGATGCCCACCTCGCCCTCCGGGTCGTCGAGCCGGAAGCCGCCGGCCTTCGCCAGTTCGGGCTCGCTGCCGGCGTACCAGGGCTGGGAGGGCAGCCAGGAGGCCAGCATGTCGAGCTTGCCGGGGGTCATGGTGGTGCGGTGGATGACAGCCATGTCTCACTTCGTCCGCTGGGGTGAACAGGTCGTTCCATGATCGCGTACCGGCCCCGCGCGCGCACGAGGCCCCGAGGCGGCCGAGGCGTGGCCCGGTCAGATCCGCGCCCAAGCACGGAGGTAAGGGCGCCGCACGGCTCCCTCCGGCCGGGCGGCGGCCGGGTCCGGCGGGTCGGCACGGCGGACGCGTTCCGCCTCGCGCAGTTCGCGGGAGATACGGCGCTCCCGGGCGAATCCGTAGAGGGTGGGGAGGAGGACGAGGGCGGCGAGGACGGTGACGCCGAGGAGGTTCAGGAGTGTGTTCACGCCTCCACTCTGGCGGCCGGGAGCATATCCGGGCAGTGGCAGGACTGTCATCGACCATCGAATTACTGCCACACTGGCGTCATGCTGAAAAACGTCGCCGTTCTCCTGATGGACGAGGTTCACCCCTTCGAGCTGGGCGTGCTCTGCGAGGTGTTCGGACTCGACCGCAGCGACGAGGGACTACCGGTGCACGATTTCGCGGTGGTGTCGGCGGAGGGCCCCGCGCTGCGCACCCACGCCGGCTTCACCCTCACCGCCTCGCACGGCCTCGACCGGCTGGAGGAGGCCGACCTCGTCGCCGTGCCCGCCGGCAGCAGCTTCCTCGTCCGGGAGTACCCGCCGGAGGTCCTGGACGCGCTGCGGCGGGCCGTGGCGCGCGGTGCGCGGGTGCTGAGCGTCTGCTCCGGGGCGTTCGTCCTCGGTGCGGCCGGGCTGCTGGACGGCCGTCGCTGCACCACGCACTGGCGGCACTCCGCCGAACTCGCCCGGCGTCATCCGTCGGCCCGCGTGGAACCGGACGTGCTCTACGTCGACGAGGGCCAGGTGATCACCTCGGCCGGGACCGCCGCCGGTATCGACGCCTGCCTGCACCTGGTACGCCAGGAGTACGGCCAGGAGGTCGCCAACACCATCGCCCGCCGCATGGTGGTCCCCCCGCACCGCGACGGCGGCCAGGCGCAGTACGTGCGGCGGCCGTTGCCACGGACCCCGTGCGACACCGTCGGGGACACCCTGGCGTGGATGGAGAACCACCTCGACCAGGAGATGACCGTCGAACAGCTCGCGGCCCTGGCCCACATGTCGCCGCGCACCTACGCGCGCCGCTTCCAGCAGGAGACGGGTACGACCCCCTACCGCTGGCTGCTGCGGCAGCGGGTCCTGCTGGCGCAGCACCTGCTGGAGACCTCGGACGAGACCATGGAGGCCGTCGCCGGACGGGCCGGCTTCGGCAACGCGGCGGCCCTGCGGCACCAGTTCGTCCGCTCGCTGGGCACGACACCGAACGCCTACCGGCGGACCTTCCAGGGGCCGGCCGGGGTCGCCGAAAGGGTCTGACGAGTCCCGGCGCGGCCCCTGGGGGGGGTCAGATGCCGCAGCTGGAGGCCGACCAGAAGTGGCTGGGCCCCTGGTTGACGTGCACGTGGTCGCCGTGGTCCGGGTAGCCCGGGCCGAGGATTCCGTTGAAGCCGTGGTTGCGGGCCTGGAGCGCCATGGTGCAGAGCGAGTGCGACCCGGCCCCGAGGTCGACCGCGTCACCGTAGAGGTGGCGGCTGCCCGCCGCGCCGCCCACCGCCGAGTTGCAGGAGGTGGAGCGGAAGCCGCTGGTGACGCGGATCGGCTGGTCGCCGAGGGCGTGCCGCAGCGCCTCCAGCTTCCACATGCTGGTGAGGGCGTTGGCCTTCGCCGTGCCGGCGGCGACCGCCCCGCCGGCCCAGGTGCTGTTGCAGGTGTTCAGCTCCGGGTACGTGAAGTGGACCGGGGTGCAGTCGTCGTCCTGGAGCGCGTAGATCTTGGCCTGGGTGGCCGGTCCCGCGATGCCGTCGGCGGTCAGGCCGTAGGCGGCCTGGAAGCGCTTGACGGCGGCGGTGGTGGCGGGGCCGTACGAGCCGTCGACGGCGAGCACCGAGTTGTACCCGGGGTACCCGGCGACCCGTATCTGGAGCTGGGTGACGTCGTTGCCGGTGGCGCCGGAGGACAGGGTGCGGGTGAAGGTGAAGCAGCCGTCCGCGTGGGCGGTGCCGGCCGTGAGTACGGCCCCGCTCCACGCCAGTGAGATGGTCATGACAAATCCGAGCAGGACGCGCGCGGTACGCCTGAGCATGTGGGGTGCTCCCTCTCGCGGTGGAATGTGATCCCGGTGGAACGTGAACTCGCGGTGGAACGTGACTCGCGGTGGAACGTGGAAGCGAGCCTGTCGCAGCGGTCGACGCGCGTCAACTCCCTCCGGGAAAACACCGGATGACGGTCACCGCACACAGAAGGGGTCCGCCTGCCGAAGTGTTCTCCGGCGGGCGGACCCCTCACCTGTCGGCGCCCGCGACGGGATCAGTCGTTGGGGACGACCTCGTACCGCGGGGTGCCCTCGGCCATCTGCTTCAGCGCGTCCTTGCGGTCCCGCTTCGAGAGCCGGTCGATGTAGAGGTAGCCGTACAGGTGGTCCGTCTCGTGCTGGAGGCAGCGCGCGAAGTAGCCGGTGCCCCGCACCCTGATCGGGTTGCCCTGCGCGTCCCGGCCGCTCACCACGGCGTAGTCGGGGCGGGCCAGCTCGGCGTAGGCGGTCGGGACCGACAGGCAGCCCTCGTTGGAGTCGTCCAGCGCGCGGGCCTCCGGAGGCAGTTCCTCCAGGACCGGGTTGACGACGACGCCGACGTGGCGGACCCCGTCGTCGTCCGGGCAGTCGTAGACGAAGACCTTCTGGTCCACGCCGATCTGGTTGGCGGCCAGGCCCACGCCCTCGGCGGTCCGCTGGCTCGCGAACATGTCGTCGATCAGCCGCGCCAGCTCGTCGCCGAACTCCGTGACGTCCCTGCACTCCCGGTGCAGGACCGGGTTGCCCACGACGGTGATCGGACGGGAGGTCCCGCGCTCGCGGTACGCCGCCTCACGCTCCTCGCAGTCCTCCGTGTCCACGACGAAACCCTCGTCGTCCACGCCGATCCGCTCGTCCGTCTCCTGCTGCGACATGTCCGCCGTACGCCTTCCTGCAAACCGTGTACCCCGAAAACCCGAAACCCGAGTCCGGGCAGATCCGCACCGGATCGGTGCCCGTACAGCCTACGGGGAGAGGGAGCCCGGGAGCGCGGTCAGCAGACTTCTTCGAGATCCCGCCACTCGCGGCTGTCCGGGCTGTCGGCGACCCAGCCGTCCAGCAGCCCCCGCACCAGCCCGGCCGGGGCGGCGAGCCCGCACTCGCGTTCAGGAGCCCAGAGGCCACCCGCCGTGCGGTGCCCCAGCGGGCCGGGGTGACCCGGCTCACTGTGGTCGTGCGGGTCGAGGTGCTCACCGTCGCCCTCGTCGCTCTCCATCCTGCTCTCCGAACAGGACCGGCAGAGCAGCCGCACCGACGAGGACCAGTCCTCGGCGGCGAACCCGGCGTCCGAGGCGAGCTTCTCCAGCGCGTCCCGGTCCTCCTCGGTGGCCGCCTCCAGCAGCACCACCCAGGTCGGCACGGGCGACGGCGCCCACAGCTCGATCTCGTCGAACACCGGGTACGAGGGGCCCGCCGCGGTCACCCGCTCACCGTGGGGCACCCCGTCGTGCAGCACGACCTCGCCCCAGCGCCGCCCGGAGGACGGCAGCGGGATCGACAGCACCTCCATCCGGGCCGGGTCGAGCCGGCGCCCCCAGACCACCTCGGCCTCGCCCTCGGGCGACAGCCGCACCGCGGCGCTGCCCAGCTCCATACCGGTCGGCTCGGTGGTCGCCACGGCACCCTGCGCCCCGGTACCGGGCACCTTCAGGCCGTACGCCTGCCAGGCCCGGCGGGCCAGCGGCCAGTCCTGGAGCGCCGTCGCGGCGATGCCCACGTTCCACCAGTCCGGCGCGCCGGACTCCCGGTCCAGCAGCGCGACGGCCCGCAGCCCCGCCGAACGGGCCTGCTCCCAGTCGTGCCGGAACTTGTGGAGCAGCGCCAGGTTGAACCAGGACTCGGAGAGCCAGGGTTCCAGGTCCGCCGCGCGCGTCAGCAGCGCTCCCGCGTCCTCGTACCGGCCGTCGCCGATCAGCGTGAACGCGCGGTCCGTGGCCTGCCGCCACGAGGCGGACGGCCGATGCCGTGCCTTCCCGAAGATCCTCACGATTCCCGCCTGTCCCGACTGGACACCCTCTTCTTTCGCATCCAACCATGCCCGGCCGGACGCCCGCTCATTACCCATGGGTTACCCCGTCCCCACCCGGGGCGGGCCGCCCCGCGCCAGGACTCCGGCCAGCGCCTCGACCACCTGCGGCTGGTAGTCGTGGCCGGTGCCGATGCGCAACTCCTCCAGAGCCCCCAGGGCCCCTCCCACACCTTCCCCGCACAGGTCTTCGTACGCGTTGACGGCACGGACGATCCGCGCGGTGAGCGGCTGCTCCCGGTACGGATCCGCCTGCCGTTCCACCACCACCGCCACCTTCGCGTCGACCCCGGTCTGCCGGACCACCGCGCCGCCCAGCCGTGCGATCCGGCGCTGCTCGGCGGCGGGCAGCCGGGCGGTGGCCCCGTCCGCCAGCGGATCGACGAGGGAGAGCTGGCCGATGTCGTGCATGAGCGCCGCGTACTCCAGCACGGTCAGCTCGCGGCCCGCGAGCCCCAGCTCGCGGCCGACCGCCGTGGCGAGGTCGGCGACCCTGCGGGCGTGGCCGTGCGGGGTGTACCCGGCGACCTCGGTGGCGCGGGCCAGCGAGGCGATGGTCTGCCGGTAGGTCGCGCGGACCGCCGCGTACCGCCGGAAGGACACCTGGGTGAGGAGGAGCGGCACGCAGAGCACGGGCAGCGCCCACAGCCCCGCCACGGCGACGCCGAGTGCCATCACCGCACCGGTCGCGCAGACCGCCGACCCGATGCCGGGCAGCCCGCGCACTTCGTCGCGCAGGTGCGAGCCGTACGGGTAGCGGGTCCGCGCCGCCCGCACGCACGCGGCGAGCACCGCGTCGCACAGCGCCGTCAGCCCCAGCAGCCCCACCAGGAAGGCGGCGTACGCGGGCCCCTCCCCCAGCACCCCGGTGAACTGCTCCGCGTCGCGCAGCGGCTGGAAGCAGACGGCGGCGAAGGCCACGGTCAGCACCCGGCGGGCCGCCCGGTCGGGGTCGGGACCGCTGCCACGCACCAGACGGGGCACCGCGGCGAGCAGCTGGGCCACGGTGACGACGGCGATCACCTGGAGCACCCCCTGCCCGGTCGGCTCCCCGGCGCTGCGCCCGAGCAGGGCGTACGCGAGGGCCCCGGCGGAGCCGAGCGGCGCGGGTTCCCGTTCGCCGGGCAGGGCGCCCCAGCGGGCGAGTTCCCCGACGGCGACCAGCGCGCCGAAGGCGAGGGCGTGGCCCGGTTCGTCGAGCCCGGACCAGAGGGTGTGGATCAGGGCGACGACGGTCAGGGTGACGGCGGCGGCGTGCAGGACGTGGACGACCGGAGGGGGCCGGTCGCCGCCGTGGAGGCCGCTCACCGCTCACTCCGCCCGTCCCCGTCGGCGCTCCGGCCCGCTCCCGCCGCTCCCCCGGCGGCGGGCGCCTGCCCGCGCGGGGGCGGCAGCGTGGCCTCGTCCGCGGTCACGCCGACCGTCGCCGCCGACCAGCCGACCCGGTCCAGGGCCCGGACCAGCGCGCGCACCATCCGGGGGTCGAACTGGCTGCCCGCGCAGCGGCGCAGCTCCTCCACGGCGGCGGCCACCGGACGGCCGCGCCGGTAGGAACGGTTCGAGGTCATCGCGTCGAAGGCGTCGGCGACGGCGACCACCCGGGCGGACTCGGGGATGTGGGCGCCCCGGAGCCCGTGCGGATAGCCGCTGCCGTCCAACCGCTCGTGGTGGTGGAGGATCGCTGCCCTGGCCTCGTCGAGGAAGCCGATGCCGCGCACGATCTCGTGGCCGTACTCGGGATGGAGTTCGATGACCCGGCGCTCCTCCGGGGTGAGCGGTCCGTCCTTGCGCAGGACACGGGTCGGTACGCCGAGCTTGCCGACGTCGTGGAGGATGCCGGCGAACCGGAGGGCCTCCACCCGCTCCGGCGCCATGCCGATCTCACGGGCGATGAGGACGGAGGCGCGGCCGACGCGCTCACTGTGGCCGCGCGTGTAGGTGTCCTTGATGTCGACGGCCTGGACGAGGGCGCGGATGGTGGCCCGGTGCGCGGCGTGCTCCCGGTGGTACTGCGCGAAGACCCAGCAGGAGATGTACATCGGCAGCAGCACGAAGAGCGAGGAGAGCGGTCCGTACGGGCCGCGCCACAGGACCGCCATCATCAGTCCCGCGAGCGCGTGCACGAGATGCGGCCCGAACGACGGGGCGAAGAGTCCGTGCCAGGCGTTCCGCACCGGCAGGTGTTCGGCCAGCACCCGGATGGCGCCGTCGAGCAGCGCGAGGACGAGGCTGAAGACGACGCCCGCGGCGCAGGCGGGCAGCAGCAAGTACGGGAAGTCGGGCACGGCCCCCGGCCGCCCGCCCGGCCCGTGCGGGCCGCTGAGCGCGGCCGGGCCGCCGAGCACCCCGTAGACGGAGGAGGCGGCCCAGACGGTGACCGTGAGCTGCGCCGTGCGCCAGATCCGGCGGGCTGCGGACGGCCGGTGCTCGACCCGCCCGGCGAGTGCGCCGGGTACGGCCACGAGCGCGGCGGCCGAAGGCGGCAGCAGGAAGGCGGCGGCGAGCAGGAACGGGAAGAACGATCCAGCCCGGACGGGCACCCGCTCGCCGGAAAAGGGGCAGCGGCCGGGGAGTTCGCCCACCAGATAGAGCGCGGCCAGCAGGCCGAGGGTGTGCCAGGCCACCGGGGCTCCGCCGGTGGCCTGGCGGACCGGCCCCCGCAAGGGGACCTGCGCGAGCAGGGGGCCGAGACAGCCGGCGGCGCAGACCGCCACCACCGCGATGAACGTCCGTGCCGCGACCGGTGTTCTGCTCATGTGTGCACCCGCCCCCGCGTCATCGATGGACGCGTCACGCTAGCGAGTAGTCGGAGCGCAGGTGCCGCAACGATCCCGATTAGCGCGTTCGGGTGATGCGGACAGCAGAGAGGCACACCGCGTCCCGCGCGGTGCGCCTCTCTGTCGGTCGGCAGCCGGTTCGGCAACCGGTCCGTCGCTACGGACCTACTCGGCCGTGGCCGCCGGCCGGCCCGTGTCGCCCAGCGACACGTCCTGGTCCGGCACGGCCTGGCCGGAACGGATCAGGTCGATCCGTCCCATCACCTTCGAGCGCAGGTCGGTCGGGACGTCGTCCTGACCGCAGCAACGCTTCACCAGCTTCTTCACGGCCTGCTCCAGGCCGTACTTCTCCAGGCACGGGGAGCACTCGCCGAAGTGCGTCTCGAACTTGGTGCAGTCGCCCTCGGGCATCTCGTGGTCGAGGAACTCGTAGAGATGGTCGAGAACCTCTGAGCAGTCCGTCTCGTGCGGCTCTCCGCAGCTCATGAGGCCGAGCCTTTCCGATCGTCCGACTCACCGGCGCCGGCGGGGACGAGCCCGCGCTCGCGGGCGTAGTCCTCCAGCATGCCGCGCAACTGACGGCGTCCGCGGTGCAGTCGGGACATCACCGTACCGATGGGAGTCCCCATGATGTCCGCGATCTCCTTGTAGGCAAACCCCTCGACGTCCGCGAGGTAGACCGCTATGCGGAATTCCTCGGGGATCGCCTGGAGCGCCGACTTCACGTCGGAGTCCGGCAGGTGGTCGAGGGCCTGGGACTCCGCCGATCGCAGACCGGTCGACATGTGCGACTCGGCCCGTGCCAGCTGCCAGTCCTCGATCTCCTCGGCGGCGCTCCGCTGGGGCTCGCGCTGCTTCTTGCGGTACGAGTTGATGAAGGTATTGGTGAGAATGCGGTACATCCACGCCTTGAGGTTGGTGCCCTCACGGAACTGGTGGAAGGAGCCGTACGCCTTCGCGTAGGTCTCCTGGACCAGGTCCTCGGCGTCCGCGGGGTTGCGCGTCATGCGCAGCGCCGCGGAGTACATCTGGTCGAGAAAGACGAGCGCGTCCCGCTCGAAACGTGTGTTCCGCTCGTCCGTCGTCTCCTCCGGGCGGCCGTCGTCGGTCCCTGTGTCGTTACCAGTGACCGGACCCACCTCCTCCAACGCTGTTGCGGGGCCGAAACCGGACCCGCTCGCCTCGGAGAATAGTCGACCTTGGTGACGCGCGTGCGGTCGACCGCTTCCGCCCGGCGCGCGTTCAGGAGTGATCTTCGGCGCATGCAGCACCGTCCACTCCAGATCCGCGGCGCTCGAGCGACGCGGGCAGATGGTCGAACCCATGCGACGGACTCCCTCTCCACAGCCAGAGACTTGTGCCGGTGTACCGGAGGTGCCGGCCTACCGATCGCGTCGGCGTACCGGGCGCCGATGTACCGAACAACAGCGGCTCCGCGGCCCGCATTCCCCCGCCCGTGGGGGTCGCGGCGGGTGTGAGGGAGACCACCTCCGACAGGGGTGCCCGGGACTCAGGAGGGGAGACGGCCCAGCCAGCCGGTGACCGCGCCGGTCAGGATCTCCATTGCCTGGGCCTCCGTCAGGCCCGACCGCTTGGGCACCGCGAAACCGTGGTCGCCGTGCGGGACCTCGGCCATCTCGTACGTACCGGAGGGGAATTCGGCGGGGTGGCCGAAGGGGTCGTTGCCGCCCTGCACCACCAGGGTGGGGACCCCGGTGCCCAGCAGCTCGTCGACGCGGGACTTCTCGGGCCTGCCCGGCGGGTGCAGCGGAAAGCTCAGGGCGAGGACGGCACGGGCGCCGAGCTCCCCGGCCGTGCGGCAGGCGACCCGCGCCCCGGCACTGCGGCCGCCCGCGACGACCGGCAGGCCGGGCGCCGCCAGCTGGGGCCAGAGCCCGCGCCAGCCGGTGTCCAGGGTCTTCGGGGCGGGCGCGACCTTCTTCCCCGCGACCCGCCAGGGCTGCTCCACCAGGGCGACGCTCACCCGGTGCCGGGGTGCGGCGGCGGCCAGGGCCGCCAGGTCCCGCGCCTCGATGCCGCCGCCCGCGCCGTGGCCCAGCGCCAGCACCAGCCGGGCGCCGGCGGCGGGGAACCAGGTGATCCTGGCCTCTCCCGCCGGGGTGTCGACGCGGACAGGCTGCCCGCCCGGGGTGCTTCGCTCGCTGCTCATGGGCCCATCCTGCCCGTGCCGGGCTCCCCGTCAGAACAGCGTGGTCTCCTCCGGCGCGGCCAGCTCCTCCTGGAGTTCGGGCCCGTTGTTGCGGACGTTGCTGACGGCGGTGGCGACGGGGTAGGCGCGCATCAGTCCGCCCTCGGGCGGGGCAACCAGGGCGCGCAGCTCCTCGCTGTCGGTGCGCTCCGGGTCGAGCCAGGCGTCCCAGCGGTCGGGCGTCAGCATCACGGGCATCCGGGGGTGGATGTCGGCGAGCGCGGAGGGGCCCTGGGCCGGGGCGACGGCGAGCGGGGTGGTCTCCGCCTCGGTGGTGATCACCGAGCAGGTCGCCCACCACGCCTGCGGGTGGTCGGGCGGGAGGGTGGCGTCGCGCCAGAACTCGTAGAGCCCGGCCATCACGAAGACGGACCCGTCGGCGGGGGTCACGAAGTACGGCTGCTTGCGGGCCCGCTTCTTCCTGCCCGCCTCCTCCAGCTGCCGCTCGTCGGCGCCCGTCACCCACTCGTAATAGCCGTCGGCGGGCAGGATGCAGCGGCGCTGGAGGAATGCCTTGCGGAAGGAGGGCTTCTCGTGGACGGTCTCGGCGCGGGCGTTGATCATCCGCGCGGCACCCTCCGGCGTCTTGGACCAGGAGGGTACGAGGCCCCACTTGAGGGTACGGAGCTGGCGAACCGGACGGCGGTCGGCGGCGTCTCTCACAGGACGTTCCAGTACGGCATAGACCTCCTTGGTCGGCGCCACGTTCCAGTCAGGGGCCAGGGTCTCGTCCGGGTCCCACCGCTCCACCTGGAAGAGTCCGGTGAGGTCCTCGGGCCGCCGGCTCGCCGCATAACGTCCGCACATGCCTGCCAGCCTGCCACGGCACCCCGCCCTCACCGCAAGGAGTTCCTGCCGAATGGACAGCACCGAACTGGGTGCCCTGTGGGACCGGGTGTTCGGCACCCAGCCCGCGCCGGAGCAGTGGCTGGTGGTGGTGACCGCGACCGCCGCACTCGTCGCCGTCGTCCCCGACATGCTGTGGCGGCTGACCCGTAACACCATCACCATCGCGCACGAGGGCGGCCACGGGCTGATCGCCCTGCTCACCGGTCGGCAGCTCTCCGGCATCCGGCTGCACTCGGACACCAGCGGGCTCACCGTCAGCCGGGGCAAGCCGACCGGGATGGGCATGATCCTCACCGCGGCCGCCGGCTACACCGCGCCTTCCCTGCTCGGACTCGGCGGCGCCTGGCTGCTGGCGGACGGCCGCATCACCCTGCTGCTCTGGCTGGCCACCGGGCTGCTCGCGGTGATGCTGGTGATGATCCGCAACCTGTTCGGGGCGCTGACCGTGATCTTCACGGGCTCCCTCTTCCTGCTGGTCTCCTGGCTCACCTCGGCCGCCGTGCAGTCGGCCTTCGCCTACGCGGTGGTCTGGTTCCTGCTGATGGGCGGGGTGCGCCCGGTCTTCGAGCTCCAGTCCAAGCGGCGGCACGGCGGTGCTCCCGACTCCGACGCGGACCAGCTGGCCCGGCTGACGGACGCCCCGGCCTGGCTCTGGCTCTTCCTCTTCCACGCGGTGTCGCTCTGCTCACTGATCGGCGGTGGACGCTGGCTGCTGGGGATCTGACCGGCACACGCGAGGGGCTGAGGCGTCCCCGGGGTGCCGCGGGTGCCCCGCGCAGACACGGCCCGGCGCCCGGCCCGGCGCGACGCGGAGGCCCTCGGGGCCTTTCGTCCGGGTCGAACGAAAGGCCCTAAAGTGAGGGCATGACCGAAAGTCCCGTGCGCCCCGCCCTCTGGCCCGCTCCCCACGCGAGCGGCCCCGTCGACGCGACCGTCACCGTGCCCGGTTCCAAGTCGGTCACCAACCGTGCGCTGATCCTGGCCGCCCTCGCCGCCGAGCCGGGCTGGCTCCGCAGGCCGTTGCGCTCGCGCGACACCTTGCTGATGGCCCAGGCGCTGCGCGCGATGGGCGTCGGCATCGAGGAGACGGTCTCGTCCAGTTCGGCGGCCACCGACGTCACGGGCGAGGCGTGGCGGGTCATCCCGGCCGGGCTGCACGGCCCGGTCACGGTCGACGTCGGCAACGCCGGTACGGTCATGCGCTTCCTGCCCCCCGTCGCGACCCTCGCGGACGGGCCGGTCCACTTCGACGGCGACCCGCGCTCCCACGAGCGCCCGCTGCACGGCGTCATCGACGCCCTGCGCGCGCTCGGCGCCCGGATCGAGGACGGCGAGCGCGGCTCGCTCCCGCTGACCGTGCACGGCGCGGGCGCGCTGGAGGGCGGTCCGGTACGCATCGACGCCTCCGCCTCCTCCCAGTTCGTCTCCGCGCTGCTGCTCTCCGCCCCCCGGTTCAACCAGGGCGTGGAGGTACGGCACGTGGGTTCGGCCCTGCCGTCGATGCCGCACATCCGGATGACGGTGGAGATGCTGCGCGCGGTCGGCGCCCAGGTGGACGAGCCCGAGACGGGCGGCGAGCCGGACGTCTGGCGGGTCTCCCCCTCCGCGCTGCTCGGCCGGGACCTGACGATCGAGCCCGACCTCTCCAACGCCCAGCCGTTCCTGGCCGCCGCGCTGGTGACCGGCGGGCGCGTCACCGTACGCGACTGGCCGGAGCGCACCACGCAGCCCGGGGACGCGCTGCGCGAGCTGTTCACGGCGATGGGCGGTTCGTGCGAGCTGACGCCGCAGGGCCTCACGTTCACCGGTTCGGGCCGCATCCACGGCATCGACGCGGACCTGAGCGAGGTCGGCGAGCTGACCCCGGGCATCGCGGCCGTCGCGGCGCTCGCCGACTCCCCCTCCACGCTGAGCGGGGTCGCCCATCTGCGGTTGCACGAGACGGACCGGCTGGCCGCGCTCACCAAGGAGATCAACGAACTCGGCGGTGACGTCACGGAGACGGCGGACGGACTGCACATCCGGCCGCGGCCGCTGCGCGCCGGGGTCTTCCACACCTACGACGACCACCGGATGGCGACTGCGGGGGCGATCATCGGCCTGGCGGTGCCCGGAGTGGAGATCGAGAACGTGGGGACGACCGCGAAGACCCTTCCGGACTTCCCGGACATGTGGACCGGGATGCTCGGAGCCTAGAAGATGCGCCGTTACGGAAAGAACCCCGACGAGGACGACATCCGCGTCCGTCCGAACCGCAAGGGCAACCGCCCTCGCACCCACACCCGGCCCAAGCACGAGGACGCCGAGGACGGCATGGTCCTCACGGTCGACCGCGGCCGGCTGACCTGCCTCGTCGAGGGGCGCACGGTCGTCGCGATGAAGGCCCGCGAGCTGGGCCGCAAGGCCGCCGTGGTCGGCGACACCGTGTCGATCGTCGGGGACCTCTCCGGCGACAAGGACACCCTGGCCCGCATCGTCCGCATCGGCGAGCGCCGCTCGGTGCTGCGGCGCACCGCCGACGACGACGACCCCTTCGAGCGGGTGGTGGTGGCCAACGCCGACCAGCTCGCCATCGTCACGGCTCTCGCCGACCCGGAACCGCGCCCGCGCATGATCGACCGGTGCCTCGTCGCCGCGTACGACGGCGGGCTGACCCCGCTGCTGGTGCTGACCAAGTCCGACCTGGCTTCCCCGGACAAGCTCCTGGAGGCGTACACCCCGCTGGGCGTGCCGTTCATCGTCACCAATCGCGACGAGCTGGCCAACGGCGATGCGGCGGACCGGGTGCGCGAGCAGTTGAACGGGAAGATCACCGCCTTCGTCGGGCACTCCGGGGTCGGCAAGACCACGCTGGTCAACGCCCTGGTGCCGGAAGACCGCCGGCGCACGACGGGCCATGTCAACGCGGTCACCGGGCGGGGGCGGCACACCACCACCTCCGCGCTGGCGCTGCCGTTGCCCGACGGCTTGGGCTGGGTGGTCGACACCCCCGGCGTGCGCTCCTTCGGCTTGCACCACATCGACCCGTCCCGGGTCATCAACGCCTTCCCCGACCTCCAGCCCGGCACCGAGGAGTGCCCGCGCGGTTGCACCCACGACGACAACGCGCCGGAGTGCGCGCTCGACGCGTGGGTGGCCGGCGGACACGCCGATCCGGCGCGGCTCTACTCCCTGCGCCGGCTGCTGGCGACGCGCGAGCGGCGCGAGGGCGACTGACCGGGACCCGGCACGGGGCCGGTCCGTCCACCGCGACTCGCGCACGTTTGCGACCCTGCGACCGTGGTGGGGGCATAATCGCAGCGAGCAGGCGGACCGGTGACCGAGGCGGAGGACTACGGACGATGGCGTGGCTGCTGGTCGTGGTCGCGGGGCTGCTGGAGACCGGCTTCGCCGTGTGTCTGAAGCTGTCGCACGGTTTCACACGGCTCTGGCCGACGATCGCGTTCGCGGCGTTCGCCCTCGGGAGTTTCGGCCTGCTGACCCTGTCCCTGCGGAAGCTCGACGTGGGCCCCGCCTACGCGGTGTGGACCGGCATCGGGGCCGCCGGTACGGCGATCTACGGCATGGTCTTCTTCGACGACGTGGTGAACACCCTGAAGCTCATCTCGATCTCGCTGGTGATCATCGGCGTGATCGGCCTCCAGCTGTCCGGTTCCTCGCACTGAGCGGACCACCCCGGAGACCGGATCACCGGAAGGCCGCCCGCCGACCGTGGCGCCGGGGCGTGTGGCTCCGCGCGGACCGGGCTGGATACTGTGACGCCATGTCCGACTACCACGATGATCTGCGTCTCGCCCACGTACTGGCGGACGCCGCCGACGCGGCGACGATGGACCGGTTCAAGGCCCTCGACCTCAAGGTGGAGACCAAACCGGACATGACTCCGGTGAGTGAGGCCGACACGGCCACCGAGGAGCTGATCCGGGGTCACCTGCACCGGGCCCGCCCGCGCGACGCGATCCTCGGCGAGGAGTACGGGCTGGAGGGCACCGGTCCCCGGCGCTGGGTGATCGACCCCATCGACGGTACGAAGAACTACGTGCGCGGGGTGCCGGTCTGGGCGACCCTGATCTCGCTGATGGAGGCGGGAGAGAACGGCTTCCAGCCGGTGGTCGGGGTGGTCTCCGCCCCCGCGCTGAGCCGGCGCTGGTGGGCGGCGAAGGGCTCGGGCGCCTACTCGGGACGCAGCCTCACCTCCGCGACCCCCCTCCGAGTCTCGCGGGTCGGCCGGATCGCGGACGCCTCCTTCGCCTACTCCTCGCTGACCGGCTGGGAGGAGCAAGGGCGGCTGGACGGCTTCCTCGACCTGTCGCGGGCCTGCTGGCGGACGCGGGGATACGGCGATTTCTGGTCGTACATGATGGTCGCCGAGGGCTCCGTGGACATGTGCGCGGAGCCCGAACTCTCGCTCTGGGACATGGCCGCCACCGCGATCGTGGTGCAGGAGGCCGGCGGCAGCTTCACCGGCCTGGACGGCGTCCCCGGCCCGGGCGGCGGCAACGCGGCGGCATCGAACGGCCTGCTCCACGACGAACTGCTGGGGTACCTCAACCAGCGCTACTGACGTCGGCGCCGCCCGCCTCGGCGCCTGCGCCCCGTTCGGCGGAGCGCCAGGGGCGCCCGGGGGCCGTGGGGCGTGCGCGTACACGCCCTGTGGCCACCCTCTGCACCTCTTGTCGGGTCAGGAGGGGGGTGCCATCCTGAAAGCCCCGCTTGTGAACTTGTGAATCGGCTCGCCTTCCGGCCGGTCCACCAAGGAGGTGCCCCTTCATGCTGGTCAGAGACGCCATGACCACTGTGGTGCTCACCATCGGCCCCACCCACACACTCCGTCAGGCAGCCGCACTGATGTCGGCCCGCCGCGTCGGGGCCGCCGTCGTCCACGACCCGGACACCTGCGGATTCGGCATCATCACCGAACGCGACATCCTCGACGCGGTCGGGCTCGGCCAGGATCCCGACCAGGAGACCGTGTCCGGCCACACCACCACGGACGTGGTCTTCGCCGCCCCCGCCTGGACCCTGGAAGAGGCCGCCGAGGCCATGACGCACGGCGGGTTCCGTCACCTGATCGTGCTGAACGACGACGGCCCGGTGGGCCTGGTCTCGGTTCGCGACATCATCCGCTGCTGGTCTCCGGTGCGGCGCCGGCATCCGGCCGAAGTCGCCGGCTGACGCCGACCGGGGCGCCGGAGCAGCGGGACGGGCCGGACACCACACCCGTGGCGTCCGGCCCGTCCTCGTGACGGCTGACCGGCGATCAGGCGCGCAGGGCCCGGACCGCCTCCTCCAGCCGCTTGCCGAAGTCGCCGTCGGCCTGACGGAAGTTGTCCACCGCGCGCTCGGCGATCGCGTCACGCGAGACCTTGGCGATGAACTGGGCGAGGTTCTCGACCAGACGCCCCTTCTCGTCCTCCGAGAGCAGGCGGTAGAGGTTTCCCGCCTGGACGAAGTCGTCGTCCTCGGCGTGGACCGGCGTCACGTGGTTGCCGGTGGCACCGTCGACCGGGGCCGGCTGCCAGAGCGGCCGGCCGGTCTGGACGGGACCGCCGAAGCTGTTCGGCTCGTAGTTCTTCGCGCCGGCGTGACGGCCGTCGTAGAGGTGGCCGTCGCGGCTGTTGGTCCGCGCCTCGGTGGCGTGCGGGCGGTTCACCGGCAGGTGGTCGGCGTTGATGCCCACGCGGTAGCGGTGCGCGTCACCGTACGCGAAGAGGCGGCCCTGGAGCATCTTGTCCGGGGACGGGCCGATGCCGGGCACGAAGTGCGCCGGGCTGAAGATGGACTGCTCGACTTCGGCGAAGATGTTCTCGGGGTTGCGGTTGAGCTCCAGCTTCCCGATCTCGACCGGCGGGTAGTCCGCGTGCGGCCACACCTTGGTCAGGTCGAACGGGTTGAAGCGGTAGGTCGCCGCGTCCGCCGCAGGCATGATCTGCACCTGCACGGTCCAGGACGGGAAGTCACCGCGCTCGATGGACTCGCGCAGGTCGCGCTGGTGGCTGTCCGGGTCCACACCGGAGAGGCGGTTGGCCTCGTCGGTGGTGAGGTTCTTGATGCCCTGGTCGGTCTTGAAGTGGTACTTGACCCAGAAGACCTCGCCGGCCTCGTTGTTCCACTGGTACGTGTGCGAGCCGTACCCGTTCATGTGGCGCAGGGTGGCCGGGATGCCGCGGTCGCCGAAGAGCCAGGTGACCTGGTGGGTCGACTCGGGTGACAGACCCCAGAAGTCCCAGACGTTGTCCGCCTCCTGCGAGCCGGTGTACGGGTCGCGCTTCTGGGTGTGGATGAAGTCGGGGAACTTGATGGCGTCCCTGATGAAGAACACCGGGGTGTTGTTGCCGACGAGGTCGTAATTGCCCTCCTCGGTGTAGAACTTCAACGCGAAGCCGCGGGGGTCGCGCACGGCGTCGGCGGAGCCGAGGTTCCCGGCGACGGTCGAGAAGCGGAGGAAGGTCTCCGTCTCCTTGCCGACCTCGGAGAGGAACGCGGCGCGGGTCCACCGCGAGACGTCCCGGGTCAGGGTGAAGGTGCCGTACGCGCCGGCGCCACGGGCGTGCACCACGCGCTCCGGGATGCGCTCCCGGTTGAAGTGGGCGAGCTTCTCCAGCAGCGCCTGATCCTGCACGAGCACCGGACCGCCGACGCCCGCCGTCTCGCTGTTCTGGTTGTCGGCGACCGGCGCTCCGGCCTCCGTGGTGAGCGGTCCCTGCGTCACGTGCGCCTCCTGCGTGATGTGAGCCGCGCACCCCCCGTCTCCCGGCGGCGCGCACGACCGATGTTCCCTCGGCTTCTGCCAAGCTCGATCCTACAATGGACTTTGTCTAAGTCAAGCGATCATCCAAAGTCACATTCGTTCGAGACTAGTGACACTCACTGTTAAGCTGGTGCCATGAGCGACCTGCTGGAACGACTCCGGGGACGCGGCTGGCGCATGACGGCGCAGCGCCGCGTGGTGGCCGAGGTCCTCGACGGCGAACACGTGCACCTGACGGCTGACGAGGTGCACGCGCGGGCCGTTGGCCGACTGCCCGAGATCTCACGGGCCACCGTCTACAACACCCTGGGCGAAATGGTGTCGCTGGGCGAGGTGCTGGAGGTCTCCACGGACCGCCGCGCCAAGCGGTACGACCCGAACGCCCGTCGGCCGCACCACCACTTGGTCTGCGCGAACTGCGGAGCCATCCGGGACGTCCACCCCACCGGCAACCCACTGGCGGATCTGCCCGACGAGGAGCGCTTTGGCTTCACGGTCTCGGGCGTCGAGGTGACGTACCGCGGAATCTGCCCGAACTGCGCGACAACGACCGCCTGATCCACCCGCACGCGCCAACGACCGGCCGGGGTTCCTCACCGGCCGGTCGTTGGCGTCACGTGCGCTGACGCTCGGAACGAGCCACACGTGCGCGAACACGACGAAGGCCCGGATCCATTGGATCCGGGCCTTCGTACTGAGTAGCGGGGACAGGATTTGAACCTGCGACCTCTGGGTTATGAGCCCAGCGAGCTACCGAGCTGCTCCACCCCGCGCCGTTGAATGCAACATTACGTCACCCGGTCGGCCGTGGCAAATCCATTCAGCGGGTGCCCGCCGAGGCACACCGGGGGCCCCGGCAGGCATCCGCTCACGCCGTGAGTTCCTGGTGCAGCGCCTCCTGGAGACGGGCGGCGCGCTCCGCGACCTCGGCGGGGCCCAGCTCGACCGCGCGGGCGCACCAGCGCTGCCCCTCGGTGAGTTCGCCCCGGCGAGCGGCGAGCAGCGCGAGGCGGAGCGCCGCCCGGCCGTGGCCCTCGTTGGCGGCGCGGCTCCACCACAGGGCCGCCTCCCGCTCACTGCCCTCGCGGGCGAGCAGCAGTCCCAGGTTGAAGGCACCGTTGCGGCTGCCCGCCTCGGCGGCCTCGCGGTACCAGCGCGCGGCGCTCTCCACGTCCCCCCGCGCGGCGCAGAGCATGCCGACCCGGACCTGGGCACGGCGGTGTCCCTGCTCGGCGGCGCGCTCGTACCACTCCTCGCACTCCGTCTTCTCCGGCATCGGCTCGCCGAGGACCGGCGTCGCACGCGGCGGGCGGCGGGCGTCGAGGACCCCGGCCAGCCGGAAGGCGGCCTCGGCGCTGCCCCCGCCGGCGGCGGTGCGCAGATGGCGTTCGGCCTCCTGGTCCTCACCCTGCCGGAGCAGCGCCATGGCGACCTGGAGCGCCGCGTCGGTGTGCCCGGCGGACGCGGCGCGCTTGTACCAGCCCAGGGCCGCCAGCTCCTCGTCCCGGCCGGCGTGCAGGATGCCGAGGTTGAAGGCGGCGTCCACGCTGCCCGCCTCGGCCGCCTTGGAGAACCAGGGTTCGGCTCCGGTCGCGTCGCCGGCCTGGAGGAGGAGCACCGCGAGCGCGTTGGACGCCTCGCGGTGGCCCGCGTAGGCGGCCCGGCGGTACCACTGCTCGGCCTGCGGGGTGCGGTCCTGGGCGGCGCAGAGCAGCCCTAGGTTGTACGCACCGTTCACGTCGCCCGCGTCCAGGGCGGCCCGGTACCAGCGCTCGGCGGTCTGCGGCTCGCCCCGGTCGGCGTGCAGGGCTCCGAGCGCGTTGGCGGCGTTGCCGTCGCCGTCCTGGGCGGCGCGGAGCCACCACACGGCCGCGCTCTCCACGTCGCCGACATCGCGCAGCAGGAAGGCGAGGGCGCAGGCAGCGCGCGCCTCACCGGCCCGCGCCGAGGTGAGGTACCAGCGGCCGGCCTCCTTGAGCTCGCCACGCCGCTCCAGGATGGCGCCGAGGTGCAGAGCGGCGCGGGCGTGACCTCGCGCCGCCGCCTGCCGGTACCACTGCTCGGCCTCGCCGACGCGGCCCTCGGCGGGGCCCGCGACCGGGCCGTCGCCGGGGGCGCCGACGACGTTCACCGCGGGCTCGACGGGCTCGACGGGCATCCGCCCGAGCCCGAATGCCTGGTGCGGGTCCTCGACGGCGTTGCGTTCGATGGTCCTGGCCAGCCGGTACGCGGCCTCCCGGTGACCCTGCTCGGCGGCGGCGCGCAGCCAGCGCTCGGCACCGACGTCGCTGCGGTGCTCCAGCAGGTCGGCGAGGGCGTAGGCGCCCAGCGCGTGGCCCTGTTCGGCGGACTGGCGCAGCCAGTACTCGGCGCCCGGCTCGTCGCCCCGCTCGCGCAGGTGCCGGCCGAGCGCGTGCGCGGCGGAGGCGGAGCCCGCCACTGCCGCGATGCGCCACCAGCCGGCCGCCTCGTCCGGGTACCCGCGCTGGTGGAGCAGGACCCCGAGGTTGTTGGCGGCGGCCCGGTCGCCGTCGGCGGTGGCCCCGCGCAGATAGGGTTCGGCGGCGTCGAGTTCGCCCCGGCGCAGCAGCAGGGCCCCGACGACGCTCATCGCGGCGGTGTCGCCCGCGTCGGCGGCACGCCGGTGGCGCTCCTCGTCCTCGGCGGTCTCGACGGTGCCGATCGCGTCGGTCTCCCCGGCGTCGGTCACGTCGGCCGTGTCGGCCGGGAACGGGCCCCCGGCGGCAGTGTCCGTGTCTCCTGGATTGGCTGGCGTGACCGTGCCCCCCGTCGTCCCGGTGGCCCCGGTGGTGAAGTGGTCGCTGGTCACGGCCTGCTCGGCGGCACCCGCTGCCTCGGCGATGGCCACGGCCGAGGCCGCGGCCGGCGCCCGCTCCGGGCCCTGTGTCCGCCGTTGCACAAACCGCCCTGTCTCCAACAGAGTTGCCCTGTCCCCCATAAATACCATCGTCGCACCACCTGTAACCCGCGTACACCTGGTATATCGCGGACAGTGAGGTCACTTCAGCGTTTTGTCGACATGCCCACAGAGAGACAAGTCAAACACGACCTCGGACAACAGGTGCCCCGCGAACCGCACTTCACGCCCACTTGTGTAGACGTCACAACACGACGAAGGCCCGGATCCAGTGGATCCGGGCCTTCGTCTTTCAGTAGCGGGGACAGGATTTGAACCTGCGACCTCTGGGTTATGAGCCCAGCGAGCTACCGAGCTGCTCCACCCCGCGTCGTTGTGTTCAAACAGTACCACGACGCGGGGGTGGGTTTTCTCAGCTGCCCTGGTCGGAGGCCCCTTCGGCCGGGGCGGCGGTGTCCCCGGCCGTACCGGTACCGCCGGAGGAGCCCGTGCCGGACTGGGCTGCCGCGGCCCTCTTCAGGGCGTCCTGGAGGTCGTCCTGGGCCTGGGCGTAGGCCTCCCAGTCCGGCTTCCGGAGCGCCTCCTCGCCGGCGTCGTACGCCTTCTGGGCGTCCGCGATGGCCGCCTTGAGCGCCGCGTCACCGGTGGCCGGCGGCTTGGTGGGCTCGGTCGGCTTCGTCGGTTCGGTGGGCTCCGTGGGCTCGGTGGGCACGGTCGTGTCCGAGTCGACGTCGAAGACGGCGTTCAGCGCCTCCCCGAGACTGTTCTCGAAGACGATCTTCGACCCGAACGAGGCGGCCACCTTGCGCAGCAGCGGATAGTTCTGGTTGCCACCGCGCGTGTAGACCGGCTCGATGTAGAGGAACCCACCGTCCAGGGGCACGGTGAGCAGGTTTCCGTACTCGATGTCCGAGTCGGTGCCCTTGAGGTTCCTCACGAACTCGGCGACGTCGTCGTTGCCGTTGAGTTCGCTCTGTACCTGCCCGGGGCCCTTCACCGTGTTGGTGACTCTCAGGAGCCTGATCGTGCCGTAGTCGTCGCTGGCCGCGTCGGCGTCCACCGCCATGAACGCCCCGAGGTCGGGACGGCCTCTCGGCGTGAACGTCGTGGTCAGCGAGAACGTCTGCTGGTCCTGGTCCGGCATCTTCATGGAGAGGTAGTACGGCGGAACGGAGCCCGGTTCCTTGTTGGTCGGGTCGTCCGGCACCTGCCACGCGTCACTGCCGCTGTAGAACTGCGCGGGGTTGGTGACGTGGTAGCGGGTCAGCAGCTCGCGCTGGACCTTGAAGAGATCCTGCGGGTAGCGCAGGTGGTCCATGAGTTCCTTCGGGATGGCGGACTTGTCCTTCACCGTCCCGGGGAACGCCTTGCGCCAGGTCTTGAGCACCGGGTCCTCGGTGTCCCACTCGTAGAGCGTGACGGTGCCGTCGTACGCGTCGACGGTCGCCTTCACCGAGTTGCGGATGTAGTTGACCTGGTTCTGCTGGGCGACGACCGCGCGCTGGTTGGTCGTCAGCGAGTCGGCCGTGGTGTCACCGAGCGTCGTACGGGAGGCGTACGGGTACCCGTTCGTCGTGGTGTACGCGTCGACGATCCACTGGATCCGGTGGTCGACGACCGCCGGGTAGGCGTCGCCGTCGATGGTCAGCCACGGGGCGACCGCCTCGACGCGCTCCTTGGGCGTGCGGTTGTAGAGGATCCGCGAGCCCTCGCCGATGGCCCCCGAGTAGAAGATCTGCGGCTCGCTGAACGCGACCGCGTAGGCGGCGCGGTTGAAGGCGCCGGCGAGGCTGACCCCGCTGTCACCCTTGTAACTGGTGGTCTTCTCGCCGTCCTCCTCGTAGTCGAGCTCCTTCTGGGGCCCGCCGACGATGGAGTACTGCTCGGTCTTCTCGCCGTAGTAGATCCGCTGCTCGTACTCGCCGAGCTGACCCGTCGTCGGCAGTCCGGACTCGGTGAAGTCCGGGGAGCCGACGGGGTTGGTGCCCGTGCTGGTGCCCTTGGCCGCGATGACGCCGTAGCCGTGGGTGTACGTGAAGTGGTCGTTGATCCAGTTCCGCTTGGGCAGGCCCGCGAGGTTGAGCTCGCGCAGACCCACGACGGTGTCCTGCTCCTTGCCGTCCTCCTCGTAGCGGTCCACGTCCAGCGTCGCCGGGAACTGGTAGTAGTTCCGCTTCTGCTGGAGCTGCTGGAACGCCGGGGAGACGACGTTGGGGTCCATCACGCGGTAACTCGCGGCGGCGTCGGCCTGGGTGCGCAGCGCGGCACCCTCGGTCTCCGTGCTCTTGCCCGCGTAGTCGTCGACCTGTGCGTCGTCGATGTCGTACGCGTCGCGCGTCGCCTTGATGTTCTTGCTGATGAACGGCGCTTCCTTGGCCTGCTCGTTCGGCTGGACCTGGAACTTCTGGACGATCGCCGGGTAGAGCCCGCCGATCAGGATGGCCGAGAGGACCATCAGGCCGAAGCCGATCACCGGGAGCTGCCAGGTGCGGCGCCAGAGCGTCGCGAAGAAGAGCACCGCGCAGATCGCGGCGATGCAGAACAGGATCGTCTTCGCCGGCAGATAGGCGTTGGCGTCGACGTACCGCAGGCCGGTCCAGTTGTCGGTGGCCTTGAAGTCACTGGACTTCACGGCCAGTCCGTACCGGTCGAGCCAGTACGCCACGGCCTTCAGGGAGACGAAGATGCCGAGGAGCACCGAGAGGTGCCCGGTGGCCGCGCCGGTCGCGCGGGCGCCGGGGCTGGTGATCCGCAGGCCGCCGTAGAGGTAGTGCGTCAGGGCCGCGGCGATGAGCGACAGCACGACCGCGGCGAAGCCGAAGCCGAGCAGGAAGCGGTACCACGGCAGGTCGAAGGCGTAGAAGGAGACGTCCAGATGGAACTGGGGGTCCTTCTGCCCGAAGGAGACGCCGTTGACGTACATCAGCCAGGTGCGCCACTGGCCCGAGGCGGATGCCCCGGAGATCAGCCCGACGAGCGCGGTGACCGCGAGGAGCACCCACTTCTTGAACGGGGCGACACCCATGCGGTAGCGGTCAAGGCTCTGCTGCTCCAGCGACATCGCGCTCAGCGGCGGGCGCAGCCGGTGGGCGAGCCAGACGTTGAGGCCGACGGCGAGCGCCATCAGCAGTCCGAAGACGAGGAACAGACCGATCTTCGTCCACAGCGTGGTGGTGAAGACCGACGAGTACGACACCGAGCGGTACCAGAGCCAGTCGGTCCAGAACCCGGCGAACATGAGGAACGCCATACCGAGCGCCGCGAGGATGCCCAGCGTCAAAAGAAGGGTACGGGCACGCCGGGACGGGCGGCCGACTCTGATCCGTGGCCCGGTCGGGCCTCCGCCGCGGTCCGGCATCTGGAAAGCCAACGTGCGCACCTCGTACTTCGGGGTCGTGTGGAACGGGCTCCGCGATCGTAGAGCCCTCCCTTGCAACTTACGGAGGCTTTACCTAGTTCCCGCTCCCGGTGCGAAAAGAGGCAGGATATTGGTATGCCCAACGTTTCTTCCTCAGGCCCTCCGATGGCCTCGAGTCCCCTCACCGTCGCGGTGCTCGAAATCGACGAGTACGCCGCCGGTCTCGGATGGGACCGCCCCGCCCGCCTTTTCGCCCTCGTCGACACCGCCAGCCTGCGCGTCCAGGAGCCGGGCCTCGCCGCCCAGCTCGGGCTCGGCGCCGGCGGTACGGTGCCCGCCGCCTTCACCCCCGTCGAACAGGAGGAGATCCCCTCCGGCAAGCCGCTGGACGAGTTCCTCGCCACGATCGCCTGGCCGGCCGGGGTGGCGGGGTGCGCGCTGACGGTGGAGCGGCTCATGCTCCCGCCGACCGCCGAGGCATCCGTACCCGAGGGGCTCAGCGGCAAGAAGCTGACCGCGTGGGTGGCGGCGCACCCGGAGCGGCAGGAGGTCCGGATGACCGTGGCCGTCCTGCGTGACGGCCGGCGCGAGTCCGCGATCCGGCTGCGGGAGAAGGACTCCGCGAGCGAGGTCCTCACCGGCCCGGCGCTCGTCCCGGGTCTGGCCGACGCGCTGGCCGCGACCTTCGAGTCCTGAGGTACGTCCGGGGCCCCGCGCGGGGCCCCGGACGTCAGCTCTTCGAGCAGCTCGGCAGGGCCGCCGTGTCCCCGGTGCGGATCTTGTCCAGGGACTTCTTCGCGTCGTCGATCTTCTTGACCCGGATAAGGGTGAGGCCGGACGGGGTGTCGGCCGCGGCCGCGGCGCAGTTCTCGTCGGGGGTGAGGAAGTACTTCGCCCCGGCGTCCCGCGCGCCGACCAGCTTCATGTTGATGCCGCCGATCGGTCCGACGGTGCCGTCGTCGTCGATGGTGCCGGTGCCGGCGACGAATTTCCCGCCGGTGAGCTGCCCCGGCGTGAGCTTGTCGACGATGCCGAGCGAGAACATCAGCCCGGCGCTCGGACCGCCGACGTCGGCGAGGTTGATGTCGATCTGGAACGGGAACGTGTGGTCGGTTCCCGCCTGGATGCCGACGATCGCACGGCCGTCGTCGTCCGCCTCGCGCGTGGTGAGCGTGACGTCCTGGGTGCCCTCGGGTTCCTTGCCGGCCTTCTCGGCGGCGGCTGCCCGCTCGGCCGGGACGACCGTGAACGTCACGTCCTGGCCGGCGTCGCGCTTGCTCACCAGCCCGGCGACGTCCGCCGGGTCCTTCACCGCGGTGCCGTCCACGGACTTGATCACGTCACCCGCGTGGAGCTTGCCCTCGGCCGCCCCGCCCTTCACGACGGTCGACACGATGACGCGCGAGGTCACCGGGATGTCCAGCTCCTTCAGGGCGGCGACCTTGGCGCTCTCCTGGGACTGGCTGAACTCCTCGGCGTTCTCCTGCGTGGACTGCTCTTCCGTCTTCCCGTCCGGGTAGAGGGTGTCGTGCGGCACGATCACGCTGTCGTGGGCCAGCCAGCCGTACACGGCCTCGACCAGGTTCATGTTGTAGTCCGCACCGGTGACGCGGACCGTCGTCATGTTGAGGTGCCCCGACGTCGGGTACGTCTTGCGACCGGAGATCTTCAGTACCGGGTCGCCGTTCGCGTCGCCCAGCGTGTTGACGGTCGGCCCCGGTGACATCTCCGCGTACGGAACGGGAAGCACCACACCCACGCAGATGAGCGCGATGAAGATGAGGATCGAGGCGAGCATCGTCGCGGTGCGGCGTGGCATGGAACGACAGTACGGGAAGCACCTGTCAGTGCACCGCCGGGGCCGGTCCGTACGAGGCCCGCCGAGGCGGTGCGGCGGATCGGTGGCGGTGGCCCACGGTCCGCCCGGGGCGCCGACAACGCGCGGGAGGTGCGCGGGCGGAGCGGGGCGGCGCCCGATTGGCGATCGCGTACGACTGAGGCGGTCCTGCTGATCACCGTCGTACGTCAGACGGCGTCGGAACCGGAGTGGGATCTCTCCATCGCTTCCCGGAACCGGGCATACCCGGCGAGTTCGGTGACATCGCCGGTCGTGCGATTACGTGCGGCCCAGCCTCCCCATATCGCCGCGCCGAGAGCGGCGAAAAGCGGAATCAAGAGCCATGCGAGTGCAGCCACTACGACCTCCCTACCCCATGAGCGACCGCAACTGACGGTCTGCAGATTAACCAGCGGCAGGACCCACGCTGCTGGCAGGGGGGCGGTTACGCAAATCGGGCCTGATCCGGGCCCGTACGGTTTGCGGCCGACGGACCCGGGTCCGTCGCTCAGCAGGCTCCGACCCACTCCTCGGTGCCGTCCAGGAAGCGCTGGTGTTTCCAGATCGGCACCTCGTGCTTGAGGTCGTCGATCAGCTTCCGGCATGCCTCGAAGGCCTCCGCGCGGTGCGGGCAGGCCACGGCGACCACCACCGCCAGATCGCCCACGTCCAGTTCACCCACGCGGTGGACGGCGGCCAGCGCGCGGACCGGGTACTCCGCGACGACCTTCTCGGCCACCCGGCGCAGCTCGTCCTCGGCGGACGGATGGCAGGAGTAGCCGAGCGCTCCGACGTCCTGGCCGCCGTCGTGGTTGCGCACCGTGCCGACGAAGAGCGCGATCCCTCCGGCCGCGTCGTCCCCCACCGCCCGGAAGACCTCGTCGACGGAGAGGGGCGTCTCGCGGATCGCGAGGAGCCGGAGGGGGTCGGCGGCGGCCTGCTCGCCGGGGTGGTCGCCGCGGAGGTCGTGGTGGGATGCCATGGGGCCATGGTGCCGCACGACGGAGCCGCGACGGAAACAGGTGTTCCGTCACCTCCGCCGCCGTCTTCGCCGTTCCGCCGGGGTCACCGTCACCGCCCTCGCGCAGCGGAACGGCCCGGCCCGCGGCCGCGAGCGGCGGCGGGGCCGCGGGGCGGGCGGTGACCGGGGCCGCCGGGGTCAGATCCGGCGGCGGGCCTTGCGGGCGCGGCGGACCAGGGCGGCCGTGCCGAGCAGCGCGACCGTCGCTCCGGCGGCACCCGCGGCGGTGGCGTCCTTGCGGCCGAGCCTGCGGCCCGCCAGGGTGTGGCGTCCCTCCACCTCTTCGAGGAGCGCGGCCAGCACGTCCTCGTTGGTCCAGCGGGGCCGCCATCCGGCGTCGTGCAGCCGGCCCACGCTGACCACCCAGGGGTGCATCGTGTAGGCGAGGTCGCCGGCCGGAGAGGGGGTCAGCCCGATCCGGTGGAGCCGGGCAGCGGCGCCCAGCGCGACCGCGGAGGGCAGCTCCATGCGGCGTACCCCGCTGAGTTCCTCGACCTGTTCCTGCTCCAGCCATCCGTCGCAGCCGACGGCGAACTCCCCGTCGATCTTCTCCAGCGCCGCGTACTCCAGGGCGCTGACCAGATCCTCCACGTGGCAGAACTGCCAGGTCGGCCGCGATCCGGCCACCACGAGGAGGCGGGGTGACTCGAAGTAGCGGGTGAGCGCGGTGTCCGTACCGCCGACCAGCACGGCCGGGCGGACGACGGTGACGTTGAGGCCGGGGTGGGCGCGCGGGGCGCGGCGGCCGAGGCGTTCGATCTCCAGCAGATCCCCGACGCCGGTGGCTTCCGCGGTGGCGCGCAGTTCGGCGTCCTCGGAGAGCGGGACGTCGTTGTCCGGCAGGGCGCCGTAGACCATCGCGGAGGTGCAGAGCACCACCCGGTGGACGCCCACGGCCGCAGCCGCGGTCAGCACGGTCTGGGTGCCCCGCACGTTGTACGCGGTACGGGCGGCCGCGTCGGTCTCCAGGTCGAGATCGACGGCGAGGTGGATGACGACGTCCGCACCCCGCAGTTTCTCGGCGACGGCGGGGTCCCGCACGTCGAGGACGTGCCAGGTCACCCCGGGCACGTCCGCGCGTCGTTCGTCGATCGCGACGACCCGTCCGATCTCGTCCGACGCGGCGAGGTGCGCGGTCAGCAGCGCCCCCACTCCGGTCGCCGCGCCGGTGACCGCGACGACGGGGCCGCGCTTCCCGGAAATGTTTTTCGCGGGCTTCTTCTCGGTCGTGGGGTCGTTCAGGTTTCGCGCTCCGCGAACCTGAGGATCTGGGGAACTCACCAGGCGTCTCCAGCGGTTGTCTTCAGTACGTACCCGAGTGAGGCGTGCGTACCTGGTGGCGTCCATCCTGCCGCAGCCCGAGTCCCGGCGGAGCACTGAGCCCCTGAGCCGGAGCGGGTGTCTACGCTGGATGTGACAAGCCGGGCATCGCCGCCGGTTCCAGCCGGCGGCCCTACGAGCCGAGGAAACCCGTGAGTGACACCCCATTCGGATTCGGCCTTCCGCCGGAGGAGCCGGAGAACGGCGACGGCAAGAAGAAGGACCCCATCGAAGGTGGGCAGGGTCAGGGCGGACCGGCGAACCCGTTCGGCTTTGGTCCCGGTGCCGCCGGGGACAATCCGTTCGCGGCCATGTTCGGTTCGCTGAACCCGAACGACCTGGGCGCCGCCTTCCAGCAGCTCGGCCAGATGCTGAGCTACGAGGGTGGCCCGGTGAACTGGGACATGGCCAAGCAGATCGCCCGCCAGACGGTCTCGCAGGGCACCCAGGACGGCAGCAAGGACGCGAGCGTCGGACCCGCCGAGCGCGCGGCCGTCGACGAGGCCCTGCGGCTGGCGGACCACTGGCTGGACGGTGTGACCTCGCTGCCCTCCGGCGCGGTCACCACCGTGGCGTGGAGCCGTGCGGAGTGGGTGGAGGCGTCCCTCCCGGCGTGGCAGCAGCTCGTCGACCCGGTGGCCGAGCGGGTGGGCATGGCCATGGGCGACGTGCTGCCCGAGGAGATGCAGGCGATGGCCGGCCCGCTGATCGGCATGATGCGGTCGATGGGCGGCGCCATGTTCGGCCAGCAGATCGGACAGGCGGTGGGCGTCCTCGCGGGCGAGGTAGTCGGTTCCACCGACATCGGACTGCCGCTCGGTCCGGCGGGCAAGGCCGCACTGCTCCCGCTGAACGTCGAGCGCCTCGGCAAGGACCTGAGCGTCCCGCTGGAGGAGGTGCGCCTCTACCTCGCCCTGCGCGAGGCCGCCCACCAGCGTCTCTTCGCGCACGTCCCGTGGCTGCGCTCGCACCTGTACGGCGCGGTCGAGTCGTACGCGCGCGGCATCAAGGTCGACACCTCCAAGCTGGAGGACGTCGTCGGACAGTTCGACCCCTCGGAGCCCCAGCAGCTCCAGGACGCTCTCCAGCAGGGCATGTTCCAGCCGGAGGACACCCCCGAGCAGAAGGCCTCGCTGGCCCGTCTGGAGACGGCGCTCGCGCTGGTCGAGGGCTGGGTGGACGCGGTGGTCCACGAGGCGGCGAAGCCCCGCCTGGGTTCGGCGGACGCGCTGCGCGAGACGATGCGCCGCCGCCGCGCCTCCGGTGGCCCCGCGGAGCAGACCTTCGCCACGCTCATCGGGCTGAAGCTGCGTCCGCGCCGGCTGCGGGACGCCTCGCGCCTGTGGGCCTCGCTCACGGACGCCCGGGGCATGGAGGGCCGTGACGGCCTCTGGGAGCACCCGGACATGCTGCCGACCGCCCAGGACCTGGACGACCCGGACGGTTTCGTCCACCACGAGCAGCTGGACTTCTCCGAGCTCGACAAGATGCTCGGCGAGGCCGCGACCGGCGGGGCTGCACCGGCCGAGGACGCGACGCCCGAGGCTCCGACGACCGAGGATGCGACGTCGAAGGACGCCGCGCCCGAGGACGCCGCCGGGAGCGACGAAGAAGGCGATGGCGACGACGACGGCCGGGACGGCTCCGACCCGAAGGGCGACACCGGCCGATGAGCCTTCACCACGACGCCGCCCTCGTGCTCAAGGCGTACGAGGGCGGTGGGGACGCCGGGCAGGCCGAGCTGCGTCAGACCTACCTCGACCATCTGGACGCCCATCCGGACGGCATGTGGAAGGCGTGCGGGGCGGGGCATCTGACCGCCAGCGCGCTGGTGCTGGACCCGGCGGCGGGCAGGGTGCTGCTGACCCTGCACAGGAAGCTCGGCATGTGGCTGCAGATGGGCGGTCACTGCGAGCCGGAGGACGCCACGCTCGCGGACGCCGCGCTGCGGGAGGCCACCGAGGAGTCGGGCATCGACGGTCTGGTGCTGCTGGCCGGCGGTCCTGTGCGCCTGGACCGGCACCCGATCCCGGCTCCCTGCCACTGGCACCTCGACGTGCAGTACGCGGCGCTGGCCCCGGCCGGGGCCACGCAGCGGATCAGCGAGGAGTCGCTGGATCTGCGCTGGTACGCGTACGACGAGGTGGCCGGGGTCGCCGACGACTCGGTGGTGCGGCTGATGGCGGCCGCCCGCGCGGCGCTCTGACCCGCCGGTACGCCACAGGGGCGGCTCCTCCGTCGTGGGAGGGCCGCCCCTGTGGCGTATCCGGACGTCCGGGTCCGGGCCGTCTCAGTTCCAGGCGTTGTTCTGGTTCTGGTTCTGCGAGCCAACGCCGTACTGGCCGCGGATTCCCTGGCCGATCTGGGCGTTCTGCGGGGGCATGACCTCACTGGGCTGGACCAGCGCGAAGCCCTCACCGAGGAAGCTCAGCTCCCAGCCCTCGCCGGTGCTGCCCCGCCTGCGCATGACGCCCGAGGAGTGCGTCTGCGCCTGCATCTGGACCCGGAGGGAGCTGGACCAGGCGACGATGGCGTCGGCGTCGGCGTTGACGTACTTGTCCGGCGTGACCTGGAGCATCAGCGGCTGGCCCGAGGTCATCAGCGCCACCTTGCCGGTACCGGTGATGTTGAGCTGGTACTTGCCGGTGCCGGAGATGCCGTACTGGCTGTCCACGGCGATGACCTCGGTGTGGAGCGAGGAGTCGAGTGCCAGGACGTAGGCACTGTCGACCGTCATCCCCGCGTGGTCGACGTCGATCACGTGGATGTACTGCGCGAGGTTGGCGAAGTACACGGTGCCCTGGCCGGTGCAGCGCATCAGGTCGAGGCCCTCGCCCGTGCGGGCGCGGGCACTGCGCTGGGAGTGCGACTGGTACTCCCCGTCGAACTCCATCAGCCCCTGGTAGGCGACCATGGCACCCTTGCGGGCGAGCACGGCGTCGGTACCCGTCAGGGAGACCCGCAGCAGCTGCGGGTTCTGGACGGTGTACCGCTCCGAGGACTGCTGCTCGGTGTGGGCGAAAAGCGGACTCTGCATGGTGTCTCTCCCTCCCTTCAGGACCGGACGCGGAGGCGGTCGGTGCTGTCCTCGCTCGGCTGGACGACGACGATGCCCTGGCCGGAGAAGGCCATCTGGTACGCCTCGCCGCTGCCGCGCCCGATGAGCGCGCTCGCCTTGAAGCTCCGCTTGCCCTTGACCTTGAGGTTCGGCGACCAGGCGACGAGCGCGTCCGGGTCGACGTACGTCTCGTCCTCGCCCCGGCCGCAATCGACCACGATCGGGGTGCCCCGGGAGGTGATGGCCACCCATCCCGTGCCTTCCACGACCACGTTCCACAGGCCCTGGCCGGCGAACTTCGCCATCC
The DNA here is from genome assembly GCF_042871745.1 of Streptomyces sp. NPDC005576. NCBI lineage: Bacteria > Bacillati > Actinomycetota > Actinomycetes > Kitasatosporales > Streptomycetaceae > Streptomyces > Streptomyces sp. NPDC005576. The sequence goes on along the minus strand of NZ_JBIAJC010000002.1, from coordinate 217,324 downwards.
CCTTGACCTTCTCCACGCCCCAGCCCAGGTGGGCGTCGAAGGCGAGGAGGTTGGTGCCGTTGACGGAGATCGACTCGTTGTTGAGGTTGATGACGACGACGTCGGCGCCGTAGTCGGCCAGGTAGAGCAACCCGTCGCCGGAGCACTTCATGACGGGGGCGCCCTCGCCGGTGACCCACTGGGAGGCGATCTGCCGGACGGCGGGCGGGTTGGGTTCGTACTGGATGAAGCCTTCGTAGGCCACCATCGAACCCGTACGGGCGTAGAGGTCCTGGCCGGTGGCCATGGCCACCTTGAGCATCGAGTGGCCGTGGTTCTCCATCCGCGCGGTGACGGGGGTCGGGGCGTAGCCCGCGAGTTGCTGGTTCATGGCAGGCTCCCTCAGACCTCGTAGGGCTGGACGACGATGAAGTTGCCGGGGGCTCCCCGGAACTGCAGGTTCACGGTCTCCCCGCTGTGACCGGGGTACGCGTTGCGGCGCAGCCGGACCTGGCTGGAGATGATGACCTGGGCGGCCGACGACCAGGCGACGACGGCGTTGCAGTCGGCGAAGGTGGTCGGCGTGACGGGCAGGACGACGGGCACGCCGTGGGTCTTGACGACCACGGTGCCGGTGCCCTGGAACTGCATGGTGAACAGGGCTCCACCGGGAATGCCGTGCCCCTCCACCCTGCGGACCTCGTACTGGAGCGATTCGTCGAAGGCCAGGACGTTCTCCGCGGAGACGCAGATCCCGTCGCCCTGGAGCTCGATGGGGTGCAGATGGGCGCCCTCCTCCGCGAGGAAGACCTGCCCGCGGCCGGTGCAGCGCATGAGCTGCATCTCCTGGCCGGTGGCGTTGCCGACGACCCGGCCGGTGAAGCCGGCACCCTTGTAGCCGAAGTCGACCTTGCCCTGGTACATCACCATGCTGCCCTGCCGTGCCAGCACGGGGTTGCCGCCGAGGGTGAGATCCACCCGCATGAGCTGCTGGTTCTGCGGGGTCCAGCGCTGACCGGTCGGCTTCTCCTTGTACGGCTGGAGTGCCGCCGCGAGTCCGGCTCCGGCCGCCGGCACACCCTGCGGAACCCCTTGCGGAAGTCCTCCGGGCTGCTGCCCGAAGGGTGTTTGCGGCTGCTGGCCGAACGGCTGCGGGGGCTGCTGGCCGAACTGCGGCTGCCCGTGCGCCTGCGGGGGTTGCTGACCGTAGGGCTGGGCCGGGGGCTGCTGACCGTACGGCGGCGCGACCTGGCCCGGGACCTGCCCGAACTGCGGCTGCCCGCCGTACGGGGCGGGAGCCGGCGGGGCGACGGGAGCGGCGATCGTGGGCGCCGCGTGCAGCGGCTGTGCGGGGGCGGGGGCCGGCGGCGCTCCGAACGACGGTGCCGGCTGCGGGGCCTGGGGAGCGACGGGCGCGCCGAAGGCCGGCGGCGCGAAGGAGGGCGCGCCCTGCTGCGGGGCGGCAGGCGCTTCCTCCTCGGCGACCTCGCCGCCGAAATTACGCAGGAGAGCGTCGAGTCCGCCGTCGAATCCCTGGCCGACCGCGGCGAACCGCCAGACGTCCTTCAGATAGAAGTCCCCGAGCATCACCGCGCGTTCGGTGGTGAATTCGGAGCCGGTGAAGGCGTACCGCACCACTTCCTCGCCGCCCGCGACGATCCGGATGTGTCCGGGACCGACCTGGGACATCTGGCCGGCACCGTCGACGGTCGCCGTGAACGACAACTTGTGGATGGCGGCCGGAATACGATCCAACGTCACCCGGAACGACTCGGTGTCACCGGACTGCGCGCCGAGCAGCTGAATGGACTCCTCGGGCGATTTCGGCTGGTTGAAGAAGATGAAATACCGGTCGTCCGACAGCTGTTCATCGGCGTCGAGGCCGAAGCAGCTGATGTCGAAGGTCAGTCCCGGGCCGGCGATCTGCACACCTACGTACAGATCCGTCCCTGACGTGAGATCGCTGATCTTGGCCTTGTGGCCGCGTTGGAATTCCCTGGCCATGCGTAACGACCGTCCCCCATCCCGAATGTCAATGCGTCGCGTCAGGCTATCCGCAAACTACGACATCGAGCCAAGTCGGTACACAGTCGGTACAGAGCGGCCTGCCCGTCACTCCTCCCGGGCGGTGGGCAGATGCGGCAAGCGGTCCGCCGACACCACGCCTTCGAGGTACCCCCGCGCCCGCTCCGTACGCGGGTACTCCTCCAGCAGACGCCAGAAGTCGGGCCCGTGGCCGGGCACGAGCAGGTGGGCGAGTTCGTGCACCAGGACGTAGTCGACCACGTACTCCGGCATCCCCTGGAGCCGGTGCGAGAGGCGGATGCTGCCCTCGGCGGGCGTGCACGAGCCCCAGCGGGTGTTCTGGTTGGTGACCCAGCGCACCGAAGCGGGCCGGGCCCGGCCCCCGAGGTACTGGGCGGAGAGGCTCGCGGCACGCTCGACCAGCGCGCCGTCACCGAGCACCCGACGGCTCTCCTGGGCTGCCAGCTTGTCGAGCATCACCCCGACCCAGCGGCGCTCCTCGGCCTCGGACATGCGGGCGGGGATGAGCACGATCGTGCGGCCGCCCTCGCGGTAGGCGGAGACCGTCCTGCGGCGCCGGTCGCTCCTGCGCACCTCCACCGCACTCGTCGCGGTCGGGTCCACCGCACTCGTCGCGGTCGGACGGATCGGACGGGTGGCACCGCGCTGCAGGGCAGCGGCGGAGCGCGCGGGAATCTCCCCGGCGAGGCCGGGCGACGGGTCGGCGGGCACGCCCCGACGTTACCCGCTGTCGCACGCGGAAGTCCCGCCTCCCCGGTGGTTCCTCTCCGATCACCGCAGGAAGCACACCATTTGAACGACTAATTCCCTCCCCTGTGGATAACTTTCGGCGGGTTTCGGGCGCCGACTGCATTCTGTGAGCGGAGAGGAGCAGGAGAAGTCCGGCTCGACGGTCATCCGTATCCGTTGATGAGCCGTGCCGGTGACCCACCACTCCGGTGATCCACCATGTCCGTCCGCAACCACATCCGTCATCCACCAGATCCTCTGTCGACCACATCCGTGATCGCCCACATCCGTGATCGCCCACATCCGTGATCAACCGCAGAAGAGCGGCCCGACCGTAAAGGGAGAAAGAGATGCATCCGATGCTGAAGCCCGCACTGCGCCGTGCCTGGCGTGGCCGGAGCACCGTGCAATTCGGGGTCACTCCCGCACACGCGGTCACCTTCGGCCCTCTGGATATCGCCACCGGAAGCTTCCTGGAGCTGCTCGACGGCACCCGGGGGCTGCCCCTGCTGAAGGAGGAGGCCCGCTCCCTGGATCTGGCGGAGCGCCACGTGGACGTGCTCGTCGAGCGGCTGGCGGGCGCCGGCCTCCTGGACGATCCGCACGCCGGTGGGGCGGAGGCCGCGGCCTTACGCCGCCGGGCCGACGTGCTGGACCGGCAGCGACCAGACGCAGCCTCCCTCTCCGTGGTGCATCCCGAGCCGGGGAGTGCGGTCCGCCGACTCGCCGCGCGGCGGGCGATGCGCGTACAGGTCCGGGGTGCCGGCCGGGTCGGTGCGGCGATCGCGGCCCTCCTCTCGGGGTCGGGGGTGGGCCGGGTGGACGTGCTGGACGGCGGTCTGACGGAGCCCTGGGACGTGGCACCCGGCGGCCTCCCGCCGTCGGCGGTCGGGGAACGCCGTGACGTCTCGGCCCGGCGGCTCGTGCGTCGGTCGGCCGCCGGAGCTCCGCCGCGCGCGACGGAGGCGGGCACGGCGGAGGCCGGCGGTCCCTGCCTCTCCCTGGTCGTGGTCGCCCCGCGCGACGGACTCGCGGTGTACGCCCCCGACCCGGGGACGGCCGAACCATGGATCTCCTCGGGCACCCCCCACCTGTACGCCGGAGTGATCGAGGCCACCGGGGTGGTGGGCCCGCTGGTGCTGCCCGGAGGTACGGGCTGCGCGGGCTGTCTGAACCTGCACCGGGCGGACCAGGACGCGCAGTGGCCCCGCATGGTGGCGCAGTGGCGGACCGGGCGGCGTGGCGCGGTACCTGCCTGCGACCTCGCTCTCTCCGCGGCGGTGGCCGGGCTCGCCGCTTCGCACGCCCTCTCCTTCCTGGACGGCGAACTGCCGGCGACCACGGGCGCCCGCTGGGAAGCCGCGCTGCCCCTCATGGAATGGCGGAGCGAACGGATCGCGCCGCACCAGGCGTGCGTGTGCGGCGCCGCTCGCACCACCGGGGCGCTTTTCCCCGCCTCGGGCGCACCTCACGACACAATGGCGGGGTGACCGCCCAAGCCGGGTCGATGCTTCGCCGTACCAACGCTCTCCGTATCAACGCTCGCCATATCTACGCTCGCCGTATCAGTGCTCGGCCATATCAATGCTTGCCTGTATCGATGCTTCGCCGGTTCGACGCGAAGGGCGCACCGGCACCGCAGTTCACGAACTGGAGGAGCACATGTCCGATCTTCCCCGCAAGGCGGTCACCCGCACCGCGAAACTGGCCGCGCTGCCGCTCGGCTTCGCCGGCCGTGCGACGTGGGGCCTGGGCAAGCGGATCGGGGGCAGACCGGCAGAGCTGGTGGCCCGGGAGGTGCAGCAGCGCACTGCGGACCAGCTCTTCAAGACTCTGGGCGAGTTGAAGGGCGGCGCCATGAAGCTCGGTCAGGCGCTCTCCGTGTTCGAGTCCGCGCTGCCCGAGGAGGTGGCCGGTCCGTACCGGGCGGCGCTGACGAAGCTCCAGGAGGCCGCTCCCCCGATGCCGGTGCGGACGGTCCACGGGGTGCTCACGGAGCGGCTCGGTGAGGGCTGGCGCGACCTCTTCCTCTCGTTCGACGACCAGCCGGCCGCGGCGGCCTCCATCGGCCAGGTGCACCGGGCGGTCTGGCACGACGGGCGCGATGTCGCGGTGAAGGTGCAGTATCCGGGTGCCGGTGAGGCGCTGCTGTCGGATCTCACCCAGCTCAGCAGGTTCGCCCGGCTTCTCGGGCCGTTGATCCCCGGCATGGACATCAAGCCGCTGATCAAGGAGATGCGGGACCGGGTCTCCGAAGAGCTCGACTACGCGTTGGAGGCGCGGGCTCAGGAGGAGCACGCGGCCGAGTTCGCGGAAGACCCCGATGTCGTCGTACCGGGTGTGGTGCTCCACTCCGACCAAGTGCTCGTGACGGAGTGGATGGACGGCATCCCGCTCTCCGAGGTGATCGAGCGCGGGACTCCGGAACAGCGTGACCGGGCGGGTCAGCTGCTCTCCCGCTTCCTCTTCTCCGGACCCGCGCGGACCGGTCTCCTCCACGCCGACCCGCACCCGGGCAACTTCCGCCTCCTGCCACCGGCTGACGGGGAGTCTCCGCTCGCCCCCGCCATGGAGGAGGCCCCAGCCGTGGAAAAGTCCGTCACCCCGGAGGAGCTCGCCACTTCGGAGGAGTCCGCCGACCGTGACGGAATGCGGGCGTGGCGGCTCGGCGTACTCGACTTCGGCACGGTGGACCGCTTGCCGGGCGGCCTGCCCGAGATCATCGGCGAGGCCCTGCGGGTGACGCTGCTCGGCGAGGCGGAGGAGGTGTACGCACTGCTCCGGCGGGCCGGCTTCGTGCCGGAGCAGGTGGATCTGGAACCTGACGCGGTCCTGGACTACCTGCTCCCCGTCATCGAACCGGCACAGGTGGAGGCGTTCACCTTCAGCCGGGGGTGGCTGCGCACCCAGGCGGCCCGGATCGCCGATCCACGCTCTCCCGCACACAGGCTCGGGAGGCAGCTGAACCTTCCGCCCTCCTATCTCCTCATACACCGGGTGACCCTGAGCACGATCGGGGTGCTCTGCCAGCTGGGCGCGACGGTGCGCCTGCGGGACGAGCTCGAAGCGTGGCTCCCTGGCTTCACGGACCCGGGCCTTACGCGCGGCGCGGGTGGTGTGGAGGACACGGGTGACGCGATCGGTGCAGCCGGCGTGGACGGCTTGGATGCCGCGGACGGCGCGGCCGGCGGGGACGGCGTGGCCGGTGCGGACGGCGCGGACGGCGCGGACGGCGGGGACGGCGGGGACGGCGGGGACGGCGGGGACGGCGTGGCCGGTGCTGATGACGAGCCGGGCGGTGCTGACGAGCCGGAGCGTCGTGGGGTCCCTGTCGCCTCGGACGGCAGGGGCGCACGGGCCGAGGCGGCGGCAACCGACGGTCGGACGGGCCCCGGGAGGCGGAGGAGCTCCGGCGGACGGGCCGAGCGGGAGACCGAGGAGGTGTAGGGCGGGCGGCGCCGGAGTGGCTCCCGGTCGGCGGCGGGGGTGAGCCGGGGCGGAGGGAAGCTCGGGCGGGACGAGCCCCGGGGCGCAGCGGGAGAGGAGTACGGGCCGGGCATCCGGTCCGGGGCCTGGCTGCCTGCCCTGCCTGCCCGGGAGACGCCGGTCGCTGGTACGGGCTGCTGGCCGCTGGCCGCTGGCCGCTGGCCGACGCTTGCTGGCTGCTGGCTGCTGGCTGCTGGCTGTTGGCTGTTGGCTGCTGGCTGCTGGCTGCTGGCTGCTGGCTGCTGCGCGGCGTACCAGGGGGGCGAGCTTCTACCCAACTCCCTGCGCGGAAGTCCGGCAGTGACGCTGAGCGCTCCATGGCCGTTACGGCTGGGCGGCCTCGGATCCGCCCAGGGTTCTAGTCCGTCCACGCTTCTGGTCCGCCCACGGTTCCGGTCCGTCCACGCTTCTGGTCCGCCCATGGTTCCGGTCCGTCCACGCTTCTGGTCCGCCCATGGTTCTCGGACAAGCGCGGTTCTCGGACAAGCACGGTGGCCGGAACGGCCGGAACTCACCAGGAGGCGGGGTCGAGCCGACTTTCGATGGCCCGGATGTGGGCACGGGCGCAGTTCTCGCAGAAGTAATGGCGCCCGCCCCCCTCCACCGCGCACATCCAGGTGGGTGGGGCGCTCGGGCCCGCGATGGTGCCGCACCTCCCGCAGAACACGTGGGGGGCTTCCGACAGCGCGGGGTGATAGTTCTCCTCGTCCACGCCGTGACGATAACTCCGCAGGTGGTGGGCTGCGCGGCGGAACGCACAGCAGTAACGGGACCGGGCCCCGCACGACACACGGACGAAACCCCACGCCCTCCACCCGCCCGCACGAGCCCACCCTCGCTTCGGGCTGACCGCTCGCTCGGCGCCCCCGGCATCCGCTACCCGCTACCCGCGGCACATCCCTGCCCGGCACCCCCGTATGCACGGCCACCCCGCACACCGCGGGCCGCCCTAGTTCGGCGGTTCGCGGTGGGCGGGGTGGTGACGTCGTTCGAGGGGGTGTGCCGGAGGGCCGCCCCGGATGTGCTCGGGGCGGCTGCCTTCTTACTGCATGACCGCCATGGCGAGCGCACGGCGGGCACGCAGGGACACGCGCTCCGCCCGGCGCTGCATCCGCCGGGCGGAGACCAGGTGGTGGGCCCGGCGCTCCGTCTCGGCGGTGGAGAGGCGGTCGTGCATATGCGCACGTGCCAGGGCTTCTGGGATGAGTTGCATCTCGCGGTTCCTGTTCTGACGCGAGTCGTTCGCGCCGGAGTTCGTGACGTCGAGCGTGGCGGAGCCGACGGGCTCCTTCGTGGGGGTGGTCATGGGTGCCTGATTTCGCGGGTCATGAGTGTGGGGGCGGTCGATGGTGCCGACCAGGTGCAGTACTGCGGGAGCCATGGCTCCCAGGTCGGCGGTCACGCCGCGACCGGGTGCTTGCGCGGACGGCCGCGGGGCCGCTTGCGGGCCACGACGACGCCCTGGACGAAGAGCTCGCCGCCCCAGACGCCCCAGGGCTCGCGGCGCTCCTGGGCGCCGGCGAGGCATGCCTCGACGAGCGGGCAGGTCCGGCAGAGGGACTTGGCGTACTCGACGTCGGCGGGCGACTCGGCGAAGAAGACCTCCGGGTCGTAGGAGCGGCAGGGCACCGGGGTGCCGAGGTTCTCGATGGCGTCGTCGAGAGCAGTGAGGGTGGTGAGGGGCAGCAAGGTGGGGTCCTCCGTGGAACCGGGCGGGACGAGCGAGGGGGAAGGCGGTACGGACGGGGCGTGCGCTTGGAGTTGCACGGTGAGTGGTGTCCTCGTCTGGTCGTTCCGGCTGTTGGCCGGTTGTCGGCTGGTACCAGGTACTGCTGGTCCCGAGGCTCCTTCGTTCCGTCTCATCCGTTCGGACAAAACAAAAGGGCCGCGGATCCCGAGTGGGGTTCCGCGGCCCTGAAGGCGCCGGCCTGATGCTGCATCAGGCTGGATCGCTCCAGGGTTCAGGCCCACGGAAGGCCCACATCGTGTGGTGGTGCGTCGTCTGCTTCTTGCTTCCGAATCCGGCACCGGCTGCCGCGAAGGCATAGGCCTGAGCCTGATCCGCCTTCGCTCCTGCTGCCGCCGATGCCTGGATCGGTCGCTCATTGCGCTCTCGGACTACCGGCAGGGACGCCAGAGGGAGCGGACGCACGGCAGAGATGCCGGACAGACCGGTGCCGAGAAGCGAGACATCCGAGGAGCCGAGAAGGCCGAGTGAGCATGCGGAGACGACGGGGAGATCGGTCAATTTGACGGTCTTGATGATGCTGATCACTTCAATCGCCTCCTCTCGGCGTCTCGAGGGACCGGCCGGGGCCGGTCCTGCTTATTCGGATGGGTACAGACAAGTACAGCACGGAAGGCGGGCTTCGGAGAAGCCGCTGTTTCCGTGGTTAAGAACCTATGGTGGCGACTGGTGCGGGCGCAAACTATTTTCCCGACGAGTTTTCCTCAGCTCTCGCCGGCACCCTCGCCGCTTCCCTCGTCCAGGTCCTCACCTGCGCAGATGGCCAGTACATCGCTACCGAAACGGCCCATCTTGCGACTCCCGACGCCTGCGATGGTGACGAGTTCGCGTTCACTGCCCGGGACGGCCTCCGCGATGGCCATCAGGGTCTTGTCGGTGAAGACGCACCAGACGGGCTGAGAGAGTTCCCCGGCCCGGACGGCACGCCAGGCGTGGAGCCGTTCGTAGAGCGCCTCGTCCATGTCGGAGGGGCAGTCCTCGCAGCGCATCAGTTTCATCTCGCCGGCCTCGGTCAGTGTCCGGCCGCAGACCCGGCACCGCACCGGGCCCCACTTCTTGCGCTGGACGGTGCCCTCGGTGCGCGTGGTCGTGGTCGCCGCGGTGCCCGTACCGCGGTCGATGCCTCCGCCGCCCCCGGCTCCGCCCCGGGCACCCGCCCCGGACCCGGTCCTGAGTCCGTTGAGGAAGCGGGTGGGCCGGCGGCCGGCCCGCCCTCCTGGCGAACGGGACACCGCCCAGGAGAGCGCCAGGTGGAAACGGGCGCGGGTGATCCCGACGTACAGGAGCCGGCGCTCCTCCTCGACCTGCTCGTCGGTCTTGGCGTAGGCGATCGGCATCATGCCCTCGGTCAGCCCGACCAGGAACACCGCGTCCCACTCGAGCCCCTTGGCCGCGTGCAGCGATGCCAGGGTGACGCCCTGGACGGTCGGCGCGTGCTGGGCGGCCGCGCGCTCGTCGAGTTCCCGGACGAGATCGGCGAGGGTCGCGTCGGGTTTCGCGCGTTCGAAGTCCTCGGCCAGCCGGACGAGCGCGGCCAGCGACTCCCAGCGGTCGCGCACCGCTCCGGAGCCGGCGGGCGGCCGGTGCGTCCAGCCCTGGGTGGAGAGCACGGCCCGCACCTGGGAGGGCAGTCCCTCGGCGCCGTCGAGCAGGGTGTCGTTCCCTCCGGCGCGGGCGGCGCCGCGCAGGGCCACCCACGCCTCGCGGACCTCCCGCCGCTCGAAGAACCGCTCGGCCCCGCGCAGCTGGTAGGGCACCCCGGCGTCGGCGAGCGCCTGCTCGTAGACGCCGGACTGGGAATTGACCCGGTAGAGGACGGCGATCTCTCCCGCCGGGACCCCGGCGGCGATGAGGTCGCGGATACGGCGAGCGGTTCCCTCCGCCTCGGCCGGCTCGTCGGCGTACTCCGTGTAGACGGGTTCCGGGCCCTTTTCGCGCTGGGACACGAGTTCGAGGCGGTGCTCGGCGGCCCGTCCGCTCGCCTGGCTCAGCAGGCCGTTGGCGAGGTGGACGACCTGCGGGGTGGAGCGGTAGTCCCGGACCAGCTTGACCACGGTGGCGTTCGGGTGGGCGGTGCGGAAGTTCAGCAGGTGGTCCGGGGTGGCGCCGGTGAAGGAGTAGATCGTCTGGCTGGCGTCGCCCACGACGCAGAGGTTGTCCCGGCCGCCGACCCACAGGTCGAGCAGCCGCTGCTGGAGCGGGCTGACGTCCTGGTACTCGTCGACCACGAAGTGCTGGTACTGGGCACGGACGTTCTCGGCGATGTCCTGGCGGTCCTGGAGGATCGCAACGGTGAGCAGCAGTACGTCCTCGAAGTCGATCACGGACCGGTCGCGCTTCAGCTGCTCGTACGTCGCGTAGATCTTGGCGAGCTCCGCAGGATCACGGGGGGCGTCGCGGAGGCTCTTCGCCACGGCGGCCGGGTAGTCGGCGGGAACGGTCTGGGTGACCTTGGCCCACTCGATCTCGCTCGTGGCGTCACGGAGTTCGTTGCGGTCGAGACGGATCTCGCAGCGGGCCGCCGCCTCGGCGACCAGCTGCACCTTGCGCTCCAGCAGCCGGGGAAGGTCACCACCGACTGCTTTCGGCCAGAAATACTGGAGCTGGCGCAGCGCGGCTGAGTGGAACGTACGCGCCTGCACCCCCGACGCGCCGAGCTGGCGGAGGCGTCCGCGCATCTCCCCGGCGGCCCGGTTGGTGAACGTGACGGCCAGCACGGTCGACGGCTGGACGATCCCGGCGCGGACGCCGTACGCGATGCGGTGGGTGATCGCACGCGTCTTGCCCGTGCCCGCTCCGGCCAGCACGCACACCGGCCCGTGCGTGGCGAGGGCGACCTCGCGCTGCTCGGGATCGAGCCCTTCCAGGACCGCGTCCGGGGACTCGGGCACCTGGGGGAAGAGGGTGGAATGCGTTGCTGCTGTCACCCTGCCATGCTGCCAGGTCGCCGGCGGGCACCGGGATCGTTGTCCACAGGGGTGATGCATCCGTCATACCGGATGCATCCGTCATACCGGAAGGGCCGACGGTCGGCGGTCGGCGGACGGCGCACGGCGCACGGCAAGGGCATCCCACCGGGCCGGGAATGGTGGCAGGTGCCCGAGCGTTGATCCAGCGGGCACCACGTCCGCCCTCCCTCCCCGGGTACGCGGCGCGGAGACCCGGAGACCGCACCTTTTCGGCCTTTTCCGGCTTCGGGTGTGCGGCGAAACGGACGAGACGACCAGAGGAGCACCAGCGACATGCCGGGCACTGTGACGATGTACAGCACCACGTGGTGCGGCTACTGCCGCCGCCTCAAGGGCCAGATGGACCGCGAGGGCATCGGGTACACCGAGATCAACATCGAGCTGGACCCCGAGTCGGCCGCCTTCGTCGAGAAGGCGAACGGCGGAAACCAGACGGTTCCCACGGTCCGGATCGTTCCCGCGCAGGGCGGTTCCGAGGTCGTCATGACCAACCCCAGCCTCGCCCAGGTGAAGCAGGCGCTCGGCGCCTGACCGCCGCACGCGCCACACGCCGTACGGCGCACGGCGTTCACCGCACGGAACGCAGCACGGAACACAGCGCATGAGGCCCCGCCCGGTGAAGATCCGGGCGGGGCCTCGTGCGTTGTGCGGGTGAAGGACTCTCCTGGGGGAGCAACGTGTGCCGCCGAGGGAGTGGCACGGCCGTCCCGACCACGGCCCCTCCCGACCGCTGCCCGCGTCAGCCCATCGGGCGGGCCTTCGGAAGCGGCTTGCCGTACCACATCTCGATGAGCCGGGCCGCGATGGAGATGCCGTTGGGGGGCAGTACGGCGCCCGACTCGAAGGCCTCCGTCAGTTCGTCGCGGGAGAACCAGCGGGCTTCCTCGATCTCGTCGCCGTCCACGTCGATCTTCGAGGTGATCGCCCGTGCCATGAAGCCGAGCATCAGGCTGGAGGGGAAGGGCCAGGGCTGGCTGGCGACGTACTCGACATCGCCGACGGTGATCCCGGCCTCTTCCAGCACCTCGCGGGCCACCGACTGCTCTATCGACTCACCCGGCTCCACGAACCCGGCGAGGGTCGAGAACCGGCCTTCGGGCCAGTGCACCTGGCGGCCCAGCAGGGCGCGGTCCTGGTCGTCGATGACCAGCATGATGACGGCGGGGTCGGTACGGGGGTAGTGCTCGGCGCCACATGCCTGGCAGCGGCGGATGTGCCCGGCCGCCGCGATCATGGTGCGTTCGCCGCAGCGGGAGCAGAAGCGGTGCAGCCGCTGCCAGTTCTCCAGGGCGACGGCGTGGACCATGAGACCGGCGTCCCGGGCGCTGAGCAGGAGGCCCGCCTCACGCAGTCCGGCCGGCCTGGCCTGCTGGTCCATCCGGCCGGGCAAGGAGTCCTTCTGGAGGGCGAAGTAGCTCACCCCGTCCTCGTCGGTGCCGAGGAAGTAGCGGTGGGTCTCGGTCATGGGGGCCTCGAAGGCCGGCGTCATGACGATCTCGGTGCCGCCGTCGGCGGTGTCGTCGACCAGCACCTGGCCGCCGGACACCACGAAGACCTTGGTGGTGGGGTGGCTCCAGGCGACGGCGAGCCACGCCTCGTCCAGACGGTGGTGGGCCGCGCGGTCGATGCCGCTCGGTGCGGTCAGGCCGATGGGACGGGCGATGTGGTCGGTGTCGAAGGTACTCACAGTTCTTGCTTCCTACTCCCCCGGGGCGGATCGGGTGCTCAGTTGTTGCGGCGGAGTGCGGCGGCCAGCTCACCCCAGAGATGGGCGGTGGTCTCCACGCCCTTGAAGAGGAGGCCGAGCTCGACTTTCTCGTCGGGTGCGTGCCAGCCGTCGGACGGTACGGAGATGCCGAGGAAGAGGACGGGCGCGCCGAGCACGTCCTGGAGGTCGGCGGCGGGACCGGAGCCCCCCTCGCGGGTGAAGAGGACCTTCTTGCCGAACGCCCGTCCCATGGCCCGGGCCAGTGCCTGGAGGGCGGGATGGTCGAGCGGGGTCAGACAGGGGCGGGTCGCGGGCGAGAAGGTGATCCCGTGACGGATGCCGGGCGGGACCCGGTCCTCGGCCCAGGTCCGTACGAGCTCCTGCACCCGGTCGGGGTCCTGGCCGGCGACCAGCCGGAAGCTGATCTTGACCAGGGCGGAGGAAGGGATGATCGTCTTGCTTCCGGCGCCCTGGTAGCCGCCGCCGATGCCGTTGACCTCGGCGGTGGGCCGGGCCCAGACGCGTTCGAGGGTGGAGTAGCCGTCCTCGCCGGAGGCGGCTGTGGACTTGGCGGTGCGCAGCCAGGTGGCTTCGTCGAAGGGAAGCTCGGCGAAGAGGGCGCGTTCGGCGTCGGTGAGCTCGGCCACGCCGTCGTAGAAGCCGGGGACGGCGACGCGGCCCCGCTCGTCGTGGAGGGCGGCGACCAGTCGGGCCACGGCGGTCGCCGGGTTGGGGACGGCGCCCCCGAACGATCCGGAGTGGATGTCCTGCTCGGGCCCGGACAGCTCGATCTCGCATTCGGCGAGGCCGCGCATGCCGGTGCAGACGGTCGGGGTGTCCTCGTCCCACATGCCGGTGTCGGAGACGATCACGGCGTCGGCGGCGAGGCGGTCGGCGCGGTCCTCGATCAGGGCGCGGAAGTGCGGGGAGCCGGACTCCTCCTCGCCCTCGATCAGGAGCTTGAGGTGGACGGCCGGGGTGGTGCGGCCGGTCGCTGCGAGGTGGGCGCGGACGCCGAGTGTGTGGAAGAACACCTGGCCCTTGTCGTCCGCGGCGCCCCGTCCGTACATCCTGCCGTCCCGGACCACCGGTTCGAACGGGTCGGTGTGCCAGCCGTCCTCGCGTGCGGCCGGCTGCACGTCGTGGTGGCCGTAGACCAGCACGACGGGGGCCTCGGGATCGTCGGAGGGCCACTCGGCGAAGACGGCCGGGGCACCCGGCGTCTCCCAGACCTCACAGACCGGGAATCCGGTCTCCCTGAGCTTGCCGGACAGCCATGCGGCGCTGCGCCGTACGTCCTCGGCGTGCTCCGGCTGGGCGGAGACGGAGGGGATGCGGAGCCATGCCGCGAGGTCTTCGAGGAAGGACTCGCGGTGCTGCTCGATGTACGGCTGGACGGCGCTGTCCGGGGTGTCGCTCATGCCATTGAGCCTAACGGGCCCGCGCGGGTGGCTCGTCCAGCAGCAGTCGCTCCAGCTCCGGGCGGCCGGGCAGCGAGCGGGGCCGGACGGTCTCCCCGGTGCGTACGTAGAGGAAGGTGGCTGTGACGGATTCGAGCGGCAGGTCGTGGAGTTCGGCCCAGGCGAGCCGGTAGACGGCGAGCTGGAGCGGGTCGGCGGTGCGGTGGCGGCTGGTCTTCCAGTCGACGATCTCGTACGAACCGTCCTCCGCCTGGTACACCGCGTCGATCCGGCCCCGGACGACCCGGCCGGCGAGCGAGATCTGGAACGGGGTCTCGACCCGGTACGGGGTGCGGCGGGCGTACTCGGTCCGTTCGAACGCCTCCTTCAGCTCGGCGAGCTCGCGCTCGTCCGCGATGGCGGCGTCATCGGCGTCGCCGTCACCGGCGCCGCCGGGGAGTTCGTCGGGGCCGAGCATCGGCAGCGGGAGCTCTTCGTAACGGGACTCGACCCAGGCGTGGAACCGGGTGCCCCGGCGGGCCGCGGGCTGCGGCGGGCGGGGCATCGGGCGGGCCAGCTCGCGTGCGAAGGCGTCCGGGTCCTCGGCGAGGAGGAGGAGCTGGGTGGCGGAGAGCGAGGCGGGTACGACGACGTCCCGGACGGTGGCGCGGGCGCGGCGCAGCTCCCCCGCGAGGGCGTCGAGGTCGCGGTCCCAGGAGGCGAGGGTGCGGCTCTCCTCGGGGGTCAGCTCGCTGGGCGGCCGGGCGGCGGGGATGTACGGATGGGGGGCGTCGGGGGCCTCGACGGCGGGCCGGGCGGCCTCGACGACGGGTCCGGGAGCGGCTTCGGCGGGGGACTGCGGGGTCTCCTCGGGACGGTCGGTGGCGAGGGAGTCCCAGTCGTCCCAGTCCGGCTCCTCGGAAGGCTCCTCGAACGGCTCGTCGTACGCCTCCTCCGCGTCGCCTCCGGCCGGGGCGGGTTCCGGCTCGGTGTACGGGAGCGCTTCGCCGCCCGCCCACGCGTCCAGGTGTGCGAGGACCGTGTCGCGGGCGGCGCGGCGGCGGGCGGTCGCGGTGGCGTCCAGGGGCAGCGGCCAGGCGATGTCGGCGTCCTGTCCGGCGAGTGCCGGGTTCTCCTCGTCGGCCGCCGGCTCGTCCGCCCAGACCTCGATCTCGCCGTGTCCGGCTACGCAGTGCTCGTACAGCGCGTCGAGGAAGGCCGAGGGGCCGCGGGTCTTCTTCTGCGAGGGGCCCCACCAGTGGCCGGAGCCGAGCAGCAGGGAGCGGGGGCGGGTGAAGGTGACGTAGCCGAGGCGGAGTTCCTCGGTGTGCTGGTGCTCCTTCATCTCCTGCTGGTACGCCTTGAGCGCCTTGGCGTCGTAGGAGTCCAGCGCCGGGAGGGTGGCCGCGTCGCCGCGCAGGGCGTGCGGGAGCACCCTCGCCCGGGACGTCCAGGACTCACGGGCGCGGCTGCTGGGGAACTGGCCGGTGACCAGACCGGGTACGGCGACGACGTCCCACTCCAGGCCCTTGGACTTGTGGGCGGTGAGCACCTTGACGGTGTTCTCGCCGCCGGGCAGGGCGTTGTCGAGCCCCTTCTCGTACTGGGCGGCGGTCCGCAGGAAGCCGAGGAACGCGAGGAGGGTGGCCTCGCCGTCGAGGGAGGCGAAACCGGCTGCGATGTCGAGGAAGTTGGCGAGGGTTTCCCGGCGGCGGGCGGCGAGCGCGTGCGGGGAGGCGGACAGCTCGACTTCGAGCCCGGTGGTGGAGAGGACCCGGTGCAGTACGTCCATCAGCGGGTCGGCCAGCGAGCGGCGCAGGTCGCGCAGTTCGGCGGCGAGACGGGCGAACCGGACCCGGGCCTCGGGGGAGAACGGCAGTCCGTCGTCCTCGTCGCCGCCCTGGTCGAGGAAGGTGTCCAGGGCGTCGGCGAGCGAGACGATCTCGGCCGGGTCGGTGCCCTCGACGGCTTCGGCGAGCCGCAGGTCGGCGTCGCCGTCCCCGTCTCCCGAGGAGGCCCGGTGGACGAGGAGGCGGGCCCGGCGGCCGAGCAGGGCGAGGTCGCGGGGGCCGATGCGCCAGCGCGGGCCGGTGAGCAGCCGGACCAGGGAGGCGTTGGCCCCCGGGTCCTGGAGGACCTCGCAGACCGCGACCAGGTCGGCGACCTCGGGGAGGTGGAGCAGTCCGGACAGGCCGACGACCTCGACGGGGACGTCACGGGCCACCAGCGCGGCCTGGATCTGCGGGAAGTCGGAGGCGGTGCGGCAGAGCACGGCGATCTCGGCGGGCTGGGTGCCGGTGCGTACGAGGTGGGCGAGGGAGTCGGCGAGCCAGTCGATCTCCTCGGCGTGGGTACGGAGCAGGGCGCAGCGGACGGTGCCGTCGTGTTCGGCACCGGGGGCGGGGCGCAACGCCTCGACACCCTCGTGCAGGGCGCGCAGCGGTTCGGCGAGGCCGTTGGCGAGCTGGAGGAGGCGTCCCCCGCTGCGGCGGTTCTCGCTGAGGCTGTGACGGGTGGCGGGGGTGCCGTCGGCGTGCGGGAAGTGCTGGGGGAAGTCGTCCAGGTTGGCGACGGAGGCGCCGCGCCAGCCGTAGATCGCCTGGCAGGGATCGCCGACGGCGGTGACGGCGTGGCCGGTGCGACCCGCCGGGCCGTGGCCGAAGAGGGCCGACAGCAGCAGTCGCTGGGCGACGGAGGTGTCCTGGTACTCGTCCAGGAGCACCACCCGGAACTCGTCGCGCAGCAGGGCCCCGACCTCGGGCCGGGTGAGGGCCAGCTCGGCGGAGAGGGCGATCTGGTCGCCGAAGTCGACCAGGTCCCGGCCGCGCTTGGCCTGCCGGTACCGCTCGGTGAGGGTGAGCAGTTCACCCCGGGCCCGCGCGGTCTCGGGGAGCTTGCGCAACTGTTCGTTGGAGAGCTTGACGCCGTCGAGCGTACGGAGGAGGCCGGTGTCGTACGCGGCGAGGGCGTCCGGCTCGACCAGGTGCTCGGCCAGCTCCGCGTCGAGCGCGAGGAGGTCGCCGACCAGGGTGGGGAAGGAGTGGGTGAGCTCCGGGTAGGGGCCCGGGGCGTCCCGCAGCACGCGGGCGGCGAGCTGGTACCGGGTGGCGTCGGCGAGCAGCCGGGTGGTGGGTTCGAGCCCTATCCGCAGCCCGTGGTCGGTGAGCAGCCGGCCGGCGAAGGCGTGGTACGTGGAGATGCTCGGCTCACCCGGCGGGTTGTCCGGGTCGATGACGTCGGGATCGGTGACCCCGGCGGCCACCAGGGCCTTGCGGACGCGTTCGGCGAGTTCACCGGCGGCCTTGTTGGTGAAGGTGAGGCCGAGGACCTGTTCCGGGGCGACCTGGCCGGTGCCGACGAGCCAGACCACGCGGGCGGCCATCACGGTCGTCTTGCCGGAGCCGGCCCCGGCCACGATCACCTGCGGGGCGGGCGGCGCTGTGATGCAGGCCGTCTGCTCCGGGGTGAAGGGGATGCCCAGCAGCTCCTTGAGCTGCTCGGGATCGGTGAGACGTGAGGACACCCCAGAACGGTAACCGGGCGCACCGACATCGCGCCCCGGACCGTGTCCGCCGTCACCCCGGACCCGCGCGTGGCTCCCGTCACGCCGGACCGCCCGTGGCTCCCGTCACGCGGGCGCCCCGCGACCCCGGACCACACCGTCACTCCACCACGTGCCGTCCCTCGGGCTGGGCGCTGCACGAGGCGCGGAAGGCGCAGTGGCCGCAGTGCGTGCCGGTCGTCGGGGTGAAGCGTTCGTCGAGCACGCGTCCGGCTGCGGTGGCGAGCAGGTCGGAGACCCACTCCCCGGCGAGCGGTTGCTGGGCCTGCACCTGGGGCGAGGTCGCGCCGCCCTCCTTGACGGGGGCGGGGCGGCGCAACTGGACGAGTTCGGCGCCACCGGGTTCGGGGCGCCGGCCGCCGAAGACCTCGTCGACGGCGCCTTCGCGGACGGCCAGCTGGTAGACGGCGAGCTGGGGGTGGCGGGCCACCTCGTCCTTGGTGGGCGCCTGCTTGCCGGTCTTGAAGTCGACGACGTACGCCCGGTCCTCGGCGTCGCGTTCGACGCGGTCCATGGAGCCCCGGATGCGGACGGCGTGCTCCCCCGCTTCGAGGGTCACGTCGAAGTCGTGCTCCCCGGCGACGGGGGTGCGGCCGGAGCGGTCCATGACGTGCCAGTGGAGGAAGCGCTCGAGGGCCGCGCGGGCCTGACCCTTCTCCTGGTCGGATTTCCACGGGGCGTCGAAGGCCAGGCCGTTCCAGACCGTGTCGAGCCGTTCCATGAGGACGTCCAGGTCGGCGGGGGTACGGCCGGAGGCCACCTCGTCGGCGAGTACGTGGACGACGTTGCCGAACCCCTGGGCGGCGGTGGCGGGGGCGTCGGCCTTGACCTCGCGGCCGAGGAACCACTGGAGCGCGCAGGTGCGGGCGAGCTGGTCGAGGGCGCTGCCCGACAGCACGACGGGCTGGTCCCGGTCGCGGAGCGGGACGGCGGAGCGGGTCGGCTCGTCCAGGCCCCACCAGCGGTGCGGGTGGGCGGCGGGCACCAGCGGGCGGTCCTCGTCGTCGGTGAGCGCGGCGAGCCGGGCCAGCCGCTGGGCGGCGGCCCCGCGCAGCGCCTCGGACGCCGCGGGGTCCACGGTGGTGGCGCGCAGTTCGGCGACGAGGGAGGCGACGGCCAGCGGCCTGCGGGGGCGGCCGGTGACGTCGCGGGGTTCGGTGCCCAGTTCGGCGAGGAACCGGGACGGCTGGTCGCCGTCGTCGGCCGGGGCCTTGACCGCGGTGACGATCAGGCGTTCGCGGGCGCGGGTGGCGGCGACGTAGAAGAGCCGGCGTTCCTCGGTGAGGAGCGCGCCGGGCGTGAGGGGTTCGGCGAGTCCGTCGCGGCCGATCCGGTCGGCTTCCAGCAGGGAGCCCCGGCGGCGCAGGTCGGGCCAGAGTCCCTCCTGCACCCCGGCGACCACGACGAGTCGCCACTCCAGTCCCTTGGAGCGGTGCGCGGTCATCAGCCGGACCGCGTCGGGGCGGGCGACCCGGCGCGACAGGGTGTCGGCGGCGATGTCCTGGGCGTCCACCTCCTCCAGGAAGTTGAGAGCCCCGCGCCCTCCGGTACGTTCCTCGGCCCGCGCGGCGGTCTCGAAGAGGGCACACACCGCGTCCAGGTCCCGGTCCGCGTTGCGCCCGCCCGCGCCACCGCGGAGCGCGGCGCGTTCGAGGCGGCTGGGCCAGGGGGTGCCGTTCCACAGGGTCCAGAGCGCCTCTTCGGCGGTGCCCCCTTCCTGGAGCAGGGCCCTGGCCCGGGTCAGCAGGGTGCCGAGGCGCTGGGCGCCCCGGGCGTAGGCGGGGTCGTGGGTGGCGAGGCGTTCGGGTTCGGCGAGGGCCAGCGCGAGCAGTTCCCCGGAGGGCGGCGGTACGCGGTTCCCGGCGGCCCGCTCGTCGTCGCGCAGCGCCCGGCCGAGGCGGCGCAGATCGGCGGCGTCCATGGCGCCGAGGGGGGAGGTGAGCAGGGTGAGGGCGGTCTCCTCGTCCAGGACGCCCGAGCCCTTCGCCGGGGAGGTCCGCGCACCGGAATCCGGTCCGGGCCCGGCCGTGCCGGGCGCCGGTGTACCGGACGTCGACGTGCCGGACCCGGACGTGCCGAACTCCGGTGTACCGGGCCCGGCTGCGTCCGGGACCGCGTCCGTATCCGGGCCCGCATCCGGGCCGGCATCCGGGCCCGCATCCGGGTCCGCGCCCACGACCGCGCTCGCGTCGGCGGGGGGCGGCTGCCGCAGGGCGGCCTCCGCCACCGCGCGCAGGGCGGTCAGCAGCGGGGCGACGGCGGGTTCGTGGCGGAGCGGGAGGTCGTCGCCGTCGACTTCCAGCGGTACCCCGGCGGAGGTCAGCGCCCGGCGCACGGAGGGCATCGAGCGGCCGCCGGCGCGTACCAGGACGGCCATCTCGTTCCAGGGGACGCCGTCCTCCAGATGGGCGCGGCGCAGCAGGTCGGCGATGTTGTCGAGTTCGGTGGAGGCGGTCGGGTAGGTGTACACCTCCACCTGGCCGCCCTCCCGGACCGCGGAGAGCTCGCGGTGGGCGCGCACCTTCTCGGCGGGCAGCCGGGTGAGCGGCATCCGGCGGGTGAGCAGCCGGGTCGCGGCGAGCAGGCCGGCGCCGGAGCGGCGCGAGGTGGTGAGGACGCCGACCGGCGCGGGTGCCCCGTCCGCACGGCGGAAGGTGTCGGGGAAGTCGAGGATGCCGTTCACGTCGGCGCCCCGGAAGGCGTAGATGGACTGGTCCGGATCGCCGAACGCGATCAGCGTCCGGCCGCCGCCCCGCGCCCCGGCCCGCACTCCGGCGCCCGCCCCGGCGGAGTCGCCGGCGTGCTCGCCCGCGCCCGGGCCGGTACCCGTCCCGCCCGGCGTACGCCCCACACGGTTGCCGGCCAGCGCGTGCAGCAGCCGCACCTGCGCCGGGTCGGTGTCCTGGTACTCGTCGACGTACACGGCGTCGTACTCACCGGCCAGTCGCTCCGCGACCTCGGGACGCTCGGCGAGCAGGACCGCGCGGTGGACCAGCTCCGCGTAGTCGAGGACGCCCTGCGCGTCGAGCACGTCCAGGTACTCGGCGAGGAACTGGGCCGCCGCGCCCCAGTCGGGGCGCCCGGTCCTGCGGGCGAAGTCGGCCAGGGCGTCCGCGCCGAGTCCCAGCTCGCGGCTGCGGGCCAGGACGGCGCGCACCTCGTCGGCGAAGCCGCGGGTGGTCAGGCAGGCCCGCAGTTCGTCGGGCCAGCGGACGTGGGCGAGGCCGGACTTCTCCAGGTCGAGCTGGCCCGCCAGCAGTTCGCGGACGGTGACGTCCTGTTCCGGACCGGAGAGCAGGCGCAGCGGGTCGGCGAAGAGGTCGGCGTCCTGGTGGGCGCGGACCAGGGCGTAGCAGTACGAGTGGAAGGTGGTGGCCTGCGGTCCGCGCGCCGCGCCGAGCCGGGCCGCCATCCGGTCGCGCAGTTCCACGGCGGCCTTGCGGCTGAAGGTGAGGACGAGGATGCGGGCCGGGTCCGTGCCGGCGGTCACCCGTGCGGCGACGGACTCCACGAGCGTCGTGGTCTTGCCCGTTCCGGGACCGGCGAGCACCAGCAGCGGCCCCCCCGGGTGGTCAACCACCGCGCGCTGTGCCGCGTCCAGCACAGGGGGCTCCACCGACCCGGGGGGCGTGCGCACCAGCCGGTACGCGCCCGGCGCCCGCCGTCGCGTCTCGCGGGGCGGGGCCTGCCGGGTGGTGGAGGAGGAGCTCAATGGTTCGCCGGTCCTGTCGGTGGTGCGCTGACTGGTGGTGCGCCGGCCGTCGCACCGGGCGGTGCACGGTCGCGGATCGGGGCGGTCCTGCCGGAGCGGTCAGGGGCAGTTCGGTCGGTTCGGAGCGGTTCGGCGGGGCGGTTGGTGGCGAGGTACGGAGAGGTGCGCGGATGAACGCGGTACGGCAGGGACTCGGGTCCGCGCCGGGCATCGACGCTACGCCAGTGACGGCGCGGGCGGAGACGGGTCGGCTGCGTCGCTCGTCACGGGCCCGGCGGACCGCGGTCGGCCGGGGGTGTCCCGCTCCCGCGCGTTCACGCCCGGCGGCGCGCGGGATACGGGACCCGAAGAGGGAGACTGCCGGGTCCCGATGGCCGAAGCTGTCAGGTGTGAGCTTCCTCGCCCCCGTCCGGCCCGGCTGTCCCGCCGTGCCCCCCGGTCCCGCCGTCCCACCGCGCGCGCCGCATGTCGATCCGCGGCAGATGCCCGTCCGCCGACCGGGCGGCGTCGCGCAGCGGTGTGCCCTCGTCGCGGTAGCGCGCCAGCGCGCGCAGTTCGTGCCCGGGCAGCAGCGTGCCGTCCGACCGTACGACGCGCCACCACGGCACCGCCGATCCGTGGAGCGCCATCACCCGGCCGACCTGGCGCGGGCCGCCGTCGCCCAGCCACTCGGCGACGTCGCCGTAGGTCATGACGTGGCCGGGCGGGATCAGGTCGGCGACGTCGAGGACCCGCTCGGCGTACTCCGGGAGCTCGGCGTGGGCCTGCGCGGCAGGGGCACCGGCGGTGCCCTCGTCCTTTGCCGACGTGCGGTGGAGGGCGGCGTCGTCCACGCCGTGGCGGGGCGTCCGGTCCTGTCTCATCCGTCCCATCTTGCCGTACGCCACCGACACCGGGGTCCCCGTCCGGACACTCCCACCGGTCCCGGCGGCGAGCGCGGCCACCCCACCGCCCGGACCACCGAGGGGAGCGGAGGCCGGACCGCCGACAGGACAGGGGGCCGGACCGCAGGCCCGGACCGCCCACGTGCGCAAAGGAGCGAATCACTCCCCTCGCGCGCGGGGGGAGTGCACCCTGATGACTCCGCGTGTCCTGGCGCCGTGCCACCATCGTGCGGGCGGTGACCGGTGATACGAGAACACGAAGATCGACCAGATGCGACGAAGGAGCAGGGCGTGCAGCCATCCAGGGCGGCGGACGCCTCCGATGCCGACTCGCAGCCAGGTGGTTCCGGCTCCGCGCCGGAACCCGCCGGTGACCCCGCCGGGCCCGCCCGTACCGGAGAGCCCGAACACGTCGGAAACGCCGCTGACGCCTCAGGCGCCGCAGACGCCAGGAGCTCCGGCGAGGCGCCCGGCGCACCCGGGGAGGCTCCCGGCCCCCCGCGGCTGACCGGTTCGACCCGGGCGGGCACCGGCGACGGGCCCAGCGGGCGTGTCTCGGGCGACGAGCCGCTGCTCGCAGCCCGGGTGCACCGCCCGTCCGACCTGATGCGGCTGCTCGTCGGCGTGCTCGCCATCGCGGTGCTGCTGGCGGTCGCCGCCTTCGCGCAGGGCACCACGACGGGCCTGGAGGACGACATCTCCCGGGGCACCGAGCAGGCGCCCGACCTCCTGATCAAAATCGCCGGGCTGGTGTCGAGCATCGCGGTGCTGCTCGTCCCGGTCGCCTTCGCCATCGAGCGTCTGATCAAACGCGACGGTCTGCGCATCGCGGACGGGGTGCTGGCCGCCGTGCTCGCGCACGGGGTGACGCTCGCCACCGATCTCTGGGTCTCCCGGTCCGCCCCCGGCTCCATCCAGGACGCGCTGACCCAGCCGCAGCCCGGACACGCACTCACCGACCCGGTGCACGGCTACCTCGCGCCCGTCATCGCGTACATGACGGCGGTGGGCATGGCGCGACGCCCCCGCTGGCGGGTCGTGCTCTGGGTGGTGCTGCTGCTCGACGCGTTCGCCATGCTGGTGGGCGGTTACACCACACCGTTCTCGATCATCCTCACCGTACTGATCGGCTGGACCGTCGCGTACGGGACGCTGTACGGAGTCGGCTCCCCGAACGTCCGGCCCACCGGCCAGCACCTGATGGCCGGGCTCCGGCACGTCGGTTTCCGGCCGGTCGCCGCGCTGCGCGCCGACGAGGCGCCCGAGAACCCGGACCGACAGGACCGGGGGCGGCGCTATCTGGTCACCCTGGAGGACGGCCCGCCGCTCGACGTGACGGTGGTGGACCGGGAACAGCAGGCCCAGGGGTTCTTCTACCGGGCCTGGCGGCGGCTCACCCTGCGCAGCATCACCCAGCGGCGTTCCATCCAGTCGCTGCGCCAAGCCCTGGAGCAGGAGGCGCTGCTCGCGTACGCGGCCATCGCGGCGGGGGCGAACGCGCCGAAGCTGATCGCCACCTCCGAGCTGGGTCCGGACGCCGTGATGCTGGTCTACCAGCACATCGGCGGGCGGTCGCTGGACTCGTTGGAGGACGCGGAGATCACCGACGAGCTGGTGCGCGGCGCCTGGGAACAGGTGCGGTCGCTGCAGTCTCGGCGGATCGCGCACCGCAGGCTCGCGGGGGACTCGATCCTGGTGGACGCCTCGGGCACCGTGTACGTCACCGATCTGCGCGGCGGCGAGATCGCGGCCGGCGACCTCGTCCTGCGGATGGACGTGGCCCAGTTCCTGACCACGCTCGGTCTGCGGGTGGGGGCCGAGCGGTCGGTGGCCGGGGCGCTCGCCGTGCTGGGGCCCGACGCGGTGGCGGGCTGTCTGCCGCTGCTCCAGCCGATCGCGCTGACCCGCTCGACCCGGGCGACCCTGCGCCGGCTCGCCCGCGAGCGGGCGCAGCGGGACCGTGAGGCGGCGCTGGAGGCTTCGGACGCGGCACGCCGGGAACGGGCGGAGTCGGTCTCCTCCACGATGGCGTCTCCCTCGGACCGGAAGACGGAGCGGAAGTCGCAGCGTACGGAGAAGCAGGCCGAGAAACGGGCTCTGGACGACGCACGGGAGGAGGCCCGCGAGGAGGACCTGCTCACGCAGATCCGCCGTCAGGTCCTGCTGATCCGTCCGCAGGCCCCGGTCGAACCGGTCCGCCTGGAGCGCATCAAGCCGCGCACCCTGCTGAGCTTCATCGCCGGATCCATCGCCGCGTACTTCGTGATCTCGCAGATCACCCAGGCCGACTTCGGCACGGTCGTGGAGCAGGCCGAGTGGGGCTGGGTGGCGGCGGCGCTGGGCTTCTCGGCGCTGAGTTACGTGGCGGCGGCGATGAGCCTGCTGGGCTTTGTGCCCGAGCGGGTGCCGTTCCGGCGCACGGTACTGGCGCAGGTGGCCGGATCGTTCGTGAAGATCGTCGCTCCGGCCGCGGTCGGCGGGGTGGCGCTGAACACCCGCTTCCTCCAGCGCCAGGGGGTGCGGCCCGGCCTCGCGGTCGCGAGTGTGGGCGCCTCCCAGCTGTTCGGGCTGGGCTGCCACATCCTGCTGCTGGCCCTGTTCGGTTATCTGACGGGTACGGAGAAGACGCCGGACTCGCTGACCCCGTCCCGTACGGTCATCGCCGGGCTGCTCACGGTCGCGGTGCTGGTGCTGGTGGTGACGGCGATCCCGTTCCTGCGGAAGTTCGTGGTGACGCGGGTGCGGTCGCTGTTCGCGGGGGTCGTGCCGCGCATGCTGGACGTGGTGCAGCGTCCGCAGAAGCTGGCCACCGGCATCGGCGGCATGGTGCTGCTGACGGGGTTGTTCGTGCTCTGCCTGGACGCGTCCATCCGGGCGTTCAGCGGGCCGGACGTGCCGCAGCTGTCGTACGCGAGCATCGCGGTGGTCTTCCTCGCGGGCAACGCCCTGGGCTCCGCGGCGCCCACCCCGGGCGGCATGGGCGCGGTGGAGGGGGCGCTGACCCTCGGTCTCATCGCCGTCGGACTGCCCAAGGAGGTGGCGGCGCCGGCGGTGCTGCTCTACCGCGTGATGACGCTCTGGCTGCCGGTCCTGCCCGGCTGGATCTGCTTCAGCCAGCTGACGCGCAGGGGCCAGTTGTAGCCGTTCTCCCGCCCCCGCGCGGGGCTCTCGGGGCGGGTGCGGCCACGGCTCAACTACCGTGGCCGCACACATGTCGGGCCGGGGCCGCACCGCCCCGGCATCGGGGAGGACGACGACACGATGCACACGCACACGCGCGCCCACCGCGTCACGGCCCTGGCGACCGCGGCGCTGCTCGCCGCGGTCGCGCTGGCGGGCTGCGACGGCGCCACGAAGGACGACGCGACGGGCGACAGCGGCGGGGCCACCCCGAGCCGGGCCCCCTCCGCACCGGCGACCGCGGCGCCCGGACCCACCGCGCTGCCGGCCGCGCTCACCTCGCAGAGGCCCGACTGGAAGAAGTGCGCGGCCCCCGAGGGCGGTAAGGCACCCGGCGGCTCCTGGCGCTGCGCCACCGTCCAGGTGCCGCTGGACTACCGGAAGCCGGACGGGGACACGATCGGCATCGCGCTGATCAAGCGTCGGGCGACCTCCACCAGGGAGCGGATCGGCTCGCTGCTCTTCAACTTCGGAGGCCCGGGTGGCTCCGGGGTGGGCACCCTGCCGCTGGCCGCCGGTGATTACGGCAGGCTCAACTCCCGGTACGACCTGGTGAGTTTCGACCCTCGCGGGGTCGCCGCCAGCGAGGGGGTGGAATGCCGCGGTGACGGTGAGACCGAAGCGTCCCTGAAGCGCGTCGACCTGACCCCGGACACACCGGCGGAGGAGGCGGCCTTCATGAAGGACGGTGCGGAGATCGGCGCCGCCTGCGAGAAGAACTCCGGCAAGGTCCTGCCGTTCCTGACGACCACCAACACCGCCCGCGACATGGACCTGATCCGCCAGGTGCTCGGCGACCAGAAGCTGTACTACTTCGGCATGTCGTACGGCACCGAGCTGGGCGGCACGTACGCCCACCTCTTCCCCGGACACGTCGGCCGGGGGGTGCTGGACGCCGTGGTGGACCCCACGGCGGACACCGTCGGACATGCCCGGAACCAGGCGGAGGGCTTCCAGCGCGCACTGGGGAACTACCTCGAGGACCGGGGCGAGGACCTGGAGGCGGGGAGCGCGCGCATCGCCCGGCTGCTCGCGAAACTGGACAAGAACCCGCTGCCGACCGATTCCGGCCGCATGCTCAGCGAGTCGCTCGCCGTCATCGGCATCGTGACCCCCCTCTACTCGCAGAGCGACTGGCCCCTGCTGACGCAGGCGCTCGACGAGGCGGAGGACAACGGCACCGGGAACACGCTGCTGGCGCTGGCCGACTCGTACAACGACCGTGACGAGAACGGGCACTACGGCACGATGGCGCAGTCGCAGCGGGCCATCTCCTGCGCGGACAGCAGCGCGCGTCCGACCGTCGACGACGCGCGGGCGCTGCTGCCCGAGTTCCGGAAGCTCTCCCCGGTCTTCGGCGCGTTCCTGGCCTGGGACACCGCGGGCTGGTGCGCGAACTGGCCGGTGACCGGGGAGCACGACACCCCGGAGGCGAGCGCCCCGGGTGCGGCGCCGATCCTGGTGATCGGGACGACCGGGGACCCGGCGACCCCGTACGAAGGGGCGCCGCGGATGGCGGACGAGCTCGGCAAGGATGTCGGCGTACTGCTCACCAACAAGGGCGAGGGACACGGCTCCTACGGCAACGGCACCTGCGTGACCGCGCGGACGGACTCCTACTTCCTGGACGGGAAGGTCCCCGCGGACGGCTCGACCTGCTCGTCCTGACCCGTACGAAAGCACGAGAACGCGCGGGAGCGCACGGGAATGTCACGGAGCGCACCGGGAGGGGCCGCAGCACGGAAACCCGTGCTGCGGCCCCTCCCGGGAAAACCCTGGCCTGCGGGGAAGCCTCTAGTAGACCGGCTTCGACGGCTCGATCTGGTTGACCCAGCCGATGACGCCGCCGCCCACGTGCACCGCGTCGGCGAAGCCCGCCGACTTGAGGACCGCGAGGACCTCGGCGCTGCGGACACCGGTCTTGCAGTGCAGGACGATGCGCTTGTCCTGCGGCAGGCCCTGGAGGGCGTTGCCCATCAGGAACTCGTTCTTCGGGATCAGCTTGGCGCCCGGGATCGAGACGATCTCGTACTCGTTCGGCTCGCGGACGTCGATGATCTCGATCTTCTCGTCGGCGTCGATCCACTCCTTGAGCTGCTTGGGAGTGATCGTGGAACCGAGCGCCGCCTCCTGCGCCTCCTCGGACACGACGCCGCAGAAGGCCTCGTAGTCGATGAGTTCGGTGACGGTCGGGTTCTCGCCGCAGACCGCGCAGTCCGGGTCCTTACGGACCTTGACCTGGCGGTACTGCATCTCCAGCGCGTCGTAGATCATCAGCCGGCCGACGAGCGGGTCGCCGACACCGGCGAGCAGCTTGATGGCCTCGGTGACCTGGATGGAGCCGATGGACGCGCAGAGCACGCCCAGCACCCCGCCCTCGGCGCAGGAGGGAACCATGCCCGGCGGGGGCGGCTCCGGGTAGAGGCAGCGGTAGCAGGGGCCGTGCTCGGACCAGAAGACGGACGCCTGTCCGTCGAACCGGTAGATGGAGCCCCAGACGTACGGCTTGTTCAGCAGTACGGCCGCGTCGTTGACGAGATAGCGGGTGGCGAAGTTGTCCGTGCCGTCCACGATCAGGTCGTACTGGGCGAAGATCTCCAGCACGTTGTCGGCTTCGAGCCGCTCCTCGTGCAGGATCACGTTCACGTACGGGTTGATGCCCAGCACCGAGTCCTTGGCCGACTGGGCCTTGGAGCGGCCGATGTCGGCCTGGCTGTGGATGATCTGGCGCTGCAGGTTCGACTCGTCCACCTCGTCGAACTCCACGATGCCGAGCGTGCCGACACCGGCGGCGGCCAGGTACATCAGGGCCGGCGAGCCGAGGCCGCCCGCGCCCACACAGAGCACCTTCGCGTTCTTCAGCCGCTTCTGTCCGTCCATCCCGACATCCGGGATGATCAGGTGGCGGGAGTACCTGCGGACCTCATCGACGGTGAGCTCGGCAGCCGGCTCGACCAAGGGTGGCAGCGACACAGGAACCTCAACAATGCAGGTGGTCGGTTTATACGTACTTCACGTGCGTACGGTTGTTCTCCCGGTAACACTGTCACGCCCCCGCTCATTCCGAGATACCCGGTCCGATCCGCGAGACGATTTCGTCCCAGTAGCCGGGCAGTGCCGCGAATGGGTCGGTTTGTCTGCTGCGGCCGTCGCGGTCGGTGAAGAAGATCGTGCCGGCGCCCTGCCAGCGCGCGATGCGCATCGCCTCGTCCAGATGGGTACGGGGGACGCCGTGGACGAAGTGCGCGAACCGTTCGGGCGGGTACTCGGCGGTCCACTGGGCCACCTGCGACCAGCGGTAGTCGGGCCAGGCCCCCCGGAAGGTGACGAGTTGGTCGGCGGCCTCGGCGTAACCGGGGTAGGGATGGGTGCCGAGCCCCAGCACGATCCGGCCACCGTCGCCGTCCGTGCACCCCCGGACCGCCTCGCTCTGCGCGACGAGTTCGCGCAGGGTGGCGGTGAGCCGCCGGACCGCCGGGAGGCCGGCCCGCTCGGTGGGGCAGCGGCCGAGGTAGAAGCCGCCGACCCGGTACCAGTCCAGGAACCGCTGGGCGTCCACGACCAGATCGCCGAACGGCCGTGCCCCGTGCACCAGATCGAGGTGTCCCAGCAGCCGGCCGCCCGGGGCGGGGGCGCCGGGGGCGCACCCCTGAAGGGCGCGCTCCCGGGCGTCGTACAGCTTTCCGGCGGCTTCCAGGCAGTGCGGATCGGGCCGGGTGCCCGGCCCGTCCGCGATGTTGAGGACCGCCCAGTGCAACGGCGTGCCGGGGCGGGTAAGTTCCGCCCACTCGGTGGGAGCGAGCAGCGGATGGGCGTACCCCGGCACACCGAACCCCATCGGCTCGTCCCCGCTCGTCCGGCGAGCCGTTCCGGTGCCGGTCAGATGCGGCACGCCGCCTCCATCCAGATGTCGGCCAGGGACTCCTCCAGGTTGATCCGGGCGCGCCAGCCCAGTCGGTCGCGGGCGGTACGCACATCGGCCTGCTGCCAGGCGCCGCACCCGTCCGGGTACGGCGACGGGGTGGCCGCGAGGTGGTCCATCACCGACTCGCCGGAGGTGCGCTGGGCGCCGATCGGGATGCGGTGGGGCGGCACCTCCAACTCGTGCAGCACACCGGCGAAGCCGGAGACCCGGGCGAGGACCGCCGCGGCGTCGCGGAGCCGGACGGCCCGGCCGGTCCCGATGTTGACGACACCCTGGGCGGCGGAGAGCGAGGCCGCGTGCACCGCACGCGCCACGTCCCGTACGTCCACGAAGTCGCGCTGCACCCCGAGGCCGCTGAGTTTCAGCTCGCCGTCGCCGGACTGCATCGCGCGGCGCATCGCCTCGGCGAGCCGGCCGAGCGGGGAGCCGGCCGGGGTGCCGGGGCCGACCGGCGAGAAGACCCGCAGCACGACGGCGTCGAGGCCGGAACCGAGGACGAGTTCGGTCGCGGCGAGCTTGCTGACGCCGTACGGACCGCCGGGGCGCGGTACGGCGTCCTCCGCGGTGGAGGACCCGGGCTGCGAGGGACCGTACTCCGAGGCGCAGCCGACCTGGACGAGCCGCGCCCCGCAGCCGCTGCGGCGCAGCGCCTCGCAGACGGTGGCGACCGCGACGGTGTTGTGCCGGGTCAGCTCGCGGGCCTGGCCCCGGGTGGCCCCGGCGCAGTTGACGACGACCCCTGGGTGGACGGCGTCCAGGAAGCGGGTGAGCGCCCCGGGGCTGCCGCCCGCGAGGTCGAACCGTACGTCGGCGTCGTCGCCCCGGCCGAGGGCCGTCAGGTGGACGGCCGGGTCGGCCAGCAGGCGGTCCGCGACGAAGCGGCCGAGGAATCCATTGGCGCCGAGCAGCAGAACCCTCATCGTGCGCTCCCTGGGTGCCGACGGCGGGTGGCCGGTGCGGCGGGTCGGCGGGTCATG
The DNA here is from genome assembly GCF_042871745.1 of Streptomyces sp. NPDC005576. Taxonomy (NCBI): domain Bacteria; kingdom Bacillati; phylum Actinomycetota; class Actinomycetes; order Kitasatosporales; family Streptomycetaceae; genus Streptomyces; species Streptomyces sp. NPDC005576. The sequence goes on along the minus strand of NZ_JBIAJC010000002.1, from coordinate 187,020 downwards.
TCCGGTTACTCCTTGATGGGGAAGGCGTGTGCGGTGTGGGCGACCCGCGGCGTCGGCTCCGCGGGTCTGCGAGGTAGGTACGGGCTGGTACGGGGTCGAGCGGGGTAGTACGGGCTGGCATGGGGCGGTGCGGCCTGCACGGGGTGGTGCGATGTGGCGCCCGTGGCGCCCGGTGTGCGCGGGGTCGGCCGCGTGGGCCGGTCGGTGCGCGTCGGGGTCGGGGCGCGTCGGGTCAGTGCGGGTGGTGGGCGGAGGCGCGGGAGAGCGCGACGGCTGCGTGCGCCAGCAGCCCGAGAGCGGCCCCGCCGCAGGCCAGGGCGGGCACGGCGCCGGTACCGGCGGCCGCGACGAGCACGTCGACGGGCCGGGCCAGCAGGTCGAGGCCGGGCAGCCGACCGCCCAGCACGAGGACGGGGGCCGCCGCCTCGACCGCGCAGGCAGCGGCCAGCGCGGTGACGGCGGGAGCGGGCAGGCCGTGCGCCGTCTCCAGCCGGGCGAGGAAGAGCAGCAGCCCGAGGGCGTAGGCGGAGAGCGGTACGCCGTGGCCGCCGTACCCCAGGTCGGCGAGGAGCATGAGCGGCAGGAGAGCGGCGAGGAAGAGCGCGGCGCTCGTCAGCAGCACGGGTCTCCCCCCCGCGCCGAACTCCTCCAGCCTCCGGCCGGCGGCGAGTCTGCGACGGGCGTGCACGGCGAAGAAGTGCGCGCACCGGGTGGCGGGGACCACGGCGAGGGAGAGGCCGAGGAGCGGGGCCGGGGTACCGGGCCAGTGGCCGTCCGGGCCGCCGCTGAGGACCTGGGCGAGCAACTCCTCCCCGTACACCGCGTAGCCGAGGAGCCAGCAGGTGTAGAGCGCGGTCCGGCCGGAGCCCGCCGGGGCGCGCAACGGGCCGGTGGCCACGGCGGACCGGAGCGTGAGGAAGACCAGCAGAGCGCCGGCCGCCGTCAAGGCGTTCCGCGCGCCGGTACCGAGCGCCCCCTCCGTCAGCCGGAGCACCCCGACCGTGGCGAGGCAGGCGGCCCCGGGCAGCAGGGCGTGCAGGGTCCAGGCGGCACGGTGGTCGGGATCGTCGGGCGTCCCCCGGACGGCCACCGGCACCCGGCCCGGCCCGGTGACCGTCCGGGGGACCCGGGCATAGAGCTCCTCGGCCGACGAGAAGACGTCCCGGTGGCGGTAGCGGGCGGCGGCCCGGTCGGTGATCCCGTGCACCTCCGGACCTGCGGCGATCTCCAGCGGATCGACGGCGCGTGCGCGGAGCTCGCGATGGTGCCCGCCCCCGTCCGTGGCCGGGGGCGGGGTCGGGGTCGGGGGCGGGGCGCTCCAGAGCGGCGCGGTCCGTACCCGCCCCACCTGCGGCGGCAGGCTCACCCACCCGAGCTTCTCCTGGCGGGCGGAGCGGCTCAGCGCGTAGAGGTCGAACTCGTGCTGGGGAAGACCGCGTACCAAGCGGTCGCACCACAGTCCGGACTCACCGTCCGCATGCGGATAGCCACCATCGGTGAGCAGGCCGATACGCACGAGTACACCCCCGATCTCCCATGTGGGTGGCCACCGTTGGCCGGTGACCAGCGTCGGGACGACCGTAAGCGGATACGCCGGGGGTACGACGGACGGTTGTCCGTCACGCCACCAGAAGGGGTGAACCGGCGTAACTTTCCCGGCCTCCGCGCGTTTCGCCGCGAAACGGCCCCCGGGAGAGGCCCCCGGCGGGCCGCGGCGAGCTCCTCGCGCGCCGCCCGCCGGGCCGCCGCCACCTCCGGATCGAGGGCGGGCACGGCCGCCAGGAGCTGCCGGGTGCACGGGGCGCGGGGCGCACGGGGCGCCGTACACCCCGTCGACGGCACCCTGTTCGACGATCCTGCCGCGGCGCATCACCGCGACCCGGTCGCCGACCTCACGGATCACTCCAGCCGGGGGCGCGATCCGAGGGTCGCGCGGGAGGCGCCGGGGAGGGGTGCGCACGGCGGCCCGCACGCGACCGGGCAGGCAATGAACCGCTCATCCACTTGCCCCACGCGAAACTATCGCCGGTCGTGGCACTGGACGGCCGTATCACCCTGTGGATGTGCCGGATCAACTGACGGGGTAGACCCACGGGTTGGGCTTGCAGGAGATCCCGTCGATGTCGAGCGACTTCGTCTGCTGCTGCATCACGGGTGCCTGCGCGCCCGGGGTACGGCAGCTCACGTGGTTGTGCCCGAGCCGGTGTCCGACCTCGTGGTTGATGAGCATCTGCCGGTAGGGCAGGAGCTTGTCGGGGCCGAAGGTGGCCGATCCCTGGGCCCAGCGGAAGGCGTTGATCATGACGCGCTCGGTGGACGCGGAGTCGCAGGAGACGTTGTCCTCGGTGGTGTCCAGACCGGACTTCTCACACCAGACCCCGGTGGTACCGGGACTGGCCAGGGTGATGACGAAGTCGGGCGCGCCCGTGGAGACCCGCTCGAACGTCATGTCCCCGTGGTGCGCCCAACTGCGGTCGTCGTTGAGGGTCTTCTGCACGGCCTCGGCGAAGAGGGCCGGATCGAGACCCAGCCCTTCCTCCACGTCGATGCGGTAGCGGTACTTGTGCCCGGTGCCGGGCGCCTTCGCCGTGCCCGGGACGACCTCGAACTTCCCGTTGCCCGCCAGATCGGCGGCGAGCGGGTAGGGCGTGGCCATCCTCTCGTCGTACGTCAGTGCCTTCAGCGGTACGGGCGTCGCGGGGGTGGGGCGCGCGTCGGAGCGCGACGCTCCCTGCCCGCTCTGCCGGGTCCCGGACGCCTGCGGGGAGTCGTCGCCGTGCCCCTGGGCCACCTGCCCGGCCACCACGACGGCGAGCACCGTGGTCACCGCCGCCGCCGCGATACCGGTGAACGTCCGTGCCCTGCCGCCCCGGCCGCCCGTGCCGGGGGAGAGGTCCGCCCCGCCGGAGCCGTCGCCCGCCCCGCCGTCCGGGCCGCCTTCCGCCCCGCCACCGCGCCGGTCCTGAGCACCGGGGGATTCCTCCGCCACGGCGGGCACGGCCACCCTCGACGGGACGTGCCGCACCGGCAGTCCCACCGACGGCGCGTCGAAGGCGTCCACGAACTCGGGCCGCGGACCGGGTATCAGCGGCGTGCCGCCGGGAGCGGGCCGCGTCACCGACCGGCCGACGGGAGCCGTGCCCCGGCCGTTTGCGCGGAGGTCGCCCGTACGAGGTTCCGCCGTACGGGGGGCTCCGGCGCGGGGCGCTCCGGCCGGAAGTTCGCCCGAACGTGTCTGCCTGCGGGACGGTTCGACGGGCCGCGGGGACCGTGGGACCTCGCCGCGGGGGTAGCGCGGCTGCGGACCGGTGCCCCAGCCGCCGCCCGGTTCGCGCTGTTCGGGGTGGCCGCCGCGCACCTGCGGGACACCCTGGAACGGGGTCTCCTCAGCCGCCTCGGGCGGCCGCTGTCCGTCGCGCCCGGCGGGCGGCCCTTCCGGCGCCCGCCTGCGGCGACCGCTGCCGGAGTCCGCCCCCGGTGCACCTGCCGGGGCCGGTGCGGCTTCGCCCGCCGGGCCCGTGGCCTCGGCGCCCCTTCGGCTGTGTCGTCCCACGCCCCGGATCAGCTCCCGCCGTTGTCTTCCACCAATTCCCGGACCGCCTGGGCGACCGTCTCCGGGTACTCCATCATCGCCACGTGCCCGGCCTCGGGCAGTGACAGGAGGCGCGAGTCGCGGAACGCCTCGGAGGCCCTGCGCGCCATCCGGTACGAAACCAGTCTGTCCCGTCCTCCGTACACCAAAAGCGTCGGCGCGAGCACGCGCTCGGCCTGGCGCCACAGTCCCTGCTGTCCGCCCAGCGTGTACGCGTCGACGATCCCCCGGGCGGAACGTGCCATGGCGTCCCAGAAGTACGGCAGTTCCAAGCGCCGTTCCATCTCGGCCACCGCGTGACGGAATCCCTCTTCGGTGATCCGCCCGGGATCGCCGTAACAGAGTGCCATGACTCCGCGGGTGCGCTGCTCGGCCGTCATGCCCCGGCTGAGCCGGGAGAAGAGGGCCGCGACGCCGGGGAGCGCCAGCAGTCCGGTCGGCACGGCCGGACGCTGGACGCGGATCTCCGGGAGCGCGGGCGAGATCAGGGTGAGGGTGCGCACCAGGTCGGGCCGGACGGCCGCGACCCGGGTCGAGACCGCGCCGCCCAGCGAATTGCCGACGAGGTGGACCGGTCCGCGCCGCTGCGCGTCGAGCAGCCGGATCACCGCCCGGGCGTGGGCCGTCACCGAGTAAGCGCCGTCGTCCGGCGGCGGTGAGTCGCCGAAGCCCGGCAGGTCGACCGCCTCGCCGTCCACCACGTCCGCCAGCAGCGGCATCAGGGCGGACCAGTTCTGCGAGGAACCGCCCAGCCCGTGGACGTACAGCGCCGGAGGGAGCCCGGCGCGCGCGCCGGGGCGGGAACGGACGGTCAGGCTCAGTCCGGCCAGGGGGACGGTACGCAGGCTCTCCCCGGACGCGACGTGCACGGCACTGACCGTGGGGGCGACCGCCGCGGCGGCGGCCTCGACACCCGGCAGCTCGGTCGAAGACATGCGGCAATGTTACGAGACGATCACGCGCTGATTCATGTGTTCGCGGTCACAGGCCGCATCGCGGGGCAGGAGTCAAGCTCATAGGCTTCGGATGACGGACGGAAGGGAGTCACCATGACGGTCGACCCGAGGGACCCGGAGACGTTCGAGGACGAGCAGCCGGACCCGCCAGGCCTGGAGACGCCCGCCGCGGACGCCGCGGAGCAGCGGACGGAGGTCCGGCCGGAGGACGACGAGCCGCTGACGGAGGTCGACACCGACGAAGCCGACGAGGCCGACGTCGCGGAACAGACCAAGGTGGTCGCCGAGGACGAGGACGACTACCGCTGAGTGGCCCGCCGGACACCGCCTTCGGCGCCGGCCACGACCGTGCCCCACCGGGCACGTGCTCGTGGCCGGTGGCGGAGTGGAGCGGCTGCGCGGGGGCGGGCGGCGCCGGCCCACGGCCGGAAGTCGCTCCGGGGGGGCGATTACCGATGAAACACACAGTTCAGGACCGCTTCGTCCCGGCCCGGCCGGGGACGTGACGTCGGCCGGTGGCTACCGGAGTTGTCCGGTCCGTGAAATTCTGCGTCCGCGCCGCGCGCACCCGGGTTACCCAAAAGTACGATGGGCATGCGGCGCGGCAAGCACGGAACACCGTGTCGGATCACACATTTGGGAGGCGGCGTGAGCGCCATCGAGCAGACAGAGGCAGCGCGCCCGCGGGGCACTCGCCTGCCCCGCCGCGCCCGACGCAACCAGCTGCTGGGCGCCGCCCAGGAGGTGTTCGTCGCGCAGGGGTACCACGCCGCAGCGATGGACGACATCGCCGAGCGGGCCGGCGTCAGCAAGCCGGTGCTCTACCAGCACTTCCCCGGGAAGCTGGAGCTCTACCTCGCCCTCCTCGACCAGCACTGCGAGTCGCTGCTCCAGGCGGTGCGTACCGCCCTCGCGTCGACGACGGAGAACAAGCAGCGCGTCGAGGCCACCATGGACGCCTATTTCGCGTACGTGGAGGACGAAGGCGGCGCCTTCCGCCTGGTCTTCGAGTCGGACCTCACCAACGAGCCCGCCGTGCGCGAGCGGGTGGACCGGGTGTCCCTCCAGTGCGCCGAGGCGATCTCGGACGTCATCGCGGGCGACACGGGCCAGTCCAAGGACGAATCGATGCTGCTCGCCGTCGGCCTGGGCGGTGTCGCACAGGTGGTGGCCCGCTACTGGCTCTCCAGCCCCTCCGGCATCCCGCGCGACACCGCGGTGCAGCTGCTCACCTCGCTCGCCTGGCGGGGCATCGCGGGCTTCCCGCTGCACGGGACGGAGTAGCGTCGCCGGGCGTGTTCGCTGCGGGCGTGGCCGGTCGGGCCGTGGGCGCTCCGTCCACCGGGCTAATGTGGCTGCGTACGGCGCGGCTACCGCGCAGGGACTGACCGTCGGAGGGACATAGCCGTGGAGGTCAAGATCGGGGTGCAGCACACGCCCCGCGAGATCGTTCTGGAGAGCGGGCTTTCCGCCGAGGACGTCGAGAGCGCGGTCGCCGAGGCGCTCACCGGAAAGGCGCGGCTGCTCAGCCTCACGGACGAGAAGGGCCGCAAGGTTCTCGTGCCGGCCGACCGGATCGCGTACGTCGAGATCGGCGAGCCGACTGCCCGGCGTGTCGGGTTCGGCGCACTGTAGGCGGCTCCACACGCAGCACTACGGAACGGCCCGGCGGGATGTCCCGCCGGGCCGTTCCGCATGTCCGGGGAGCACGCCGTACCCCACGCGGCATGCGGCCCGTTCCGCACCCCGCCCCAGGTCGCCGCTGCGGAACACAGCGCTCCGCCGAAAGGTTTCCCCCGACCGGGGAAGGGTTGCGTGACGCAGGTCACGGGTAGGACGGCGTAGGCAGCGTCCTACGGATCAAGGCCGATCGGACGCGGCGTGCCGCGCCGGACGCCGTGGCCCGTCCAGATCCGCCGGACCTGTCCAGCCAGGGCCCACCGGCCCTCCCCCGGCGCTCCGCGGCGGCGGGGACGCACCGACGAACTCCGCGAGGTGATGCTCCGTGATCTTGGAATCCTTCGGCTCCGTCGTGGTCGGGCTCGCCCTGTCCTGGGCAGCCCTCCACGTCCTGCCCGGCCGGCTCCCGTCGGCCCGCGCCGTCTATCCCACCGGCGCACTCGGAGCCCTGTTCGGGGCGTATCTGACAGATGGTGTGCTGTACTCCGGACACGCCACGGCCACGGTCGCCGGCGCGCTGGTGGTCGGCGCGGTGACGCTTTCGCTGCTGATCCGGCCGCGCGACCGGCGCCGGATCACGGGGTCGGCGGCCACCCGGTAGTCCCGTCCGCGGTGGTTCTCCTCGCGGTACTCCCGTCAGGAACGTACCCCCGCGGCGGATGCGGCCGGACGGGCCGCCGCCCACGCGCCGGGCAGGCGTCAGGCGGCGAGGCCCAGGGCGGCCATCCGCTTGGTGTGCGCCTCGGTGATCCGGGAGAACATCCGGCCGACCTCGGCCAGGTCGAACCCGTCCGCCACACCGCCCACCAGCATCGTCGAGAGGGCGTCGCGGTCGGCGACCACCCGCTGGGCCTGCGAGAGCGCCTCGCCCATCAGCCGCCGGGCCCAGAGGGCGAGCCGGCCGCCGACGCGGGGCTCTGCCTCGATCGCGGCGCGCACCTTCTCCACCGCGAAGTTGCCGTGGCCGGTGTCGTCCAGGACGGCGAGCACCAGTTCCCGGGTGTCCGCGTCGAGCCGGATGGCGACCTCGCGGTAGAAGTCACTGGCGATCGAATCGCCGACGTACGCCTTGACCAGCCCCTCCAGCCAGTCGGAGGGAGCGGTCTGGCGGTGGAAGTCGTCCAGCGCCTTGCCGAACGGCTCCATCGCCCCGGTCGGGTTCTCGCCGATGGCCGAGAGCCGCTCGGTGAGCTGCTCGAAGTGATGGAATTCCGCGGAGGCCATCTTCGCCAGTGCCGCTTTGTCCCCGAGGGTCGGCGCGAGTTTGGCGTCCTCGGCGAGCCGCTCGAAGGCGGCCAGCTCCCCGTACGCGAGGGCGCCCAGCAGATCCACCACGGCGGCGCGGTACTGCGGATCGACCGATGCCGTCGACCAGCTTCCGGCGGCGATGCCGGTGGGGGCGGGGGCTTCGTCGGGTGTGCGAGGTGCGTTGTCAGGCGTCTCCATGGAGCGCACAATAGCCCGCACCACCCCGGTGGTAAGGGCCCGGTCCACCACCGAGATCACACCGTTCCGATGAATTCGCCCAACACACATGCGCGAATCCGGGGTACAGTGGTAATGCGCCTACTGAGCATTTTCGTGTGCCAGGGGCGCGCCCTTTGAATGAGGATGCCCGGTCGGAGGCCCGATCGGCTCCGACCCGACAGCCCTCCGCGCGGGTCGTACACACCGTACGACCGCAGATGAGGGGCCCCCTCAGCGGCACGAGCGCTCGAGCGACGGCAGTGGTCCCGCGCCACCCGCGCCCTCCCGGGGCCGGATGACCAACCCCGGCACGGTACGACCCCCAGCGTTCGCCTCGGTCCGCGTCTCACAGAAGAGGCAGCACCCTGACTACCTTCCGCGACCTCGGGATCCTCCCCGAGACTGCCGAGGCCCTCGAAGCCGTCGGCATCCTGTCCCCCTTCCCGATCCAGGAGATGACGCTCCCCGTCGCGCTCTCCGGCAGCGACGTCATCGGCCAGGCGAAGACCGGCACCGGCAAGACGCTGGGCTTCGGTCTGCCGCTCCTGGAGATCGTCACGGTCCCCGCCGACGTCGAGGCGGGCCGGGCGGCGCCCGAGAAGCTGACCGACGCGCCGCAGGCGCTCGTCGTCGTCCCCACGCGCGAGCTCTGCCAGCAGGTCACCAACGACCTGCTCACCGCCGGCAAGGTCCGTAACGTCCGCGTCCAGGCCATCTACGGCGGCCGCGCGTACGAGCCCCAGGTCGAGGCGCTGAAGAAGGGCGTCGACATCGTCGTCGGCACCCCCGGCCGCCTGCTCGACCTGGCGGGCCAGCGCAAGCTCGACCTGTCCCACGTCCGCGCCCTCGTCCTCGACGAGGCCGACGAGATGCTGGACCTGGGCTTCCTGCCCGACGTCGAGCGCATCCTCACGATGCTGCCGGCGAAGCGCCAGACCATGCTCTTCTCGGCGACGATGCCCGGGGCCGTGATCAGCCTCGCCCGCCGCTACATGTCGCAGCCCACGCACATCAACGCCACGTCGCCCGACGACGAGGGCACGACGGTCAAGAACACGACCCAGTTCGTGTACCGGGCGCACAACATGGACAAGCCCGAGCTGGTCTCGCGCATCCTCCAGGCCGACGGCCGGGGACTGGCGATGATCTTCTGTCGCACCAAGCGCACCGCCGCCGACATCGCGGAGCAGCTGGAGAAGCGCGGTTTCGCCTCCGGCGCGGTCCACGGCGACCTCGGCCAGGGCGCCCGCGAGCAGGCGCTGCGCGCCTTCCGCAGCGGCAAGGTCGACGTCCTCGTCTGCACCGACGTCGCGGCGCGCGGTATCGATGTCGAGGGTGTGACCCACGTCATCAACTACCAGTCCCCCGAGGAAGAGAAGACCTACCTGCACCGCATCGGCCGTACCGGCCGCGCGGGTGCCAAGGGGATCGCGGTCACGCTGGTGGACTGGGACGACATCCCGCGCTGGCAGCTGATCAACAAGGCGCTGGACCTGAAGTTCCCGGACCCGCCGGAGACGTACTCCACCTCTCCGCACCTCTTCACCGACCTCGGCATTCCCGAGGGCACGAAGGGCATACTGCCGCGCAGCGAGCGGACCCGCGCGGGTCTGCGCGCGGAGGAGCTCGAAGACCTCGGCGAGACCGGTGGCCGTGGCCGCAAGGCGCCCGCCGCGTCCGCCCCCGCCCGTGAGACGCGCGAGGAGCGCCCCGCGCGCACCCCGCGCCAGCGCCGCCGCACCCGTGGCGGAACCGGCGAGGAGGGCGCCGCCACGGTGCCCGCACCCTCGACCGAGGCCGTAGCGGTACCCGCTCCGGACGAGGCCGGGGACGCCGGCACGACGGAGTCGCGCACCCCGCGCCGCCGTCGTCGTGGCCGGGTCGGTGTCGCGGAGGCCGTCGCCGCCGAGGCGGCAGCCGTGGCCGTCGTCGAGGCGCCCGCACCGGTGGCCGTCGTCGAGGCGCCCGCACCGGTGGCCGTCGCGGAGGCCCCCGTGGCCGTCGCGGAGGCTCCGGCCGCCGTCGAGGCCACCAAGCCCGCACGCCGCCGCCGCACCCGTGCCGCTGCTCCGGCCGAGCCGGAGTTCCAGACGGTGGCCGTCGCCGGGGGCTTCAGTGAGGCCTCCGCCGAGGCCGCGACGAAGCCGCGCCGCCGCGCCCGGATCGTGAAGCCCGCCGCGGACGAGGTCGACTTCCAGATCGCCCCGCCCTCGGAGCCCGAGTCCGACAGCCGGACGCGCCGCCGTCCCCGTACGGCCACGAAGCCGGCCGCCGAGACGAAGGCCGGCGGCGCGACCGAGACGAAGCCCCGGACCCGCAAGGCCGCCGCGGCGAAGACCGCCGTGCAGGCCGAGGCCGCTCCGGTCGCCGACGCCGACGCCGTGGAGGAGAAGCCGAAGCGCCGTCGCCGCGCCGCCGTCAAGCCGGAGACCTCCGTGGTCACCGAGGCGGAGGGCGTGACGGGCGAGGTGTCAGAGGCCCCGGCCCGGACCCGTCGCCGCCGCACGCGCCCGGCCACCGCCGACGCCGTGTCGTCCGAGAGCTGACACTCGCGGCAACCCGCAGCACGCCGGACGGCCCCGCTCCCCGACCATCGGGGGGACGGGGCCGTCCGGCGTTTCCGGGGCCGTCCCCCGATGGTCGGGGAGGGCGCGAACCAGCCCTTAACCTCGTCCCATGAGCCGGCCGCCGACCTTCACCCCGCCCCCCTGTGCCCGCGCCCGCGTGCTGCACACCCCGCGCGGCGACTTCGCCGCCCTGGACGCCGTGGCGCGTACGGAAACGCGCGGGACGGTCCTGATGCTCCCCGGCTACACCGGGAGCAAGGAGGACTTCGTCGCCCTCCTCGAACCCCTCGCCGTCGCGGGTTTCCGCGCCGTCGCCGTGGACGGCCGGGGGCAGTACGAGAGCTCGGGCACGGGTCGTCAGGAGGACTACGCGCAGGGTGAGTTGGCGCGGGACGTGTTCGCGCAGGCGAAGGCGCTCGACATCGGTGACGGCGCCGCCCCGCACCTGCTCGGCCATTCGCTCGGCGGCCAGGTCGCCCGTGCGGCCGCCCTCCTGGACCCCGCACCCTTCCGCTCGTTGACACTGATGTCGTCCGGCCCGGCGGAAATCTCCGCCGGGCAGCGGGACAAGGTGAAGCTGCTCGGCGAAGCGCTCTCCGCGCTGACCATGGAGCAGGTGTGGGAGGCGATGCGGGCGCTGGACCCGCCGGAGGACGCCGACACCGGCGGCGGCGAGGATCTGCGCCGCCGGTGGCTGCGACACGACCCGGCGCAGTTGCTCGCCACCGGCCACCAGTTGTCCGTGGAGCCGGACCGGGTGGACGAGCTGGCCGCCACCGGCCTGCCCGTCCACGTCCTCTCCGGGGAGCGCGACGACGTGTGGCCGGTCGGCCTGCTCACCGCGATGGCCCGCCGTCTGGGCGCCCGCCGCACCACGATCGCGGGCGCCGAGCACTCCCCCAACACCGCCCGCCCCGAGGAGACGGCCGCGGCGCTGGTGGCGTTCTGGTCCGGCCTCTGAGCCGCGGGCGGGCCGGGCGGGGGCCGGAGACCGTCCTCAGGCCGGTACGGGTTGGCTCGCGGCGTCGCGGGGCCGGGCACGCGCGCTCGCGGCGTGGCCGGAGCGCCCTGGTAGCGGAGCTACCAGGGCGCTCCGGCGCCTTGCGGTCGCACGCACCCAGCCCCGCTCCTTCTTCCGCGCGACAACCCCATACAGGCCCTAGAACTGCGCCTGGAGGTGCTGCCAGAAGCCGTCACGCAGTGCCCGGCGCAGCGGGGCGTGCCCGCGCAGGGAGTGCTGGAGCAGGCGTTCCGCCTCGACCAGGAGATCCTGGTCCACGGAACCCGGCAGGTACGGGTGGCCCGGCATCAGGTCGACCAGGGACTCCCGCCCCTTGGCAGCGAGCCAGGCGGCGGCGACCTGCGCACCGACGAAGCGGACGTCCTCGCGGGAGGGCGCCGGTCCTTCGTCCTCGTACGTGGTGACCGGGCGGCGGGTGACGTAGGGGCGGCAGAAGTCCAGGTCGAAGGTGCGCTGGCTGTCCACCTCCCAGAGGAGCGGCTCGGCCTGGTTGCGGCCCTCACCGGCCTCGATGCCCCAGAGGTGGACCCGGGCGCCGTACCCCTGCGCGGCTTCCACCGCCGAGACGAGGTCCTCGTCGCCGCCGACGAGGGCGGCGTCACTGATGGCGCGGTGGCGGGCGAGTGATTCGAGGTCGGTGCGGATGAGGGAGTCGACTCCCTTCTGCTGGTTGTTGGCGTTGAGGTTGCCGAGGCGCACTTTGACGTCGGGCAGTTCCGCGATGGACTGCTGCTCGGTGGTGTGGGTGCGGCGCCGGGCGCCGTCGTACCAGTAGACGCGCAGAAGCCGGCTGTCCGCGAAGATCGTGCGGGCCTGTTCGATGAACGCCTCGATCAGCCCTCCCGAGTCGAGGTCGAAGGAGCGGCGGTCCTCGGTGCCGGTGACGAGAAGTCCTGCGGCGGCGTAGACATAACCCGCGTCGACGAAGATCGCGTGGGTGGAAGGGGTTTTCGAGACCTCGGCGAGGACACGCTGGAGGAGCTGGTTCGTCAGGTCCAGGCGGTCCCGGATGTCGTCCGGGGTGGTGGGGAAATCGGCGTCGGTCATGCGGGATCCGACGTCCGTGACGGAGTGACTGCCAACAGGTACTTAGACATCCAAAAAATTTCCTTAGCGTAGGGAATGTTTCTCGGGGGGCGGGCCGTTGTACCCCTCGTAGGGAGTGGGACCGCAAGGCCCCGCTTCCTTATCCTTGCGGACGGGGTGTCCCGTCCGACCAGTAGTTCTCCAGCAGGAGGATCGGACGAAGGGAAGCCCTGTGCGCTTCGAGATCATGCGACTCGACGATGTCGACGGTACCGCCGTGGACAGCACCGTTGTAGACGCCGCCTCCGTCAACCGGATCGTGCAGCAGGCCGCGGCTATGGGCCAGCGCATCTACATTCGGCCGGCAGAGAGCTCGGCCTCGTAACACCTTCCGGCAGTACGCCTTGATGAGAAGTCGAGTCGCCCCCGTACGGATCTCCGTACGGGGGCGCAGTGCGTCCGGGGCCGGCCGCTCCGGTGGTACGGGCCGGTTCAGCCCTTCTGGATGACCTGGGTGACACCGTTGATGATCTGCTGGACCGCGATGGCGGAGAGCATCATCCCGGCGAGCCGGGTCACCAGCACCACACCGCCGTCCTTGATGACCCGGATGATCACCAGCGAGTGACGCATGGTCAGCCAGAGCACCACGTGCATGACGGCGATCGCCGCCCAGACCGAGATCTGGCTGCTCACGGTGTGCGCGTGCTGCACGGCCAGGATCACCGAGACGATCGCGCCCGGACCGGCCAGCAGGGGCATGCCGAGCGGTACGAGTGCCACGTTGACGTCCTTCGTCTGCGTCGGCTCGTCCGTCTTGCCGGTGAGCAGGTCCAGCGCGATGAGCAGCAGGAGCAGACCGCCGGCGATCATCAGCGCGGGCACGGAGACGTGCAGGTAGTCCAGGATCTGCTGGCCGAGCACGCCGAAGACGGCGATCACCCCGAAGGCGACCGCGACCGCCTGGAGCGCCATCTTGCGCTGGGTCTTGGCGGGGCGGCCCGCGGTGAGGGCCAGGAAGATCGGCGTGATCCCGGGCGGATCCATGATCACGAACAGGGTGAGGAAGAGCGAACCGAAAACAGCGACGTCGAACACAGTGAGCCTTGAGCCTTGCTGGAGATGAGAAGAAGCAGGTCGGGGAGGGAGACCGCGCGCGGGCGCCCCCTGGCTCGCCGGAGCGGGGCTACGGGAGGGCCCGGGGCGCGTGAGGATGGCGCGGGGGGTGTGAAGGGCGCCGGGGTGTGAAGGGCGCCGGAGTACGGCTGCCGCGGCCGACCGGACGTCCGGCCGCCGCGCGGGAGAGGGAGCGGTACGGGCAGTACGCGGGGCCCTCAGCGGGTGAGGGCTCCACCGGCGCCCGGCACCGGGAAGGCTCCCGTGGCGCGCCGGGTGATCTCGCCGTAGATCTCGGGGTCGGTGGTGTACTCGCCGAGCGCCACGGTCTTGCGGCTGCCGTGGTAGTCGCTGGAACCGGTGGTCAGCAGTCCCAGGTCCGCGGCGAGGCCGCGCGACCGGGCGCGGGTGGCCCCGTCGTGGTCCATGTGGTCCACCTCGATGCCGTCGAGTCCCGCCGCGGCGAGCCGGGCGATGGCCGACTCGGGGACGACGGAGCCGCGCTTGACGGCCTGCGGGTGGGCGAAGACGGTGACCCCGCCCGCGGCCTTGACCAGCCGGACGGCGTCGAAGGGGTCGAGTTCGTGCTTGGCCGCGTTCGCCCGGCCGCCGTCGCCGAGCCACTCGGGGGTGAACGCGTCGGAGACGGTGGGGACGACGCCGAGTTCGACGAGGGCGGCGGCGACGTGCGGGCGGCCCACCGAGCCGTTCCCCGCGATCCGGGCGACCTGCTCCCAGGTCACCGGTACGCCCAGCGCCTGGAGCTTGACCACCATGGCCTGCGCGCGCGGCACCCGGTCGTCCCTGACCAGCTCGCGCTCGCGGGCGAACTCGGGTTCCTCGGGGTCGAAGAGGTACGCCAGCATGTGCAGGCTCACCCCGTCGAGACGGCAGGAGAGTTCGGCACCGGTGACGAGGGTGAGGCCTTCGGGGAGGGCCGCCCGCGCCTCCGCGTGGCCGCGCACGGTGTCGTGGTCGGTGAGGGCGACGACGTCGAGTCCGGCCGCCGCCGCGTGGGCGACCAGCTCGGCCGGGGTGTCCGTACCGTCGGACGCGGTGGAGTGCGTGTGCAGGTCGATACGCACGACGATGACTCCTGTGCTCGCGGCGGACGGTGGGGACGCTCCAGGATAACCATCGCCCGACCGCCACCCGACCTCCGTCCGGACGGCCGTACCGAGCCGCCCCCGGCCGTAGGGAGCCGCCCCTCGCGGAAAGAGCGCGCCGGCCGCACCCGGCCCGCGTCGCAGAGGCGCGTCGGCCGCCCTCAGCGCGGTGCGGGGCCCTGCCGGGGCGGGCCTTCGGGGATGCCGAGCAGACGGGGGGTGAGGGCACCGCAGGGCACCAGGTCCACTTCGGCCCCCGCGTCGCGGAGGTCGGTGAGCACGAGTTCGTCGTACATGAGGAGCGCCGACTGCTGGGGCCAGACGATCGCCCAGAGCCAGAGCCCGCGCGCCTCGCCCGCGAAGACGGCCCGGTCCTCGGGGACGCCGTTCACCTGCCAGAGCGGGGTCGGGCGGCCGGCGGCGAGCACCTTGGCCGCGGGGGGACCGTCGACGCGCATGCGGGGGCCGGGGTCGGGGCCCTCGATGCCGGCGTAACGGGCGCCGAGCCCGACGCCGAGTTCCTCGGCGACCAGCAGCAGTTCGCCGAGCCCGCCGAGCGGGCCGGGTCCTGAGCAGACCAGCGCGGTGGCGCGGCCACCGCTGCGGTCGTCGCCCGCGTGCGCCACGCCCGTGAACAGCCAGCCCACCGGCAGTGGCCACGGCATCCAGACCGGCACCTGCGCGCGGTGGACCACCACTCCGAGCGCCTCGACACTCGGCGGGACCACCGGTTGCATCGGGTGGACCGGACCGTGCGCGGGGCACTGCCAGGAGTCGGCGAAGAGACCGGGCGCCCTTACCCGGCCACCGCATTTCGGGCAACTGGGTTCGCCCCTCATAGCGACCCACGGTCCCCCTCCCGCGTCGCCACGTCAAGGACGGTCACCCGTCCGCAGCGTGGCTTCCGCCAGGACGTGCCGTTGTGCGAGGCGGCGCTCCGGCCCCGGCATGGCGTACGGACCGCTGGTGGGCGCAGTGCCCGGCAACGCCGGCGGCCGCTCCCCGTTCCTCGGCACCGCGGCCCCGATGACGGTCGGGTTCGTCCGCCTCGGCGGCGTCTCCGCTCGCCGACCGACACCCGCGACGACCCGGCCACTCACGCACGACACGGACGGGTGAAACGCTTGAACGTGGACGGGTGATCTCAGTCCAGCGGTACGGAGGTGCGCAGCGGGTCCCGCAGGTCGGTGCCGTGGGAGAGCCAGCGCTCCTGGAGCTCCTGGGCGCCCCGGACCCGCTTCCAGGCGGCCTCGTTCGGGGTCATCGGGAGCAGCGGCAGGAAGCGCACCGGGTCCATCGGCGCGTCGAGCTCCAGGTCCTCCACCAGTCCGCCGGACTCGGCCACGAGCACCGAGGAGAAGGGGGCCGACGGCCAGAGCGGGTCGCCCAGGTCGAGGGAGGCGCCGGGCGCCACGATCACGCCTTCGACCTGCGGGGACGCCGCCAGCACGGCGAGCGGGCGGAGGACCTGGTCGGTGTCGGCCAGGCCCGCGCGCACGGAGAGCACCAGTTCGGCGCGGGGGCCCTTCACGGGGTCGGCGAGCGGCGAGGTGGGGTCCGCCATGGGCTGGGCGGACATGCCGAGGGTGGCGTAGCGGACCACGTCCCCGTCCAGGAAGCGCAGCACTTCGATGCGGTCCGTGCCGAGGAAGGTGACGGCGGCGCGGGCGTCCGGCTCCCCCAGAGCGGTGCGGAGACGGGCTTCGACGAGCGCGAGAATTTCTTCCATGCCGCGAGCATAGAACGCGTATCGAACGGGCAAAGTAAGGGATTGACCCCGGGCCGACTGATAGCCTGGCCGCCGGTCGGGACAGCGCGCGATGCGGCGCCCTCTCCGTCCCGACAGCACGTCGTCCCCCACGGGGGACCGACCGGAGGAGGTGGGGACTGCCATGGATCCAAGTCGACCGTGCAGTACCGAGCGCTCTTCCGTCTCCACCGTTACCCGGTGATTTCTTAAGCCCTCTCGGTCAGGGCTCGTGGCTTGTCGCACGGCGGAAGAGCATCCCGTTTTTTGCCCTGTCTGTAGCGAACGCCGTCGCCACCGCTCCGCGGTGCCGCCCGCTTTGCGGACGTGGTTTCCACGTCTCCATTCCGGGCTGTTCCGCCTGCGCGCACCGCACGGCCCTTTCGTGTAGGAGCCTGCCATGTCCATGATCCGTGACCTGCGCGCCGCCGTGCGCCCTTCCCTGCGGCCCTCCTTCCGCAAGACCCCAGCCCCGTACACCGGTTACGACACCACCCGCGACCCGTCCGCCTCCAGTGCCGTGGTGGACTGCGCGGTCTACCGCGACGGCCGCCGCATGGAGGCCTCCGCCTGCCAGACCCCGCACGAGGCGATGCTGCGGGTGCGCGAGGGCGGCGGCTTCGCCTGGATCGGGCTGCACGAACCCACCGAGGCCGAATTCGCGGTCATCGCCCGGGAGTTCGGGCTGCACCCGCTGGCGGTCGAGGACGCGGTCCACGCCCACCAGCGGCCGAAGCTGGAGCGGTACGACGACACGCTCTTCACCGTCTTCAAGACCATCCACTACGTCGAGCATGCCGAACTCACCGCGACCAGCGAGGTCGTGGAGACCGGCGAGGTGATGTGCTTCACCGGCCGGGACTTCGTGATCACCGTCCGGCACGGCGGTCAGGGCTCGCTGCGCGCCCTGCGCCACCGCCTCCAGGACGATCCGGAGCTGCTCGCCAAGGGCCCGTCCGCCGTGCTGCACTCCATCGCCGACCACGTGGTGGACGGTTACATCGCGGTGGCCGCCGCGGTGCAGGACGACATCGACGAGGTGGAGATCGACGTCTTCTCCACTCCGACGAAGGGCAGCGCACGCGGCACCGACGCCGGGCGGATCTACCAACTCAAGCGTGAGGTGCTGGAGTTCAAGCGGGCCGTCTCGCCGCTCCAGCGGCCGATGCAGCTCCTCAGCGAGCGGCCGATGCGGCTGATCGACCCGGACATCCAGAAGTACTTCCGCGACGTGGCCGACCACCTCGCCCGGGTCCAGGAGGAGGTGCTCGGCTTCGACGAACTGCTGAACTCGATCCTCCAGGCCAACCTGGCGCAGGCGACCGTCACCCAGAACGAGGACATGCGCAAGATCACGTCCTGGGCCGCCATCGTCGCCGTGCCCACGATGATCTGCGGGGTCTACGGCATGAACTTCGAGCACATGCCGGAGCTGAAGTGGACGTACGGCTACCCGATGGTGCTGGGCGTCATCGCGGTGGTCTGTTTCTCCATCCACCGGACGCTGAAGCGCAACGGCTGGCTCTGATTCCCGCCACGCGGGCCCGGACGACGGGCCGTTAGGCTCTTCGCCATGACTGCTGACTCGTTGCTCGGGCAGGCCCTCGTCGAGGAGGCCACCAAGAAGTCCGGCCTGATCTGGGTGCGCGCCTCCGGCGCCGCCCGGGCGCTCTGGCACGTCTGGCACGAGGGCGCGGCGCTGCTCGTCGGCGGTCCCGGTGAGCAGCCGCTCCCGGACGGTCTGGCGGACGGCGCGCGGGCCGGGGTGACGGTGCGCAGCAAGGACAAGGGCGGCCGGGTCGTCGCGTGGACCGCCTCGGTGGCCGAGCTCGCCCCGCACTCCGAGGAGTGGGAGGCGGCGGTCGCGGAGCTGAAGGGGAAGCGGCTGAACGCGCCCGACGCGGAACGGCTGACGGAGCGCTGGGCGCGCGACTGCCGGGTGGTGCGGCTGACGCCCGTGGCGCACACCACCGATCTGCCGGACGGCTCGCTCGCCGCCCGCCCCCTCGCCACCCCGGCGATCACCCGCGAACCGGTACCGGCCGGACTCCCCCGGCTGCTGCTGAAGAAGCGCCGCCCCAAGGTCTGAGGGCCGGCGTTCCGCCCCCGGCCCTCAGCAACAGCCGCCCCCGGCCCTCAGCAACGGCCGGCCCGGACCTACGAGCGGCTCAGCCGGAGTTCTTCGGCAGCTCGCCGCCGTAGTCCACCGTGTCGTCCTGCGGCGGGGCCGCCAGGTCGAAGGAGCGGCCCCAGTCGGCGAGGGTGACCGTCCCGCCACCGCCGCCGCGCGCCACCTTGACGGGGTACGGCGTGCCGGTGAGCGACACGTCGAACGCCCCGCCCTCGCCCTTCCCGCCCAGGATCTTGATGGTGGGGACGCCGGTGATGGTGTCCCGCTCGCCCTTGTTGACGGTGCCGTGCAGGGAGAGGAGCCCGTCGAGCAGGGTGTCCTTCTCGGTGAAGCCGCGCAGTTGCTTGTAGGTGGGGTCGTCCTCGGGCACCTTGACGTACTTGCCGCCGAGCTTCCTGGCGGCCTCTCCGTCTCCGTCCTCGCCCTTGCCGTCCTGCTCGGCGCTCCAGAAGGCGGTGTCCGCCTTGAGGTAGAGCTCGTCACCGACCCGGAGGACGGCGAAGGTGTTCTGCCGCGAGGTGACGGAGCCGGTGCCGCCGTCGGCGTTGAGCCGCATGTCGAGGGTGTAGCTGCCGTCTTTGCTGATGAGGGTGCCCGCGAGGTGGACGGCGGTGGCGGCGTCGGCGGCGGCTCGGGCCCGGGTGTCGATCTCCGTGGCGGAGAGCTTGCCGATTCCGTTCGTGCCCTTGTCGGGGTCCTCGCCCGTGCAACCGGTGAGGACCAGGGCGAGCCCCGCCCCGAGTGCCACGGCGAGCGCGGTGCGGCGGGCCCGTACGGCGGGGGCGTAGGAGGTCACGCGTACTTGCCTCTCGTCATGCGTGTGGGATGGCAAGCGGCAGCGTACCCGGGGTTCGGACGCCGTCCGGAAGGGAGCCGTCCGGGCGTGCGCCAGGTCGGTACGGAGGGGTACAGAGCGGGGCGCAGCGGTACGGGCTAGCCTGAATCCGGCACACCGGCGTCACCGGCGCCCCTGACGTACGGTTAAAGGATCACGTCGGGTACATGCACGCGGCAACGGTACGGAAGGGGTGCGCAATGGCATCGGGCGCGCCCAGGGTCTTCGTCTCGCACCTCTCCGGAGTCCCGGTCTTCGATCCCAACGGCGACCAGGTCGGCCGGGTCCGCGACCTGGTGGCGATGTTGCGCGTCGGCGGCAGGCCGCCGCGGCTGCTCGGCATGGTGGTGGAGGTGGTCAGCCGGCGGCGCATCTTCCTGCCGATGACCCGGGTGACCGGGGTCGAGTCCGGCCAGGTCATCACCACCGGAGTGATCAACATGCGGCGCTTCGAACAGCGCCCCACCGAGCGTCTGGTGCTCGGGGAGTTCCTGGACCGGCGGGTGCGGCTCGCGACGAGCGGCGAGGAGGTCACCATCCTCGATGTGGCCATCCACCAGCTGCCGGCCCGCCGCGACTGGGAGATCGACAAGTACTTCGTCCGCAAGGGGCGCGGCGGGGCGCTGCGCCGCAAGGGCGAGACCCTGACCGTCGAGTGGTCGGCGGTCCGCGACTTCTCGCTGGAGGAGCACGGGCAGGGCGCCGAGAGCCTGGTCGCCACCTTCGAACGGCTGCGCCCCGCCGACGTCGCCAACGCCCTGCACCACCTGACGCCCAAGCGCCGGGCGGAGGTGGCCGCCGCCCTCGACGACGACCGGCTCGCCGACGTCCTGGAGGAGCTGCCGGAGGACGACCAGGTGGAGATCATCGGCAAGCTCAAGGAGGAGCGCGCGGCGGACGTGCTGGAGGCGATGGACCCGGACGACGCGGCGGACCTGCTCTCCGAGCTGCCGGAGGCGGACAAGGAGCGGCTGCTGACGCTGATGCGCCCGGACGACGCGGCCGACGTGCGCCGGCTGATGAGCTACGAGGACCGGACGGCGGGCGGTCTGATGACGACCGAGCCGATCGTGCTGCGCCCGGACGCCACCGTCGCGGACGCGCTCGCCCGGGTGCGCCAGTCGGACCTCTCCCCCGCGCTCGCCGCCCAGGTGTACGTCTGCCGGTCGCCCGACGAGACGCCCACCGGCAAGTACCTCGGGACCGTCCACTTCCAGCGGCTGCTGCGGGACCCGCCGTTCGCGCTGGTCAGCTCGATCGTGGACAGCGACCTCGTGCCACTGCCGCCGGACACCCCGCTGGCGGTGGTCACCAGCTATCTGGCCGCCTACAACCTGGTCTCGGTGCCCGTGGTCGACGAGAGCGGCTCTCTGCTGGGCGCGGTGACCATCGACGACGTGCTGGACCACCTGCTGCCGGAGGACTGGCGGGAGACCGACTTCCACGGCGAGGAGGGGATCGCCCGTGGCCGCTGAGGAGCGTACGAAGGCGGCGTCCACCGGTTCGTCCGGGATGGTGCGCCCGCCCAGGTTCCGGCTGGACCAGCCGAAGGCCCCGCGCCGCCGGCTCATCCCGGAGTACGACCCGGAGGCGTTCGGCCGGTTCTCGGAGCGGATCGCCCGCTTCCTGGGCACCGGGCGGTTCATCGTCTGGATGACGCTGATCATCGTCCTCTGGGTGCTCTGGAACATCTTCGCGCCGACGGCGCTCCGGTTCGACGAGTACCCGTTCATCTTCCTGACGCTGATGCTCTCGCTCCAGGCCTCGTACGCGGCGCCGCTCATCCTGCTGGCGCAGAACCGCCAGGACGACCGTGACCGGGTCACCCACGAGCAGGACCGCAAGCAGAACGAGCGGTCCATCGCCGACACCGAGTTCCTCACCCGGGAGATCGCCGCGCTCCGGATGGGCCTCGGCGAGGTCGCCACCCGTGACTGGATCCGCTCGGAGCTGGAGGACCTCGTGAAGGACCTGGAGGACCGGCGGATCCTCCTTCCGTCCGAGAGTGACGAAGGCGACCGCTGAGGGGCTACCCGCGCGTAGCGCCACGCGCCGTAACATCGTCGTATGGCTACGGAAGACGCGGTGCGCGAAGCACTGGCGACAGTGAACGACCCGGAGATCCACCGCCCGATCACCGAGCTCGGCATGGTGAAGTCGGTCGAGATCGATCCTGACGGTGTGGTGGCTGTCACGGTGTACCTCACCGTCTCCGGCTGCCCGATGCGCGAGACCATCACCCGGAACGTCACCGACGCGGTCGCCGCGGTCGAGGGCGTCTCGCGGGTCGAGGTCACCCTGGACGTGATGAGCGACGAGCAGCGCAAGGAGCTGGCGGGCGCGCTGCGCGGCGGTACCGCCGAGCGCGAGGTGCCCTTCGCCAAGCCCGGCTCGCTCACCCGCGTCTACGCGGTCGCGTCCGGCAAGGGTGGCGTCGGCAAGTCCTCGGTGACGGTCAACCTCGCCGCGGCGATGGCGGCCGACGGCCTGAAGGTGGGCGTCGTCGACGCCGACATCTACGGCCACAGCGTGCCCCGCATGCTCGGCGCCGACGGCAAGCCGACCCAGGTCGAGAACATGATCATGCCGCCCTCCGCGCACGGCGTGAAGGTCATCTCCATCGGCATGTTCACCCCGGGCAACGCCCCGGTGGTCTGGCGCGGCCCGATGCTGCACCGGGCGCTCCAGCAGTTCCTCGCCGACGTCTACTGGGGCGACCTCGACGTCCTGCTGCTCGACCTGCCCCCGGGCACCGGTGACATCGCGATCTCGGTGGCGCAGCTCGTGCCGAACGCCGAGATCCTCGTCGTCACCACCCCGCAGCAGGCGGCGGCCGAGGTCGCGGAACGGGCCGGTTCGATCGCGGTGCAGACGCACCAGAAGATCGCCGGTGTGGTGGAGAACATGTCGGGCATGCCGTGCCCGCACTGCGACGAGATGGTCGACGTGTTCGGCAGCGGCGGCGGGCAGCGGGTGGCGGACGGTCTGACGAAGACGATCGGCGCCGAGGTCCCGGTGCTCGGTTCGATCCCGATCGACGTACGGCTCCGCGAGGGCGGCGACGAGGGCAAGCCGGTCGTGCTCTCCGACCCGGACTCCCCCGCCGGCCGCGCGCTGCGCTCCATCGCGGAGAAGCTGGGAGGCCGTCAGCGCGGCCTGTCCGGCATGTCGCTGGGCATCACGCCGCGCAACAAGTTCTGAGTCCCGTGGAGACCGGCGGGTCTCGCGGCTGACGCATGAGGAGCCGGGCGGTCCGTAGTCACGGACCGCCCGGCTCCTCGCGCATCCCTCAGGCGTAGGCGGCGACGTCCTCGACGGCCGAGAAGCCGAGCCCGTACGCGCTCATCCCCCGGCCGTACGCACCGAGGTGCACGCCCCTCGCCGACCCGGCCAGCACCCAGCCGAACTCGGACTCGCGGTAGTGGAACTCGACCGGCACGCCGTCCACCGGCAGCGAGAGCCTCGACCAGGGCGCCCCGGCCAGCTCGTCGGCGAGCTCGAACGCGATCTCGGTCTGCTGGTCGAGCCAGTCGTCGCGGAGGCCGTGGTCGAGCTGCGGCGGCCAGGTGCAGGCGAGGAGTCCGGAACCGGCCAGCCAGGCCGCCGTGGACACCGTGGTGGCCTCCAGCGTGCCGGTGCCGTCGCCGCTGCCGCGTACGGGGCTGCTGGCCACGGTCACCACGACGGCGAACCGGTCCTTCTCGGGGCCCGCGTCGGGACGTGCCAGCGGCTCGTCGCCGTGGCCGATCGCGCCGTGCTGGACCGTCCCGTCCGCGGCCCTGCCGACCTGGCCCAGCCGTCGCGGTCCGGTGAACGCCTCGTCCAGGGCGTACCAGGGGAAGGACGCCTGCAGATAGCCGTCGACGACCGCCGGCCGGGCCGAGGGCACCCCCTCCGCCGGCGCGGTCTCCGTGCTGGGCGTGCCATCCGTGTCAGCCCGACTCGTGGTCTCCATCTACCCGGCCGCCTCCTCGATCTCTCAGGATCCGGAGCGGCCCGCCCCCCGCGGGCTCGGGCATCCTCGCAACCGGACAGATGGAGAATAGCCATACCGTCCGGACGAGCCGGGATTGACCGGTCTCAGGTGGCGTCGGCGTCGAAGGGCGGACGGTCGTCCTGAGCGGCCGGAGCGGCCTTCTTCAGGGGGTCCGCGGAGCCCTTGACCAGCGGGTCGGCGGCGGCGGGCTTCGTCAGCGCGCCGGCGTCGGAACGGGCCGAGGCCACCGTCGCCGCCGTGGTGGCCGCCACGCTCTCGCGGCCGTGCACGGCGTCCGTCATGTCGGTGATCTCCTTGCGGAGGTCGAAGCTCTCGCGGATCTCCTTGAGCCCGAGATCGTCCTCGCCGTCCATGAGCTGCTTGCGGATGAACGTCTTGGGGTTCAGGTCCTCGAACTCGAAGTCCTTGAACTGCGGGCCCAGCTCGGAGCGGATGTCCTGCTTGGCGCTGTCCGAGAACTCGCGGATCTTGCGGATCGTGCGCGTGACGTCCTGGATGACCTTCGGCAGCTTGTCGGGGCCGAAGACCAGGACGGCGAGAATCCCGAGAGTCAGCAGCTCAAGTGCGCCTATGTCGTTGAACACTTTGCCGCTCCTCGTGTGCTCCGCGTATGAGTCGCGTGGTCTCCCACCGGCACGGCCGGAAAGTCCGGCCGTGCAAACCGTACCTGGCCGAGCTGTACGGACGGTAGCTCTGGACGACGTCCAGGGGGCGCCCGCCGCCCCGGAATCCGGTCATGGAGTCGCCGGGGACCGCCCCCGGCCCGCCGCGGACGTCGCAGCGGGGCAGGGGCCGGCGCACGTCTCTGCCGGTGGTTCCCGGTTCCCGGGCCGTATGAACAGGCATCGGAACACACGGCGGCCGATCAGCTGCCGGTGGCGGACCCCAAGGTCAAAGTCATGGACAGCTCTTTACCCCCGCGGGTCAGCCGCAGGCCGAGCCGGTCGCCCGGCCGGTGGGCGCGGATCTTCACGATCAGCTCCTCGCCGTTGTGGACGCGGACACCGTCCACCGCCGTGATGACGTCGCCGGGCCGGAGACCGGCCCGGTCGCCCGGACCGCCCTCGGTGACGGCGGCGGAGCCGTCCGCTCCCCCGGTGTTCACCTTGGCGCCGTCGCCTGCGTACGCCATGTCCAGGGAGACGCCGATGACCGGGTGGGTGGCCCTGCCGGTGTTGATGAGCTCCTCGGCGACGCGCTTGCCCTGGTTGATCGGTATGGCGAACCCGAGGCCGATCGAACCCGCCTGGGCGCCCGTCCCGCCGGCGCCGGTGTCGGCGGCGCGGATGGCGCTGTTGATGCCGATCACCCGGGCCCGTGAGTCCAGGAGCGGGCCGCCGGAGTTGCCGGGGTTGATCGGGGCGTCGGTCTGGAGGGCGTCGACGTAACTGACGTCGGTGGAGCCTGCCTCCTCGCCGCCGGCGGTGATCGGGCGCTGCTTGGCGCTGATGATCCCGGAGGTGACCGTGTTCGACAGGTCGTACGGGGCTCCGATGGCCACCACCGGGTCGCCGACCGCCACGTCGTCGGAGTTGCCGAGCGTCAGCGGCTTCAGGCCGGACACCCCGCTGACCTTGACCACGGCGAGGTCGTACCCGCTGTCCGTGCCGACCACCTCGGCCCTCGCGTTCTCGCCGCCGCTGAACGTCACGGTGATGTCGCCGGACGACCCGGCGGGCGCCACGACGTGGTTGTTGGTGAGGATGTGGCCCTGGTCGTCGAGGACGAAGCCGGTGCCCGTACCGGATTCCGCGTTGCCGCTGACGTGCAGGGTGACCACGCCCGGCAGGGCGCTCGCGGCGATCCCGGCGACGCTGTCGGGTGCCCGGCCGGCGGGCGCGGGGCCGGCCTGCGGGAGGTGCACGGTGGTGATCCCGCCGTTCCGTTCGATGTACGAACCGACCCCGCCGCCGACGGCTCCCGCGACCAGCGTGAGGAGGACGGCCCCGACGAGGAGCGACCCGCGCCGGCCGCCCTGGCGGCCCGCTGCCGGGACGACCCCGGAGTGCTGGGGGACGGTCCTGATCAGCGGCTGCTGCCGAGAACCCCACGGGTCGTAGTGGAGCCAGGGAGCGCCGGGCCGGGCGGCCTGCACCGGTGCGGGCTGCCCCGCGTGGTGGCCCGCCGTGTGCGGCGCACCGGGTGCCGTCGCGTACGCCTGGGGCACGGCGGTGCCGTGGGCGGGAGTCGCCGCCGGGTGCTGGACCGGCGGGGCGGGCGCCCAGGGGCCGGGGCCGCCGTAGGGCGGGGTGCTGTACTCGTCGGGCTCGTGCAGGGGGCGCGCCGCCCCGGGGGTACGCGGGCCGGGGAGGCCCGGAGCCTCCGTCGGGGGACCGTCCGCGGCCGGTACGGGGCCCGGCGCAAGGGGCACGGGCTGATCCGGTGCGACCGGTGTCGGCTGTTCCGGTGCGACCGGCGCAAGCGGCGCGGGCCGGCCGGGTGCGACCGGCGGGAGCGAGCCCTCGGTGTCGGCGGCGGGTCCCGTCGCGGGACGGCTCCACCACTTCGGCTTCGATCCGGTGGGCTTTCCCTCGTCCATACTCTCCCCGCACATGACCTCCGCACGCCCTCCTCGGAGCGTTCCGACCGGAATTCAACCAGGTTTTGGGCCGGTTGAACGGAGACGGCGAGGGGCGGCCGAGGAGGCGGCCGGTGCGGGCCGCCCGGGCGTCGGGGGGAGGTGCCGTTCCCGCGCCGGGGCATGACCGGCGCGGGGGCGATCAGCGCAGCGCCTGGTGCGGCGACGGCAGGGCCGAGAGCGGCGTGGAGGCGGACGGGGAGGGGGCGGCCGAGGACGGGGTGGCCCCCGGCTGCGCGGCCGCGGCGGGGAAGAGCGGCGCGAGGAGCGGGGAAGCCGTGCTGGGGCATATCAGCGACGCCAGCGAGACCTTCCTCGTCGGCTGCGTGTACTCCTGCCCCGTCCCGAAGAGGGTCTCGGTGCCGGTGCTGCCGGTTCCGGAGAAGGACCGGGCGCCGGTGGTGAGCCCCCCGGAGGCGGACGACGCGGCGAAGGTGGGCGTGGTGGCCGTGGCGGCTGTGCTGTCCGTGCCTTCGGAGGGGCCCTCCACCGAGAGCGCGCCCCCCTGGGAGCTCCCGCGGCTGGCCGCGGAGATGCCGCTCGCCGCGCGTTCGTCGGCGTCGAGCGGGGTCGCCGCGGACCCGGCGCCCTCGGCCCGCAACGGGGTGTCGAAGGCGTCGCCCACCGGGACGGCACCGCCCAGCGCGATGGCCGCCAGGGATACGGCGCTGGCAGCGGCGAACGCGATCCGCCGGCTGCGCCAGGGACCGCGGTCGGCCTCGCGGGCCACCTCGTGTATGCGGAAGGCGGAACCGGCGGCGCCGCCGGGCAGGACGGCGCCCGACCCGTGCACGGTGGGGAGGTATCCGAAGCCGTCCAGCGGCGAGGGGACCTTCTCCGCCCGGCGACCGACGGGGGGACGCGCCGGGAGGCGGAAGTCGTCCACCGGCCGCCCGTCGGGGCCGAAGGGCCCGCCCCGGAATCCGTCGTCGGTGCCGGTACCGCCGGGGAGACCCTGGAGCCGCGCGAGGAAGCCCTCGGTGGGCGACGGGGGAGCCGTCTGTGCGAACACCGACTTGACCCGCCGTTGGGCATCCGCTTCCGCCTTGCAGCGGGCGCAGGTGGCGAGGTGGGCCAGGACGCGTTCGCGGGCGTCGTGTTTGAGCTCGCCGTCGACCAGGGCGGCGAGCCGGTCCCCCAAGTGCTGCTCGGCAGGGGTGGGACCTGTGGGTGTCACGTCGTACCGCCCTCCCCCGCGAGGACGGCGCCCGCCAGGGAGCGCTGTTCGGCGCGGGCTTCGGGAGACCGGTGCTTGAGCGCCTTGCGCAGATGCGAACGGCCTCGGTGGATGCGGCTGCGCACGGTGCCGAGCTTGACTCCGAGGGTCGCCGCGATTTCCTCGTAGCTCAGACCCTCGATGTCGCAGAGCACCACGGCGGCCCGGAATTCGGGAGCGAGGGTGTCCAGCGCCTGCTGCACGTCCGCGTCGAAGTGGGTGTCGTTGAACACCTGCTGCGGCGACGGCTCACGGCTGGGCAGCCGTTCGGCGGCGTCGTCGCCGAGGGAGTCGAAACGGATCCGCTGCTTGCGGCGGACCATGTCGAGGAAGAGGTTGGTGGTGATGCGGTGCAGCCAGCCCTCGAAGGTGCCGGGGGTGTACGTCGACAGCGACCGGAAGACGCGGACGAAGACCTCTTGGGTGAGGTCCTCCGCGTCGTGCTGGTTGCCCGTCAGCCGGTACGCGAGTCGGTACACGCGACCGCTGTGGGTGCTGACGATCTCTTCCCAGGAGGGCGGGGTCCACGCCGGGGATTCCGTGTCGGAGGCGAAGGTCGCGGTCGTTGCGGAATCGTTGGAAGAACGGTCAGCTTGGTTGGTCACGGATTTCGGCTCACCCGCCGACCTGAGAAAGCGCCGCAGCACTCCTCCCCGATCCCCAGGCGCAGCCGCACCTCCCCTGTCGGCTCTGGTGGTGTCCAGTGGAGCCCCTACCATAGCCACCTCGCCCGTTAGCTCCGTATAAGCCTTTTTCGGAGGGGCCGGGCCATGCCCGGGGCCTGCTCGTGCCGGTCCGGTGAGCCCGATCCGCGGGCCCCCTTCGGGCGCTTTCCCCTCTCCTCCCCCAACGTCCGGTCCCATCTGCGGGTTCCCCTGCGCAGCGGATACAGTCACCGTTGCGCCAACTACGGGGACAGGAGAGGGTCATTACCGCCAACCGGCAGACGAGCTGGGCGTTCGCCGACGCCTTTGTCCCCGAGGACGAGGCTCTGTACCTGGCCCGCGAGCGGTCCAGGTCGTTCGGGATCCGCTCGGTCTCCCCCGGCACGGGAGCCGCGTTGCGGCTGCTCGCCGCCGCGGCGGACGCCAAGGCGGTGGCGGAGATCGGCACCGGTACCGGCGTGTCCGGCATCTACCTGCTGAACGGGATGCGCCCGGACGGGGTGCTGACCACGGTCGACCCCGAGCCGGAACGGCAGCAGTTCGCCCGTGAGGCGTTCCGCTCCGCCGGCTACGCCACCAACAAGGCCCGCTTCATCCCCGGACGCGCGCTGGACGTCCTGCCACGGCTCGCCGACGGCGGGTACGACCTCGTCTTCTGCGACGGCGACCGGCTGGAGAGCCTGGACTACCTCGCGGAATCGTTGCGTCTGCTCCGCCGGGGCGGCGTCGTCTGCTTTGAAGGGGTCTTCGCGGACGGCCGTACGGTCGACGCCGCGGCCCAGCCCGCCGAGGTCCAGCGCATCCGTGAGCTGCTGCGGGCGGTGCGGGAGAGCCAGGAGCTGATGTCCACGCTGCTGCCGGTCGGCGACGGCCTGCTCTGCGCGGTCCGGCGCGGCTGAGCCCGCCGGCCGGGAAGGCCCGGCCGCTGTGCGCACGGCCCGTACCGCTGCGGCGCGAACACGCTACGGCGCCCCGGCCACGGTCTGCCCCGGAGACGGTTCCGGCCGGACACGCTTCTGCCCCGGCACGGGTTCCCGTGCCGGGGCAGAAGTGAAGTGTGGGCGCGCAGAAGGTCAGCCGACAACCTTCTTGAGCGCGTCGCCGAGCGCGTCTGCCTCGTCGGGAGTCAGCTCGACAACAAGCCGACCGCCGCCTTCGAGCGGAACTCGCATGACGATGCCCCGCCCCTCCTTTGTCACCTCGAGCGGGCCGTCGCCCGTCCGCGGCTTCATGGCCGCCATGCTCGTTCCCCTTCCTGAAACCAGCTCAATCGCAACCGGCGGCCCCATGACAGGCGCTGCCTCACCGGCATCGAACACATTGCTTCCAGGTCATTATCCCGCATGCGACACCCCGATGACCAACATCGATCGGCATCGCTTGCGCAACGCACACCACCAAAACCACCCAATTCGGCGATCCGGCTGCGATACTTCGCCCGCTCGCGGCCCGAGGTGAGAGCCAATCGTTAGACGCAGGTCACATGTCGGCCCGGCGGGGCGTCGGCCATGCTTGCCTGGCGGGGCACCGAACCTGGACAGCGAGGGGACACCACCATGGCCGACGAACTGGCGAACACCGTGCTCTACGAGGTGAGCGACGGACTGGCGACGATCACCCTCAACCGGCCCGACGCGATGAACGCCATGAACACCGCGGCCAAGGTCGCCCTGCGGGACGCGCTGCGCACCGCCGCCGGCGATTCCTCCGTACGCGCCGTACTCCTCACGGCCACCGGGCGTGCCTTCTGCGTCGGCCAGGACCTCAAGGAGCACATCGCGTCGCTCGCCGCCGCGCAGGAGACCGGCGGGGGCAACGCCCTGAGCACGGTGAGCGAGCACTACAACCCGATCGTGCTGGCCATCACGGAGATGGAGAAACCGGTCGTGGCGGGGGTGAACGGGGTGGCGGCCGGGGCCGGTTTCGGCTTCGCGCTCGCCGCCGACTACCGGGTGGTGGCCGACACCGCCTCGTTCAACACATCGTTCGCGGGGGTCGCGCTGACCGCCGACTCCGGGATGTCCTGGACGCTGCCCCGGCTGATCGGGCCGAGCCGCGCGGCGGACCTGCTGCTCTTCCCCCGTTCGATCACCGCGGCCCAGGCGTACGAACTGGGCCTGGTCAACCGGGTCGTCCCGGCGGCCGACCTGGCAGCCGAGGCCGCGTCCGTGGCGCGCGCGCTGGCGGACGGGCCGACCGTGGCCTACGCGGCGCTCAAGGCGTCCATGGCGTACGGCGCGGGCCACACCCTGGCCGAGACGCTGGAGAAGGAGGACGAACTCCAGACGAAGGCGGGCGCCTCGCAGGACCACACCATCGCGGTGAAGGCGTTCCTCGCCAAGGAGAAGCCGCACTACCTCGGGAAGTGACCGGTATCACTCGTCGCGGGGTGCCGGAGGCCGGAGGCCGGAGGCGCCGCGCGCCACGCAGTCGGCGAGGTGGTCGTCCACCAGGCCGCACGCCTGCATCAGGGCGTGGGCGGTGGTCGGGCCGACGAAGCGCACCGACCGCTTCTTCAGCTCCTTGGCGAGCGCGGTCGACTCCGGGGTGACCGCCGCGACGTCTCCGAGCGCCTTGGGGACGGGCCGGGTCGCCGGGTCGGGGGCGTGGGACCAGATGAGTTCGTCCAGCTCGCCGGGGGCCCATCCGGCGAGCACCCGGGCGTTGGCCAGGGTGGCGTCGATCTTGGCGCGGTTGCGGATGATGCCGGCGTCGGCGAGGAGCCTCTCCTTGTCGGCGTCGGTGAACCGGGCGACCTCGGCGATCCGGAATCCCGCGAAGGCGGCGCGGAAGCCCTCCCGGCGGCGCAGGATCGTCAGCCAGGAGAGACCGGACTGGAACGCTTCCAGGCAGAGGCGTTCGAAGAGGGCGTCGTCGCCGTGGACCGGCCGGCCCCACTCGGTGTCGTGGTAGGCGAGGTAGTCGTCGGTGCTGAGGCCCCACGGACAGCGCAGCCGTCCGTCCGGGCCCGGTTCGGCTCCGCCGCTCATCGGGCCCCTCCGTCGTCGTGGCCCGGCTCCTGGCCGGAGGGGGGCTTGCGGAAGTCGGATGCGGGCGTGCCCCGGGAGAGGGCTCCGGAGAGCGCCGACTCCAGGTCGGCGATCCGGGCGTCGCGCTCGGCGAGTTCGGCCGCGACCCGGTCGAGCGCCTCGTCCACGTCGGCCATGCGGTAGCCGCGCACGGCCATCGGCAGCCGGAGCTTTTCCAGGTCGGCGGTGACCAGGGGCCTGTTCACCGGCAGCGGGTCCGTGAGGCACTCGGGCGCGGTGTCCAGGAGCACCGCCCGGTCGCCCCCACCCACCACGGCGAGGGTGACCGCCCCGACGACCACGACCATCGCGAGCAGCAGGAACAAGAACACGTGCGCCTCCCCAGAGGACGGGAATCAGTCCGGGTCCGATCGTGCCATGCGGCACCGGCACATAGGGTCTCCGGTGCCGCACCAGCGTCGTCGCCGTCGGTCGCCGACGCTCCGCGGTCTGCGGTCTGCGGTCTGCGGTCTGCGGTCTGCGGTCTGCGGTCTGCGGGTTCGACCGCGCGGGACCCGCACGGGCCCAGGACCGGAACACAGCACGCACCGGCACGCACCGGCACGCACCGGCCCGGACCGGGTGCGGGGCCGCACGGGTCCGCCGCCGTCCGGCATGATCCGGACGGAGACCCCAGGGTCGATCTACGAGGAGGAACACGGGATGCGAAGCGGTCCACTCAGGCTGGGGCGGCGGGAATTCGGTCCGTACGAGCCGGTGATCATGGCAATCGTGAACCGGACCCCCGACTCCTTCTACGACCAGGGCTCCACGTTCCTGGACGAGCCGGCGCTCACCCGGGTCGAGCAGGCGATCGCGGAGGGCGCGGCGATCATCGACATCGGCGGCGTCAAGGCGGGACCGGGTGAGGAGGTCTCCGCCGAGGAGGAGGCCCGGCGCACGGTCGGGTTCGTCGCGGAGGTCCGCCGCCGCCACCCGGACGTCGTGATCAGCGTGGACACCTGGCGGCACGACGTGGGCGAGGCGGTCTGCGAGGCCGGCGCCGACGTGCTGAACGACGCGTGGGGCGGGGTGGACCAGAAGCTGGCGGAGGTCGCCGCCCGGTACGGCGTGGGACTGGTCTGCACCCACGCGGGAGGCGCGGAGCCGCGTACCCGCCCGCACCGGGTGGGGTACGAGGACGTGATGGCGGACATCCTGCGGGTCACCCTCGGGCTGGCCGAGCGGGCGGTGGAGCTGGGGGTGCGCCGGGACGGGATCATGATCGACCCCGGTCACGACTTCGGGAAGAACACCCGGCACTCGCTGGAGGCCACCCGGCGCCTGGACGAGATGACGGCGACCGGCTGGCCGGTGCTCGTCTCGCTCTCCAACAAGGACTTCGTCGGCGAGACCCTGGACCGTCCGGTGAAGGAGCGGGTGATCGGGACGCTGGCGACCACCGCCGTGTCGGCGTGGCTGGGGGCCCAGGTGTACCGGGTGCACGAGGTGGCGGAGACCCGGCAGGTGCTGGACATGGTCGCGTCGATCGCCGGTCACCGGCCGCCCGCCGTGGCACGGCGCGGGCTGGCCTGACCCGACCCGGGGCGCCCGGGGAGCCGCCGGGGCTCCCCGGGCGGCGGCCCGGCCGGGTCGTAGGCGTCGCACCGGCCGTTCGCACGACCGGTGACGGAGAGGGGGACGGGCGACGGGCGACGGGAGGCGGCCGTACTACCGGCCGACCTCCTTCGTCACCAGGGCCACCGCCTCGTCCACGTCGTCCGTCACGTGGAACAGCAGCAGGTCCCTCTCGGATGCCTTGCCCTGTGCGACCACGGTGTTCCTGAGCCAGTCCACGAGACCGCTCCAGTACGCGGAACCGAAGAGGACGATCGGGAAACGGGTGACCTTGCCGGTCTGGACGAGGGTGAGCGCCTCGAAGAGTTCGTCCAGCGTGCCGAGGCCGCCGGGGAGTACGACGAATCCCTGCGCATACTTGACGAACATCGTCTTCCGGACGAAGAAGTAACGGAAGTTGACGCCGATGTCGACGTGCGGGTTCAGCCCGGACTCGAAGGGCAGCTCGATGCCGAGTCCGACCGAGATTCCCTTCGCCTCCCTGGCCCCCTTGTTGGCGGCCTCCATCGCGCCGGGGCCACCGCCGGTGATGACGGCGAAGCCCGCGTCGACGAGCGCCCGGCCGATCCGTACCCCGGCGTCGTACTCCGGGGTGTCCGCCGCGGTGCGCGCGGAGCCGAACACGCTGATCGCGCTGGGCAGCTCGGCGAGCGCCCCGAACCCCTCCACGAACTCGGACTGGATGCGCATGACCCGCCACGGGTCGGTGTGCACCCACTCCGAGTCGTCCTCGGAGTCCAGCAGCCGCTGATCGGTCGTGCCGGGCTGTACCTGTTCCCTGCGGCGCAGCACCGGGCCGAGCCGCTGCTCCTCGGGCCTGACCGCACCCTCGGGGATCTGCGCGCCCGCGGGAATCTCCGCCCTCCGGGGACTCTCTGCCTTCTCGGGGTTCTCTGGAATGCGCCCGTCCTCCGGGTTGCCCATGTCCTGCTCCCTCCACCGACGTGCTTTGTGGCTGTTCCCGTCAGCCTAAGCGCTGTCCCGCGATTCCTGGCGGGTGCGCGGCTCCAGCTACGGCGCCTCGCCGCGTTGCCGGAACGTCCGCGTACATCCCGTATGCGGACGCCCCTCCGCCCTGCGATGCACCGCGCCGGACACCGCCCACCGATCCGACGCGAATGGTCAGACAAATGGCCTGGATCCCGGGGGGTTACGGGCGGGGTGATGCCGTGGGTCAGCTGGTGAGCCAGGAGCGGAGGCGCTCCTCGCAGTGGGTGATCCGTGCAGTCACCACGTGTTCGTCGCGCTTGTGGGCGTAGAGCGCGTCGCCGGGACCGTAGTTGACGGCGGGGACGCCGAGGTCGCCGAAGCGGGAGACGTCCGTCCAGCCGAACTTGGGCTGGGCGGTGCCGCCGACGGCCGTCATGAACGCCTTCGCCGCCGGGTGCGAGAGGCCCGGCATGGCGGCGGTCGAGTGGTCGTCCACCGTGAACTCGGCGATCGCGCACTCCGCGAAGACCTCGCGGACGTGCGCGAGGGCCTCCTCGGCGGTCCGGTCGGGGGCGTAGCGGTAGTTGACGGTGACGGTGCAGGCGTCGGGGATCACATTGGTGGCGACGCCACCCTCGATCTTCACGGCGTTGAGGCCCTCGCGGTATTCGAGGCCGTCGATGACCGGGCGGCGCGGTTCGTACGCGGCGAGCCTGGCGAGGATCGGGGTGACGGCGTGGATGGCGTTGGACCCCATCCAGCTGCGCGCGGAGTGGGCGCGTTCGCCCTCGGTCCGCAGGATGACGCGCAGGGTGCCCTGGCAACCGCCCTCGACCTGGCCGTCGGAGGGCTCCAGGAGGACCGCGAAGTCGCCTTCCAGCCAGTCGGGGTGGGCGTCGGCGACATGGCCGAGGCCGTTGAGGTGGGCGGCGACCTCCTCGTTGTCGTAGAAGACGAAGGTGAGGTCGCGGTTGGGCTCGGGGACGGTCGCGGCGATCCGCAGCTGTACGGCGACCCCGGACTTCATGTCGGAGGTGCCGCAGCCCCAGAGGACACCGTTCCCGTCGAGCCGGGAGGGCACGTTGTCGGCGATCGGCACGGTGTCGATGTGCCCCGCCAGGACCACGCGTTCGGGGCGGCCGAGGTGCGTGCGGGCGACCACGTTGTTGCCGTGCCGGTCGACCGTCAGGTGCGGCAGTCCGCGCAGGGCCGCCTCGATGGCGTCCGCCAGTTCCTTCTCCTCCCCGCTCACCGACGGGAAGTCGACGAGCCGGGCGGTGAGCGCGGGGGCGTCCAGGGCGAGGTCAAGCGTGCGATCGGCCATGGCTCCGACCCTACTGCCGCGCCGCGCCCGCATCCGACGGGGGACGGGCCGGGGAATCAGGGGGGAAGTGCCGGGAAAGTCCGGGGAAACGTGCGGGGCGGTCCGGCCGGCGTTCCGGGGCGGCCATCGGCGCCCGCGAGGGTCTCGGCGCCGCCCGTACCCTCCAGTACGGTGGGCCCGTGCCTCGGACGACACTCTCCTCCCCCA
Source organism: Streptomyces sp. NPDC005576 (assembly GCF_042871745.1). Classification (NCBI taxonomy): domain Bacteria; kingdom Bacillati; phylum Actinomycetota; class Actinomycetes; order Kitasatosporales; family Streptomycetaceae; genus Streptomyces; species Streptomyces sp. NPDC005576. Next base: position 152,252 of record NZ_JBIAJC010000002.1, on the reverse strand, counting down.
GCCGCCCCACCGGCCACCGCCGCCTCTACCAGGTGCTCGCCGCGTTCGTCATACTCGCTGCCCTGGCCGGCTATCTCGCGGTGCAGTACCTCTCCGGCAGCAAGGATTTGCTGACCGGCTGCGAGGTTCGCTCCGGCGACGGCAAGGGGGACGGCGAGGGGACGACGTACGAGCTGGGCGTCGACCAGGCCGCCAACGCCGCGACGATCGCCGCGGTGGGGGCCGCGCACGGGATGCCGGAGCGGGCGGTGGCCATCGCGCTGGCGACGGCGATCCAGGAGTCGCGGCTGCGCAACATCGATTACGGCGACCGGGATTCCCTCGGCCTCTTCCAGCAGCGCCCCTCGCAGGGCTGGGGCACCTCCGCTCAGATCCAGGACCCGGTGTACGCCTCCGGGAAGTTCTACGAGCACCTCGCGAAGATCAGCCACTACGAGGACCTGCCGCTGACGGAGGCCGCGCAGCGCGTGCAGCGCAGCGGGTTCCCGGAGGCGTACGCACAGCACGAGCCCGACGCGATACTGCTGGCGTCCGCGCTGACCGGGCAGATCCCGGCCTCGCTGAACTGCGCGACACCGGTCACCGCGACCGCCTCCGCACCGGGTGACCCGGACCGCCTCCGCACCGAGCTGGTGCGGGACTTCGGCAAGGAGGTCCTTCCGGCGGGCGGGGCCGCGGGGTCGGCGACGCGCACGGTCGCGGTTCCGGTGCGTGCGACGGGCGGGGGCACGACGGACGGCGACGCGAAGGGCGGAGCCGGGACCGCGGGTGCCGGCGCGACGACCGCCGCGCAGCGGGGCTGGTCGCTGGCCCACTGGGCGGTCGCCCGCTCCGCGGAACTCGGCATCGACGAGATCGCTTACGCGGGCAAGGTGTGGACCGCGGGCGCGGGCTGGCGCACGGACCGGTCCGAGGACGGGAAATCGGCGAAGTCGACAGAATCCGCGGAGTCGGCGGAATCGGACACCCCCGAGGTCCGGATGCGCCTCGCACAGTAGCGCGACACTTCACCCGCAGGGGGTCATCCCGGTCGGCGGCGGCAGGGGCACCCGCCCCCCAGCCGCGAGGCGGGGCCGGATTCCCCTTTTCCCGTGCGGCACAAGAGGAGTGACGGTACTTCGGGTGGTGCGGAATTCGGTGCTCCGACCACGTGTCCGGAGTGCGGATTATCCGACGCATTGCCGACTCTTTACCTCGGCGGACCGCAACCTCCCCCGCCCCCGGCGCAGTTGATCAGTCCGTCCGGAACGCCGGACGAGCACTGGCAGCACTGGCAGTACTGGCAGCACTGCCGGTCGTGCCCGTGCTGATGACTTTCCGCCGAAGGAGCACCATGTCCCTCCCCCTCACCCGCCGTATCGCCCGCGCCGTCCTGCTGATCGCCGCAGCCGCCCCCGTGATCGGCGCGGCCGGTGCCGCGAACGCGGCGGGGCTCCCGCAGACGCCCGACCTGGGCGGTCTGACCAAGCTGGACAGCACGAACCTCAGCAGCACCCTCGACGGCACCGCCAAGCAGGGCGCGAAGACGCTGAACGAGACGGGCGGCAAGCTGGTCGGCACGGCCGTCCCGGTCGCCGCGAAGACGGTGAACCAGGCGGGCGAACTGGTCGCTCCCGAGACCAAGGAGAAGGCCGGCAGGACCACCGGCCAGACGGCCGAAGTGCTCGGCGGCGCCGCCAACAAGGCGACCGGCGGCTCGCTGCCCGTCGAGCGTCTCGCCGGCGCCCTGCCGCTCGGCGGATGACCGGCCGGACACCGGCCGGACGCCGCCCGGCGCCGCCCGTGTCCTCCCCGCAGCAGTGACGCGAGAGACCCCGGGACCACGTCCCGGGGTCTCTCGCGTCGTTCACGGGCGGTCGGCCCGCGATCGGGCGGCGTCGGTCAGAGCTGTCAGGGCTGTCAGGGCTGTCAGGGCTGTCAGGACAGCCGCTTCACGGCCGCCAGGATGCGCTCGTCGGTCGCGGTGAACGCGACCCGGACGAAGCGGTCTCCCGCCGGTCCGTAGAACTCGCCGGGCGCCACGAGGATGCCGAGTCCGGCGAGGTACGCCACGGTGTCCCAGCAGGGTTCGTCGCGGGTGACCCAGAGGTAGAGGCTCGCCTCGCTGTGCTCCACGCGGAAGCCGTGGCTCTCCAGGGCCGCGCGCAGGGCCGCGCGCCGGTCGGCGTACCGGGCGCGCTGCACGGCGACGTGGGTGTCGTCGGCGAGGGCCGCCACCGTGGCCGCCTGAACCGGGGCGGGGGTCATCATGCCGCCGTGCTTGCGGATCTGGAGCAGCTCGCCGAGCACGGCCGGGTCACCGGCGATGAACGCCGCTCGGTACCCGGCCAGGTTGGACCGCTTGGAGAGCGAGTGGACGGCGACGAGGCCGTCGAACGAGCCGCCGCAGACGTCCGGGTGGAGAACCGAGACCGGTTCGGCCTCCCAGCCGAGTTCGAGGTAGCACTCGTCGCTGACGACCAGGATGTCGTGGGCGCGGGCCCAGGCGACGATCCGGGTGAGTTCCTCGCCGGACAGGACGCGGCCCGTCGGGTTGGACGGGGAGTTCAGCCAGAGCAGCTTGAGCCCGGCCGGGTCGAGCGCGGTCGGGTCGTCGTAGGCGACGGCGTCCGCCCCGCAGAGCCGGGCGCCGATCTCGTACGTCGGGTAGGCGAGCGCCGGGAAGGCGACCCTGTCGCCGGGGCCCAGGCCCAGCTGCGTCGGCAGCCAGGCCACCAGCTCCTTGGAGCCGACGACCGGCAGCACGTGGTGGTGGGTGACGCCCCTCGCGCCGAGGCGCCGCTCCACCCAGCCGCTGAGTGCGTCGCGCAGCTCCTCGGTGCCCCAGACCGTCGGGTAGCCGGGGCTGTCGGCCGCCGCCGCGAGCGCCTGCCGGATCACCTCGGGCACCGGGTCGACGGGGGTGCCGATGGAGAGGTCCACGATGCCGTCCGGGTGGGCGGCGGCGGTCGCCTTGTGGGGTGCGAGGCGGTCCCAGGGAAATTCCGGGAGGCGGGAGGAGAGTGCTGCGGACACGGAACTCTGCTTTCTCGTACGGGCGAAAACACCTCGGTCCCGCACGGTGGCGAGCCGTACGGGACCGAGCGGCACATCTGCTGCCGCGTCTGTGCTGAGTGCGGCGCGGCCGCGGGCGTCGCTACTGGTTCTGGGGCGGCAGCGCGGCCACGAAGGCGTGGTCGCGCTCGATGAGCCCCAGCTTGGAGGCGCCACCGGGCGAGCCGAGGTCGTCGAAGAACTCGACGTTCGCCTTGTAGTAGTCCTTCCACTCCTCGGGGGTGTCGTCCTCGTAGAAAATGGCCTCGACCGGACAGACCGGCTCACAGGCGCCACAGTCCACACACTCGTCCGGGTGGATGTACAAGGACCGCTGGCCCTCGTAGATGCAGTCGACGGGGCACTCTTCGATGCAGGCCTTGTCCTTCACGTCGACACAAGGCTGCGCGATGACGTAGGTCACGCTGTCGTTCCTCCTCGGTAGGGCGTTGGCTCTCGCGCGGGAGCGCGGCGTCGATGATGCCCTCACCTAGTATCTCCGTAGTTCAGCGCGATCCGAACAGGAGGGGCGGTAGGAGCTGTGGAATTCACCGTCGGCGGACGGCTCGAGGTCCGTATTACCCATGCTGATGTGGGAAAACGCGTGTCCGTCCGACGTCGTTCCGAAGGGGGCGCCCCGGGCGCCGTGTTCACGGACACGGTCGGTGTTCTCACATCCTGGGACGCGGGCGTGCTCCGGATCACCCCGAAGGACGGGCAGGGCGTCCACATCGCGGAATCCTCGCTCGTCGCCGGCAAGGTCGTACCCCCCGCCCCGGCGCGCCGGTCCGGCCCCGCGGCCACCTTCGCGGAACTCACCCGGGCGACGGCGCGTGCCTGGCAGCCCGTGGAGAGCGAGGCGCTGGGCGACTGGCGGCTGCGCGCCGCGGGCGGCTTCACCCGTCGCGCCAACTCGGTCCTGCCGCTGGGTGATCCGGGAATGCCGGTCGCCGACGCGCTGGCCCACGCCCGGCGGTGGTACGCGGAGCGCGCCTTGCCCGCCTATCTCCAGGCCGGCACAGGGACCGCGGACAGCCAGGAGGCGCTCTGCGCCGAGCTGGAAGAGAACGGGTGGCGGCGCGAGGTCTCCGCCGAGGTCCGGATCGCGGCGCTGGCTCCCCTCGGCGACCGGGACGCGGACGTCTCCCGGGTGCTCCTCGGGCGGACCCCCGACACCGGGTGGCTGGAGCGCTACCACCGCGCCGGGGCGGACTCGGCCCCCATGCTCCACGTATTGTGCGCGGGCCCGTCGGTCTGGTTCGCGACCGTCCCGGGCGCCGACCCGGCGGGTGCGCCCGCCGCGATCGGACGGTGCGTGGTGGACGGCCGGTGGGCCGGGTTCTCCGCGGTGGAGGTGGCCCCCGAGTACCGGCGCCGGGGCCTCGCCGGCGCGGTGATGACCGCGCTGGCCCGTACCGCTCTGGAGGAGGGCGCATCGGCGGCCTGGCTCCAGGTGGAGGAGGAGAACGCCGGGGCACGAGCCCTGTACGACCGGATGGGCTTCGTGACGCACCACCGGTACCACCACTTCCGTTCCGCGTGACGGCGTAACGGTTCGGGCGTTCGGAGCGGCGGAACAGGTGTCAGAGAGGGACCCCGTGGACGACGGAGCGGACTCCGAGGACTTCTCCGCGGCCGGACGGCGGGCGCGGTTCGCCGAGGAGGCCCGCTCCGAGCGGCCGGATCTCGCGCTGCTCTGCCTGCTGGTGGGCGCCGAGGCGATGCCGGAGCCCCCGCCCGGCGACCCCGATCCGTACGGCATCGACGCGGCGCAGATCGAGCTGGACCGGCTGGCGGGCCTCCTCCCGCACGGCCTCGCCACGCCGCGCGACTGGGCGGAGGCGCTGGGCGCGCTGCTCGGCGGCCGGTACGGCTTCTGCGGTGCCTCCCCCGACTACCAGCGGCTGGAATCGTCCCTGCTCCAGCAGGTGCTGCGCCGCCGCCGCGGGCTGCCGATCCTGCTCTCGGTGATCTGGATGGAGGTGGCGCGGCGGGCGGGCGGCCCGGTCCACGGGGTCGCGCTGCCGGGGCACTTCGTGGTCGGTTTCGGGGATCCTGCGGAGCACGTACTGGCCGATCCGTTCGCCGGGGGCGTGGTGCTGACGGGTGAGGACGCCGAGCTGATGGTGGCGGGGGCGACAGGTGTGCCCCTGCGGGAGTCGCTGCCGACGCCCGCCCGGCCGCAGGCGATCGTGCTCCGCATCCTGAACAACGTACGGGCCTGGGCGGCGGCTCGCCCCGAACGCACCGACGTGGCGCTCTGGGCGGTCGAGCTGTCGCTCCTGCTGCCGTCCCATCCGGCCAGACTGCGGTACGAGCGGGCCCAACTCCTGGTCCAGCGGGGGGACTTCCTGCGCGGGGCGTCGGAGATGGAGGAGTACGCGGACATCATCGGCGGCATCGAGCCGACGGCCGCGGAGACGATACGGCGGGGCGCGCGGGCGGCCCGGGCGCGGCTGAACTGAGCCCGCCGGCGGGGTGTCCCCCGCACGGCCGCGGCGGTGTCCGGGGGAGCTCCGCCACCCCTCGCCCTGGACCGACCAGGAACATGTACGTGACACGGACCACATTGACAGGCTCTACGATTCTAGATCCTATAGGAAATAGAGAAAGGGAGCCGATGATGACTCACACCGCAGAAACCTGGCCGATCGCCGCCGCCCTGCTGCAGTTCCCGAACGTGGGACCCGATGGTGTCTCCACCCAGGAGCAGACCGCCGAGCAGTGGGCCGAGAGCCTTCAGGAGGTCGCGGACGCCGGCTTCACCGAGGTCGACCTCACCGACGGCTGGCTGCGCCCCGGCGATCTCGCCCCCGCGCGCCTGGAAGAACTGCGGGCCACGCTCTCCGCGGTCGGTCTGACCGCCCCGGCCATCTCCGCGATCCGCCGCAGCGTCATCGACCCCGTCGACGGCGACGCCAACCTCGCCTATTCGCACCGCACCATCGACGCGGCCGCCGCTCTCGGCGTCCCGCTCGTCTCGGTGGGACTGCACCGGCCGCTCACCCCCGAGCAGCAGGCGGTGCTCTGGTTCTGGACGGTGCCGGGCCCCCAGGACCCGGTCGGCGACCGCGAGACCTGGGACAAGGCCGTCACCCGCCTGCGCGAACTCGCCGACCACGCGGCCTCGGTGGGCGTCGAACTCTCCCTGGAGATGTACGAGGACACCTACCTCGGCACCGCGGACTCCTCCGTCGCCCTGCTCACCGACATCGCCCGCGAGAACGTCGGCCTCAACCCGGACCTCGGCAACCTCATCCGGATGCAACGCCCCATCGAGTCCTGGGAGTCGATGGTCACCAAGACGCTGCCGCACGCCAACTACTGGCACGTGAAGAGCTATTACCGCGTCGAGGACCCGGCCACCGGCACCGTCCTGACGTCCCCGGCTCCCATGGAGTCCGGCTTCGTCAGCTACCGCCAGGCCGTGAAGATCGCCCTCGCGCACGGCTACACCGGCGCGTTCTGCGTCGAGCACTACGGCGGTGACGGCCTGAGCGTGGCCGCCTCCAACCGCGAGTACCTCCGGCGCATCCTGCCGCGCCGTACCGCGGCCTGAACCGCCCCCTCCCCACCCGCACGCCCCCGGCCACGCCGTGAGCCGTGCCGCCGTGAGCCGTGCCGCCGCGACGCCGCGACGCCGTGAGGCCGCGACGCCGTGAGGCCGCGACGCCGTGAGGCCGCGACGCCGTGAGGCCGCGACGCCTCCGTGCGCCGGTCGGGCCGCGCCCTCCGCGCGGAGGCATCGGCCCGGCCCGCGCACCCGTCGCCTCCCGTCCGGCCCGCGCCCCCACCCGCACATCCCCCTCTCCGACTAGGAGCTCCCCCGCCATGACCCGGCTCTTCGACGACCCCGACCGCTTCAGCGAGGACCAGTTGCGGGGTTTCGCCGCGGCCTACCCGGAGCACGTCACGGTGGTGCCCGGCGGTGTCGTCCGCACCCGGGCGCAGGCCGAGGGCCGGGTCGCGGTCGTCGTCGGCGGCGGGTCGGGGCACTACCCGGCGTTCAGCGGCCTGGTGGGGGAAGGGCTGGCGGCGGGAGCCGTGGTCGGAAACATCTTCACCTCGCCCTCCGCCCGGCAGGCCGAGGCCGTGGCGCGGGCCGCCGACACCGGTGCGGGCGTCCTCTTCTCCTTCGGCAACTACGCGGGCGACCGCATGAACTTCGGCATGGCGCAGGCCCGCCTGCGCGACGCCGGGATCGACACCCGTACGGTCATGGTCACCGACGACGTGGCCAGCGCACCCGCCGAGCGGCGCCACGAACGCCGGGGCATAGCCGGGGACTTCACCGTCTTCAAGGTCGCGGGCGCAGCCGCCGAGGAGGGCCTCGACCTGGACGGCGTCGAGGCCGCCGCCCGCCGCGCCAACGACCGTACGTACTCCTTCGGCATCGCCTTCGACGGCTGCACCATGCCGGGCGCCGACGCCCCGCTCTTCACGGTCCCCGACGGCAAGATGGCCATCGGGCTCGGAATCCACGGTGAGCCCGGCGTGCGCGACGCCGACATGGCCGACGCCCCGACGATCGCCCGCACGCTCGTCGAGCGTCTCCTCGAAGAACGCCCGACCGGGGCGGGACCCCGGGTCGCCGCGATCCTCAACGGGCTGGGCGCCACCAAGTACGAGGAACTGTTCCTGCTCTGGGGACACGTCGCCGGCGCCCTGGCCGGGGCGGGCCTCACGGTGGTGCGGCCCGAGATCGGGGAGCTGGTCACCAGCCTCGACATGGCCGCCTGCTCCCTCACCCTGATGTGGCTCGACGAGGACCTGGAGCGCCGGTGGTGCGCCGCGGCGGACGCCCCGGGCTTCCGCCGCACACCCCTGCCGAAGGCTCCGGACGGCCCGCGCGCCCGTTCGGGGCAGGCGGCCCCGGCTCCGGCCACGACACCGTTCGTGCCGGGGGACCGCGCCTCGCGTGCGGCCGCGGCAGACACCCTGGCGGCGCTGCGGGCACTGCGCGGCGCGCTGCACGAGGCCGCCGGGGAACTCGGCCGTATCGACGCGGTCGCGGGCGACGGTGACCACGGGCGGGGCATGACCAAGGGCGTCGACGCCGCCGTACGGGCCGCCGAGACCGCCGACTCCGCCGGGGCGGGGGCCCGTTCGCTGCTGAGCGCCGCCGCCGACGCCTGGGCCGACGAGGCCGGCGGCACCTCCGGGGTGCTCTGGGGCGTCGCGCTGCGCGCTCTGGCCCAGGAGTTGGGCGACACCGGCCGGGCCGACGGGACGCGTGCCGCCGAGGGGGCCCGCGCCGCGCTCGACGCCGTCACCTCGCTCGGCGGGGCGAAGCCCGGCGACAAGACCCTCGTCGACGCCCTCGTCCCGCTCGTCGACACCTTCACGGCGGGCGTCGCACGCGGGGCGGCCCCCCGCGTCGCCCTGGCCGAGGCCGCCGCCGCGGCCACCGTGGCCGCCGACGCCACCGCCGCGCTCACCCCCCGCCTGGGCCGTGCCCGGCCCCTGGCCGAGCGCAGTGTCGGCACCCCCGACGCCGGCGCCCTCTCCCTGGCCCTGTGCGCCCGGACCGTCGCGGCGCTGTTCGGCGACGCCGACGCCACCGGCTGAGCGGCGGCCGCCGTCCACGCCACCGAACCCGACCGCCCACCACCCCACGGGACACCGACATGACAGAGAACCAGGCCCCTGCTCCGCTCCGCATCGTCGTCGGCTGCGACGACGCCGGATACGCGTACAAGGAAGCCCTCAAGGCCGATCTGGAGGCCGACCCGCGCGTCGCGTCCGTGCTCGACGTCGGGGTGACCTCGGACGAGCACACCGCCTACCCGCACATCGGGGTGGCCGCCGCCCGTGTGGTCGCCGCCGGGGACGCCGACCGGGCGCTGCTGCTGTGCGGTACGGGGCTCGGCGTCGCCATCAGCGCCAACAAGGTGCGCGGCATCCGGGCCGTCACCGCCCACGACAGCTTCTCCGTCGAGCGGGCGGTCCTCAGCAACAACGCCCAGGTCCTCACCATGGGCCAGCGCGTCATCGGCCTCGAACTCGCCCGCCGTCTGGTCCGCGAGTGGGTCGGTTACCGCTTCGACGAGTCCTCGCCCTCGAACGAGAAGGTCGCGGTTCTCGACGCGTACGACACCGCCGGCGCGGACCGCGACCACGAGGCCGCCGCCGGCTGCTGACGCGCTCCTCCGCGCCTCGGCCCCACCCCGCTCGTCCCCGCTCGACCCCCTTGCCACCACTTACAACGACGTAAGGTGCACGCCGCATGTCTACGCCCGTTCTGACCGGACCAGAGGTACTGGCCGCGGCGACCGAGCCCTGGACCGGGCACGACACCCGGCTCATCGTCATGGTCGCCCTCGCCATCGGCGTGATCGTCTCGCTGATCGCGATTCTCGACTTCCACCCGTTCGTCGCCCTCATCGGCGGCTCCATCGTGCTCGGCATCGGTTCGGGCACCGAACTCGCCAAGGTCGTCGACTCGTTCAGCGCCGGCATGGGGTCCACGCTCGGTTCCACCGGCGCCCTGATCGCGCTCGGTGCGATTCTCGGCAAACTTCTCGCCGACTCCGGAGGCGTCGACCGCATCGTCGACACCATCGGCTCACGCTCGGGACCTCGCCTACTGCCGTGGTCGATGGCGCTGATCGCCGCGGTCATCGGCCTGCCGATGTTCTTCGAGGTGGGCCTCGTCCTGCTGGTGCCGATCATCGTGGTGATGGCCAAGCGGACGAACACGCCGCTGGTCCTGCTCGCCGTGCCCGCCCTCGCGGGCCTGGGAACGATGCACGCGTTCGTGCCGCCGCACCCCGGACCGCTGGTCGCCGTCAGCGCGCTCAAGGCGGATGTCGGCACCACCCTCGGTCTGGGACTGCTCGCGGCGATACCCACCGTGATCCTCGCGGGGCCCCTGTACGGGAGGTTCATCTCCCGTCATGTGCGCAGCGAGGCCCCGGCCGCGCTCATCGCCTCCCTCGTCAAGGAGGCGGACCGCACGCGGGAGCCGGGTGAGGGCCGCCGGGTGCCGAGCTTCGCCGTCGCCATCGGCGCGGTCGCCCTGCCGGTGGTGCTGATGCTCGCCAAGTCGGTCGCCGACATCGCCTTCCCCGGGGACGCCTGGTACAACCGCGTGCTGGACTTCCTCGGCACCCCGCTCATCGCGATGTTCCTCGCGGTGCTCGTCGCCATGGTCGTCTTCGGGTTCCGGCTCGGCCGCGACCGCGCCGAGGTGCGGGCGACCGTGAGCGCGGGGCTGCCCGCGGTGGCCGGCATCCTGCTGATCGTCGGCGCGGGCGGCGGCTTCAAGCAGCTCATCGTGGACACCGGGGTGGCCGACGCCATCGGCAAGTTCGCGGCGGAGGCACACCTGCCGCTGCTCGTCCTCGGCTGGCTGCTCGCCGTGCTGATCCGGCTCGCCACCGGCTCGGCGACCGTCGCCACCACCGCGGCCGCCGGAATCATGGCTCCGCTGGCGGCGGGGGTCCCCCCGGTGGAAGCCTCCCTGATCGCACTCGCCGTGGGCGCCGGGTCCCTCTTCTTCTCGCACGTCAACGACGCCGGTTTCTGGCTGGCGAAGGAGTACTTCGGGATGAGCGTCTCGCAGAACATCAAGACCTGGTCGGCCCTGTCGACGATCGTCGCGGTGATGGGGCTGGTCATGTCCCTGCTCCTGTACGCCGTCTTCGTCTGATCCGCCCGCCCCCGTGCGGAAGCCGCCCCGGACCGGTCCCGGCCCTCGTGTGCGGGACCACCGGAACCGGCACGTCGGCCCTGCCCCCTCGGGCCGTTGAGAGAACCTGTCCATGCGGCCCTCACGACCGCATCCCGCAAGGAAGAAGCACCCCATGTCGCTCACCACCCCCGCCTCCACCCCCACCACCGCCGTCCTCGGCCTCGGCGCCATGGGCCTGCCCATGGCCACCCGTCTCGCCGGCGCCTTCCCGGTGCGGGCCTTCGACGTCTTCGAGGAGCGCCGTACCCTCGCCGAGCAGGCAGGGGCGACGCCCGCCGCCACTCCGGCCGAGGCCGCGCGGGGCGCCGACGTGGTCGTCATCGCGGTCCGCGACCAGGAGCAGTTGGAGTCGTGCCTGTTCGGCGGCGGGATCGTCGAGCACGGTGCCGCCGAGACGCTGCGCGAGGGCGCGGTCGTCGTGGTCACCTCGACCGTCGGCGTGGACGGTGTCCGGACCGTCGCGGCGCGTCTCGCCGAGCAGGGTGTGCGGTTGGTCGACGCCCCGGTCAGCGGCGGGGCCGTACGGGCGGGCACGGGCGACCTGCTGATCATGGTGGGAGCGGACGAGGCGGTGCTGGCCGACGCCGAGCCGGTCCTCGCCCGGCTGGGTTCGACGCTGCACATCGTCGGGCCGCGCGTGGGCGACGGCCAGATCATGAAGACCGTCAACCAGCTGCTGTGCGGCATCCACACCGCCGCCGCGGCCGAGTCCCTCGCGCTCGCCCGTGCGCTCGGCATCGACCTCGACCGCGCGGTCGACGTCCTGGGCCAGGGCGCCGCCGCCTCGTTCATGCTGGCCGACCGAGGTCCGCGCATGGTCCAGCAGTACCAGGTGCAGGAGGACGGTACCGGCGGTCCCGAGCTGCGTTCCCGGCTCGACATCATCCGCAAGGACATGAACATCGTGGTCTCCCTGGCCAAGAAGGCCGGCGTCGCCACCTCCGTGGCCGCCGCCGCCGACCAGCTCTACCAGCTCGCGATCAGCCAGGGCCTGGCCGCCGAGGACGACTCGGCGCTCGTCACCCTGCTCTCCCCGCGCACCGCGCACTGAACGCGGGCCCGTGGGGGGTGGGCCGGCCGTTCGGACTAGGCTGAAATCCGGTCGGCAGGGTGCCCGGCAGATCACAGGGAGAGAGTCAACGATGGGACCAGTCGGCAGGCAGGTACGTCCGACGGGGCTCGGCAGGACCGTGCTCATGGACGAGGCGTACGACGCGCTGCTCTCCCTCATCCTCGACGAGGGCCTGGAGCCGGGCACGCCCCTGCGCATCGACACCATCGCCAAGGACTGGGGGGTCTCGCCGACGCCGCTGCGCGAAGCGCTCGCCAAGCTGGAGAACACCGGTCTGGTCGTCCGCGTCCCGCACCGGGGTTACACGGTCGCCCCGCTCCTGGACGACGGAGGGTTCCGTGAGCTGATGGGCGCCCGGTTGCTCATCGAGCCGTACAACGCCCGCCAGGCGTGCGAGCGCGACGCGGCGGGCACGGCGCGCGCGCTGGCCGAGAGCCACCGGCTGATGGAGACCGCGGCCGTCCAGCGCGAGGCGGACGATTTCCGGGCGTACCTGCAGGCCGACTCCGCCTTCCACGCGACGATCGCGCGGGCCGCGGGCAACCGGTTCCTTGCCGCGGCCATCGATCCGCTGGGGGCGCACGTCCAGCGCTTCCGCCGGTTCACCGGCGGTCGCGTCACGGACACCCGGGAGGCGCTGGCCGAACACGCCGCGGTACTGGGCGCGTTCGAGGCGGCCGACGCGGACGCCTGCGAGGCGGCGATGCGCGCGCATCTGGAGGGTGTGGCACACCGGTCGTTCGGCCACTGACCCGGCGGCCCGTCCGGCCACCACGGGCGGCGACCGGCCCGCCGCCCGTGGTGCGCGAGGTGCGCCGACCCGGGCGGTGTCCAGCCCGGCATACCGGCGGGTGCCGGAGTGGGCTCACTCCGCTCCCGCCCCGGTCTCGCAGTAGAGGTCGCGGAAGGCGGCGGCGAAGGAGGCGACCGTGCGCCAGTACGCGTACGCCGCGAGGTCCGGGGTGTCCGCGTCGGGCCGCACCGCGATGTCGAGGTGGCGGTAGGCGGCGCGGAACAGCAGCCGGACCGCACCCCGGTCCGGCTCGTCGTGGCCGTATTCGTCCGCGCTCATCAGCTTGCGGAGGTGGGCGACGAGGTCGTCCGTACCGGCGTTGACGACGCAGCGCGGCGGCACCCCCGCCCGGTCGGCCCGCGCGTGCTCGATGGCGTCGGCGATCGCGCCCACGTCGATGCCCGGATCCTTCGGTCGGACGTCCGGTGCGGTGCTGCTGTTCATCGGTCCTCCTGGCGTCCGGCACGTCGTCCCGCCCGCCGGCCGCCGGTGGACGGGGCGGGCCGGAACCCGCTCCTGGACGGTCTGCGGTACGAGCTGCGGTACGGAGAATCGAACCGCATCCGGCCCTCGCGCGGGGGGACCGACGCCCGGTCGGGCTGATCAAAGTGGTCAAAGATCGACAGGCCTCGCCCAGGACCGGTCTCGGACCACCCCAACACGGGTGACGTGCGGAAATTCGCCCCGTGAGGGCCCACAACCGTGGCTACTTTGGCCCCGTCCACGCACGCCGGAAGGCCCTCGTCGTCTCCCGGTGGTGCTCGGCATGCGCGGCGCCACGGAGCACCGGTGTGCGACTTCGGGCCTTCAGGGGATGCGATGACACGTGAACGGAACGAGCAGCTCGCCCGCCTCCTGGGAGAGGCCGGCTGGTCGCGCGCCCAGGCGGCGAGCGCCTTCAACCGGGCGGCGGCGGAGAGCCGCCGCACCGACGGTCCGTGCGGCCCGTGCGGTCCGCTGATCGGGCGCTCGCACGTGAGCATGTGGGTGGCCGGCACCCGGCCGTCCGGCTCGGCACCCGCCGTGCTCGCGCTGGCGCTGTCCCGGCGGCTGAAGCGCCTCGTCACCGTCTCGGAGCTCGGGTTCGGTCCCCCGGGCGGCCCGGGCGGCCCGGCGCCGCTGGAGTCGCCCGCCGACGCCCTGGCCGTCCTGGCGGACCTCGGGCGGGCCGATCTCCATCCGGACCGCCGGAACCTGCTGGCCGGGATCGTGTACTCCACTGCGGTCCTGGCGGTCCCCACCGGCGACCGGCCGCCGCCCCAGGCCGGCGGCCTTCTCCCGCACGCGGCCGAACGGCCGTCCAACCATCTGCGGGTGGTCCAGGGCGACGTGGCCACCGTCCGCGAACTCACCCTCGCCTTCTCGGCGGTGGACCAGCGGCGCGGCGGCGGACACGGCCGCACCGCCCTGGTGCAGTACCTCCACACGGACGTACGCGACTTGCTGCACGGGCGGTACGCCCACGAACGGGTGCGCCGGGACATGGAGTCGGCCGCCGCCGAACTCTCCTACCTCTCCGGGTGGATGGCCTTCGACAGCGGCGAGAACGCCCTCGCGCAACGCTACTTCGTACTCGCGCTCCAGCTCGCCGGACAGGCGCAGGACCATCCACTCGGCGGGCACATCTTGCGTGCGATGGCCCACCAGGCCCTGGATCTGGGCCACTTCGACACCGCGCTCACCCTCGCCGAGGCCTCCGTGCAGGACCGGCGCTACCTCGACGCGACCCCTCGCGAGCGCGCCCTGCTCGGCGTGGTGCACGCGCGGGCGCTGGCAGCCGCGGGCCGGACCCGGAGCGCCGTGAAGGCGTTGCTGCGCGCGGAGAACGATCTCGCCGCCGCCGAGGAGGGGGTGGTCGAGCCGCACCGCACCTTCTTCTTCGGTGAGGCCTCCCTCGCCCACGAGACCGCGCGCACCCTGGAGGCGCTCGGTGACCGCAAGGGCGCGATCCGCGAGTTCGGCCGTTCGGTACGGACCCGGGGTGCGGCCTTCCGCCGCACCCACGCGGTGACCCTGGGGCATCTGGGGGCTGCGCAGATGGCGGACGGGCGGGTGGAGGATGCCTGCGCCACGTGGGGCGGGCTGCTGGACTCGATGGAGGAGGGTATCCAGTCGGGACGGGCGGAGCAGGCGGTTCTCCAGGTGCGGCGCCTGCTGTCGCCGCTGCGCCATCGCCGGATCGCGTCGGTGACGGCGGTGGCCGAGCGCGCCAACAGGCATCTGGCGCGGCTACATTGACGCGGGGCGGCTCCCGGAGCCGCCCCGCGCGCTGCGGGAACGCGGCGGACGGACTGCGGACTGGGTGGGGGTACGGACAATGGCGGACGCACTGGGCATCGAGCCGGTCGGGACCGTGGTCGGGGGACGCCAGGAGGTGTCCGACGACCACTGGGGCGGCGTCGAGGCGGTGATCCGGCTGCGGCCGGACTTCCCGCCGGAGGTCGTACGCGGGTTGGAGGAGTTCTCCCACCTCGTGGTCGTCTGGCACTTCGACCGGGCCGATCCCGGGGATGTGGCCCTGCACGCGAGAAGCCCCCGCGACAACCCGGCCTGGCCGCCCACCGGCACCTTCGCCCACCGCAACCACCGCCGCCCCAACCAACTCGCCACCAGCTTCCCCCGGTTGCTTGCGGTGGACGGCCTCGACCTGCGGGTGACCGACCTGGACGCCGTGGACGGCACGCCGGTCTACGACCTCGCCCCCTACTTCACCGCGATGGGCCCCCGGGGCCCGGTCCGGGAGCCCGCCTGGCCGGGCGAGATGCTCGCGGAGTACTGGGCCGGGAGCGGGGCCTGAGGGTCACGTCGGACCAGGTCGGGGCCGCCGCGACGGCCAGGGCGGCGGAGGGGGCGGCGCCCCGCGCGAGAGGGATGAGCCGGTGCGGTAGCCGGTGCGGTACGACGGAACCAGTGACGCGAGGCCACGGTGAACCTTCCGCTGCACGGTGGGACGGCGGGGAGCAGCGCCGCGTGCGCGGGCGCTCCTTCCCGCCGCCAGGAGTCGTCCCAGTGCCGCCGGAAAGGCGGAGTTCGGGTCCGCTTCGGCATCGGCTCCAGCGCCGGCAGAAGTATGGGGAACGGGGATGCGAACGGTCGGCTCCGGAGCGAGGCCCACCGGCCGGACACGATACGGCGCTGGTCCTCCGCTCGCGACGGGGAGGTGGTGGGGACGGTGATCGCCAGGCGGCCGTCACCGTCCGGCCCCGGAGTGCCGTGGGCGTTCATTCGGGTGGCCAGGTGCTCGGTCACCCGCGCGGTGAGTGGGGCATCCACAACCGCCGTGCCCTCCGGAGGCAGAAGCGCCTCCTCCTCCCGTGGCGGGCTGCCGCCGAGGTAGCGGGCCGTATCGCGGTTGGCCACCCAGCAGGCCACCGAGACCGTGGCCAGTCCCGGCCGGGTCCGGCGTACCCGGACGTCGGCGTACAGGGTGAAGTCGTCGCCGCCGAACGATACGGTCCCGGTGTGTTCCCCTCCGCGGGGAAACCGGTCCAACAGCTCCCGCACGGCTGGTTCCACCACGGCACGCGCCATGGGCTCCGCGTACACCATGAATCCTCCAGGTCAGTAGGTCACGGACGGCGGTGCCCCAGGGCCGTGGGCACCGATGGGCCGAACCCGGCGCCGCGGCCCTGCACGCGACGGGCCCCCGGAACAACCGGCCCCACCGCCCAGGGACACCTGGGGAGGAGGGACCGCACCGGGGGCGCAGCCGCCGCGACAAGGCTGCGGGACAGCCCTTAGGACCCGAATACCGCCTTGTTGTAGGCGAGGATTTTCCGCACCTCGTCCATCTTCTTCGAAGGTTCGATCGAGTTCATGTG
The DNA here is from genome assembly GCF_042871745.1 of Streptomyces sp. NPDC005576. Classification (NCBI taxonomy): domain Bacteria; kingdom Bacillati; phylum Actinomycetota; class Actinomycetes; order Kitasatosporales; family Streptomycetaceae; genus Streptomyces; species Streptomyces sp. NPDC005576. The sequence continues at coordinate 135,840 of NZ_JBIAJC010000002.1, read as the reverse complement.
CTCCGCCTTGCCGGCCGGATCCTGCACCTTGAGAAGGAACTCGGCCATCTCCTCCTTCTTGACCACCTCACGGAACTCCCCCTCGGTCAGCGGGACCAGTTTCTCCACCCCACTGTCCTTCCGCTCGATCCCGACGATGTCGTAGGGCGCTCCCTGTCGTGCGATCCAGCCACTCTCGGCACCGGGCGCGCCCTTCGCCAGGAACTTCCTCTTGATCTTGATGGTGAGCACGATGCCGAAGGAGGCTTCCGTGGCGAACCCGGTGGCGATCCTCGTCTTCGTCGAGAACTCGATGAGCTTGGCGACCTCGTCGTTGCGCTCCTGGTTCACGTATCCCCGGACATGCTCGGGATCGGGCTTCGTGGCATCTTCGTCGGGTTTCGCCGTCATCTTCGGAAGGCTGATGAAGGAGCCGCGGATGACCTCCTTCTCCATGGCCTTCCGCTGCGTGGGCGTGATGCCGCGCTGGAGGATCACTTCTTGTTCGCTGTCCTCGGGCAACGACGCGATGTGGTCCTCGGCGCTGAGATCCAGCGGACCGTCCTGGAGGGCGATCCGCCGCCCCTCCTCCGACGACTGCCCTTCCTCCGGCATCCGCTGCACGGGCCCGGCGGTGGTGTTCGACCCTGTCTGCGACGCGACGAGGGACGGGGCGGTCCGGTGGCCGGCGGCATAGGCGCTACCGTCCCGCTCGGCGGCCCGTTCGGAGTCCTGGCGCGGGTTGGTGACGGTGACTCCGCCACCGTTGTTGTGACCCGTCTCGCGCACGCCCTTGAGGTTCTTGTCGACGTGGCTGAGTTCGTGGCCGATCAGCTCGTCGCTGGCCGTGGCCCCGGACGAGAGGAATATGTGGTTGCCGACCGTCATGGCCGCTGCCCCCATGGCCTCGGTGGCACGCTGGGCCACCACCCCGTGGTGGACGCGCGTGGAGGCAAGGGCGTCGTTCTGGTAGAACGCCCCGGCCTTCGCCACGATGGAGGAGGACAGCGCCTCGCTCGGCGAGCTCATGGCGGCGGCCAACAGCGCGCTCTGCGTCTCCGGCCCGTGGGCGTGTGCGTGCTCGTCCTCGGTCCGCTCCACGGCGACACCGGCCGCGGCCCGCTGCACCGCGGGCCGGGCGGTCTGCTGGTGCCCGCAGTCGGCCGAGTGCTGATGCTGCTCCTGGGTCCAGGAGTGGCCGGCCTCACGGAGCATCTGCACCACCGCCGCATTGCCCGCACTGGCCTGCAATGCCGCCAAGCCCGAGGCAGGCCCCGACGTTCTCCCCGGAGCGGCGGGCCGGCGGGATGACGGGCGCGACCGCTGATCGGCCTTCTGCGCCGGGTCTTCGTGGGATTGCCTGGAAGTCACACGCTCACCTTTCGAGAGCCGGATCAACTGCACCACTTCGCAGCCTGGTTGCGGCCACGGCAGAGAATCCGGCAGGGGCAGATCACGGTTGTGGTCACCAGGGTACGAGGCGGAGGATCGCGCCTCTCCTCCTGGCCGGGTCGCGCTCCGGAATGTGGTGAACTCCGCCATGCTTCCCCCACGTTCGCCTGCGCGCGAGCGGAGCGGGCTCTCCCCACCAGGAGGCTCCGGAGAGTTGCGAGGGGCGCACGGAAGGGAGGAGCCCGCCACGCAGCGCGCGACAGGGCTCCCCGGCGCATGATCCGGTCAGGCTCGCACCGGTGGGTCAGACCGCACCGAAGTCGCCCGCCTTCACGCCCGCCACGAACGAGGTGAAGGAGTCGGCGGAGAAGCCCAGGACCGGGCCACCGGAGACCTTGGAGTCACGGACGGGTACGACGTGGTGCGTCACGGCAAGGTGGGCGGCGACCTCGACACACTGGCCACCGTTGTCGCTGTACGAGGACGTGAACCAACGGGGGGACTCGGACGTCATGGGCTGCCCTTTCGTCGGTGCTCGGTCACCACCGCGCACGCCACGCGCGGCAAGACTCGCCCCGCGTGACGAGGGTAGGCCGCCCACATTGGTGCCACCGAGGCGAAAACGCGCCTACCTGACCTCCGGAAACGAGGAAGCCCCACCGCGCGGCGCACGGTGGAGCCTTCTTCTGCCTGCTGCGGTCGGCCCGGCGCCGACCGGTCAGAGGGCGCCGAGCTCGCCGGACTTGACACCCGCCACGAACGAGGTGAAGGAGTCGGCGGAGAAACCCAGGACCGGGCCACCGGAGACCTTGGAGTCACGGACGGGTACGAGGTGGTGCGTCACGGCAAGGTTGGCGGCGACCTCGACACAGTTGCCACCGTTGTTGCTGTACGAGGACGTGAACCAACGGGGGGACTCGGACGTCATGGGCTGCCCTTTCGTGCCTGTTCAATCATGGCCACCGATGCTGATTGAGAGAGCGCTTCGGCCTGTAGCTGATGGTAGGCCACCAACTGCGGGAGCACGGAAGTCGTTTCACGCTCCAGGTGCCCCCGCATCTGCGACTCCGCGTACGCCATCACCGAGAGGTCCGACAGCGTGAGCAGATTCATCGGAAGGTCGAACGGACGTCGCTCCCCCATGTCGTAGGGAGCGACGTGGAGCACGGTGTTCGGCGAACTCGACGAGGTGCGCCAACTGAGCGTCCATCACCTCGGCCCCTCCGACCTGTCTGCGGATGCAGCTCTCGTCCATCACCACCATCGTCATGGGTGGCCGGGGCCGGACCAGCGCCGCCTGCCGTTCCGCCAGGAACGCCACCCGCTCGTCCGCCTGCTCCGGCGAGACGACACCCCTGCGCACCGCGCTGTCCGCCAGCACCCGTGCGTACTCGGGCGTCTGCAACAGGCCAGGAATGATCCCCACCTCGAACAGCCGGATCTCCACCGCCCGCCCCTCGTAGGCGACGTACTCGGGGAACCCCTCCAGTAGTACGCCGTGCCGGATCTCCCGCCACTCGTTCTCGAACGACTCGGCCGACTCCGCCGTACCGAATACGGCATCGATCTCACGCGAAAAGCGGAGGGTCGGCGGTTTCCGGGCAGTTTCGATCGCCGAAACATGCTGGCTGGAATATGACAGATGGAATGCCAGTCCCTCCTGGCTCCACCCGCGCTCCTCCCGCATCCGTCTGATACGCGCTCCATATGCCGCGCGCGGGCTTGCTTCCGGGTTCAACTCCAGGCGATTGACCACGTCGAGGTCTCCTCTTCCTTCCGTTCTCGCTAGTTGAAGGGGAGTTGACTCTAGGACACCCTGGGGACTCCCCGTAGTGGGTCCACTACAGAGAGGAGCGAAAGATGTCCGGAGAGAACGCCAGTCCGAATGCCATGGGCGGCCCCCCGACTCCCGCCCTCGGCGCAGTCCTGGTCGACACGGGCCGTCAGGACCGTGTCGGCGAGTTCCGAGGGATCTCCGGTCCCTACTGGGCCATACGCCCTCTCTCCGGCGGGCTCGAATGGGAGGCCGCACCCGAGCAGGTACGCCCGGCGAACCCCATGGAGCGGCTACGGGCCGAGAACGCCCGGTGCAACGCCCGGAGTCGGGGTGACGTGCTCTGAGCGCGCCTCGCCTACAGGGCCACCGAGGGCTGGGCCGGCCGCCGGCCGCGTCGCGGACTGTCCCCGGCGTTTCCACCGACCCCCCCGCATCGAAGCCGCTCACCGCTCACCGCTCACCGCTCACCGAGAGAGGCCACCTCATGAACACGTACGCGTCCAACCCCGTCGGGGACGGGCAGAGCGGCCCACGACGCCTCGGCGGCCTACGGGAGCGCCTCCGGGACCGGCTCGACGCCGACAGATCCTCGCCGTTGCCCGGAGCGCGGGCCCGCACCACCCCGGGCGGGGTGATCCGCCTCTCCAGGGGTGGCCGGCACACCCCCGCCGGCCATCGATGAGCGCCCCGGGGCCGGGCAGGACGGCGTACGGCCCGCTCAAGGACCGCTGCCCCTCCACGGCCCCGCTGCCGCCCCCGGCGCAGGTCGTAGGAGCGGCGGCGACCACCCCGGTGGAGCCCGGGAGGCAGCTCCGCTGCGAACTGGCGGAAGGGCACTGCGACGAACACGCCCAGTTGCTGTGGGACGACGACCGGCTGGGCGGTGGGCTCTGGGTGCGCTGGACCGAGAGCCGCATGTACCGGGTGATGCTCTTCTGGTGCACCCACTCCACCGCACCGGACGGCGAACCGGGGGGCGGCTCGGACGGCGAACCGGGCGATGTCTGCGGTCTCTTCGACGGCCATCAGTCCGTGCACTCGTGGCGGATCATCGACACCGCCGAGGACGACGGCCCTCAAGACCCTCCGCTGCCGCCGCAGCGCGGGGGTCCGACTCCCGGGGGGCAGGGGGCTGGGGCGAATCGGCCCGAATGACATTCGTTTCTACGACATACGAGGCATCGTTCACTCATGGAGCAGACGAAGGGGTCAGCCCTGTGGCACGGACTGTCACCGATCTCGACGAGGACATGATCGCCGAGGCCATGCGCATCGTCGGCACGAGGACGAAGGCGAAGGCGAAGGCGAAGATCGTGGAGACCACCGGCCCACGTGACGCGGACGGTTCGCTCATCCGCGACCGCGACAGGGACAGAGGCCACGCTTCCTCATGCTGCTGTCAAATGCCCACCGACGCGAACGCCTTCGGCCGCGCTCTTGAGGTGCAGCGGCGCGCCCTCGACGAGGGCTTCCACCGCGCGCTGTCCCTCCCGGCCCTACTGGTCGCCGCCACGGCGGAGCAGCACCGGCGGACGGTCCTCCACTGGGACGGCGACTTCGACATGATCGCCTCCCTCACCGGCCAGGCCACCGAATGGGTCGTGCCGCCCGGCACCGCCGACCGGTGACCGCGTCGGCCCGACCGATTACCGGTGGAGGGGGGAGCAGGGCCTACAGCCAGCCCTTGTCCGACGCGATCCGTACCGCGTCCGCCCGGTTGCGGGCGGCGGTCTTCTGGATGGCGGTCGACAGGTAGTTGCGGACCGTGCCGTGCGAGAGGTGGAGGACCGCGGCGATCTCGGCGTTGGTGGAGCCGTCCGCCGCGCAGCGCAGCACGTCCCGTTCGCGTTCGGTCAGCGGGTCCGCGCCCCCCGCGAGTGCGGCGGCGGCGAGGGCGGGGTCGATGACGCGTTCTCCGGCGATCACCCTCCGTACCGCTGACGCCAGTTGGGCGGCGGGTGCGTCCTTCACCAGGAAGGCGTCGGCGCCGGCCTCCATCGCGCGGCGGAGGTAGCCGGGGCGGCCGAAGGTCGTGACCACCACGATCTTCACGGAGGGAAGTGCGCGCCGCAGCACTCCGGCGGCCTCGATACCGGTCATGCCCGGCATCTCGATGTCCAGGAGGGCCACGTCGACCGTGTGCGTGCGGGCGGCGTCGAGGACCTCGTCACCGCGCGCCACTTGGGCTACCACCTCGATGTCGGGTTCAAGGCCGAGCAGCGCGGCGAGGGCCTCCCGCACCATGGACTGGTCCTCGGCGAGGAGGAGCCGGATCGTACGCACGCTCATTCCGGCGATCCTAGACCGTGGGCCGCCCCGGCCCCTTCGGGCGGGGCGGCGTCCAGCGGCACGCTGAGCGTGAGCCGGAACCCCCGGCCGGTGTCGGCGGGCCGGGCGGTGAGGGTGCCGTCCACGGCGGCGAGGCGCTCGCCGAGGCCGGTGAGGCCGTTGCCGGGGGTGAGGCCCGCCCCGCCCCGGCCGTCGTCGGCGACGGCGAGTTCGAGGACCCGGCCGGTGAGGGTCTGCCGGGGGGCGAGGCCGATGGTGCAGGACGTGGCCCCGCTGTGCCGCACGACGTTGGTGACGGCTTCCCGCAGCCCCCAGGCGAGGGCCTCCTCACGCGCGGCGGAGAGGCCGTGCGCGGCGGGGACACCGGCCGGGGCATCGGCCGGGGCTGCTGCGGCGACAGCGGTGGTGGCATCGGCGGTGGCACCGGCCAGTAAGACGGCCGGGACGTCGGCGGTGATTCCCGCCGCTGCCAACGCCGTACGGGCTCCGGCCAGTTCGCCGGGAAGGGTGAGCCGGCGGTAGCCGGTGACGGCGTCGCGTACGTCCGACAGGGCCTGGCGGCTGACCTGTTCGATGTCGGCGACCTGGAGGGCCGCCTGTTCGGGGTGGCCGGGGAGCATCCGTCCGGCCAGCTCGCTCTTGAGGGTGATCAGCGAGAGCGAGTGGCCGAGCAGGTCGTGCAGATCGCGGGCGAGGCGCAGCCGCTCCTCGTTGGCGGCGAGTTGGGCGACCGTTGCGCGGGCCTCCCGCAACTCGACCGTTGTACGGATCAGTTGGCGTACGCCGGTCATGGCGAAGCCGCTGAGCAGTGCGGGCAGGAGCAGGTCGGGGATCATGTCCCCCGCGCCCTCGCCGCCGATGGCGAGGCCGAGCCCCGCCATCAGGGCGGTCACCGCGGGAATCAGCCGGCAGGCGGCCCGCAGGGGCAGTGCGGCGCCGACGGAGACGCTGACGTAGACGAAGAGCACCAGCCACGGGAGGCCGAGCGTCAGGCTGAGGACGACGGCGAACACGGTCAGGAAGGCGATCGTCGACCTGGCCTGCCCGGGGTCCGGGGACCGCGAGGTGTGGCGGAAGACGAGCAGGAGGTAGGCGGCGACGAACCCGGCCAGGCCGAGGGAGCCGAGCACCGTCGCCCACGGCGTGTGGTGGCCGCCGGCGAGGTCCGCCACCGGGGCGCTCATGAACACCAGCCAGACGCCGATCCAGAGCGCCTTCATCCGGATCTGCCGGGGGCTCGCCGGCCTGCGCCCGATCCCGACCCACGTGTCGTCGTTCACGCCTTCAGGGTGTCCTTCCGGTACAGCCAGGCCGCGGCGCCCGCGAAGACCACGAAGTAGGCGCAGAGCAGGAGGACGTCCCCGGCGTGCGGGGCGCCGCCGGTCTCCACCGCCTGGCCGAGGGCGGCGTAGGCGTGGGTGGGCAGCCAGCGGGCGATGTCCTGGAGCCAGCCGGGGAAGGTGGCGGCGGGCATCCACAGTCCGCCGAGGATCGACAGCCCGAAGTAGATGATCATCGTGATCGGGCGGACCGCGTCACCGCTCGCCAGGTAGCCGATGGCCACCCCGAGTGCGGCGAAGACGAGCGATCCGGCCCAGATGACTCCGGTCAGCGCGAACCACTGCCAGGTCTCCAGCCGTACGCCCTTGACCGCTGCGGCCACGACGAACACGACGACGATGCAGGGCAGGGTGACGATCGCGGCGCTGGCGATCTTCCCCAGGACGTAGCTGTGACCGGGCAGCGCCGTCAGGCGGAGCTGGCGCACCCAGCCCTTCTCCCGCTCCTTGGCGATGCGTTCGCTGTTGCCCATGAGGACGGCGGTCAGCGCGCCGAAGGAGCTCATGGCGACCATGAAGAACGCCTGCAGGGTCAGCTGGGTGCCGGGGACCTTGTCGGTGGTGTTCTGCGTGCTGGAGACCGCCAGGTAGATCACCGACGGGTAGAGGACCGAGAAGAACATGAACTTCTTGTTCCGCAGGGTGCGGGTCACTTCGAGCCTGATCAGCGCCCCGGAGAAGAGGTTCGCCCGGCTCTTCGTGCCCGACGCCCCCTTCCCGCCCGGCGCGTCGACGGCACCGGCGGTACGGGACGGAGTCGTCGTGCTCGTGGCGTTCGGGGTGTTGGTGGCGTTCGTGGCGTTCGTCATGCGGTTCTGGCCTCCTCGGCCTCGGTGATGGCGACGAAGGCCTGCTCCAGGCCGAGTCCGGTGACTTCGAGTGCGCGCGGGTAGAGGCCGAGGCCGTAGATCGCGTGGACGGTGGCGTCGGCGTTCTTTGACTGGATGCGGACCCGGTCGCCGCTGGTGTCGAGCGTGGAGAGGAACGGCAGGGCGCGGAGCGCGGTCTCGTCGATCGTGCCCTCCAGTTCGAACGAGATCCTGCGGACGCCCGCCCTGGCCTTGATGTCGGCGGCGGTGCCGTCGGCCAGCAGCCGGCCCTTGTGGAGGACGAGGACGCGGTCGGCGATGGCGTCGGCCTCTTCGAGGTAGTGGGTGGCGAACAGGACGGTACGGCCCTGGTCGGCCTGCTCCCGCATGGTGGCCCAGAACGCCTGCCGGGCGGTGACGTCCATGCCGGTGGTCGGCTCGTCGAGCACGATCAGGTCGTTGGCCCCCGCCGTGGCGAGCGCGAACCGGACCCGCTGCTCCTGCCCGCCGGAGAGCTTGTTGACCATGCGGCCGGCGATCGACGCGATGCCCGCACGGGCGAGCACCTCGGCGACGGGGTACGCACGGGGGTGCAGGCTGCACGCGAGCCGGACGATCTCCTCGACGGTGACGTCCTCCATCAGCCCGCCGCTCTGCAGCATCGCGCCGACCCGCCCGGCGGCGATGGCCGCCTGCGGGGTGGTGCCGAAGACCCGGACCGTGCCGCTGTCCGCCGTACGCAGTCCGAGCAGCAGGTCGAGCGTGGAGGACTTCCCCGCGCCGTTGGGGCCGAGCAGCGCCACGGTCTCGCCGGGGTGCAGTTCGAGGTGGAGTCCGTCGACCGCGCGCACGTCGCCGTACGCCTTACTGACGTGGTCGAAGCTGACCACGGCCGTGGCTGCGGCGGTCGCTCCGGTGGCTGTCGTTGTCATGGGTACAGCGTCCCCGAAAGGCAGTGCGCGCGGCAGGGACGGCGGGCTGCTGTCGGGGATGACAGATGTCATGCCGGGCGGGTGACGGGCCGCGTGGCGGGTGACCCGGCCGCCGGGCGACCGAGGGCCGGGCTCCCCCGCGTGGACGCCTCTCCCCGTACGGCACCTCCCGCACGGCGCACCGCCCCGCCCGGGAAGCAAGGAAGTCCGGGCGGGGCGGTGTGCGGTACGGCTCGGGACGGTCAGCCCTGGCCGGTGAGGTCGATCGAGACGGTGCGTTCGGCGGTGGTCTTGCCGAGCAGCGCCTGCTGCATGGCCTTGGCCACGTCGTCGGGCCCGACCTGGTGCTGCTTGCCGTCGCCCTTGGTCGCCATGACGCCGTCGAAGACGCCGTCGCAGAGGGTCTCGATGGCCTTCTTGTCGTAGAAGGGCACGAGCTTGCCGTCGATCGCCTTCATCGACAGGATCTGCGGCAGGGACCGCGCCGGACCGAACTGGATCGTCTTGCCGCCGGCCTCGATGGTGACCAGGTCGGACATGGCGGGCTCCGCGAACTCCTTCATCGCCCGGTCGAGTTCGGCCTGGGTGATGGTGGGCTGCCGGGTGACGACCGGCAGTTCCACGACGGCGGAGGTGCCCGTCTGGACCTGGGCGCGGTAGGCGTCCCGTACGGCGACGATCGACTGGTTGACGTCGATCCCCTTGCCCGCCTTGCCCGGCACCGGCTCGGCCTTGTTCGGCTCGAACTCGATGGTGCCGTCGGTCGCGGTACCGGAGACGCCGGACAGGGCGTTGAGCGCCGCGCCGAGCTTCTCCTCGTCGACCGGGATCACCGGGTCGGCCGGGCGTGCCCCCCCGAAGAGGGAACCGATCACGGAGACGGGGTTGTAGTCGCTGCCCGCCGCGCCGCGCACGGTCTCCTCGCTGTCCAGCCCCAGGCCGGCCTTCTCCGGGGAGAGTTCGGTCTGCTTGCCGTCGACCGACAGCTTCAAGGGCGCCTGGGCCCGCTTGCCGAACTCGGCGTCGAGCTTGCTCACCGCCTGGGTCTTCGTGCCGCCGCCGATGTCCAGGCCGAGGACCGTGGTGCCCTTGGGGACCTCGGAGTGGTTCATCAGGAGGCCCGCGCCGTAGGCGATGCCCAGCAGGACGACGACCCCGACGCCGAGCAGGACCGTCTTGGACCGGCCCTTGCGGGCGGGTGAGGCGGCCTGGGGTGCGGGACGCGGCGGGGTGGGACCCGAGGGCCCCTGCGGTACGGGACTCGCCCCGTCCGGCCCCTCGGAGCGCGGCGGGAACGGCCGTGCGCCGCCGGGTACGACGGGGATGCCGCCGGTGAGGGTGTCACCGGAGACGTGACCGCCGCCCGGGACGGGTGCGGCGACCTGGGGCGTCAGGATCGCGGTGTCGTCGGAGAGCCGGGGCGCGGAGCCCGGCGCGCCCTGCGGACCGGGGCCCGGGGGCGTGCTCCGGCCGGCCGGCACCGTGAGGCCGGGGCGGCCCTGGCCGATGGGGCTGCCGGGACCGGGGTTCGCGGCGCCCGGGTTGCCCGGGGCGGTCGGGAAACTGGCGGTGCCGGCCGTCGGACCGGTCGTGGAACCGGCCGGGCCGGGAGTGCGCACCCCGAGGTTCGGCGTGGGCCGGCCGGAGTCGGCGAGCTCCGCGTCGATGCTGTCCAGGGCGCTCCGGCCGGCCGGAGGACCGGCGGGGAAACCGCCCTGCGGGCCGTCGGGGAAGTACGGCGACTCGGCGCGCGGGCCGGTCGGCGTGTCCGAGCCTGCCGGTGACCCCGCCGGGCCCGGCGCGCTCGCCCCGGAAGGACCACCGGCAGGACCGGCGGAACCACCCGGAGGGGCGGTGCCGGCCGGGGCGTCCAGCACGGAGTTGGCGGCCGGGGACTTGCGCGGGGCGAACCAGTCGCTGGTGGGCTTCTCCCTGGCGGGCGGCTCGGCCGGCGACCCCTCGGAGTCACCGCCGTCGCGCGCCTCGGCGGCCGGCTCGCCCGACGGCTGCCCCGGGGCGGGGGTGCCCGCACCGGGAAGCGGCATGACGCCCGTGCGCTCGGGGTCGGGTCCGGAGGCGGTGTCGCCCTCCGCCATGGGCGTACGCATCACGACGGGAGGGATCGGCCGCGACCCCGGGATGTTGATCCGGATGCGCGTCGTCAGGGTCGTCTCGGTCCGGGGCTCGTCGGGCCGTGACGGCCGGGGGGATTCCGGGGTGGGCTCGGGTGCGGGTTCCGCGCCGTCCTGCGTCGGGTGCAACGACGGGTACTGGCGTGATCCGTACGGCGGCGTGCCCGAGGGGTAGGCGGCACCACCGCGCCCCTGGGGCCCGGAGGACGAACTGTCAGTTTCACGACTCAAAGCAGGTTCTCCCGATTGGCTCCGCCGCCCGTACTTCCCCCATGCCGCAGGCCAGGGGACGGCTCGGCGCGCGCACCACCATACTGGCCGCCGCGCACGGGCGTTTCACGCCCGGTGGAAACCTCCACCGGCACCTCACACCCGTGGACGTCCACGAGCTGCCGCTCAAGGCATGTCACCGGCCTGAACGTTCCTGGTCGTTGGCCGAAACAGGCCCCCCACCGAAGGTGGCACAGATCACAGCGACCACCATCCCTCCGAGGACGAAGAGGGCCAGGACGACCTCGTCGCCGCCTCCGAAGAAGAAGTCGCCCTCGGGGCGTCCGTTCAGCACCACGATCGCGGCGATCAGCCATCCCGCGGCGGGCGCGAAGGCGCCGAGCTGCGTACGGGTGAGGACGCGACCACCGTAGAAGACGCCCGCCGCGCCGGCCAGCGCCAGCAGCAGGCCGCCCGGGAACCAGGCCGCCTGGACCAGCGAACCGGCCACCGAGACCAGCGCTCCGAGGAGCGCGAGGCCGAGGTAGGCGGCGATCCGGCGGGGGTTGGGCGGAGCCGCCATCCCGGTGGGCTCGGGCGACCGGGGCGGGGCGTTGGTGCGCGGGGCGCGGGCCTCGGCGCGGGCCCGGTCGGACCGGTTCTTCTTCCCGCTCATGACCGCGCTCCCGTCCCGGCGTCCGCCTCGGGCAGGCCGGCGAAGAGATCACGCTCGCGCGCCCAGCCACCTCCGTGGACGCCGTGGACCAGTTGGTAGTACTCGGTGGTGAAGAGGGGCTGGCCCTTGTCGTTGGAGAGCGCGAACCAGGGGCCGTGGACCGCGACCTGGGTGGCGTGGGCCCGCATGGCCGCCGCCTTCGCCTCCGCGTACGCCGAGCCGTCGATCTCCGTGGTGATCGCGGACTCCTCGGTCACCCCGGGCACGTCGTCGACCGCGGCGATCTCCGCGAACACCGCGGGCGCCTCGGCCCGGAGCCGGGCGAACGCCTCTTCGGCGACCGGGCGGGGCATCCGGTTCCAGTAGATCTTCGCGACGGCGTGCGGCGCGTCCGGGGCGCCGGAACCGGTGGTGTACCCGGGGTCGGCGGCGAGTTCGGCCGCGCGGGTCGCCACCCGGTGCGCCTGGACGTGGTCGGGGTGGCCGTATCCGCCGTCGGGGTCGTACGTCACCAGGACCTGCGGGCGGACCTCGCGGACGATGTCCACCAGCGGGGCCGCCGCGTCGTCCACGGCGGCGTCCCAGAAGGCGCCGGGCCGGTGGTTCTGCTCGGTGCCCATCATCCCGGAGTCGCGGTACCTGCCCGGGCCGCCCAGGAAGCGGTGGTCGGTGACCCCCAGCTCCTTCATGGCGGCGGCGAGTTCACCCACGCGGTACGGGCCGAGCGCGTCGTCCCGGTCGGCCGCGAGGTGCGCCAGCGACGGCGGGATGACCTCGCCCTCCTCGCCCAGGGTGCAGGTCACCAGCGTGACGTGGGCGCCCTCGGAGACGTACTTGGCCATGGTGGCGCCGTTGTTGATCGACTCGTCGTCGGGGTGCGCGTGCACCAGGAGCAGACGGCGGGCGGGAAGGTCCTTCATGGGGACCACCCTACGAGCCCCGCTCCCCCTCCGGGCGTCGGCGTCCTCGGTTCACACGTCCGGGAAGCCGGCGGCACCGCTCCCGGGGCGCGCGAAGGGCCCCCACGCGGCGGTGGGGGCCCTCGTACGCACGCCGGGCGCCCGGAACCCCGGCAGGGGCCTCGCGGGCCGTCAGAACTTGATGCTGCCGATCATGCCCGCGACGTTCGACGTGAGGTCCGAGATCGTCGGGGCGATGGAAGAACTCGCCAGGTAGAACCCGAGCAGCATGCAGATCGCCGCGTGTCCGCCCTTGAGTCCGGATTTCCGGATCAGCAGGAAGACGACGATCGCCAGCAGCACTACCGCCGAAATCGAGAGTGCCACGGCGGTTCACCTCCATCAGTACGGTCGCGACGGGACATCGGGACGGGTCGAACTCATCGGGCCTGAACGGACAGCAGTCGGGCAGCAGTAGAGAGCCCAGCAGGTTCCTACCCACCGAGCGCTACGGATCATAACTATCCGTGCCACGACATTGTCCGGGTCACAGCAGCACGAGGGGCGCACGAACGCCTGCCCCGTGGAGAGAACAACCAGCGCCGCGACCGGAACGCCTGCCCCGTGGAGAGACCAGCCGGTGCCGCGGCCGGCGATGTCCGCCCCCGAGGAGCGGTGTGCGGTGCGTGCGACCGCAGGGCGGCCGGGAGTCCTCGTCACGGAGCTACCAGGGCTTTTGGCCAACGCCGCGCGCGTGCGTGCTGAACACCGCGACGGGGCAGGGCCTAACGGGAGAGGCGCTAGGTTTCGGCCCATGACCTCGCAGAAGCTGTCCTTCCCCCGCCGGCACGCCAGGACCCAGCGATTCACCCGGGGCGCCCCCCGGGCCTTCACCGTCTCACCTGACGGGACGCGGGTGATCTTCCTGCGCTCCGCCTCCGGCACGGATTCGGTCAACCGGCTCTGGGTGCTGGACCCTTCGACCGGCCAGGAACGCATCGCCGCCGACCCGGAAGCCCTGTTGGGGGGCGCGGCGGAGAAGCTGTCGCCGCGGGAGCGGGCACGGCGCGAACGCGTCCGGGAGGGCGGCGCGGGCATCGTCGGGTACGCGGTGGACGCCGAGGCGGAGCTGGCCGCCTTCGCGCTCTCCGGCAAGGTGTACGTGGCCGAATTGCGCGCCGGTACGGCACGGGCGCTGCCGGTCCCCGGACCGGTCATCGACCCTCGCCCCTCCCCCGACGGCCGGCACGTCGCCTACGCCGCGCGGGGCGCGCTGCGGGTGGTCGGCGCGGACGGGACCGACGACCGGGCGGTGGCCGAACCGGAGGAGGAACACCTCACCTACGGGCTCGCGGAGTTCGTCGCGGAGGAGGAGATGGGCCGGCACCGGGGCTTCTGGTGGTCGCCGGATTCGGACCGGCTGCTGGTGGCCCGGGTGGACGACAGCCCGGTCCAGCGCTGGTGGATCGCCGATCCGGCGCACCCGGAGCGCAAGCCGGCCGAGGTCGCCTACCCGGCGGCGGGCACCCCCAACGCCGAAATCCGGCTCTTTCTCGTGGACCTGTCGGGCGGGCGCACCGAGGTGGCGTGGGACCGGGCGCGCTACCCGTACCTGGCCCGGGTGCACTGGTCGTCGGCGGGCGCTCCGCTGATGCTGGTGCAGGCGCGCGACCAGCGTGGCCAGCGGTATCTGGCGGTGGACCCGGAGACCGGGGCGACCCGGACCGTGCACGTGGACGAGGACCCGGCGTGGCTCGATCTTTTCCATGGGGTGCCCGCGTGGACACCGGACGGGCGGCTCGTGCGGATCTCGGACGAGGGCGGGGCGCGGGTCCTGCACGTGGGCGACCGGGCGCTGACGGGGGCGCAGTTGCACCTTCAGGAGGTGCTGGACGTCGGGGAGTCGGACGTCCTGGTGCGGGCGGTGGCGGGCGAGGAGGCCGCCGCGCCGGAGCTGGGCGAGTGCCATGTGTACCGGGTGAGCGAACGGGGCGTCGAACGGATGTCGGAAGGGGTCGGCGTCCACACGGCGGTCCGTTCCGGCGCCCTCACGGTGCTGCTCTCCACCTCACTCGACCGGCCGGGGACGGCCGTACGGGTGCTGCGGGACGGTAAGCAGGTCGCGGAGGTGGCGAGCCACGCCCAGGAACCCGGCCTGAGCCCCCGCCTCACCCTCACCGAGGGGGGCGCACGGCGCATTCCGTGCGCCGTGCTGCTGCCCACCGACTATCAGGAGCCGGACGGTCCGCTTCCAGTACTGATGGACCCGTACGGCGGCCCGCACGGCCGCCGGGTGGTCGCCGCGCACAACGCGCACCTCACCTCCCAGTGGTTCGCCGACCAGGGCTTCGCGGTCGTCGTCGCGGACGGCCGGGGCGCCCCCGGCCGCTCCCCCGCCTGGGAGAAGGCCGTGCTCAACAACCTGGTCCTCACCCTCGACGACCAGATCGAGGCGCTCCACGCGCTCGCCGGACGCTTCCCGCTGGACCTGTCGAAGGTGGCGATCCGGGGCTGGTCCTACGGCGGCTACCTCGCGGGCCTCGCGGTGCTGCGGCGCCCGGACGTGTTCCACGCGGCGGTCGTGGGCGCCCCGGTCACCGACCAGCGCCTCTACGACACCCACTACATGGAGCGGTACCTCGGCGACCCCGCCGAGCAGCCCGAGGTGTACGCGCACAACTCGCTGGTGACCGACGAGGGCCTGTCCGAACCGGCGGACACCGTACGGCCGATGATGATCGTGCACGGCCTGGCCGACGACAACGTGGTGGTCGCGCACTCGCTGCGGCTCTCCTCCGCACTGCTGGCGGCGGGCCGCCCGCACGAGGTACTGCCGCTGAGCGGGGTGACGCACATGACCCCGCAGGAGGAGGTCGCGGAGAACCTGCTGCTGCTCCAGGTGGAGTTCCTCAAGCGGTCCCTGGGCCTGCCGTCGGCCGGAGCCCCCGCGGCGGGCTGACCGCCGGGCCGGCCGGATCCGCCGGCCGGGCGGGGTTCACCAGCCGGGCGGCGGTGACGAGGGCGGCGGCGGTCCGAAGCCGCCGCCCTGCGGGTGGCCGGACCCCGGCTCGGAGCCACCCGGCCGGGAGTACCCGGAAGCGGGATCCGGGGCGGCGGGGGCAGCCGGGGAGTACGGGGAGCCGGGAGGCGTCGGGTACCCGGAGTCCGGAGCGGCCGACGGGTACGGGTAGCCGTAGCCGGGCGCCCGGCCGGGCGCACCGGGCGGCGGGTAGCCGTACCCCGGGGCGCCCGGTCCCCAGCCCTGCCCGGGTCCGTCCTCGGCGGGCCGCCCCCGGCGGGCGGTCACCGCGAGCGCGGCGATTCCGGCGAGGGTGAGGAACACCTGTGACGCGAGGGTGAGCCGGCCTTCGGTGCCGAGGTCGGCGAACTCCCCGAAGAGTTCCAGCCGGACCGAGCGGGCGATGCCGAGACCGCCCGTGAGCAGCAGGAAGAGCGCGGCGATCATGCCGAACGGCCGGGAGTGGACGGCATGCGCGAGTGAGCTGAAGGCGGCGAACAGGGCGAGCAGCGCCACGGCCACCATGGACCAGCCCGCCGGTGCGTCGACGAGCGCGACACCGAACACCCGCCCGCCGACGTACCAGTCGGGGTATGCCTCGTCCGGGAAGACGGAGAACTGCCGTATCTCCCAGGCGATCAGCACCGCGCCCGAGGCGCTGAGGGTGAAGAAGGCGGTGACCGCGGTGCCCGTCGCGGGCCAGGTCGGCGCGGGGAGCCCCACGTCCTCGGCGGGCCGCCGCCCGGCCGCGGCGGTGACGATCATGGCGAGGGAGGCGGCCAGGGTGACGAATGTGCCGATCAGCGCGCGGGTGCGGAGTTCGTCGGGGTAGCGGCCGTCCATCCACGCGGCTCCGATGGTCCAGACGCCGGGCAGCCGGAGCAGCAGGGTGGTGACACCGGTGGCGACCAGCGCGGCGGCGGCGACCGGTGACCGGCGCACGGCGAGAACGGTGACCGCCTGGACGAGGAAGAGGGCGAGCGTGCCGCCGGTGGTGGCGGGCACTCCGCCCGGGAAACCCTCGGGCACCCCCGACCAGAGGTCCCAGAGCGGGCCCGGTCCGTCGAGGGCCCGCAGGTCCCGGACGATCCAGCCCGCGGTGATCAGTGCGAGGACGGCGCTGAGGGCCGTACCGGTGATGCGTGCGCCCCGTGTGAGTGTCACGCGAGCGATACTCCACCGCCCCGGACCGCCCGACAAGGGGGCCCGCGCCGGGGTTTCAGGTGATCCCGAGCGCTCCCTGGAGCGATCCCGAGGACGATCTCCGGGTACCCGGAAACGGGAAACCGGCCGGGACGACGTGAAGTCGTCCCGGCCGGTCCACGGCACCCGCACGGCCGTACGTTGTTCATGGTGCGGCGTCCGTATATCGGTGTGACGACAGGCGCGTTGCCTCACTGTTAACGATGTTCCGGGCACCGCCCCCGCCGGTGCGCGGGCAGGCCGACCGGCTCCGGAGCCGCTACAACGCCCTGCCGGGGTCAGGCGGTTGCTCTCCCGGCTCCCCGCCCGACCCCGACCCCGGTCCCGGTCCCTGCTCCCCGCCCTGACCCGGACCCGGCTTCCCGATGCCCGGGGCCGTGCCGCTGCCCGGGGCCGTCTCCGTGCTGCCGCCTCCCGTGGCAGCACCGAGACGGCCCCGGGTGGTGCCGCTCTCCGTCCCGGGCGGCACCACCCGGTCGCTCTCGACCACGACCACGCGTTTCTCCTCGGCGAAGTGGCAGGCGGAGTCGTGGCGGGCCGGCCCGCCCGCCGTCCTGAACGCCTCCGGGACGGCGAGCAGCGGCTCCTCCACCGCGCACCGCTCCTGCGCCTTCCAGCACCGGGTGCGGAAGCGGCAGCCGGAGGGCGGGTTGGCGGGCGAGGGCACGTCCCCGTGCAGGATGATCCGCTCCCGGCGCTCGCGGGCCTCCGGGTCGGGCACCGGGACGGCGGAGAGCAGGGCCTGCGTGTAGGGGTGCGTGGGGTGGTCGTAGATCTCCTCCTCGGTGCCGATCTCGACGATCCGGCCGAGGTACATCACCCCGACCCGGTCCGAGATGTGACGGACGATCGAGAGGTCGTGGGCAATGAAGACGAAGCTGAGGCGGAACTCCGCCTGGAGCCGGTCCAGCAGGTTGACGACCTGCGCCTGGACGGAGACGTCGAGGGCGGAGACGGGTTCGTCGGCGACGATGATCTCGGGGTTGAGCGCCAGGCCGCGGGCGATCCCGATGCGCTGGCGCTGGCCGCCGGAGAACTGGTGCGGATAGCGGTTGATGTACTCGGGGTTCAGCCCCACCACGTCCAGCAGGTCCTGCACCCGCTGCCGCCGGTTGCCCTTCGGGGCGACCTCGGGGTGGATCTCGTACGGCTCCCCGATGATGTCGCCGACCGTCATGCGCGGGTTGAGCGAGGTGTACGGGTCCTGGAAGACCATCTGGATGTTCCGGCGCACCGCCTTCAGGGCCCGGCCGGAGAGCTTGGTGACGTCCTCGCCCTTGTACTGGATCGTGCCGGCGGTGGGACGTTCGAGGTGGACCAGCATCCTGGCGACGGTGGACTTGCCGCAGCCGGACTCCCCCACGATGCCGAGCGTCTCGCCGGCCGAGAGGTCGAAGCTGACCCCGTCGACGGCCTTGACCGCACCGACCTGCTTCTTGATCAGGATGCCCTGGGTGAGCGGGTAGTGCTTGACGAGCTCGCGGACCCGCAGGATCGGTTCCCCTTCGGCCCACGCGGAGAGCCG
This sequence comes from Streptomyces sp. NPDC005576, assembly GCF_042871745.1. NCBI lineage: Bacteria > Bacillati > Actinomycetota > Actinomycetes > Kitasatosporales > Streptomycetaceae > Streptomyces > Streptomyces sp. NPDC005576. Next base: position 117,658 of record NZ_JBIAJC010000002.1, on the reverse strand, counting down.
CCGCGACTCGGAGAGGAGGGTCGCGGCCACCTCGCCCTCTTCGCGCGCCGCCTTGCGGCCCCCGGAGTGGTCAGCGTGCATCGAGCGTCTCCTTCCAGAAGTGGCAGGCGCTCGCGCGGTGTTCGGCCACGTCGTAGAGCGGCGGCTCGTCCGTGCGGCACACGTCCTGGGCCATCGGGCAGCGCGGGTTGAAGGCGCAGCCGGGCGGGATGCGCAGCAGGTTCGGGGGCAGCCCCTTGATCGCGTACAGCTCCTGGCCCTTCTGGTCCAGGCGCGGGATCGACTGGAGGAGGCCCTTGGTGTACGGGTGGGCGGGGGCCTTGTAGATCTCGTGGACGGGGGCCCTCTCGACGATCCGGCCCGCGTACATCACGGCGATCTTGTCGGCGACGTCGGCGACCACTCCGAGGTCGTGGGTGATGAGGATCAGGCCCATGCGGTACTCCTGCTGGAGTTCCGCGAGCAGCTCCATGACCTGGGCCTGGACGGTCACGTCGAGGGCGGTGGTGGGCTCGTCGGCGATGATCAGCGCGGGTTCCAGCGCCATCGCCATGGCGATCATGATGCGCTGGCGCATGCCGCCGGAGAACTGGTGCGGGTAGTTCCCGATGCGCTCCTTGGCCGCCGGGATACGGACCCGGTCCATGAGCTCGATCGACTTCTTGCGGGACTCCTTGCGGGACATCCCCCGGTGCACCCGGAACATCTCGCCGAGCTGGTCGCCCACGGTCAGCACGGGGTTCAGGGAGGAGAGCGCGTCCTGGAAGATCATGGCCATCTCCCGGCCGCGGATCTTGCGCCGCTCTTCCTTCTTGAGCTTCAGCAGGTCCTGGCCCTTGAAGAGGACCTCGCCGCCGGTGATCTTCCCGGGCGGCATGTCGAGGATGCCCATGACCGCCTGTGCGGTGACCGACTTGCCCGAGCCGGACTCGCCGAGGACGGCGAGCGTCTCGCCCTCGGCCACGGAGTAGTTGACGCCGTTGACGGCACGGGCCACGCCGTCCCGGGTGTGGAACTCCACGTGCAGATCGCGCACTTCCAGCAGCATGGCAGCGGACTCCTCAGCGCAGCTTGGGGTCGAGGGCGTCGCGCACCGCGTCGCCGAGCATGATGAACGACAGCACGGTGACCGCCAGTGCTCCCGCGGGCCAGAGCAGCATGTGCGGGGCGTTGCGGATGTAGTTGGACGCGGCGGAGATGTCGATGCCCCAGGAGACGGCGGGTTCCTTCAGGCCGACGCCGAGGTAGGAGAGGGTCGCCTCCAGGGAGATGTACGTACCGAGCGCGATGGTCGCCACGACGATGACGGGGGCGATGGCGTTCGGGGTGACGTGGCGCAGCAGCATCCGCGAGTTGGAGGCGCCGAGCGCGCGGGCGGCCTGGACGTAGTCGTTCTGTTTGGCGGTGATCACGGAGCCGCGGGCGATGCGGGCGATCTGCGGCCAGCCGAGCAGGACGATGAAGCCGACGACGGGCCAGACGGTGGAGCTGGTGACGACGGAGAGGAAGACCAGGCCGCCGAGGACGACCGGGATGCCGAAGAAGACGTCGGTGATCCGGGAGAGCACGGCGTCCCAGCCGCCGCCGAAGAACCCGGCGAGTCCGCCGAGGACGCTGCCCAGGATGCCGACGCCGAGGGTGGCGCAGACGCCGATGGTGACCGAGGTGCGGGCGCCGTAGACGACGCGGGTGTAGACGTCACGGCCCTGGGGGTCGAAGCCGAAGGGGTGGCCGGGCTCACGGCCCTTCTGGGCGTCGGCCAGGTCGGCCTGGAGCGGGTCGCCGCTCGCGATGAGCGACGGCCAGATCGAGATGATCACCAGGAAGAGGATGATCAGGCCGGAGACGATGAAGACCGGGTTGCGCCGCAGGTCGTGCCAGGCGTCGGACCAGAGGCTGCGGGGCTTCTCGGAGGGGCCCGCGCCGTCGTGGCCGGGCGGCTTCTCCAGGGTCTCGCCCTCCTCCATGGCGAGGTCCATGGGACCGCCGGCGCCCGCCGGTGAGATCGCCCCGTCCTGTGAGTACGGCTCAGGCATAGCGGATCCTCGGGTCGAGTACGGCGTACAGGAGGTCGACGATCAGGTTGGCCGCCAGGAACACGAGGACCAGGACGGTGACGAACCCGACGACGGTCTGGGTGTTCTGACGCAGGATGCCCTGGTAGAGCTGGTATCCGACGCCGTGGATGTTGAAGATCCGCTCGGTGACGATGGCCCCGCCCATCAGCGCGCCCACGTCCGTACCGATGAAGGTGACGACCGGGATCAGCGAGTTGCGCAGCAGGTGGCGCACGATCACCCGGCGCCGGGGCAGTCCCTTCGCGGTGGCGGTGCGTACGTAGTCGGCGCGGGCGTTCTCCGCGATGGAGGAGCGGGAGAGCCGGGCGACGTAGGCGAGGGAGACCGAGGCGAGGACGAGTCCGGGGACGATCAGTTCGTCGAGCGGGGCCGCCGAGGAGACCGAGGGGCTGATGATGCCCCACTTCACGCCCAGCAGCAGTTGGAGCAGCAGGCCGGTGACGAAGGTCGGTACGGAGATGACGACCAGGGTCAGGATCAGCGCGGTGGTGTCGACGGGCCGGCCGCGGCGCAGGCCGGTGAGGACGCCGAGGCTGATGCCGATGATGATCTCGAAGACGATGGCGACGACGGTGAGCCGGATGGTGATGGGGAACGCGGTGGCCATCAGCTCGGTGACCTTCTGCCCGTTGAACGCGGTGCCGAAGTCGCCCGTGAAGACGTTACCCATGTAGGTCAGGTACTGCTGCCAGACCGGCTTGTCGAGGCCGAACTCGGCGCGCAGCTGGGCGGCGGTGGCGGGGTCGCACTGGCGGTCGCCGCAGAGACCCGCGATGGGGTCGCCCATCACGTTCACCATGAGGAAGATCAGCAGCGTGGTGCCGAAGAAGACCGGGATCATCTGCAGCAGCCGCCGGATCACATAACGTCCCATGTGGGGCTCCGGGGGGTCGGGGCGGAAGCGGGGGCCGGGACGGCGGGGCGGTGTCCGGCGCCTGAGGATCAGAGGTCCCCCGACGGACCGAGCCGGACGGACCGAGCCGGGTGGCCGGTGCGGGTGCTCCGCACCGGCCACCGGCTTCAGCGGGTCACTTGACCTTGATCTCGTTGTAGACAGGGACGCTGAAGACGTTCAGGGCGACGTTCGAGACGCGGTCGGAGTAGCCGGCGCTGCCGTTCTGGTACCAGAGCGGGATGACCGGCATCTGCCCGACGAGCACCTGCTCGGAGTCCTGGAAGGTCTTCACCGCGGCGGCCTTGTCGGTCTCGGCGTTCGCCTTGTCCACGAGGTCGTCGAACTCCTGGTTGCTCCACTTGCCGTCGTTGGACGAGGCGTTGGTGTAGTAGAGCGGCTGGAGGAAGTTCTGGATCAGCGGGTAGTCCATCTGCCAGCCCGCGCGCCAGGCACCGTGCAGCTTCTGCTGGGAGACCTGGTTGCGGAAGTCGGCGAAGGTGCCGACCGGGCCGCCGACGCAGGCCCGGTTGTTGTCCAGGGCCTTGTTGATGCTGTTGCAGACGGCGTCGACCCACTCCTTGTGGGAGCCGGTGTCCGCGTTGTACGAGATCTTGAGCTGGCCGCCCGGGATGCCGCCGGCGTCGTTGATCATCTTTTTGGCCTCGGCGGCGTCGTACTCGCACTCCTTGCCGCACAGCCCCTTCTTGAAGCCGCCCTCCTTGCCGAGGACCGGGGAGGTCCAGTCGGAGGCGGGTTCCCGCGTCTTGTGGAAGATCTGGTCGGTGATCTGGTCACGATTGATCGCCATCGACAGCCCCTGGCGGACCTTGCGGCCGTTCTCGGTGTCCCACTCCTTGTCGTAGAAGGGGAAGGCGAGGGTCTGGATGATGCCGGCCGGGGTGTTGATGTAGCGGTTGCCGAGGTCGGACTGGACGTTGGTGAGCTGGGAGGCGGGGATGTCGTCGACGAGGTCGAGGTTGCCCGCCGTCAGGTCGGTGTAGGCAGTGTTGTTGTCGGTGTAGACCTTGAGGTCGATGCCGCCGTTCTGCGCCTTGTCGTCGCCGGGGTAGCCCTTCCAGCGGCGCAGGTTCATCGACGAGCCCTTGGCGTACTGGTCGATGGTGTACGGACCGTTCCCGACGGGCTTGGAGAGCCAGGCGTCGTGGTTGTCGAAGAAGCTCTGGGGCAGCGGTGAGAAGGCGGCGTAGCCGAGGGTGTCGGGCCAGAGCGAGAACTTCTGCGACAGCTTCACGGTGAACGTCAGGTCACCGGTGGTCTTGAGGCCGGAGAGCGTGGTGGCGGAGGCCGAGCCGCTCTCGGGGTGGGCCTTGTCGTACCCGTCGATGTACTGGAAGAAGTAGGCGTTCTTCTGGTTGTTCTTCAGCGCGGCGCCGTAGTTCCAGGCGTCGACGAAGGACTTCGCGGTGACCTTCTCGCCGTTGGAGAAGGTCCAGCCCTTCTTGACGGTGATGGTGTAGTTCGTGGCGTCGCTGGACTCGATCTTCTCGGCGAGCATGTTCTTCGCTTCGCCGGTCTTCGGGTCGTACCGCTTGAGACCCCGGAAGAGCATGTCGAGGACCTTGCCGCCCTGCACCTCGTTGGTGTTCGCGGGCTCCAGCGGGTTCTGCGGGTCGCCCCAGGAGGAACTCACGATCCCGTCGGCGCCACTGCCGCCGCCGCCACCGCTGTCGCCGCCCCCACCGCAGGCCGTCGCGGTGAGCGCTACGGCCACCGCGCATGCGGCCCACCTGGCCTGTGTGGCTCCGCGCATGAAGTGCCTCCTCTGAGTCCTGTGGGTAGCTCAGCCCATCGGAACCCATGTGCACCGGTGTCGCACGTTCACATCGCCCGTACGGGGCGGGATTCGCGGCCCCGGACGGCACCGGGCGCTCAGGATGCCGTCGTGCGGCCTCGTGTCCCTTCCCCGGACGGCGCAACGACGACGGGCCCGTGTGCGGGGAACGCCGAAGCGTTCCCCGCACACGGGCCCGTCGTACGGGTGCCGTACTCAGTCCTCCAGCGCGGCCAGCGCCGGGTCCATGATGATGTCCTTCGTCCGCTCGACCGTCGGGTCCTCGGGGAAGTGGCACGCCGTGAGGTGGCCCTCGCGGTTGCCGGAGATCTGGACGAGCGGGGGCTCGTCCGTGGCGCACTTGTCCTGGGCCTTCCAGCAGCGCGTACGGAAGCGGCACCCCGACGGGGGCGCGATCGGGGAGGGCACGTCGCCCTCCAGCCGGATGCGCTCCTTCTGCCCGCTGTCGACCGTCGCTTCCGGGACGGCCGAGAGCAGGGCGTGGGTGTACGGGTGCCGGGGGCGGTTGTAGAGGGAGTCGCGGTCCGCGACCTCCACCACCTTGCCCAGGTACATCACGGCCACGCGCTCGGAGAAGTGCCGCACGATGGCGAGGTCGTGCGCGATGAAGACGAAGGCGATGCCCATCTCCCGCTGCACCTTCTGCAGCAGGTTGATGACCTGGGCCTGGATCGACACGTCGAGGGCCGAGACCGGCTCGTCCGCGATGATCAGCTTCGGCTTCAGGGCGAGGGCCCGGGCCACCCCGATGCGCTGCCGCTGGCCGCCCGAGAACTCGTGCGGGAAGCGGTTGTAGTGCTCGGGGTTCAGACCGACGAGTTCCAGCAGCTCCCGCACCCGGGCCTCACGGCCGCCGGGCGGGTTGATGCCGTTGACCTCCATCGGGCTCTTGATGATGGTGCCGACGGTCTGCCGCGGGTTGAGGGAGGAGTACGGGTCCTGGAAGATCATCTGGATCTCGGACCGGATCGGGGCCAGCTCCCTGCGGCTGGCGTGGGTGATGTCCTTGCCCTCGTAGAGGACCTTTCCGCCGGTGGGCTCCAGCAGCCGGGTCATCATCCGGCCGGTGGTCGACTTGCCGCAGCCCGACTCACCGACGAGGCCGAGGCTCTCGCCCTCGTACACCGTCAGGTCGATGCCGTCGACCGCCTTGACCGCGCCGACCTGGCGCTTGAAGGGGAAACCCTTGTAGATCGGAAAGTGCATTTCCATGCCCTCGACGGAGAGCAGTTCGCGGCGCTCGCGCACTTCGTCCGTGGAACCCTGCTGTTCAGGCAGAGTGACGTTTTCACTCATGTCTCTGCGTCTCCCTAACCCAGCCGGGGCTTGATGGTGTCGATGAAGATGGTGCGCTTCTGCTCCGACGTGAGGTGGCAAGCCGCACCCCGCCCGGCGGGAAGCGTCGGCCGCTCCCCGGAGCAGCGCGAGTCGCTCACCCTGTCGGTGAAGGCGCAGCGCGGGTGGAAGGGGCAGCCCGACGGCGGGTTGAGAAGGCTCGGCGGCGACCCCGGGATCGGGGCGAGGGCCTGGCCGATGTCTCCACCGAGTCGCGGCATCGAGCTCAGCAGGCCCCAGGTGTAGGGGTGCTGCGGGGCCTGCAGGACCTCGCGGACGCTGCCGCGCTCCACGGCCCGGCCCGCGTACATCACCAGCAGGTCGTCCGCCATGTTGGCGATGACACCGAGGTCGTGCGTGATGAAGATGATCGCCGACCCGAACTCCTGCTGGAGGTCCTTGAGCAGGTCCAGGATCTGGGCCTGGACGGTCACGTCGAGTGCGGTGGTCGGCTCGTCCGCGATCAGCAGGTCGGGGTTGCACATCAGCGACATGGCGATCATGGCGCGCTGGCGCATACCGCCCGAGAACTGGTGCGGGTAGTCCTCGAACCGCGTCTTGGGCTGCGGAATGCCGACCTTGGTCAGCATCTCGATGGCGCGGTCCTTGGCTTCGCGCCGCGAGGCACCCATGTGCTTGCGGTACGGCTCGGCGAGCTGCCGGCCCACCGTGTAGTAGGGCGAGAGCGCCGTCAGCGGGTCCTGGAAGATCATGGAGACCTTGTTGCCGCGCAGCCGCTCCATCTCCTTCTCGGAGGCGGCGGTGAGGTCCTGGCCGTCGAGAACGATCTGGCCCAGCACCTCGGAGCTCTGGGGGTTGTGCAGGCCCAGGACGGCCAGGTTCGTCACGGATTTCCCGGAGCCCGACTCGCCGACGATGCCGAGGGTCTTGCCCCGCTCCACGTCGAACGAGAGCCCGTCGACCGCGTTGACGATGCCGTCCTCGGTGGAGAACCGCACCCGCAGGTCGCGTACCGAGAGGAAGCCCTCCGGCCCGGTCGGGGCCGACGTGTCTTCGGTCTTGGTCAGTGTGGTCACGGTCGTTCTCCTAGGCGAGGCGCACGCGCGGGTCGATGTAGGCGTAGGCGATGTCCACGACGATGTTCAGGAGCAGGATGAAGAACGCTCCGAACAGCATCACGCCCATGGTCAGCGGAAGGTCCTTGGTCAGCGACGAGTCCACCGCGAGGCGCCCGAGCCCCGCCAGGTCGAAGGTGAACTCGGTGACCACGCCGCCCGCGAGAAGGCCGCTGAGGTCCATGCCGAGGATCGTGACGATGGGAGCGAGGGACCCGCGCCAGGCGTACCGGAAGAAGACGTACCTCGCGGCCATGCCCTTGGCGCGTGCGGTGCGGACGTGCTCTTCCTGGAGCTGCTCGATCATCGTGGACCGGGCCATACGCGTGTACTGCGCGGTGAAGATGGTGGCCATGACGGCCCACGGAATCACCAGGCCGACGGCCCACTTCCACGGGTTGTCCATGAACGGGACGTACTTGGGGTTCTCCATCCAGCCGGTGCTGTAGACGAAGATGCCGAGCACGATCGGGCCGAGGAGGTAGATCTGGAAGGAGCTGAGGAGCATCGACGCGCCGCTGACGGTCTTGTCGATCCAGGTGCCGCGCTTCCAGGCGGCCAGCAGGCCGGAGCCCAGCCCGACGATCAGGAAGATGACCAGGCCGCCGATGGTGAGCGACAGGGTGAGCGGGAAACGGTCCATGATCGAGTCCCAGACGAAGTCGCCCGTACTGAAGGACTGGCCGAGGCAGGGTGCGGGGCAGTGTCCGACCGGGAAGTCACGGCCGACGACGATGCCGCTCATGAAGTCCCAGAACTGAGCCGTGATCGGCTTGTCGAGGCCGAGGTTGTCGCGGATGACCGCGATGTTCTCCGGCGTGCAGTTCTTGCCGCAGGAGAGCTGAGCGAAGTCCTGGGGGATTGTGTAGAACAGGAAGAACGTGAAGGCGCCGATCAGGAACATGATGACGACTGCGCCGATCAACCTGCGGACGAGGAACTGAAGCATCGCGGGAGGCTGCTCTCTTCGGAAGCGGCGGGGGTTGTGTGGGGCGGGTCCGTGGGGGTGCGCTCCGCCTGGCGCGCACCCCCACGGATCAGGAGCGGTGTCCCGTTACGGCTTCTTCAGGAAGAGGTCGTTGATGTCGATGTAGCTCGAGTTGGTGCTGTAGCGGGCGCCACCGATGTTGGAGCCGAAGAGCTGGAGCTGCTTCGAGTAGTAGATCGGGGCGGCCGGGTTGATCTGCTCCACGATGTAGTGGTGCGCCTCTTCCCACGTCTTCGCGGCCTCGGTGGGCTCCTGGGTCAGAGCCTTCTCGATGAGCGCGTTGACCTTCGGGTCATTGATGTGGGAGTAGTTCGAGGCGCCGTCGGCGACCAGCGAGCCGTCGTAGACCGGGGTGACGACCGTCGAGGGGGAGGACCAGTCCTGGCCCCAGCCCGTGGCGTACATGTCGTACGGGTTGTCGAGCTTGCCGATCTGCTCGTAGAAGCTCGCGGAGTCGATCTCCTTGGCCTGGACGTCGAAGCCGATCTTCTCCAGCGCGTCCTTGACGATGACCTGCTGCTTCTGCCCACGCGGCGTGTTGGAGTACGCGTACGTGATCTTGGTGCCGGCCTTCACGCCCGCCTCGGCGAGGAGCTCCTTGGCCTTCTTGAGGTTGCCGTTCGGCGTCTTCTTCTTGCCGAACGGGTCGTAGGCCGGGTCGTAGCCGGGCAGGGTCGGCGCGAACAGGCCACCGGCCAGCTCACCACCGTACTTGCCACCGTCGGCCTGGATCATGGCCTGGTTCGGGATGGCGTACGTGATGGCGTCGCGGACCTTCTTGTCCTTCAGACGCGTCAGGTTGAACGACATCTGCCACACGTAGGGCTGGTAGCCCTTGATCGTGCGCTTGTTGACCGCGGGGTCGCTGACGACGTCGCTGATCTGCGCCGGGTCGACCGAGGTGGTGAACTGGATCGAGTTCTTGGCCTCGCCCTGGTCGGCGATCAGACGCTTGGTCTGGCTGGACTGCTCGACCGTGGTGGTGAAGTTGTAGCCGTCGACGTACTGGTGACGCACGGCGTCGGTCTTCGGGTCCCAGTTGGTGTTCTTCACCAGCTTCATGGACTTGCCGGCCTTGAACTCGACCAGCTTGTACGGGCCAAGGGCCTTCGGCGCCTTGTCGTACGCCTCCTTGGTGTCGTCCTTCTCGGGGACGATCGCGTAACCCGCCATGGCGAGGGCCTGGGGCAGGTCCGGGCGCGGCTTGTCGAAGTGGAAGATGACCGTCTGGGCGTCCGGGGTCTCCAGGACCGAGTCCGGCAGGTGCTTGCCCTTGTAGGGGCCGTCCGGCAGCGCCTTGCGGTAGTCGGAGCCCGAGAGCCACGTCTGGATGAACGTCGGGCCGTCGAAGATGACCTTCGAGTACAGGCGCTCGATGGTGTGACGGACGTCCTTGGACGTGACGACGTTGCCGTCCTCGTCCTTGATGCCGTCCTTCAGCTTGTACGTCCAGGTCTTGCCACCGTCGGACGAGACACCGGAGTCCGCAGCGACGTCACCGACGACGGTGAGGTTGCCCTGGGCGTCCTCCTGGTAGTTCGTCAGCTTGCGGTGCACCAGGTTGGCGAACTGACCGGCGTCGCTGACGTAGATCTGGCCCGGGTCGAGGTGGGTCAGGTCCGACTGCAGGTAGACACCGATGGTGCCACCGGACGTGGCGCCCGCCAGCTCCTCCGCGGGGCCCGTGGAGCCGGCCGCGTCGGCGTACTCGACGGGCTTGGACTGGGCGGCCGCGTCCTTCGCGGTCTTCGACTCGTCCTTGCCCTTGCCACTGTCGTTCGAAGAGCAACCAGTCAGCGCCAGGGAGCCGGCCGCAGCGGCGACGACTATGACACGCGTAGAGCGTGATCGGATGGACTTCATGATGCTGGTGTACCTACCTGTCGGTTTGTTATCCAGAAGTGCTGCCTGAGCAACCGGTTGCCCGGCGCGGGGGCGGCAGCCGTCCCCGCCCTTGGACGTCATCGTCCGGTCTTGGGGTCGAACGCGTCGCGGACCGAGTCACCGAGAAGGTTGAAGGCCAGGACGAAGATCACCAGGGCGAGGCCCGGGAAGAGCATGAACGACGGGTCCTGCTCGTAGATCTTGGACCCGATGGCGAACATCCGGCCCCAGTCAGGTGTGGGTTCGACGAAACCGACACCGACGAACGAGAGGAACGCGATGGACAGAATGGCGCTGGGCAGCATGTAGGTGCCCTGGACCAGGATGGGCGTCACGATGTTCGGCAGGATCTCCTTGCGGACGATCCGCCAGCGGGACGCCCCGGACACCTTCGCCGCTTCGACGAACTCCCGCTCCCGGAGCGTGAGTACGGAACTGCGGACCAGGCGGGCCATGCCCATCCAGCCGAGGAACCACATCACCAGGATGATCGCGACGGCGCGCAGGTAGGTGGGGGTCTCGTCCGCGGGGGAGACGAACAGCGCGGTCACGACGGGCATGAAGGCGATGAAGAAGAGCTGGCTCGGGAAGGCGAGGAAGAAGTCCGTGATCCGGCCCAGCCAGTAGTCGACCTTGCCGCCGAAGTAGCCGCCGACCATGCCGACGAGGACACCCGTGACCACGCTGAGAACGGTGAGCACGACGGCCAAGTACAGCGACGTCCGCATGCCGTACAGCAGCATGGTGAAGACGTCACGCCCCAGGTTCGGCTCGACGCCGAACCAGAAGTCCCCCGAGACACCGCCGAAGGTACCGGTCGGCATGGCGAAGTCGTCCAGCAGGAACGGGTAGTCCGGCTCCTGGGCGTAGAGCGTGTAGGGGTTCTTGCCGTACAGGTTCGCGATCACCGGCGCGAGGGCGGAGATCAGGAAGTACAGGATCACCACCACCGCGGAGACCATTCCCGTGCGGTCGCGCTTGAAGCGCATCCACATGAGCTGGCCCGGGGAGCGGCCGACGGGGGCCTCGGCGGCCGCGGTCGTCGCCGCGGTCTTGTCCAAGGCGACAGAGGCCGTGGCGTCCTCGGCCTCGATTGGACTGGTCATGATGTGTCCATTCACAGATGTCGGGTACCGGCGCCCTGACAGGCTGCGCGGTGGAGTTCAGATGCACTCACCGCGTCGTGCCTGCTGTGTGGCGGCCCCTCAGCCGACCGCGCACCGGACAGGCGCACGACGGCACGACCAGCACCTGACGGAGATCACCCCACGGCGCGCAGCGGTCGAAAGGAGCGCCACCGGGAGTGGGTTTCACTCCTGGGAACGCGAGTTGAGCGGTTGGACGGGTCTGAGGCGCGTCAGCCGAGGCCGCGGCCGCCAAGGGGACCGGGCGAGCCGCCATGAACCAAATCGTTCCGGCTCGCCGTCCAAAACGGCGAGCCCCCATCGGTGCCGAAGGCAGCGCACATGGGTTCCTCCTCTGAGTCCACGTAATCAGTACGGCACCAGCTCGTCCGCCGACACCCCTGACGGCGGTAAGAACGGTGCCCCGTGTGCTCGTGAGTCGGCACTCCCCACAGTGCTTGACCCATTGACCCGAGCTCAATGGAGCCAACTATTAAGTACGACCGGGCCATAAACCACACTTAAAGGGTCTCGGTTTGACAACATCGATACAGGCCGTGTGACCGAAATCCGGACAAACTGAGTCCAGACAGACACCCCCGAAACGGACTGTTAACACAGGTTCCGGAGAGCAACGCCCGATAACCGGACACCGAAGTGACGAAAATCAATTGACGAAGGCCCGGTCTCCCGCAAGGTCTGCGGGAGGCCGGGCCTCATGTCAACGCATCGGAGCGGGCTCAAACCCGTCCCTGACGTGCACCGGCCAGTGGCCGAAAATGATCAGTGCCGGAAATGATCAGCGCTTGGCGCGCGACGCGGTGCGACCGCGCTCCTTGGCGTCCAGGACGACCTTGCGGATGCGCACGGTCTCCGGGGTCACCTCGATGCACTCGTCCTCGCGGCAGAACTCCAGGGACTGCTCCAGGGACAGCTTGCGGGCCGGCACCACGTTCTCCGTGGTGTCGGCGGAAGCCGCACGCATGTTGGTGAGCTTCTTCTCCTTGGTGATGTTGACGTCCATGTCGTCGGCGCGGGAGTTCTCGCCGATGATCATGCCCTCGTACACCTCGGTACCGGCCTCCGTGAAGATGATGCCGCGCTCCTGGAGGTTGACCATGGCGAACGGCGTGACCGTGCCGGAGCGGTCGGCGACGAGCGAACCGTTGTGACGGGTGCGCAGCTCCCCGAACCACGGCTCGTGGCCCTCGAAGATGGAGTGCGCGATGCCGGTGCCGCGGGTCTGGGTGAGGAACTCCGTACGGAAGCCGATGAGGCCGCGGGACGGGACGATCCACTCCATGCGGACCCAGCCGGAGCCATGGTTCGTCATGGTCTCCATGCGGCCCTTACGGGTCGCCATGAGCTGGGTGATGGCGCCCAGGTGCTCGTCGGGCGAGTCGATGGTCATGCGCTCGATGGGCTCGTGCGTCTTGCCGTCGATCTGCTTGGTGACCACCTCGGGCTTGCCGACGGTCAGCTCGAAGCCCTCACGGCGCATCTGCTCGACCAGGATGGCCAGCGCGAGCTCACCGCGGCCCTGGACCTCCCAGGCGTCCGGGCGCTCGGTGTCGAGGACGCGGAGCGAGACGTTACCGATCAGCTCGCGGTCCAGACGGTCCTTCACCTGGCGGGCGGTGACCTTGTGGCCCTTGCCGCCCTTGCCGACGAGCGGCGAGGTGTTGGTGCCGATGGTCATCGAGATGGCCGGCTCGTCGACCGTGATCAGCGGCAGCGCGATCGGGTTCTCGGGGTCGGCCAGCGTCTCGCCGATCATGATGTCGCCGATACCGGCGATGGCGCAGATGTCGCCGGGACCCGCCACCTCGGCCGGCTTGCGGGTGAGCGCCTCCGTCATCATCAGCTCGGTGATGCGGACGTTCTGGTGCGTGCCGTCGCGCTTGATCCAGGTGACGGTCTGGCCCTTGCGCAGCTCGCCCTGCTCGACGCGGCAGAGCGCGATACGGCCGAGGAAGTTGTCGGCGTCCAGGTTGGTGACGTGGGCCTGGAGCGGCGCGGCCTCGTCGTACTCCGGAGCGGGGACGTGCTCCAGGATGGTGGTGAAGAACGGCTCCAGGTCCTCGCTGTCCGGGGGGACGGTGCCGTCCGCGGGCTTGGTCAGCGAGGCGACGCCGTCACGGGCGCAGGCGTAGACGATCGGGAACTCGATCTGCTCCTCGTCCGCGTCCAGGTCCAGGAAGAGGTCGTACGTCTCGTCGACGACCTCGGAGATGCGGGAGTCGGGGCGGTCCGTCTTGTTGATGCAGAGGATGACCGGCATCTTGGCCGCGAGCGCCTTGCGGAGCACGAAGCGCGTCTGCGGCAGCGGGCCCTCGGAGGCGTCCACCAGCAGGACGACCGCGTCGACCATCGACAGGCCTCGCTCGACCTCACCGCCGAAGTCGGCGTGGCCGGGGGTGTCGATGATGTTGATCGTGATCGGCTCGCCGCCGGCCTTGGGGTGATACTTCACCGCCGTGTTCTTGGCGAGGATCGTGATGCCCTTCTCACGCTCCAGGTCGTTCGAGTCCATCATGCGGTCGTCGAGGCTCTCGGCGGCGTGCGCGGCGAAGGCGCCGGCCTGCTTGAGCATGGCGTCGACCAGCGTGGTCTTGCCGTGGTCGACGTGGGCGACAATGGCTACGTTACGGATGTCGTGGCGCGTGGGCATGGGTGGAATGCGCTTCTCTCGGATCGTGGGATCAGGCGTCGCAGTCCGTCTCAGGTCCTCGTACGCCCCGCCGGGCTGACACGCCACGGCTTGTCCCATGGTACGGGCCAGCCGCACGGGGGGCTTCCCGGGCCGATCCGCGAGACCGCTCTTCCCCGAGGATTCAACGGATATTCAGGCACCGGGGGACCGCGAACCGACCCCCGACGGCCCGCTGAGGCCCTCACGGCCCCCGCCCGACCCTCGCCCCGGGACCCCCGGTCTCCGTCCCCCACCGCACGCGGAAGTGCCCGCCGGAGGGGTCCGGCGGGCACTTTTCCTCTGGGTCGGTACGGGCCTCGGGCGTGGGTCCGGGGCTACTCGGTCAAGCGCGCCGGGGCGCCCGCGGCCTTCTTGTCCTTGAACCCGATGTCCTGGTAGCGCGGCGTCCCGAAGCCGAAGGCGCCGACGTTCGCGAGCTTCTTGTCGACCGCCACCAGCTGGGGGCGCTGGTAGAGCGGGATCGAGCCCGCGGCGGCCCAGATCCGGGCGTCCGCCTGCTTCATCAGGTCCCGGGACGCCTTCTCGTCCAGCGTCGCGACGGCCCGGTCGAAGAGCTGGTCGATGTAGTCGGTGCCGACCCGCGTGTAGTTCTGCTCGACGACGAGCGAACCGTCCGAGGCGGGCACCGGCTTGGCGAAGATGGGACGGCCGTCCGTGGCGGGGTAGGCGCTGACCGGCCACGAGTACAGGGCCAGGTCGTAGGCGCCGGAGGCGATGTAGTCCTTGAAGTAGTTCGCGTCGGAGACCTTGGTGATCACCGTGGAGATACCGACGGAGTCGAGCATCGCCGCGATCTTCTCGCCGACCTTGCGCAGGGAGGCCGACTCCGCGCCCGAGGGGAGCACGAACCGCAGGCTCAGCGCCTTGCCGTTCTTGCCGATCCGGCTCCGTACGGCAGCGTGCCGGGCCGGGGCCGCGGTGCCCGCGGGGGCGGCGGTGCCGACCGGTGCGTACAGCCCGGGGGCACCCCCGGCCTTCCGGTCCCGGAGGGAGGCCTGGGCGGCGGAGTCGTCGTCGCCCGGTTTGCCGTCCTCCCCGACGACGTAGCGCCCCGCCTTGCCGGCGTCGGCCTTCTCGTCGGCGGCGGTCTTGTCGGGATCGGTCTCGTCGGCGGCGGTCTTGTCGGAGCCGTCGGATTCGGAGGCCGTCCCGGTACCTTCCGTGTCGGCCGCCTTGCCGGTGCTCCGGGCGGTGCTGTCGGAGTCGGGCTTCGTGGAGTCCGTTCCCTGCGCGCCCGCCGCGCCGTCCGCGCTGTCCGCCTCGTCCGCGTCGTCCGAGGCGTCGGCGTCAGTCTCGGCGTCGGCGTCGGCGTCGGCCGATGCCGACGTCTTCCCGGCTCCGGGCCTCTCCGCTTCGCTGCCGGCCTCGGTGCCCTGGGGCTTCCGGGCGCCGCCCGGTGTCCACCCCGCGTCGGCGAGCAGGGCCAGGGCCTCCGCGGTGTCCTGGTCGCCGATGGCGCCGCTGCTGTCGGTGTAGCCGGGCTGGCCGAGCATGGCGAGGTGGCTGCCGAGCGGCTCGGAGGGCAGTCCCAGCGGCTTCAGGACCGAGTCGGCGATCTCCTGGCGGTCCAGCGCGCGGGCCACCGCCCGGCGCACCCGCTCGTCGGCCAGCGGGCCCGACTCCCCGTTGAGCGCGAGCTGGGTGTACGCGGGCTCCAGGGACTTGCGTACGACGTAGGAGCGCAGGCCCGCCTGCTCGGCCTCGTACGCCTCGATCGCCTCCTTGGCCTTCTCCCGGGACGCCTGTGCGATCTCGGCCGCCTCCTCGTCGGAGCCGTGGGCGAGCGCCCAGGAGCGCAGGGCGGCGGCGGGGGTGAGGTCGGCCTGGGGGCCGTGGGTGAGCGGGCGGCCGTTGCGGCCGTCGTCGCGGGCGGCGAGGCGGATGCGCTGTGCGTCGTGGCCGTCGATGTCGGCCACGTCCACCGTGCCCTCGGCGAGCGCCTCGCCCCGGTCCCGGGGAGCGACCGCCCGGAAGACGATCTTGTCGAGTTTCGCCCCACCGCCCCACCAGCGGGGGTCGCGGACGACGGTGACGGTCTTGCTGTCCTTGTCCACGGAGCGGAGCTTGAACGGGCCGGCGGTGTTCTTCAGGGTGGTGCGCGCGCCGTCGTTGAAGGAGTCCGGGGAGCCCATGACCTCCTTCGGGTACAGCGGGGAGAAGAGCGAGCGCCAGTCGCCGTACGGCTTCGCGAAGGTGACCCGGACCTGGAGGTCGTCGTGGCCGCGTTCGATCTTCTCGATCCGCTCGTACCCGGCGTTGCGCGCGGTCCAGTACGCGGTGTCCTTGCCGTTCAGCGCGCGCCACTGGGCGACGAAGTCCGGGGCGCCGATCTCCCGCCCGTCGCTCCAGACCGCGCGTTGGTTGAGCTTGTAGAGGACGACCTGCTTCGGTTCCCGGTCGATGACCTTCGCAGATTCCAGGTAGTCCGGGTTGAGCTTGGGCGCTCCCGCCGCGTCGAGCGGGAAGAGGTTCGGCAGCAGCGCGCCGGTGATCCGGGTGGTGGAGCTGTCCGCATCCGCCTGGAAGGTGTTGAGGGTGGCGGGCACCGCGTCGACGGCCCAGTTCAGGGTGGATCCCTGGGCGATCGCCCCGCGGGCGGCCGGGCCGATGTCCTGGGGGACCCGGGCGGTGGTCTTCTCCCCGCCGGAGTCGCAGCCGGCCAGCGCCGGGATCGTGAGCACACCCGCGGCGAACAGCGCGAGGGTGCGGCGCTTGCGGACGGTCCCGCGCGGGACGCCGACGTGGGACATGGCTGGTACCTCCGGGGCCGGAACGGACCACCCCGTACCGGAATGGACCGGATGACAGTTACCTGATGATCTGGTGGCATTAGCGGTTGATCACACCGATTGCGCCTCCCCACTGAAAGCGCCTGCGCGCGTGGGTCGTCACCGACACGTCGGCCGACCGGGAAACCTCACCCGCGCGGAGGTACGGGCGTACGGCCGGCCGGGGCCGGACGGTCGCGCCGGCCACCGGGCTCACTCCGGACGCACCCGTGCCCCGGATCCGACGTTTCGCCGGGGCCCGGGGCACGGGTGCGCGTGTGCCGGCCGCACGCGGGGAGGGAGCGCGTACGGCCGGTGTGCGGGGAGGGGTCAGCCGAGGAGCTTGATGATCTCCGCGGTGGTGGCGGTCTCGCCGAGGCGCGGGAAGACCTTCTCGACGGAGTTGGCGTGGGAGCCGGCGTCCATGTCGCTGATCGCGTCGGTCACGACGGTGACGTGGTAGCCGTACTCGTGGGCGAAGCGGGCGGTGGACTCGACACCGATGCTGGTGGCGACGCCGAGCAGCACGATCTGGGTGATGCCGCGGCGGCGCAGCTGGAGGTCCAGGTCGGTGCCGTAGAAGGCGCCCCACCGCTGCTTGGCGACGACGATGTCGCTGTCCTGGCGGCCGAGGCCGGGGGCCAGGTCGGCCCAGTCGGCCGGCGGCCGGCCGCCGCCGCCGTGGCCGGCCTCGGTTCGGCCCGGGGCGCCGCCGGTGACCCGGACCAGCACGACGGGCAGGTCCTTGGCGCGGAAAGCCTCGGCGAGCTCGGCCGCCTTGGCGACGATCTCCTCGCCGGAGTGGATGATCGGCAGCTCCAGGATGCCCTTCTGCAGGTCGATGACGACGAGCGCGGTCTTCGCGTCGAGGGTGGTGGCGGTCATGGGACGTACTCCTTGAGGGGTGGTGCGGCCCGTCGCTGCGGGCCCGGCGGTGCGGTCGGTCGGGTGCGTGTGGTCGGTCGGTTGCGTGTGGCCCGTGGGTGCGGCGGCCCGTCGGGGGCGCGCGGCCTCAGGGGGCGTGCGGGGTGCGCAACGCCCGGTCGATGAGGGTCAGGACGATCAGCAGTACCCCGAGCCCGGCGGCGATCCATGCCATGAGGTGGAGGCCGGCGTCCGTGGCGGCCCGGCCGTAGGCGAGGGCGATCATGCTGGAGGCGGTGATCGCGCCGATGTACTGCGCGGTGCGCTGGAGCCCGGCGGCCGAGCCGATGGACTCGGCCGGGGAGAACTGGGCGACGGCCGCCTGGTTGCTCGTACCGATCAGCCCCTGCGGGACGCCGAAGCAGGCGCCCGCGAGCAGCAGCAGGACGAGCGGGGAGCTCCCGGAGAGGAAGCCCAGCAGCACGGCACCCGCGGCGAGCAGCAGGCAGGCCAGCGTGAGCGGCCCCCGGATGCCCTTCGTACGCGCCCCGAGGAGCGAGCAGGCCAGGGCGGCGACGGACATCGGGAGCATCAGCAGCCCGGTCTCGCCGGAGGAGAACCCGCGGACCTCCTCCAGCCACTGCGTCAGTCCGTACATCACGCAGTAGACGAGCAGGTAGCCGAGGCCGTGCCGCAGGTAGGTACGGGTGAGCGGGCCGTTGGAGACGAGCGCCCGCAGGTCGATGAAGGGGGTGGCCGTCCGCAGCTGCCACCGGACCAGCGCGGCACCGACCACCGCGAAGGGCAGCAGCAGCCACCACTGCGGGTGGGCCAGGTCGAGCAGGAAGAAGGCGAGCAGCGTGAGGGCGGTGGAGAAGAGCCCGATGCCCAGCGGGTCGATGGCGGTTTTCGGCCGGCTGCCGTCCTCGGCGCGCGCACGGGGCCGGTCGGCCGGGATCCACCGGATCGCGGTGACGAGCGCGATCAGCGCGACGGGCACGTTGACCGCGAAGATGCCCCGCCAGCCGACGAGCATCACCAGCACCCCACCCAGCGTCGGGCCGACAGCGGTGCTGCCGACCGCGGCGAACGAGAGCCGTGCGAGGACCGGGCGCGGTGGCGTACGGCCGACCCGCAGGCCCTCGTGGCGGAGGATCGACATCGAGGCCGGGTAGGCGGCGGCGCTGCCGATGCCCAGCAGCAGCCGGGAGACGAGCAGCCAGGTGAAGGAGAGGGCGAAGGCGCCGACCAGTCCGGAGACCAGGACCACGACGAGCCCGGCGACGAAGACCCGGCGCGGGCCGACGGAGTCGGCGAGCTTGCCGAGCACCGGCTGCGCGACGGCGCTGGTGAGGTAGAGGACGGAGATCAGCCAGGCAGTACCGGCCGCGCCCACGGAGTAGCTGTGCCCGATCGCGACCAGGGCGGTCGAGATCATGGTGGTGTTGAGCGGGTTGACCAGCGAGCCGATCAGCAGGGGCGCCGTGAGCCGGGCGCCGAAGCCGGGGGTCCCGGCATCCGGGGCCGGGGGCGCGGTGCCCTTGACCGGGGCGGCGGGACCGTGGGTTCCGGTCGCCGCCGCGGGTAGGGCCGGCGGGGTCGTGGCCTGCGCGCCGCGCGCGGCGCTCACCGCTCGACCAGCCGGCCGAGGAGTGTGACCGCCTCCGCGACGGCCTGCCGTTCCGCCTCGTCCCACTCCGCGGTGAGCGCCTCGGTCAGCCAGTCGTGCTTGGCCGCCCGGAGCCCGGCGAGGGTGGCCCGGCCGGCGTCGTTGACCGAGACCAGCGACTTCCGCCCGTCCTCGGGGTCGGGGGCCCGGTCGACCAGTGCCTGGCTCTCCAGCGCGGCGAGCGTCAGCCGCATGGACTGCGGACGTACGTACTCCGCCCGTGCGAGGGCCGCCGTGGTGGCGGGTCCGTCGCTCTCCAGCCGGGCCAGGACCGACCGCTGCGACGGGGTGAGCAGGCTCTCCGCGGACTCGGTGCGCAACTTGCGGAGCAACCGGCCCACGACCGCCGCGAGCCGCACGGCCAGCACGTCCGGAGCGGAGTCGTCCGCGGGGGGCATGGCGGGCCGGGCGGCTGGGTTTTCGGTCGTATCGGGCATATGTGCACGGTAGAAGATGGGTAGAGCATCTTGCAAGTTTGCCTGTCGAAATGGATCTCGGCGATCCGGCCTTCGCCGGCCTCCCGCCCCATCGCCTCGTGGGGACCCGCGCAGCCCATGGAGGGCCGCCGCGGCGGGTGCCATGATCACACCGTCGGCCGGACGACCATGAGGTTCTCCGTAGGCATACCGACCGTCGCGCTCGCCCTGTTCATCGGCGCCTCCGGAGCGGCCGCGATCGCCCGGGGCTGGGTACTCCCCTTCCACCGGGGGACGGGTCCACCGCGTACACCTCTACGGCTGGGGCCGGCTCGTGGTGGCCGTCGCCCTGCTCACCCGGGGCACGGTCCTGCTGATCCGGGGCGGCAGTACGTTCGGGAACACTCCGTCGGTGAGCCTGCTCTCCAGCCTGTTGCTCCTGACCGGCCTCCTCGTGAGGGGCGCGGGCCATGCCTTGCGCGGCAGCCGTCGGACCGGGTGACGCCCGCGGCGCGGGTACTGCACACGCCCCCGTCCCCCGACCGGCCCCGCGGGCCTCGTGCCCGGCGGCCCGTCCCATGCTCGGGTCGCGGGGTGCGAAACCTGGTCATAGCCTCCTGGATGTGACGCCTCTTCCGAGTCGTATCCGCAGCTCCCGGCCCTGCCGGGCGCTGCTCGGCGTGCTGTTCGCGGCCTGCTGGCTGGCCGCAGGGACCGCGGCTCCGGCGCGGGCCGACAACCCCGTCACGCTCTCCCGCGACGGGCAGATCACCGACCGCACCGGCGCGCTCGGGGACCGTACCGGGGAGGTGGAGGCGGCCCTCGACTCACTCTTCGACAAGCGGCGGGTGCAGCTCTTCGTCGTCTACGTACGCGACTTCTCCGGCCGCTCCTCGCAGAACTGGGCCGACGAGACCGCCGACCGCAACGGTCTGGGCCAGGACGACGTGCTGCTGGCCGTCGCCACCCACGACCGGCAGTACGCGTACTCCGTGGACGAGGGGTCCCGGCTCACCGACACGCAGCTGAGGGAGGTGGCGAGCACCGCCATCGTGCCGGCGCTGCGGGTGAACGACTGGGCGGGAGCGGCGATCGGTGCGGCGAACGGGTACGCGGCCGTGCTCGCGGACGAGCCGGTGCCCTCCCCCTCCCTCTCCCCCGGCACGGCCGATCCCGGGTCGAGCGGGTCGGGCGGTACGGACGCCGGTGACTTCCTGCTTCCCGCGGTCCTGCTCGTCGCCGTGCTCCTCGTCGCGGCCTACGCCTTCTCCCGGCGCAAGCGGCGCGCGCGGGCCCGTACGACACCGGCCGCCGCCGGCTGGGGCACCGGGGCGCCGGGCGCCCAGGCGCCCGCCGAGCCAGCGGCCCCGCTGCCCGAGCTGGACGCCCGGGCCAAGGAGCTGCTGGTGGACACGGACGACGCGGTGCGCACCAGCGAGGAGGAACTCGGCTTCGCCACGGCCCAGTTCGGCGAGGAGGCGGCGGCACCCTTCGCCGCGGCGGTGACACGTGCCAAGAGTGAGCTGACCGCGTCGTTCCGGCTGCGCCAGCAACTGGACGACGCGATCCCGGAGGACGAGCCGGCCCAGCGCCGGATGCTGGAGGAGATCATCAGCCGCTGCACCGCGGCCGACGAGCAGCTCGACGCGGTGTCGGCCGACTTCGACCGGCTGCGGGCTCTGGAACAGAACGCCCCGCAGGCGCTGGCGGAGGTGGAGGCGACCTTCCGCGGCCTCGCCGGCCGCACCGCGACGGCGGCATCGACGCTGGAGGCGCTGCGCACCCGGTACGCGCCGTCGGCCGCCGCCCCCGTCGCGGACGACGTCGAACAGGCCAAGGAGCGGCTGCTCTTCGCCACCTCCACCCTCAACCAGGCCCGCCAGGCGGTGGACGGTGGCGACAACGCGCAGGCCGCCGTGTTCGTACGGGCGGCGGAGAGCGCGGTGCGCCAGGCGGCCACTCTGGTGGACGCCGTCGAGCGGCGGGCTGCCGAGGTCGAGGAGGCGGCGTCCCGCATCCCGGCCGCCCTCAACGAGATGGAGACGGATCTCGCCGACGCGCACGGGCTGCTGCGAGGCACCGCGCAGGGCGTGTCCACGGCCGACCTCCAAGGGCGGATCGGCCGGGCGGAGGCGGTGCTGAGGGACGTGCGCGGCGAGGTGGCGGCCGGACCGTACGACCCGATCGACGCGCTGCGCCGGCTGGAGGAGGCGGACGCGGTCCTGGACGAGTCGCTGGCCGGGGCCCGCGAACGGGACCAGGGCAACGCCCGGGCCCGTCCGCTGCTGGACCAGGCGATGCTGACCGCCCGCTCCGCGATCTCGGCCGCCGCCGACTACATCACCACGCACCGGGGCGCGGTCGGCAGCCAGGCCCGTACCCGGCTCGCGGAGGCCCAGCGCCACGCGGAGCAGGCCGGGCAGCTGGCCGCCGGCGGCGACCCGCAGCGCGCGCTCGCCGAAGCACAGCGCGCCGACGCGCTGGCCGGCCAGGCCCAGGCCCTGGCCGAGCAGGACGTACGCGCCTTCGACAGCCGCTCCGGGCCGGGTGGCGGGATGCGGGGCGGGGGCGGCGGCATGGGCGGGGCGGTGCTGGGCGGCATCCTCCTCGGCGGAATCCTCGGAGGCGGCGGGCGGGGCGGTGGCCGCGGGTTCGGAGGGGGGCTCGGCGGTGGCGGCGGGTTCGGCGGTGGTGGATTCGGCGGCGCGGGGCCCGGCAGCTTCGGTGGCGGGGGAACGCGCGGCCGCAGAGGCGGCGGTGGCCGCTTCTGACCACCCTCGCACCGCCCCGCACCACCCCCGCACCGCCTCTGGACCACCCCCCGCGCGCCCACAGCCGCGCCGCCCACCCGTCCGACCGTTCCCACTCCATGAGAGGAGCTCCCATGTCGAAGCAGACGATTCTCGGCCGAGTCACCCAGCTCGCGAAGGCCAACATCAACGCGCTCATCGATCAGGCCGAGGACCCGCAGAAGATGCTGGACCAGCTGATCCGCGACTACACCGACAACATTGCGGAGGCCGAGCAGGCGGTCGCCGCCACCATCGGCAACCTGCGGCTGATGGAGCAGGACCACGCGGAGGACGTGGCGGCGGCGAAGGAGTGGGGCGGCAAGGCGCTCGCCGCCAGCCGCAAGGCGGACGAGCTGCGGGCCGCCGGCGCGGCGGCGGAGGCTGACAAGTTCGACAACCTCGCGAAGGTCGCCCTGGGCCGCCAGCTCCAGTCGGAGAAGGAGGCGCGGACGGCCGAGCCGACGATCGCCTCGCAGACCGAGGTGGTCGACAAGCTCAGGGCGGGGCTCGACCGGATGAAGGCGAAGCTCGGGGAGCTGAAGGCGAAGCGGGACGAACTGGTGGCCCGTGCCACGTCCGCGCAGGCCCAGAACCGGATGATGGACGCGGTGAAGTCCACCGACGTGCTGGACCCGACCAGCGAGCTGAACCGTTTCGAGGAGAAGGTACGCCGCGAGGAGGCGAAGGCGGTGGGCAAGCAGGAGCTGGCCGCCTCCTCGCTCGACGCGCAGTTCGAGCAGCTGGACTCCCTGGGCGACAGCGCGGAGGTCGAGGCGCGTCTCGCCGCGCTGAAGACCCCCTCCTGAGGGCGGGCGGGGCAGCAGACGCTCCCACCCCGCCCCTTTCCGCCGGTTCGTCCCTCGCGTTCCTCGTGTAAGTACGTGCCTGGCCGCGCGCCGGCCCTAGTACATGCTGAGCAGCTGTTCCACCGAGAGTTCGGCGGCGGGCTGCCCGTCCGGCAGGGCCAGCTCGAACCAGACGGTCTTGCCGAGAGGGGTGCGCCGTGACCCCCAGGCAGCACTGAGCAGCCCGACGAGTTGCAGCCCCCGGCCGCCCTCGTCGGTGTCGCGGGCACGGCGGCGGCGCGGCTGGACGAGGCCGGCGTCCCAGACCTCGCAGACCAGGGTGCGGTCGCGCAGCAGCCGGAGCCGGATCTCGCCCTCTCCGTAGCGAAGGGCGTTGGTGACGAGTTCGCTGACCAGGAGTTCGGTGGTGTCCACCAGGTCGTCCAGGTTCCACTCGGTCAGCCGGTGGCGGGCCAGTTCGCGGGCCCTGCCGACCGAACGCGGCTCCCGGGGCAGTGTCCAGTCGCCGACCGCTTCCTCGGGCAGCCCCTGGATGCGGGCCATCAGCAACGCGATGTCGTCCTCGCCGTGCCGGGTGTCCAGGGCGGTCAGCACGTGGTCGCAGGCAGCCTCCAGCCGCATCCGGGGTCCGGTGAGGGCGGTACGGAGCGCCTCGAGACCTTCGTCCAGTGGATGGTTGCGCGACTCCACGAGGCCGTCCGTGTAAAGGGTGAGCAGGGAGCCCTCGGCGAGCTCGACCACCACTTCCTCGAAGGGTTCGCCGCCGACGCCGAGCGGCATCCCCGGCGGTACGTCGAGGAGCCGGGCCTCCTGGCCGGGTTCGACGACGGCCGGCGGCAGATGGCCGGCGTTGGCGAAGGTGCAGCGCCGGGTGACCGGGTCGTAGACCGCGTAGACGCAGGTCGCGAGGTAGACCTCGGAGAGGTCCGCCTCGCGGGACTTCTGGAGGGCGCGGGAAGGCCACTGGGTGCCCCCGCCCTCGGGCCGGTCGCCGCCGCCGGGGGTGCCGAGGCCGCGGGCGACCTCGTCCAGCGCGGAGAGCACCTCGGCGGGCTCCAGGTCCAGCAGGGCGAGAGTCCTCACCGCGGTGCGGAGTTCGCCCATGGCGACGGCGGCGCGCAGCCCGCGCCCCATGACGTCGCCGACGACCAGCGCCGTGCGGTGTCCGGGCAGTTCGATGACGTCGAACCAGTCGCCGCCGACCTCGGTGGCCGCGTTGCCGGGGAGGTAGCGACAGGCGATGTCCAGGCCCGCCGCCTCGGGGGCGCCCGGCGGGAGCAGGCTGCGCTGGAGGATCAGGGCGCGTTCGTGCTCGCGGCGGTAGAGGCGTGCGTTGTCGATGCAGACGGCGGCGCGTGCGGCCAGTTCGCCGGCCAGGTCCCGGTCGCGTTCGCCGAAGGGTTCGCTGCCCTTGGCGCGGGAGAAGCGGACGAGCCCGACCACGGTGTCGTGGGCGACCATCGGCACAGCGAGCGTGGACCGGACGAACCCGAGGCCGTCACCGGGCGCCTCGTGGACGCGCCCGGTGCGCAGGGCGGTGGCGCCGGCGGAGGCGTGCGGGTACCGGTGGACGGCTCCGAGGGCGGGCTCTCCCGCGTCCGGCCCGGCCCGGCCCGTCGGCCGCTCGTCGGCCGCCCGATCGCCCGACCGCGCGCCCGGCACCTGTGCGCCCGGTTGCCCGGGCACCCGGGGGTGGGCGTCGGAGACCGCGCTGGCCTGGGCGACCCGGCGCAGTTCGGGCGAGGCCGCACCGGGCTCGGCCGCGGGGCCGCCGGCGGGCGGGGCCTCGGCGCCGGTGAGCACGGCGGGGAAGAGGTCGACGGTGGCGAGGTCGCAGAAGCCGGGAACGGCGACGTCGAGCAGCTCGCGGGCGGTGGTCTCCAGGTCGAGGGAGTTGCCGATGCGGGCGCTGGCCTCGTTGAGCAGCCGGAGATTGCGCCGGGCACTGGCTGCCTCGCGGGCGGCGATGTGCCGGCTGGTGACGTCGGTGGCGAGTCCGGCGACGCCGGTGGGCCGTCCCGATCCGGTGTGCACCCGGTAGAGGTTCATCGACCAGTGGCGTCGGTCGGTGTCGCCGGGGACCGTCCCGATGAGCCGGAGGTCGGTGACGGACTCCCCGGTGGCCAGCACACGCTTCAGGGTCTCCGTCAGACGGTCGGCCTCGGGGCGGGACAGATAGTCCTCGGCCCGGCGCCCCCGGTGGTCGGCGGCCATGCCGCCGAACACGGTGGCGAATCGTTCGTTCGCACGGACCACGGAGAGGTCCTTGCCGAACAGTACGAACCCGAAGGGGGATTGGCCGAAAATCGCCTGCGAGGCTGCGAGGTCCGTCTCGATGCCACGCAGCGCGCGCACGTCCACCACGATGCAGAGTGCGGTCCGCTCCCCGGCGGCCGTCACGCTGGGCATGACGTAGACCTCGGCGAGCCCGCGTACCTCGCGCTCGCCGGGTACCCGGAACGGGACGAGGCCCGTCCACTCCTTGCCGTCCAGGATCTCGCGGATCTGCCGGTGCCCGCTGCGGCGCAGCTCGGGAGGCATGAATGCCTCCACGGGATCACGGCCGATCACCTCGTGCGGGCCCATGCCGAAGAGATCGGCGGCCCTTCCGCTCCATTGCTCGATCAGGCCGTCCGGGCCGATCGAGAAGGAGGCAACCCTGATGTACTCGTATATCGAGCCAGGCGGGCTGCTCTGCCACACGATGTCGCCCGCTGTCCCAGGTATCTCGCTCACGCGACCGTCCCCTCCAGCTCACACACCGGACCGGTCATGTGCGCAGTATTCAGCACTACGGCCACTCCCGACACGGCGTTCACGATCACAGCAAGGTCTCAGTCCTTCTCGTCGGCGGCCCCGACCTCAGGTGATCGCTGTGCTCCCCCTCCACTCCTAACCAGACAGAGGCAGCTCGAACCACACCGTCTTGCCACTCTTTCCTTTACGGGTCCCCCACCGGCGTGCGGAACAGGCCACCAGTTGGAGCCCCCGGCCGCCCTCGTCGTCCGGGCCGGCCCTGCGCCGGGTGGGAAGTTCCGGAAGCGGATCGGACACTTCCACCAGCAGGCCGTGACCGTCGGCCGTGGCGTCCGGAACGTCCGCGGGGGTGTCACCGGGCCGTACGAGGCGGACCCCGATGGGGCCGGTGGCGTGCCGGAGCGAGTTGGTCACCAGCTCGCTGACGAGGAGCACCGTGATGTCGATGACCGGCGGACCGAGCTCCCAGGCGCGGAGCGTCTCGCGCACCGCGTTCCGCGCGCCCCGCACGGAGCCCGGCTCAGCGGGGAAGGACCACTCGGCGCTGCCGCCTTCGGTATCGATCACGCCGATCACTTCCCGGGGCCGACAGCGGATTCATCACGCGAGGGGTCAACATTGACATACCCGGCATACCCGGCCTGTCCGACATACCCAGGATTCGCTACGACCTACCACGGATCGTGACCCATGGGTCGTACGGGTGCATGGGGTCGTCCTCCAGCCCGCTCGCCGCCGCGGCTCAGGCCAGCACGCCGGCCGCGTGGAGATCGTCGAAGAGCACCTGGTCGACCGGGGCGACGAGCGGCCGGTCGGCGTAGGTGAACCAGGCCACCTCGTCGATCTCGTTGCTCGCGACCACAGTGCCCTCGTGGTCCCCGTAGTAGCAGCTCATCCGGACCACCACGCCGTCCGCGTGCCCGTGCGCCTGCGCCTCGTAGACACCCGCGTGCACGACGGTCGCCGGATCGAGGGTCACCGCCAGCTCCTCCTCGACCTCCCGCAGCAGGGTCTGGAGGTCGCTCTCCCCCGCTTCCCGTTTGCCGCCGGGGATGTAGAAGACGTCCTTCCCCTTCGACCGCGCGCAGAGAATCCTGCCGCTCTCCACTCGTACCCACGCCACCGTGTCGATCAGGGCCGGCATCGCTCCGCCTTCGTTCCCCGGCCTGGCGATCAGGCCGGTCAGGGCGGACCTTACCTCCGCGCGCAGGCGCGTTCCGAGCCCGGGGGCGCACACCGGTTCGGGCGTGCAGGCTGCGCACGCCGGGCGTCGACGGCATGTCCGCGGCACCGTCGGGGCGTACGACGGCGGCCGGGCACCCCCTGGTCAGGGAGGGCGCCCGGCCGCCGGGGACGCGGGTCGTTCAGGGGCGGGCGGTCTCACCCGCGCGTTCGACCCAGTAGAGCTGCTGGTGCTCCCGGGTGTCGAACCCGTCCGCGACCTTCTGCGCCTCTTCCTGCGTGGCGTAGCGGCCGACACGGTACGTACTGCCGTTGATGTCCTGCCGTATCACCAGCCACGGGAGGACAGTCGCGCTGTCACTCATCGTGCTCCTCCCGAGCATGCTGCCCCTCTCCCCACCGGTCTGCACATCTCATAGGACGATCCCCAGGAAATCGCTGTGCGCATATGCCGGAGCGTACGCCTGACCTTCACTCAGCGAATGCGTAATCGCACAAAGGGATACGGAACCGGCCATACACGGGGCGCATCCGTCCGGATGCGCCCCCGGAGGAGGGAACGGGACCCTACCGCGCCTCGCGGGAGTAGGTCACACCGGCCGCGAGCCCGGCCGTGCTGCCGGGACGGAACCGGCCGCCCGGACCGTGGGCAGCGGCATCAGCACCGGTCCGGCAGCGGGCGCCTTCCGGCAGGCATCACCGCAGGTGGCGTCCAGTGAGCAGCAGAGCGAACAGACGGGTCCCGCGTGGGCGGGGCAGTCGGCGATGTCCGGCAGCTCGTACGCCGTCTCGCAGACCGCACAGGTGTGGGTGGCGGTGATGTCCTCGACCACCACGTCCGGACCGTTCACCGGATTGGGCCGGGCCAGGTAGTACTTGCCCTTCGTCGCCCAGGCGATCAGCGGACAGAGCGTGACCGCGAGCCCTGCGGCGATGAAGGTCGAGAAGGCTTCCGGGTACTGACCGAAAAGGCCGAAAAATGCCAGGATCGAGACGGTCGAGGCGATCACCATCGCACCAAAGCCCGCCGGGTTCACCGCGTAGAGGTACGCCCGCTTGAACTCGATGTACGGCGGGCTGAGCCCGATCCGCTTGTTGATGACCAGGTCGGCGGCGACGGCGGCGATCCAGGCGATGCCGACGTTGGAGTAGAAGCCCAGCAGCTTGTTGAGGGCCGCGAACATGTTCATCTCCATCAGCGTGAGCGCGATGGCGAGGTTGAGGAAGATGTACCAGACCCGGCCGGGGTGCCGGTGGGTGAGACGGGAGAAGAAGTTCGACCAGGAGAGCGAGCCGCTGTAGGCGTTCGTCACGTTGATCTTCACCTGCGACACGAGGACGAAGACCGCCGCGGCCGGCAGGGCGAAGCCACCGAGCCAGGGCTTGAGCGCCTCGATCTGCGGGGCGATCGGCTCCAGCGCGTGCGTGGTGCCGACCGCCTCCAGCGCGACGAAGGCGAGGAACGCGCCGCCGAGCTGCTTGGCGGCGCCGATGATCACCCAGCCGGGTCCGGCGGCGAGCACCGCGAGGTTCCAGCGCCGTCTGTTCGCCTCGGTCTTGGCGGGCATGAAGCGCAGGTAGTCCGCCTGCTCGCCGATCTGCGCGATCAGTGAGAGCGCCACCCCGGTGCCGAGACCGAACCCGAGCCAGGAGAAGCCCGCACCGGCCCCCTCCGTACCGCCGAAGGAACTGAACGAGCCCCAGGCGTCCGGGGCCTCGAAGGCGAGCACCAGAAACGGCAGGATCATGCCGATGATCCAGACGGGCTGGGTCCACGCCTGCACCTTGGCCAGCGCGCCCATGCCCCGGAACACGATCGGGATCACGATCAGCGTGGTGAGCAGATAGCCGAGCTGGACCGGGAGCCCGATCGCCTGGTGCATGGCCTGCGCCATGATCGAACCTTCGAGCGCGAAGAAGATGAAGGTGAACGACGCGTAGATGAGCGAGGTCAGCGTCGAGCCGAAGTAGCCGAAGCCGGCGCCCCGGGTGATCAGATCCATGTCCAGCCCGTACTTCGCGCAGGCCCGGGCGATGGGGATGCCGGTGAGGAAGATGATCGCGGCGGCGGTCAGGATCGACGCGAAACCACTGGTGAAGCCGTAGGTGAAGACGATCGACGCGCCGATCGCGAAATCCGCGAGGTAGGCGATGCCCCCGAGCGCCGTACCCGCGACCGTCCCGGGCGACCAACGGCGGAAGGAGTGCGGGGCGTAACGCAGCGAATAATCCTCGCGGCTCTCGTCGGCGGCCAGCGCCGCGTAACTGCGGGCCGGCCCACCGGAGCCGGACGCGCCCTCGGCGGGCCGGGGCGCGTCCTGCTGCGACTCCGGGAGCGGCGACGAGGGGTGCGGGGTCTCGGCCGTGGTGGGTGGTGCGATGTCCGTCATGGGCTTCCCGTCCGTCGGTCCGTTGGTGCGGCGACGGACCGGAAGGTAGGAGCCGGACATGACGGGCCGCGGTCGCGGGGCATTGCCCGGGGGTTACGGCAGGTGACGGGGGGTTAAGTCTGTGTCACCTCCGGCGGACGCGCATCACCGCACACCGGTCGACCGCCCGCGACGGGACGCGTCGCGGGCGGGGACGGGCCGGGGACGGGGACGGGCCGGGGACGGGGAATGGGACGGGGGAATGGGACGGGGACGGGCGGTCGGCGGGCTGCGCGGCTGGTCGGACCGCGCGGCTGGTCGGACGGATCGGGCCGGTGAGGGCCGTTCGGGTCGGTCGGGCCGATCGGGTCGGTCGGGCTGGTCGGGGCGGTCGGGCGGTCTGGGCGGGCGGGTCGGGCGGGCGGGTCGGGCGACTACCTGACCGGCAGGTGGTAGGCGACGCGGTAGCGGTCGGCAGGGACGACCACGTCGGCGGTCTCGACCGCCTGTCCGCCCGCGTAGTAGGTGCGCGCGATGACCATGACCACATGACCCGGCACCCCGCCGAGGTCGCCGAGTTCGTCCGCCAGCCCCGGCCGGGCGCCGACCTCCTCGGTCACGTTGTCCACCACGATGTCGATCGCCGCCATGCGGTCGACCACCCCGCAGCCGCCCAGCGGACCCTCCTCGGGGAGCATCACCGGGGTCCGTCCGGTGACCGAGAGCGGCTCCCAGGAGGTCGAGAGCATCATCGGCTCACCCGCGTCCCGGAAGACGTACCGGGTGCGCATCACCCGCTCCCCCGGCTGGATACCGAGGCGCGCGGCGACCTCGGGACCGGCCTCCTCCTGCTCGCTCCTCGACTCCCAGGTGCCGCGCACGCCCTCCGCGCTCTGCTCCTGACGGAACGGGCTGGCCCCGATCTGCGGGCGGTAACCGGACCGGGCGATCCTGCGGGGCACCGGACGCGCCCGCACGTACGTACCGGAGCCGGAACGCCCCTCCACCAGCCCCTCGGCCATGAGGACCTTGCGTGCCTCCAGCGCGACGGTGTCCGAGACGCCGTACTCCTCGCGGATGCGCGCCTGGGACGGCAGACGGGTATGGGGCGGCAGCGCACCCTTGACGATCTTCTCCCGCAGATCGCTCGCCACGCGCAGATAGGCAGGCTGCTCACCGAAAGTCACTGGCCACTCCCAACACGTTGACAGACCGCTACAGAGTCGCAACCGTGAGTGGCACAAAACAAGCACTGGCCAGAGTTTCACTCGAAGTGGTGATTCAGGTGTTCCCGCCGCATGACCCGGACGCCATCACCACAGCTCTTCCCGCAGGTCTCTGCCCACTTCACGCCCCCCGCAAGCCCCGCGAAGAGCACCAAGTGACACGTGCCTCCGTGCCGCCCGCCGCCCGGACGGGAGGGCCCGGGTCCGCGACCGCCGTGTGCGGGGAGTGTGCGCGGGGCGGAGAGCCGACCGACGCCACGCGCGCGACGGAGCGCCTCGGTGGACCCGGCGAAGCCGGCGGGGATCGCGGAGCTGAGGGGCGCGGCGGGAGGGCGGCGGCCCCGGGCGGCCTGCCCCGGTCGGCGTCCGGCTGCCCCCGGGGCCGGTCCGTGCGCCGGTCCGTCCGCCGGGTCGTAGCGCGGGGCGGGTGCTGGGAGGATGGTTCCCATGGACATCCGGCGCAGGAACAACATCACTGTCACCGGCAACCCGCAGGGCCCGGTGGTGGTGCTCGCCCACGGCTTCGGGTGCGACCAGAACCTGTGGCGCCTGACCGTTCCGGCGCTGGTCGACACGTACCGGGTGGTGCTGTTCGACTACGTCGGCTCGGGCGGTTCCGACCTCTCCGCCTGGAGCGAGGAGCGCTACTCGTCACTGGACGGCTACGCGAGCGACGTGGTGGACGTCTGCGAGGAGCTGGATCTCGATCGGGCGGTGTTCGTGGGGCACTCGGTCAGCGCCATGATCGGGGTACTGGCCGCGAAGGCGGCGCCCGACCGGATCGGAGCGCTGGTGCTGGTCACCCCCTCCCCGCGGTACGTCGACGACGTCGACTACCGGGGCGGCTTCAGCGCGGAGGACATCGACGAGTTGCTGGCCTCGCTGGAGCTGAACTATCTGGGCTGGTCCTCCGCGATGGCCCCGGCGATCATGGGCAACCCGGAGCGGCCCGAACTGGGTGACGAGCTGACCCGCAGTTTCTGCGCCACCGATCCGGACATGGCCCGCGTCTTCGCCCGCACGACGTTCCTCTCCGACAGCCGCGAGGACCTGGCGGGCGTGACGGTACCGACGCTGGTGCTGGACTGCACCCAGGACATGATCGCGCCTCCGGAGGTCGGCGCCTACGTGCACCGGGCCATCCCCGGCTCCAAGCTCGTCACCCTCGACGCGACGGGCCACTGCCCCCAGCTGTCTGCGCCCTCGGCCACGAACGCGGCGATCACCGAGTTCCTGGCCGGCCTGGGATGACGGGCCCGGCCGGGCAGGCTCCCGACCCGCCTCCCGACCCACTTCCCAGCACGGAGGCCGCCTCCGGTTCCGGTTCCGGTTCCGGTTCCGGTTCCGGCTCCGGTTCCGGCTCCGGCTCCGGCTCCGCACATGCTCGCACCTCCGCCTCCGCCTCCGCCTACGAGGCGACGTTCGCCGCCCTGCTGGAGCCCAGCGCCGAGGAGCTGTACGAGAGCGCCCCGTGCGGATATCTGTCGACGCTGATGGACGGCACCATCGCGAAGATCAACCGCACACTGCTGGACTGGCTGGGCCTCCGGGGGGACGCGGTGGTGGGCCGGATGCGGTTCGTGGACCTGCTGACCGTCGGCGGCAGGCTCTACCACGAGACCCACTTCGCGCCCCTGCTGAGCATGCGGGGCGAGATCAGCGGCATCGCCCTCGACGTCAGGCGGACCGAACGGGCCGGCGGCGGCCGGATGCCGGTGCTCGTGTCGGGCGTGGTCAAGCACGACAGCACCGGCGAACCCCTGCTGATCCGCATCACGGTCTTCGACGCCCGGGACCGCCGCGCCTACGAGGAGGAACTCCTGCGCGCCCGCAGAGCGGCCGAGGAGGCCACCCGGCGCGCCCAGTCCGACCGCACCAGGCTCCAGGACGCCCTCGCCGTACTCCAGCAGGCGCTGCTCCCCGACACCCTGCCACCGGTCCCCTGCATGGAGGCCGCCGCGCACTACCACACCGCCTCCCCCGACCGGCTCGGCGGCGACTTCTACGACGTCTTCCCCGTCGACGGCACCCGCTTCGCCTTCTTCCTCGGCGACGTGTGCGGCAAGGGCCCCCAGGCCGCCGCGATCACCGCGCTGACCCGCCACACCCTGCGCGCCGCCGCCCTGCACGACCCGGACCCCGTATCGGCCCTCTCCACGCTCAACACGGTGCTGTACGAGCGCTACTCGGGCGGCCTCGACCCCCGCTACTGCACCGCCGTCTTCGGCGTACTCGAACCCGACCCCGCCAACGGACAGGTCTCCGTCCACCTCGCCTCGGGCGGCCACCCCCCGGCACTCGTCCTGCGCGCCGACGGCCGCGCCGACTTCCTCCCCACCCCGGGCGGCCTCGTCGTCGGCATCCTGCCCGACCCGCCCTTCGTCACGGCCGACACCCGCCTCGGCCCCGGCGACACCCTCCTGCTCTACACCGACGGCCTCACCGAGGCCCGTACCGGCCAGGACTGCACCGGCCTGTTCGGGGACGACGCGCTGCGCGACTTCGCCGCGGGCCAGGCGGGCAGGCCCGTCCACGCCCTCATCGAGGCCCTGACCGGCCTCCTGAAGAGCTTCGGCGAGGGCCTCAACGACGACACGGCACTGCTCGCGCTGGGCGTGCCGGCTCCGGGCGCCCCGGGCCCGAGCGCGGCGGCATCCGCCTGAGCCGAACCGGGGCACCGCGCCCCGGGCCGCCGGCCGCACCGAGGCGTCAGTGGGGGGTGCTTGCATGGCGCCATGGACACCGTGCACGAGATCGCCGCCCGCCTTCCGGATCCCGCCGAACTCCGCTGCCACCTGAACGCGTTGGCCGTGCTGGACGCCACGATCGGTGGCGATCCCCGGTTCTGCCACTACGCCTTCAATGCCGCCTGGGGCCCGGGCGAGGAGGCGGCCCTGATGGACGACGGTTCGGGGAACGACTTCTCCGTCCTCTTCACGTCGGCCGGCGTACTCATACGCGGGTTCGACCACGAGTCGAAGATGAGCCCGTACGCGAACGGCGACGAGCAGGTCTGGCCCGGCGTCATCGACGAGGTGCCCGCCGCGCTGCGCCCGCTCCTGGACGAACCCGCCTTCCGCGACGAGGACCGCGACATCCCGTCCGTCACCGCCTGCCTGTGGCGGACGACCGGCGACTCGCAGTGGCGCACCGGCTCGTCCATCGACTTCCCGCCCGGCAGCGAGGACCCGGACGGCTCCGGCCGGCTCTTCCGCCTGCTCACCGACCGCTCCCCCGAGGCCGTCCAGGACCACTTCGAGGACTACTACGAGCGCCCCGTCCCCCTCGACGCCGTGCGCCACGTCCTCGCCGGCCGTCCCCTCACCGCGACGGTCATCACCGCCCTCAACCCGGACGCCCTCTCGGAGGACGCGCTCCTCCGCAGGATCGCCGCGCATCCGGAGGCCGTCTCCCACCTGTCCTGCGACGGAGAGTTCGACCTCGCGCGCACCGACCCGGTCGAGTCGATCGCCCTGCCCAACGGCCTTCCCGTCACCCCGGTCGCCGGCTGCAACGCGGGTGGCACCCACTACCTCTGCGGCCCGGCCTCCCCCGGCGCCCCTCGCCCCGTCCTCCACACCGACTCGGAAGGCCGCGCGTCCCTCATCGCCGAGTCCCTGGCCGAGGCCCTGACCCTCGTCCTCGTCCTTCCGTCCTGGCACGACGCCCTGGCCGGCTTCCGGCCTCCGGCCCTCGGCTCCGACCACCTCGACGACCACCCCGACCACCCGGAGGTCCGCGACCGCCTCCTCGGCGCCCTCGGGCTTCCGCGGGCCACCGAGCAGGAGGTTCTCGAACGCCTCCTGGCCGTTGCCGCCCGTACGGTCTCCGAGGGCTTCCTGCCAAGGGTTCCCGGTGAGGAGGACTCCGCCTTCGGGCCGATGCTCGAAGACCTCGGCGGCTCCGGCAACCTCGGGGACCTCGGGGACCAGGACGATGCCGAGGTCCACCCGCCATCCGCCGGCGCCCGGTGAGGGCCGCCCCTCGTTCTCCCCCGGTGTGCGGTCCCGTACACCCACCACCGAGAGACCACTCACGGCCGAGTAGGCGGGTCGGCCACGGGGAAAGATCAGGGCTTCCGAACGGCACCACCGCTCGCCCACCGCAAGGAGCACCGATGCTTCCTGAAGTCCGCCCCCACGTGTCCGCCTCCCTCATGGGCCAGTTGGAACACCAACTGGCCCATACTCCGGACCTCGGAGCAGGCCATCTCGATGTGGAGCGCGTCGCCGGAATCGCAGTCGTCGCGGCCGCGCACTCCGGTGGCTACGCGGCCACCGGCCACCTCCTCGGACTGCTGGCCGCGCTCCCCGCTCCCACCGGGACCGGCGAACGCTTCTGGGCGGACCTGTGGAGGTCCTCGGGTACCGCCTACCTGCTGCCGGCGACCATCAAGGCGGACGTGCTGGAAGCCCTGGCGGGCAGAGGGACCGCTCTGGCACGGGACATCCTGTCCGCAGTCGACGAGATGACTCCGCCGCAGCGTGTCGCGGCCGGGAAGGTCATCGGCCAGGCCCTCGCCGAATCCGACCATCTCCCCGAGCTCAAGACACAGGTCACCGGAGAACTCTGGCTGCGGGATCTCGAACTCACCGCCTGGCACGTCCTGCACGCCGACCGGAGGGCGGACGATCCCCATGGCCGGAAGGCCTTCCTCGAAGCCTGGACGAACGTCTGAGAGTCCCGCGGCGCAGCACCGGCGCGCCTTCGACTTCTCGTGCTCGCCAGAAGGAGTCGTGTCGACGGGTGCCTTCTGCGGCGAGCACGAGAGCGGGAAGGAGGAGTCCGTCGACATCACAGTCGCGACGTGGCGGAGGCAGCTCGGGGCCCGGTCGGTGGTTCTCCTCATCACCGACTTCAACGGCAGCCTGATCGAGCATGTCGTCCACGGTGGGCCGGGTCCGGTACGGCACCGGTTCCACCCGCCGGGACGCCGACCACGGCGCCAACCTCTTGTCCGCCGCCCGCAGACACCCGCGTGCCGTCGGCGACACGACCTGAGCGCCGTCCTGCCCGGAACAGGCACCGCACGGAGCGGCCCTCTGGTCGGCGAATATAATCGGCCCCATGTCGAAGCCTGACGCGCTGCTTGTTGACGTTGCCGCCCTGGTGGAGTCCGGGCGCAGCAATCAGATGCCCGTGACCGTGGTCGCCGGTGGTGCCGTGATCACGGGCCGGCTGGCTCCCGAGGCCGTCTGGAGGCAGCGGGTGTCGGAGGTCCTGGCCGACTCGGCCCGTCTGAGCGGCTTTTCCGGGGTGTTCAGCTCTGCGGAAACCGAGGAGGGACCGCCCACTCATCTGCACTTCCACGTGGCCCGGATTCTGCAGGGCACGGTGGGCATCCCGGAGACGGGCGGCATGTACCGGGTGGCGATCGAGGACGTCAGCGCCTGGACGATGGGCGATTTCAGCTACTCCGACCACTGACCCACCACCGCGCCAAGAACACCGCGACACGCAGTGAGGGTCCGACCGGTGCACCCGGTCGGACCCTCACTGCTCGCTGCTGAATACCTCGCGCCTGCCGGTCGGTCAGGCTGCCTCAGGGGCGCCGAGCATCGCGGACGCGTGTTGCATCGGTGTGCGAACCGGCTGGAGCATGCCGGCTCGGGGCAGTTCGCGGCAGGTGAAGCCGAGCTGGCTCATGGCCCGCAGGACTTCGCCCGCACTGAAGTCACGGCGGTCCTGGCGTGTGACGACCTCGCCGACCTGTTTCACGGGGTAGGTGCGTCGACCGATGATCACGGTCTCGCCGGCAGCGTGCTCGGGCTTGACGCCCTTCATGGACTCCAGGACGCCGCTCCTGGTGAGGTCGAACGGGAAGCGGGCGATGACGCAGCGCATGGTGCCTCACAGGGAGAGGGGCGAAGAGGAGGTGGAGTGGTTCTGCCGCAGGGGAGACGGCTCCGCGGACAAGCACGAG
Source organism: Streptomyces sp. NPDC005576 (assembly GCF_042871745.1). NCBI lineage: Bacteria > Bacillati > Actinomycetota > Actinomycetes > Kitasatosporales > Streptomycetaceae > Streptomyces > Streptomyces sp. NPDC005576. Next base: position 80,980 of record NZ_JBIAJC010000002.1, on the reverse strand, counting down.
AACGCCTGGGGCCAGCCGTGTCCGTCGACCGCGGGCGGGGCACCAACCGGTGCCGCGACCCGCGGTGTCCGCCCCCGCACGGCGCCGAAGGACCGCCGGGTCACGGGCGAGGTGAACGGCCCGCGGCCGGAGCACGGAACTCTCAGGCCGCCGCGTCGAAGGAGGACTGGCGCACGGTCACGCGCCGGGCGGCCGAGGCGGGGCTGCGCCGGCCGCGTGAGGACGCGCTGCGCTGACGCCGCTCGGTCACCGGGGCGGTGATCGTCACGGGGATGCCGGAGGGGGCTTGGGCGCCGGTGATCCGGCCGAGCGCCTCTTCGCCGGAGCGGACCTGGGTGGTCTGGGGCACGATGCCGGCGGCGATCATGAGGCGGGTCATGTCGCGGCGCTGGTTGGGCGTGACCAGGGTGACGACACTGCCGGACTCCCCTGCCCTCGCGGTACGGCCACCGCGGTGGAGGTAGTCCTTGTGATCGGTCGGCGGGTCGACGTTGACGACCAGGTCGAGGTTGTCGACGTGGATGCCGCGGGCCGCGACGTTCGTGGCCACGAGCACGGTGACGTGTCCGGACTTGAACTGGGTCAGGGTCCGGGTGCGCTGCGACTGCGCCTTCCCGCCGTGCAGTGCGGCAGCCCGCACCCCGCTGGCCAGCAGGTGTTCGGTGAGCTTGTCCACGGCCCGCTTGGTGTCCAGGAACATGATCACCCGGCCGTCGCGTGCCGCGATCTCCGTCGTCGTGCGGTGCTTGTCGGCGCCGTGGACGTGCAGCACGTGATGTTCCATCGTCGTGACCGCGCCCGCTGACGGGTCGACGGAGTGAACGACCGGGTCGGTGAGGTAGCGGCGGACCAACCGGTCGACGTTGCGGTCCAGGGTGGCGGAGAACAGCATGCGCTGCCCCTCCGGGCGGACCTGGTCCAGGAGCGCTGTGACCTGGGGCATGAAGCCCATGTCGGCCATCTGATCGGCCTCGTCCAGGACAGTGATCGCGACCTCGTTCAGCCGGCAGTCACCGCGGTCGATGAGGTCCTTGAGCCGGCCCGGAGTCGCCACGACCACCTCGGCGCCACTCCGCAGCGCGTTGGCCTGCCGTCCGATCGACATTCCGCCGACGACGGTGGCCAGGCGCAGCTTCACCGAGCGGGCGTAGGGGGTGAGCGCGTCGGTCACCTGCTGTGCGAGCTCACGGGTCGGCACGAGGACCAGCGCCAGCGGCTGACGGGGCTCGGCGCGCTGACCGGCGGTGCGGGCCAACAGCGCGAGGCCGAAAGCGAGAGTCTTGCCGGAGCCGGTGCGCCCGCGCCCCAGGGCATCACGGCCCGCAAGGGTGTTGGGCAGGGTCGCACCCTGAATCGGGAACGGAACGCTCACGCCCTGCGCGGTCAGCGCTGCCAGCAGCGGCTTCGGCAGATCGAGGTCGGCGAACGCCTCGACCGCGGGCAGCGCGGGAGTGACCGTCGTCGGCAGGGCGAACTCTCCCTGCACCGCCGCGGGGCGCCGACCCTGTCCGCCCGACCGGCTCGGGCCCCCTGAACGGCTCGGGGTTGATGAGCCGAAGCGGGCGCCCCGCCGCGAACCGGCGTCGGAGCCGGAAGCGAGGGAGTCGGTCCGGTTGCGGCTGGTGGAACGACTGTTCGTACGTGTGGGGTTCATCGAGAACCTTCCTTGATACACGGCGCGTACCAAGGAATTCCCGCAACGGAAAAGCAGTGCAGGGAATCACAGGAACGGGCCGAATGGGAATGCGAAAGAGAAACAGCTGCGTCGTGCAGATGCGTAGTGAATGCGGCGCGGGACGAAGGCGACGGGATGAGCCCGTCACCCGGGACGTGAATCCTGGACGTCGACCGCTCACAGCCCCGTAGAAGCACGGAGCCCGGAGAAGAAAATGCAGGTGGCGCTCAGGACGACCACCGCGGTACACATGTCCGTGGCTGGGGCCCGCATCCCGAGGGACGCGGGCCCCAGCCACGGAGTACGCGACAGCGTCAGGCCGGAACGATGTTCTCCGCCATCGGGCCCTTCTGTCCCAGCGCGATGTCGAAGATGACCTTCTGGCCCTCGATCAGTTCGCTGAAGCCACGGGTGGCGATGTTCGAGAAGTGGGCAAACACGTCAGCGCCGCCACCCTCCTGCTCGATGAAGCCGAAACCCTTGGCCGCGTTGAACCACTTCACAGTTCCTGATGCCACGTCATGTCTCCTTTGGGGATACGCCGGGATCCGCGATGCCAGGTACCCGGGTCGCCGCGATGATGCCCCGACCGGAAAATGACCGGCAATAAAAGCGCTTCCAGTGGCCGACATTTCGGCGGAGGCGCTTGAAGTTTTTGGGTACCGCAACTGCAACTGGGATCGACAGTAGCACGAAGTAACGGCCCGGGTACGGCGAATAATTTTCACTCTGCCGGGTGCAACACAAACACTCCCCGCATGGCACGGTAAATTCTTTCCTCACGGCCATAGATATTGCCCCGCCCGGAACGCATGGTTTCAGGAGGGGCGCTCTCCGTCCGCGGCCGGGAGAGCACTATTTCCCGGCGGTATCTTCCTGCCATCCGAAGCCACCACCAGCCAACACGCCGATTTCGCCCGAGTGGGAGCGGGTGGGCCGAGCGGGGTCGGCGCCCTCGGCCGTGGGGGCACTGCGGGCCCGCGCGGAATCACCAGGGTTCGACCCCAGAGGCTCACTGAATCTTGCGGCGTTGATCGCGGACGACGGGGACGATGTCAAGAGCGCGGACAGCGCGGTGGTGGGGTGGCTCGCCCGCCATGAGAACGAGATCGAGAAGGCGGTGGACATGATCGGCCCGCTCACCCGGGTCTCGGCGGCGGCGAACGACGAGGAAGTACCCGAGCTCTTCCGCCACCTGCTCGTCCCACCCGTGGACGCACGGAACGGAGCGACCGTCGGGGGTCCGCAGTGGGGCGGGGACGACCGCGGCGGGGGGGTTTCGACCGCGAGGAGGAAGTAGGGGTCTCGGACCGACTGCGGCTGTTGCTGACGGAGGCGGGCCTGGAGGCGGGCCTGAAGCCGGAAATGGACGGGTACCTGGTGCTCGCACACCGCGTCATGAGGTCCTTGAAAACGGAGGGCTGGACGAGGCCGCCGACGAGATCGCGGGGGCTTTTGGTCTGGCTTCCGGCGATGTCCGCGAGGACGAACCTTCGAACGAGGGGAACACCACCGGCCCCCATCCGCCCCGCTCCCCGGCCCCCGGAGGCCCACCGCTCACCGACCCGGACCTTGCCCCCGGAGCGAGCACGTTCACACCGAGGACGGCGGACGGCAGCGGAAACGCCGGGGACCGGGGCCAGGACTGGTGGGAGACCAGTGAAGCCAACACTTCGCATCCCCACTTCTGGGACTCGTCGCACAGCCCGCATCGACCCACCAGCCCCCGCCCGTGGAAGGAGGACGACGAGAGCGGGATCTGATCCGGTAGACACGGTCAGCTCGCCGAGGCCCGTGGCCGACGGCAGTCCTGCCGGCCACGGGCCGTAGACCCGTGGCCGGACCAGGTCCCTTGCGGTCAGGTCGAGAGAACGCCGCACGGACGCCTGCCGGCCGCGGATGCACCAGCCGCACCGTGCCGTCGTCGGTAATGCCACGCCGCCGGCCGGCACGGACCTTGACCGACTTGTGGCTTCTCCTCGGCGACGTCGACCACCGCCTTGCCCACCCGCTCCTGGGTGATCAGGTCCAGCACGCGACGACCGCGCGGGCGGCGAATTCGGCGCTCGCGCTGGTTTCCGTTCCAATGCCGCCGCTGGGTGCCTGTTCGCTCACTGCATGAGTCGGTCCGTACGGGAGCTATCGGCAGGCTGCCCGTTCCGGGTGTCGCCAGCGGCTGGAGTTTCCGCTGTAACGTCAGACGCTCTTTCGGCAGCAGCAGCGCTGCGGCGTTTGCTCCACTTGTCGTAGGCGACGGTCCCCGCGATGGAGGCGCTGGTGATGGCGCCGCCGATGATGATGCCCCGCCCGGTGTAGAAAGCGCGCAGCGCGGTGGGACCGCCGCGCTTGGCTGCTTCCTTGGCCAGTTCCGCGTAGGCCCACGCCATGGTGCTCCCCAATTCGTGCCGCTCACTCAAAGATGGATCAATGATCGCAGTGCGACACGTCGTGGGTGGGGTGTTCACGGACGTACGTCATCGGGTGCGGGAGCCTGGCACCGCCATTTTCCCTGCGACATCGTACGACCGTTGGTAGCATCGGCACCATGAGCGGTAGCAAGAAGTACTCCATCAGCCTGCCCGAGGATCTCGCCGAAGCCGCGCGCGCCCACGTCGGACCCGGCGGTTTCTCCGCCTACGTCGCCGAAGCTCTCGAACAGCGGATCGCCATGGACAAGCTCCGGGAGATCGTCGCCAACTTCGAGACCGACAACGAAGCCCTCACCCGCGAGGAGGTCGAGGCCGCCCGTGCGCTGCTGCGCCACGACCACCGGCGGGTCGGCGGGGCCGCTGCCTGATGCCCGGCACCCTCCTGCTCGACAGCGAAGGCCTCTCGAAGCTCTACCGCAAGGACCGCACCGTCGCGGCTCTGGTCCAAGCAGCGTCTGAGGAGGGCGTCCGTGTCGCCACCAGCGCCATGACCACTCTTGAGGCCGACTACGAGCGCATCCACCCCGCACGCATCAGGTGGGTCCTTTCCCGCGTCGACGTCCATGACGTCACCAAGGAGATCACCGACCAAGCCGCCGCCCTTCTGCGCACCCACCGTCTCCACGGCCACAAGTACGCCATCGACGCCGCCTTCGCTGTCATCGCCCGCACCTCGCCCCGGCCGGTCACCGTCCTGACCTCCGACCCCGAGGACCTGACGCTCCTGTGCGGGCCTACCGTAGAGGTCGTCAAGGTCTGAACACCGGCCGCGGTCGCACCGCACAGACCCGCCTCCAACGACTCAGAGGCATGGACTCCACACGAACAGAGACCTGCCTGGACCGCCAGCAGGCGTACTGGGCAGGTCTCCTGACGAAGCGTTAGACGTTGAAGCGGAACTCCACGACGTCCCCGTCCTGCATGACGTACTCCTTGCCCTCCATGCGGGCCTTGCCCTTCGCGCGGGCTTCGGCGACGGAGCCGGTCTCGACCAGGTCGGCGAAGGAGATGATCTCGGCCTTGATGAAGCCCTTCTGGAAGTCGGTGTGGATCACACCGGCCGCCTCGGGGGCCGTGGCGCCCTTCTTGATCGTCCAGGCGCGGGTCTCCTTGGGGCCTGCCGTGAGGTAGGTCTGGAGGCCCAGCGTGGCGAAGCCGACGCGGCCGAGGGTGGCGAGACCGGGCTCTTCCTGGCCCATGGACTGGAGGAGCTCCAGTGCCTCGTCGTCGTCGAGCTCGATGAGCTCGGACTCGATCTTGGCGTTGAGGAAGATGGCCTCGGCCGGGGCGACCAGGGCGCGCTGCTCGTTCTTGAAGTCCTCGTCGACCAGTTCGTCCTCGTCGACGTTGAAGACGTAGAGGAACGGCTTGGTGGTGAGGAGGTGCAGCTCGTGGAGGAGGCGGCCCTTCTCCGTGGCGGCGGTGATGCCGGCGGCGAAGAGGGTCTGGCCGGCTTCCAGGATCTTCTGGGCCTCCTCGACCGCGGCCAGGACGGCGACCTTCTCCTTCTGGAGGCGGGACTCCTTGGTGAGGCGCGGGACGGCCTTCTCGACGGACTGGAGGTCGGCGAGGATCAGCTCGGTGTTGATCGTCTCGATGTCGTCCTTGGGCGAGACCTTGCCGTCGACGTGGACGACGTTCTCGTCCTTGAAGGCGCGGATGACCTGGCAGATCGCGTCGGACTCACGGATGTTCGCGAGGAACTTGTTGCCCAGGCCCTCGCCCTCGCTCGCGCCGCGCACGATCCCGGCGATGTCCACGAAGTCGACCGTGGCAGGGAGGATCTTCTGCGAGTTGAAGATCCCCGCGAGCACGTTCAGCCGGGGGTCGGGCACGCCGACCACGCCGACGTTCGGCTCGATGGTGGCGAACGGGTAGTTGGCCGCCAGTACGTCGTTCTTGGTCAGGGCGTTGAACAGGGTCGACTTGCCGACATTCGGCAGACCGACGATTCCGATCGTGAGCGACACGTTGGCGACTTCCTGGAGTGAGGACGGGGTGGGGGCGGGGCACAGGGGCGGAGCGTGCCGGGCCGGGCCCGGCAGCGGACCGATTCTCCAGTTTACGGGCGGGGCAGGCCGTGCCGTCACGGGTCCGGCGGAGGGCCGGCTGCGCGCCGGGAGGGGCGGGGTGCTCACCCGTGGGTTCCAGGAGTCGTCGTCGGGAGCACCGAACAGGGTCCTCATTCGGCCGTGTGACGTCGAACGCAGCCCCAAGCTCGGCCAAAGCGCGTGTTCAATGCCTGATTCACCCGGTTCACCGACCTACGTTGTCCGGGTGGAGCAGCACAGGACTCGTCCCCCGCAGCGCAGGCAGCCCCCGGCGGCCCCGGTCCCTCCGGGCGGTGGCGCCCCTCTCGCCGAGAGTTCGGCCGTCTACCGGGTGGTCGGCGCGCCCGGCGCGCGGCGGACCGTGCCTCCCGTGGTGCTCGCGCTGCGCAGATTCCCCGACCCTCGGCTGACCGGCATCGGTGCGGGGCTCTTCGCGACCGCCGTGATGTTCGTACTGGCCTGCCTGGACTGGTTGCTGTTCGACGCGTCCACGCTCGTCTACGGGGTGCTGTTCGTGCCCGTCAGCGCGCTGACGGCGCTCTGGGTGCGGCCCGCCGACCTGGTGACCGCGCCGATCAGCGTGCCGATCGCCTTCGCCGTCGGCGTGCTGCCGGTGGCCGGGGGCGACGGCGGGTTCGGCGGACGGCTGATGGCGGTCGTCACCGCGCTCGCGGTGCACGCCGGCTGGTTGTACGGGGGCACCCTGGTCGCCGGGGTCATCGCGACCGTACGGAAGGTCCGGCAGATGCGGCAGCGGCAGCTCCTGCTCGCCGTGCAGGCGCTCCGGCCCGCCGCGCATCCCGGGCCCGGGGACCGGAACGGAAGCACCGGCGGCCTCCCGGAGGACCGGCTCGGGCCCGGCGACGGGCTCCCGGAGGACGGGGCGCGTGCCGGGGACCGGCCCGTCCGGGGCAGGCGCCCCCGTCCGGCGAAGCCGCACCCCGCCTCTGGGGCGCACGGAGGTCCCGTCGGACAGGGCACGGCCCGCCGCACCCCGCAGGCGTAGGAGCACGTAGGAGCGCACCGCACTGCGGAGGGAGGCGGCCGACGGGCCCTGCCGACGCGGCTCGGGCCGGCGCGGCTCGGGCCGGCGCGAATCGGGCCGGCGCGAACCGGGCCGGGCCGCCCCTGTCCGTAGCGAATCCGGCCGACTACTTCCCCGCCGCGCGGGCCGCCATCGCCGCGCCGACGATGCCGGCGTTGTTCTGCAGCTGGGCCGGGACCATTTCGGCCCGTACGTGCTTGATGAGCGGCAGGAACTTGTCCGCCTTGCGGCTCACTCCGCCCCCGATGATGAAGAGCTCCGGCGAGAACAGCATCTCCACGTGGGCGAGGTACTTCTGCACCCGGTGCGCCCAGTGCTCCCAGCTCAGGTCGTTGTCCTCCTTGGCCTTGGTCGACGCGTGCTTCTCCGCGTCGTGGCCGTTGAGCTCCAGGTGACCCAGCTCGGTGTTGGGCACGAGCTTCCCGTCGGTGAAGACGGCGGAGCCGATGCCGGTGCCGAAGGTGAGCGTGATCACCGTCCCCTTGCGGTCCTTGCCCGCGCCGAAGGTCATCTCGGCGACGCCCGCGGCGTCCGCGTCGTTGAGGATCGTCACGGGACAGCCGAGCCGCTCCGAGAGCAGCGCGCGGGCGTCCAGGTCGACCCAGCCCTTGTCGACATTGGCGGCGGTACGGGTGACGCCGTCGGTGACCACGCCGGGGAAGGTGATGCCGACCGGTCCGGACCAGTCGAAGTGACTGACGACCTCGGCCACGCAGTCCGCCACACCCTCGGGTACCGCCGGGTGCGGTGTCAGCACCTTGTGGCGCTCCTGCGCCAAGTCCCCACGCTCCAGGTCCACGGGAGCGCCCTTGATCCCTGAACCGCCGATGTCCACGCCGAAGATCTCCATGGGCACCACGGTAAGGGCAGCGAGCACCTCGCACGTCCCGAGCGGCCGGTACGTACGTAAAGGTCCTGCGGAATGCGGCCGGAACGCTCCGGCCGGACGCGCTCAGGTGCTCGGGCCGGACACGCCTGGACGCTCCGGCCGACCGCGTCCGGGTGTTACGGGACTTACTGCCGGGCCAGCGCGGCGGCCTCGGCGCGCAGGTCGCGGCGGAGCTCCTTGGGCAGCGAGAAGGTGATCGACTCCTCGGCCGTCTTCACCGTCTCGACGTCCGCGTAACCGCGCTCGGCGAGCCACTCCAGCACGCCCTCGACGAGGACGTCGGGGACGGAGGCGCCGGAGGTGAGGCCGACCGTGGTGACGCCTTCCAGCCAGGCTTCGTCGATCTCGGAGGCGAAGTCGACCAGGTGGGCGGCGGGGGCTCCGGCGTCGAGTGCGACCTCGACCATGCGGATCGAGTTGGAGGAGTTCTTCGAGCCGACGACGATGACCAGTTCGGCGTCCTCCGCCAGCTTCTTCACGGCGACCTGGCGGTTCTGCGTGGCGTAGCAGATGTCGTCGCTGGGCGGCGAGAGCAGGTGGGGGAACTTGTTCTTCAGCGCGTCGACCGTCTCCATGGTCTCGTCCACCGAGAGCGTGGTCTGGGAGAGCCAGACCACCTTCGACTCGTCGCGGACGGAGACGTTGGCGACGTCGTCGGGGCCGTCGACCAGCGTGATGTGGTCGGGGGCCTCGCCGCTGGTGCCGATGACCTCTTCGTGGCCCTCGTGACCGATCAGGAGGATGTCGTAGTCCTCCTTGGCGAAGCGGACGGCTTCCTTGTGGACCTTGGTGACGAGCGGGCAGGTGGCGTCGATCGTGGCGAGCCGGCGCTCGGCGGCCTCGGCGTGGACGGTCGGCGCGACGCCGTGCGCGGAGAACATCACGATGGAGCCCTCGGGGACCTCCGCGGTGGTCTCCACGAAGATCGCCCCCTTCTTCTCCAGGGTCCGCACGACGTACTTGTTGTGCACGATCTCGTGGCGCACGTAGACCGGGGCCCCGTACTGCTCCAGGGCCTTCTCGACGGCGATCACGGCACGGTCCACGCCCGCGCAGTAGCCACGGGGAGCGGCGAGCAGGACACGGCGGGCAGGGGTGGCAGTCATGCGTCCCATCGTAAGGCCGTACCGAACAGGCGCGGGCTCGGTCCGGTCGGGAGACTGGGCCTTGATCCACGAGTACGGGTACGGGGCACAAACGCGCGTCCGCGGAAGGACGCGGGAACGGCCCGCCGGGGGGAACCATCGACCGCGCACCGCCGGACACCATGGAGGGCCGATGCCGGGAACGGGAAGCAGTACGCGGCGCGGACTGCGCCGCACGCTCGGGTTCAGGGACCTGGTGGTCTACGGGCTGCTGTTCATCGCGCCCATGGCCCCGGTGGGGGTGTTCGGCACGCTGGACGCGAAGTCCGGCGGCGCGGTCGCGCTCGTGTACGTCGTGGCGACGGTGGTGATGGCGTTCACGGCGTTCAGCTACGCGCAGATGGTGCGGGTCGCCCCGAAGGCCGGGTCGGTGTTCACGTACGCCCGCAAGGGGCTGGGCGAGGTGCCCGGGTTCATCGCCGGGTGGATGGCGATGCTCGACTATCTGCTGATCCCGGCCGTCGCCTACCTCTTCTCCGGAATCGCGATGAACGCGCTGGTCCCGGAGGTGTCGCGGTGGGTGTGGACGGCCATCGCGGTGGTGCTGACCACGGCACTCAACCTGTGGGGGGTGCGGGCCGCCGCGCGGGTCGGCTTCGCGGTGCTGGCGCTGGAGATCGCGGTGCTGCTGGTGTTCGTGGTGTCGGCGGTGGTGGTGCTGGTCCGCGACGGCGCCCAGCGCGGCTGGCTGACGCCGCTGACCGGCGATTCCGGGTTCTCGACGACCGCGGTCATCGGCGCGGTGTCGGTGGCCGTCCTCTCCTACCTGGGGTTCGACGCCATCGCCTCGTTCGCCGAGGAGGTGACGGGCGGTTCCGCGAAGGTCGCGCGGGCGGTGCTCTTCTGCCTGGTGATGGCGGGGGCGCTCTTCGTGGTGCAGTCGTATCTGGCGGCGCTGCTGGAGCCGGTCTCCTCGGCGGGGCTGGCGGCCGATCCGGCGGCGCAGGGGTCGGCGTTCTACGACGCGGTGGACGCGTCGGTCGGGACCTGGCTGCACGACCTGGTCGCGGCGAGCAAGGCGATCGGGGCGGCCTTCGCGGCGCTGGCCGGGCAGGCGGCGGCGGGGCGGCTGGTCTTCGCGATGGCGCGGGAGCGGCGGCTGCCGCGGTTCCTGGCGCGGATCGACGCGAAGTCGGGGGTGCCGAGGGTGGCGGTGCTCTGCGCGGCGGTCGTGACGCTGGTGGCGGCGGTGTGGGCGGCCCGGCGGGACGACGGGCTCGACCATCTGGTGTCCGTGGTGAACATCGGCGCGCTGACCGCGTTCGTGCTGCTGCACGCGTCGGTGGTCGGCTGGTTCGTGGTGCGCCGGATGGAGGGTGAGCCGAGCTGGTGGCGCCATCTGGTGGTGCCGGTGCTGGGCACGGCGGCGCTGGTGGCGGTGATCGTGGAGGCGACGACGAGCGCGCAGGTGGTCGGCGCCTGCTGGCTCGCCGTGGGCCTCGTGGTGGTGGCGGTGCAGGGCGGCCGGCGTACCGGGGTCGACGAGGACGCGAGGGGCACCGGCGGGGGTGTCCCGCCGGCCGGGTGAACGGGCACGGTGCGCGGGGCTGCGCGGACCCCGGCCCGGGTGGCCGGCCCGGTGCGTGAACGGGCCCGGTGTCCGCGGTGACGGTTACGCTCGCCCGTATGGCTCTCAACACGTCCGCGGAAGCCCCGCTGCCCGTCGGTGAGGTGTCCCGGCTCATCGGCGGCTGGATCGACCGGCTCGGCGCGATCTGGGTCGAGGGGCAGATCACGCAGCTCTCGCGGCGGCCCGGCGCGGGTGTCGTCTTCCTCACGCTGCGGGACCCGGCGCACGACGTCTCGGTGAGCGTGACCTGCTTCCGGCAGGTCTTCGACCGGATCGCGGACGTGGTGACGGAGGGCGCGCGGGTCGTGGTCCTGGCGAAGCCGGAGTGGTACGCCCCGCGCGGCCAGCTCTCGCTCCGGGCGACGGAGATACGTCCGGTCGGCATCGGCGAGCTGCTGGTACGGCTGGAGCAGCTGAAGAAGTCGCTCGCCTCGGAGGGGCTCTTCGCGCTGGACCGGAAGAAGCCGCTGCCGTTCCTGCCGCAGCTGATCGGGCTGGTCTCCGGGCGGGCGTCGGCCGCCGAGCGCGATGTGCTGGAGAACGCGCGCCGCCGCTGGCCGGCCGTGCGGTTCGAGGTGCGCAACACCGCGGTGCAGGGGGTCCACGCGGTCAACCAGGTGGTGCGGGCGGTGCAGGAGCTGGACGCCATGCCCGAGGTGGACGTGATCGTCGTCGCACGGGGTGGCGGCAGCGTGGAGGACCTGCTGCCGTTCTCGGACGAAGCGCTGATCCGCGCCGTCGCCGCCTGCCGTACGCCGGTGGTGTCGGCGATCGGGCACGAGCCGGACTCCCCGCTGCTGGACCTGGTGGCGGACCTGCGCGCTTCCACACCCACGGACGCGGCGAAGAAGGTCGTACCGGACGTGGGCGAGGAGCTGGACCGCGTCCAGCAGTTGCGCGACCGGGCGCGGCGGAGCGTACGCGGTCTGCTGGAGCGCGAGGAGCGGGGGCTGGCGCAGGCGCTCGGCCGGCCGTCGATGGAGCGTCCGCAGCGGCTGGTGGACGAGCGGACCGCCGAGGTGGAGGCTCTGGCGGGCCGGAGCCGCCGGGTGCTGGGCCATCTGCTGGACCGGGCCGACTCGGAGATCGCGCACACCCTCGCCCGGGTGGTCTCGCTCTCCCCGGCGGCCACCCTGGAACGCGGTTACGCGGTGCTCCAGCGGGCGGACGGCCACGTGGTGCGCGCCCCCGAGGAGGCCGGCGCCGCCGGCGAGGTGCTCCGGGCCCGGGTGTCGGAGGGCGAGTTCGCGGTACGGGTGGAGGGGTGAGTGGCGCCGGGGCGGCGCGGGGACGCTCCCGGCTCCGGCCCGGGCCCGCTGTCGGTGCGCGCACATAGAGTGGACGGCATGACGGACGACGGGACGACCACCGCCGGTGCGACCGGCACGCTCGGTTACGAGCAGGCGCGCGACGAGCTGATCGAGGTCGTGCGCCGACTGGAGGCGGGCGGCACCACGCTGGAGGAGTCGCTGGCCCTCTGGGAGCGCGGCGAGGAGCTGGCGAAGGTGTGCCGCCGCTGGCTGGAGGGCGCCCGCGCCCGCCTCGACGCGGCTCTGGCCGGTCCGGAGGACGGCGCCGCCGCGCCTTCGGCCGAGTAGGACCTGCGGCTCTGTGGTGTGCGTCACCCTGGACCACGCTTAGTTGAAAGTTAACATACCTCTCGGTTACGGTGACCCCGTCGCTCGATCCCGTACGCCCTGAAGGTGGTTCCCATGTCCCTCGCCCTTGACCCCGCCGCGCAGGCCCTCCTGTTCACCGAGGCCCGCACCGCCAACACCTTCTCCGACGAGCCCGTCACCGACGAGCAGGTCCAGGCGATCTACGAGCTGGTCAAGTTCGGCCCCACCGCCTTCAACCAGTCGCCGCTGCGTGTCGTCCTGGTCCGCTCCGAGGAGGGCCGCGCCCGCCTCGTCGAGCACATGGCCGAGGGCAACCGCCCGAAGACCCTCACCGCGCCGCTGGTCGCGATCCTCGCCGCCGACAACGAGTTCCACGAGGAACTCCCGGCGCTCATGCCGCACTTCCCGCAGGCCAAGGACGCCTTCTTCTCCGAGCGCCCGGTCCGCGAGCAGTCCGCCGCGCTCAACGCCGCGCTGCAGGCCGCCTACTTCATCGTCGGCGTCCGCGCCGCCGGGCTGGCCGCCGGCCCGATGACCGGCTTCGACGCCGCGGGCATCGAGAAGGAGTTCCTGGACAGCGACCACAAGCTGCTCATGGTCGTCAACATCGGCAAGCCGGGCGAGGACGCCTGGTTCCCGCGTCTGCCGCGCCTGTCGTACGACGAGGTCGTCACCACCGTCTGACCTGACCGATCCGGCCGGAACGGGCCGAACCGCCCACCACCACTGGCCCCAGCACACCGAAAAGCCCGGAACACCTCAGGTGTTCCGGGCTTTTCCGGTCTCGGGGACGACGGCCGCGACGGCCGGGGCGAAGGCGCCGCCCGCCAAGGCGCCCGGTCCCGCGCGGTGGGCGCGCGGAGCCGGCGTCAGGACGTGGTGAGCGCGGCGGCCATCGCGGTCAACTGCTTCTTGGGGGCGGACCCGGTGACCACCGTGGTGGAGCCCTCGGCGTGCAGGACCAGGGCGTCGTACTTCGCGCCCTTCCAGTACTGCCACTCCTGGCCCGCCACCGTCTCGGTGCGGCCGGTGTCCTCGGCGTCCTGACTGACGTCCGGGACGTACGCCTTCACCGGCGTCGTGGACTGCTCCACCGCGACGTACCTGCCGTCCGGGTCGATGAAGCCCAGGTGCCAACTGCTGCCCTCGGTACCGCTGTACGAGACGGAGGTCGCCTTCCAGCCCTCGGGAAGGCCGGACGGGGCGGCCACCGGATACGGGGCCGCGCGGCGCGCGGTCGCGAGCTCGACGCGGTAGTCGACGGTCCGGACCGGGTCGGCCTTGTCGTCGTGCGGAACGAAGACGTAGATGACGCCGGCCGCGGCGACGATCAACACCATCGACAGGAACATGTCCCGGACTGTCTGCTTGCCTCGCTTGCTTGCCACGGATACATGGTGGCATGCGCGCCACCGGCGGCCGTCCGGGCCCCCGGCCCGACACCGTGCGCTCATCCGTGGGGCGCCCTGCTCATTTTATCGGGCTACCGATAGAGTCGAAGCGCGCTCATTTCCGGTCGTCGTCGTACAGAAAGGCGTGCTCCGATGCCCGAGCACCATCTGCCGTCCCAGCTGGAGGTCTCTCCGGAGGCCCCCGACCGCAACCTCGCCCTCGAACTCGTCCGGGTGACCGAGGCCGCCGCCATGGCCGCCGGCCGCTGGGTCGGGCGAGGCGACAAGATCGGCGCCGACGGGGCCGCGGTGAAGGCCATGCGGACCCTCGTCTCCACGGTCTCCATGAACGGTGTGGTCGTCATCGGCGAAGGGGAGAAGGACGAGGCCCCCATGCTCTTCAACGGCGAACGGGTCGGCGACGGCACCGGTGCCGAGGTCGACATCGCCGTGGACCCGATCGACGGCACCACGCTCAACGCCAAGGGCATGCCCAACGCCATCGCGGTACTGGCCGCCGCCGACCGGGGAGCGATGTTCGACCCCTCGGCCGTCTTCTACATGGACAAGTTGGTGACCGGGCCCGAGGCCGCCGACTTCGTCGACATCAACGCGCCCGTCGCGGTCAACATCCGGCGCGTCGCGAAGGCGAAGCGCTCCTCCCCCGAGGACGTCACCGTCGTCGTGCTCGACCGCCCGCGCCACGACGGCATCGTGAAGGAGATCCGGGACACCGGCGCCCGGATCAAGTTCATCTCGGACGGCGACGTGGCCGGCTCGATCATGGCCGCCCGCGAGGGCACCGGCATCGACCTGCTCATGGGCATCGGCGGGACGCCCGAGGGCATCATCTCCGCCTGCGCCATAAAGTGCCTGGGCGGGGTCATCCAGGGCAAGCTCTGGCCCAAGGACGAGGCCGAACGCCAGAAGGCCCTGGACGCCGGGCACGACCTGGACCGGGTGCTCTCCACGGACGACCTGGTCAGCGGCGACAACGTCTTCTTCGTCGCCACCGGAATCACCGACGGCGAGCTGATGCGCGGGGTGCGCTACCGCTCCGAGACCGCCACCACCGAGTCGATCGTGATGCGGTCGAAATCGGGCACGATCCGCACCATCTCCTCCACCCACCGGCTGTCGAAGCTGCGCGCGTACAGCGCGATCGACTTCGACCGGGCGCAGTAGGGACCGCGCGGTGGAAGCCGTGCGGTAGAACCCGTGCAGCAGGGGCCGCGCCCCGGAGGTGCGCGAAGGGGCCACCGGTGGGTGGCCCCTTCGCGTCGTCCGTGGGTCAGCCGGCGGCGGCGATCGACCCCTTGGCAGCCGCCGCCGCCTTGAGCTCCATCTCGCGCCGGCGCCTGCGGGCGAGCACGACCCGGCGTTCGGCTGCGGTGAGGCCGCCCCAGACCCCGTACGGCTCCGGCTGCATCAGGGCATGCTCCTGACACTCCACCATGACGGGGCAGCGGGCGCAGACCCGCTTGGCGGCGTCCTCACGGGACAGCCGGGCGGCTGTCGGCTCCTTCGACGGAGCGAAGAAAAGCCCGGCTTCGTCCCGGCGGCACACGGCCTCGGAATGCCAGGGGGCCGCCTGGTCCTCCCGTGCGGGAGTGCGCTGAGAGGGCACAGCGGCGACCTGCACGGAGTGATGAGGCAGTTGCAGCACGGTCTACTCCTGACGACGGCTTCGCGAGCGAGAGACGATGCAGGATTCTTTACCCGCTGTACGCACGGCTATGCGCTGAGTGGCACCGCCGAACGGGGCATGCAAGAGGGCTCACCCCCGGCTCTGGCCGGATAGTGCCCCTCGCACCCCGCCTCACCCCGCCTCACCCCGCCCCTGTTCCTCCGCCGAGGGCCTGCCGCACGCCTGCCGCACGCCCGCCGCGCACCCGTCGGCGGATACGCCACGGGTGTTCGCTCAGTGGCCGAGGTGCTTGCGCAGCTGGCGTTGGAGGTTCTCGATCAGCTTGCCCCGCTTGGGCTTGGCCTCGACGTTTCCGAAGACCGCATAGCCGTTGACGACGACGACCGGCGCCTCCGGGTCGGGGGACTCGGTGTTCACCACCTCGAAGTTGGAGAAGATCCCCGTACCGCTGCCGCGCAGGGTGATGTTCTCCGGGACCTTGACTTCTACATTGCCGAAAATCGACGTCGCGTTGATGACCGTGAGCCGCTGCCCGAACAGCGCCTCGGTCAGGTCGATCTCCACCGTGCCGAAGAGCGCGAACGCGTGAGTGCGCCCGCCGACCCGCCAACGGCCCCTGCGCGTCGCGCTGCTGAAGACAGCGACGAGCTTCTCGGCGTCGGCGGAGGCGACACCCGGCTCGTACACGAAGGGGCTTCCGGCCGCCCGGCCCGGGGCGGAAGGGGTCCCGACCCCGGGGAGATCGCTCACCAGGGGTTCCAACTCGCCGACGGTCTTGGCGCGGTAGACGAGTTCCACCCGCTCCGCGTGCTCCTCGGCGGTGAGCCGGCCTTCGGCCACGGCCTCGCGCAGGATGTCCGCGATCCGGTCGCGGTCGGCGTCGGACGCGCGGAAGCCGGAGGGCCCGGAGGGCGGGGCGGCGGCCGTGGCCGTCGGCCGCGGGGACTGCTGAGGCTGCTTTTCGAGGTCCACCGGCCCAGCGTACCCAAACGCGATAGATCGCGACTAGGCCGCCGTTCGGATCGATGACGCCGGGCGCGAGCGGTCCGGTCCTCCCGGGGCACCGTGCCGGGTGAGCCCTACCTCACAAGCCCGGCCGTCCTCCCGAGCCCTACGCTGGTGGGTGCGCTGCCCAAGGGAGGTCAGCCGCTGTCACCAAGTGAGGAATGGCCGAAATGCCAGAGTTTGCGTACTCCGATCTGCTCCCCGTGGGAGAGGACACCACGCCGTACCGGCTGGTGACCTCCGAAGGCGTTTCGACCTTCGAGGCCGACGGCCGTACGTTCCTCAAGGTGGCGCCCGAGGCGCTGCGCACGCTGGCCGCCGAGGCGATGCACGACATCTCCCACTACCTGCGCCCCGCCCACCTCGCGCAGCTGCGCCGGATCATCGACGACCCGGAGGCGTCCTCGAACGACAAGTTCGTGGCGCTCGACCTGCTGAAGAACGCCAACATCGCCGCCGCCGGCGTGCTCCCGATGTGCCAGGACACCGGCACGGCCATCGTCATGGGCAAGCGCGGGCAGAACGTGCTGACCGAGGGCGGTGACGAGGAGGCGCTGTCGCACGGCATCTTCGACGCGTACACCAAGCTCAACCTGCGCTACTCGCAGATGGCCCCGATCACCATGTGGGAGGAGAAGAACACCGGCTCCAACCTCCCGGCGCAGATCGAGCTGTACGCGACCGACGGCGGCGCCTACAAGTTCCTCTTCATGGCGAAGGGCGGCGGCTCGGCGAACAAGTCCTTCCTCTACCAGGAGACGAAGGCGGTCCTGAACGAGGCCTCCATGATGAAGTTCCTGGAGGAGAAGATCCGTTCGCTGGGCACCGCGGCCTGCCCGCCGTACCACCTGGCGATCGTGGTCGGCGGTACGTCGGCGGAGTTCGCTCTGAAGACCGCCAAGTACGCCTCCGCGCACTACCTCGACGAGCTGCCCGCCGAGGGCTCCCCCACCGGGCACGGCTTCCGGGACAAGGAGCTGGAGGAGAAGGTCTTCGAACTGACGCAGAAGATCGGGATCGGCGCACAGTTCGGCGGCAAGTACTTCTGCCACGACGTGCGCGTGGTCCGCCTCCCCCGGCACGGCGCCTCGCTGCCGGTGGCCATCGCCGTCTCCTGCTCCGCCGACCGCCAGGCGACCGCGAAGATCACCGCCGAGGGCGTCTTCCTGGAGCAGCTGGAGACCGACCCGGCGCGCTTCCTGCCGGACACCACGGACGAGCACCTGAGCGAGAGCGCCGACTCGGATGACGTGGTGCGGATCGACCTCAACCGTCCGATGGACGAGATCCTCGCCGAGCTGACCAAGTACCCGGTCAAGACCCGCCTCTCGCTGACCGGTCCGCTGGTCGTGGCGCGCGACATCGCGCACGCCAAGATCAAGGAGCGGCTGGACGCGGGCGAGGAGATGCCGCAGTACCTGAAGGACCACCCGGTCTACTACGCGGGCCCGGCGAAGACGCCCGAGGGGTACGCCTCCGGTTCGTTCGGCCCGACGACGGCCGGCCGGATGGACAGCTACGTCGAGCAGTTCCAGGCGGCGGGCGGCTCCAAGGTGATGCTGGCGAAGGGCAACCGGAGCAAGCAGGTCACCGACGCGTGCGGCACGCACGGCGGCTTCTACCTGGGCTCGATCGGCGGCCCCGCGGCCCGCCTCGCGCAGGACTGCATCAAGAAGGTCGAGGTCGTCGAGTACGAGGAGCTCGGCATGGAGGCGGTCTGGCGGATCGAGGTCGAGGAGTTCCCCGCGTTCGTCGTGGTGGACGACAAGGGCAACGACTTCTTCACCGAACCCGCTCCGGCGCCGACCTTCACCAGCATCCCCGTGCGCGGTCCCGGCCTCGCCTGATCCGCGGAGTCCACGGAGCCTGATCCCCAGGCCCACCCGGGGGCGTCCGGGCCGGAACTCTCCGGTCGGGGCGCCCCCGTCCGTTTCTCCGGAGCGTCTCGGGATCCACCGGAACCCACCGGAACCCACCGGCGAAATCAAGCCAATCTCGGGTCATGACGACGGGTGACGGCCGTTCTCCCGGGCCGGCGGAGCGGCGGCGCGCGGGTGGATCGCCACTCCCGGCGGCGCGGGCACGCGCCGGGGCGTCCGGCGCACGCGGACAGCGGGTTCGGCCGGTCACGAGGGCGGGGGGTTCTCGTGTCCCCTCGCTTCCTCCCACCCCGCGCTCCCCCGGGAGAGGTGCGGGCCGGCGCCCGGACCACCGCCCCTTTCCCGCAGCGGGCCCCGCGCCGGGCTTGCGCGGCCCCCGTGGTCTGCGGTGGGTTGGGGCCCGTCCGGCCCCGATCCGCCGGGCGCCCTCACCGCCCGTACGGCCGTGTGCGCCGGACGCACCCGCGTACCGCGAGCGGCGGGGAGATCGCCACAGCCCCCCGTGCCCCCACCCTCGCGGTCGCACCCCACCGGAAAGGCGGACGACGCATGACGCCGGCCCCCCACCGAAGCCACACCGACGACCTGCTGGCCTTCATCGCCGCCAGCCCCTCCCCGTACCACGCGGTGGCGAGCGCCGCGACGCGCCTGGCGAAGGCGGGATTCCGCGAACTGCGGGGCACCGACGACTGGAGCGGCACGACGGGCGGCAGTTACGTCGCCCGCGCCGGCGCGCTGATCGCGTGGTACGTCCCCGAGGGCGCGCCCGCGCACACGCCGCTGCGGATCGTCGGCTGTCACACCGACTCCCCGAACCTGCGGGTGAAGCCGAACCCCGACACCGGGACGGCGGGCTGGCGGCAGATCGGCGTCGAGATCTACGGCGGGGTGCCGCTGAACACCTGGCTCGACCGCGACCTGGGCATCAGCGGCCGGCTCACCCTGCGGGGCGGCACCCCCGGCACCCCGCGCGACCTGCTGGTACGGATCGACGAACCGCTGCTGCGCGTACCCCAGCTCGCCATCCACCTCGACCGGAAGGTCAACGAGGGCGCGCTGCTGGACCCGCAGCGCCATCTGGCGCCGGTGTGGTCGCTCGGCGCCCCCGAGGAGGGTGCGCTGCTGCGCCGGGTGGCGGCGGCGGCCGGTGAGGACCCGGCGGACGTACT
The DNA here is from genome assembly GCF_042871745.1 of Streptomyces sp. NPDC005576. NCBI lineage: Bacteria > Bacillati > Actinomycetota > Actinomycetes > Kitasatosporales > Streptomycetaceae > Streptomyces > Streptomyces sp. NPDC005576. Next base: position 61,464 of record NZ_JBIAJC010000002.1, on the reverse strand, counting down.
GGGCTGGGACCTGATGCTGCACGACGTCCAGCCGCCCGGATACCTGGGCCTCGGTCAGGAGTTCGTGGTCGCGCCCCGACTCGACAACCTGGTCTCCGTGCACGCGGGCGTCACGGCGCTGGTGGACACCGCCATATCCGTCGAACAGCCCCGGTACATCCCGGTGCTGGCCGCCTTCGACCACGAGGAGGTCGGCAGCGCCTCGCAGACCGGCGCGCAGAGCCCGCTGCTCGAGCGGGTGCTCTCCCGCGCGGTGGCAGCGCGCGGGGGCGGCGCCGAGGAGTGGGCGCGGTCGCTGGCGGGCTCCTTCTGCGTCTCGGCCGACATGACCCACGCCGTGCACCCCAACTACCAGGAGCGCCACGATCCGGGTCACCTCCCGCTGCCGAACGGCGGCCCGACGGTGAAGGTCAACACCAACCAGCGGTACGCCACCGACGGCACCGGGGTGGCGCTCTTCCGCGAGGCGTGCGAACGGGCCGGGGTCCCGTGGCAGTCCTTCGCGGCCAACAACGCGATGCCCTGCGGTACGTCGATCGGCCCGCTCACCGCCGCCCGGCTCGGCGTGACCACGCTGGACGTCGGGGTGCCCGGCCTCTCCATGCACTCGGCGCGCGAGCTGTGCGGGGCGCAGGATCCGGCCCACCTGGCGGCGGCCCTGCGCGCCGTGTTGACGGCCGCCTGAGCGAAGGGCGTGCGCCGCCCTGGGCCCCCGCACCCTGCGGGTATCCGCCGTACCCGCCGTGTCCCGGGTCCCGGGTCCCGTGCGTCGCGCGTGCCGCGTGCGCGCGGGGTACGGGCGCGGGAGAGGGTGGCTGTGGGAGGGCGGGGGGAAGGCGAGGGGAATAGCCCCGCGACGGCGCGCGCTCAACCGCACAGCTCAACCGCACAGGAGGTTCGAACAACATGACCGAAGCACAGGACCCGGCGGAATTCCGTGTCGAGCACGACTCGATGGGCGAGGTGAGGGTCCCGGCGGACGCCAAGTGGCGCGCGCAGACCCAGCGGGCGGTGGAGAACTTCCCCGTCTCCGGCCAGCGTCTGGAGCGTGCCCACATCGAGGCACTGGCCCGGATCAAGGCCGCAGCCGCCAAGGTCAACGCCGGTCTGGGGGTGCTCGACCCGGAGGTGGCCGAGGCGATCCGCGGGGCCGCCGCCGAGGTCGCGGAGGGCCGGTGGGACGACCACTTCCCGGTGGACGTGTTCCAGACCGGGTCGGGGACCTCGTCCAACATGAACACCAACGAGGTGATCGCCACCCTCGCCACCGAACGGCTCGGCCGCGACGTGCACCCCAACGACCACGTCAACGCCTCGCAGTCCTCGAACGACGTCTTCCCCTCCTCGATCCACATCGCCGCGACCGCCGCCGTGACCGCCGATCTCGTCCCGGCCCTGGAGCATCTGGCGGCCTCCCTGGAGCGCAAGGCCAGGGAGTTCGCGCAGGTGGTGAAGGCGGGGCGTACCCACCTCATGGACGCGACGCCCGTCACCCTTGGACAGGAGTTCGGTGGGTACGCGGCGCAGATCTCCTACGGCATCGAGCGCCTGCGCGCCTCCCTCCCCCGGCTCGCCGAACTCCCGCTGGGCGGGACGGCGGTCGGCACCGGGATCAACACCCCGCCCGGTTTCTCCGCCGCGGTGATCGCCGAGATCGCCGGGGCGACGGGACTGCCGCTGACGGAGGCCCGCAACCACTTCGAGGCACAGGGCGCCCGGGACGGGCTGGTGGAGGTCTCGGGACAGCTGCGTACGGTCGCGGTCTCGCTGACCAAGATCTGCAACGACCTCCGGTGGATGGCCTCCGGACCGCGCACCGGGCTGGCCGAGATCGCGCTGCCCGACCTCCAGCCGGGTTCCTCGATCATGCCGGGCAAGGTGAACCCGGTGATCCCCGAGGCGGTGCTGATGGTCGCCGCGCAGGTCACGGGGAACGACGCGACGGTCGCGGCAGCCGGCGCCGCCGGCAACTTCGAGCTGAACGTCATGATGCCGGTCATCGCGAAGAACCTGCTGGAGTCGGTACGCCTGCTCGCCAACGCCTCGCGGTTGCTGGCGGACCGCACGGTGGACGGCATCACCGCCGACCCCGCCCGGACGCGTGCCTACGCGGAGTCCTCCCCCTCGGTGGTGACGCCGCTGAACAAGTACCTGGGGTACGAGGAGGCCGCCAAGGTCGCCAAGAGGTCGCTGGCCGACGGCACCACGATCCGCGAGACCGTCCTCGCCTCCGGGTACGTGGAGCGCGGCGACCTGACGGTGGAGCAGCTGGACGAGGCGCTGGACGTCCTGCGCATGACCAGGCCGTGAGGCCGCCCCGGACGGGCCCCCGGACATGTCTGACGACCCGTCCGGGGTGCGGGGTGCCGGGTGATCCGTATCGCAGCGCCCGCGCGTGGGCGTCCGTAAGATCTGTTCATGGCAGGTACGGGAGAGCACACACGCTGGGCGCCCGGGGACCACATCCTCTGGCGCTACCGGGACAAGGGGAGCGACGACGGGCCCGCGGACGCGACACCGCTGCGCATCTGCCGTCCGGTCACGGTCGTCCAGGACACCGAGGACCTCCTCGCCGTATGGATGGCTCCGGGCACCGAGTGCGTACGGCCGGTGCTCGCGAGCGGCGCCGAGGTGCACACGGAACCCCTCGCCACCCGCTACACGGTGCCGCGCACCACGGACCGGTACACCTGGTGGGGCATGGGCGTACTGAAGCTGGCCCGGCCCGGTGAGCCCTGGTCGGTCTGGCTCTTCTGGGACCGCGGCTGGGTCTTCCGCAACTGGTATGTCAACTTCGAAGAGCCTCTCACTCGTTGGAGTTCCGGCGTCGATTCGGAGGACCACTTCCTCGACATCTCGGTGAGCCCCGACCGGAGCTGGAAGTGGCTCGACGAGGACGAGTTCGCACAGGCCCAGCGGGTCGGTCTGATGGACCCCGGGACGGCCGGGCGGGTGCGCCGGGCGGGGCGTGCGGCGGTCTCGGTGATCGATGCGTGGGGGTCCCCGTTCCGGGACGGCTGGGAGCACTGGCGACCCGATCCGGCCTGGCCCGTCCCGGCGCTTCCGGATGACTGGGACCGCACCCGCGCGCGTACACCGTCGTGAGACTCTTGAATCACCCGTGGGGGGCGCCCGTAGGATCAGCCTCCCGAGGGTCCGTGCGGGACAACCCACGTACGGTTCACCGGTCCTGACCGAAAGTCACAGGCGATACCGCACGCGCCGTACCACCCCGCACGGGGCCGCACGGCGGCGGACGCCACTACGAGGGGGTGGAGGCGTGGTGCTCGCACGAGCGGGTGGACACACCGGTACGGCCGCCCTCCCGGCCGGCCCGTTCCGCCCGGCCGGGACCGTGTGCGGGCCGGGCACCGCGAACATACGGACCGCGCCCGCCACGCACTCGGCGCACCGTGAGAACGTTGTCAGCGCCCGGCCGCGCTTGCGCACGGTTTCGGCCCCGCGCACGACGGCCGCGGGTGAGCGCCGTTGTTCCCACCGCTCTCACCGGGGCAGAGTGTCGCCCCACGAGGTGACTGCCTCATCCAACCGGCCCGGACGGACGGAACCCCACGCGTGACGGAGCATCCCACCTCCCACGAAGGCCACCGGCCTCTCGCCGCCCGGCCGCAGGAACGCACGCGGCCCAGGCAGCAGGACGCCGCGGCGGGCGCCGCCGCACCCGCGGCCATCCCGGGACCCGCCGGAGCTCCCAGAGCCTCCGCCGCCGCCCCGGCCGTCGGCGTGCCCGACCCGCAGGCGGTGTCGCGGCGCGAGGGCGACCGGCTCCGGTTCGTCGGCGCGGCCACCCGCCGGATCGCCCGGGGCATCGATCTCGACGAGATCGTGCTCGGTCTCTGCCGGGCCAGCGTGCCGACGTTCTGCGACGAGATCCTCATCTACCTCCGCGATCCGCTGCCGGTGGGCGACGAGCGGCCGGTGGAGCCGTTCGTGCTGCGGCTGCGCCGCAGCGACCGGCTGCGGCTGACGGAGGAGGAGCCGGACGGGCTCCACGACCCCGAACGGCTCAGGCCGCCGCTGGTCGACCCGCAGACGGATCTGCTCCCCGTCGCGGATCTCTGCGAGGTCCGCACCGGCGGCGCCCTCGGCGAGGTGCTGCGCGGCGTACGCCCGGTCTTCGGCGACAACGCGGCGGCCCGGGCGGCCCTGCCGGAGCTGCTCGGCCCCGGCCGGCCCGCGCCCACCGGCCACCGCGCGATCCTGGCCCCGCTGCGCGGCCGGCGGCGGGTCATCGGATCGGCCGTCTTCCTGCGCACCACCGACCGCACCCCGTTCGAGGCGAACGACCTGCTGGTCGCGGCGCAGCTCGCCACCCACACCGCGCTCGGCATCGACAAGGCCGTCCTCTACGGCCGTGAGGCGTACATCGCGGACGAGCTCCAGCGCACCATGCTGCCGGACTCGCTGCCGCAGCCCACCGGGGTGCGGCTCGCCTCCCGCTACCTTCCGGCCGCCGAGACCGCCCGGGTGGGCGGCGACTGGTACGACGCGATCCCGCTGCCCGGCAGCCGGGTCGCCCTGGTCGTCGGCGATGTCATGGGCCACTCGATGACCTCGGCCGCGATCATGGGGCAGCTGCGCACCACCGCGCAGACCCTCGCCGGTCTCGACCTGCCGCCCCAGGAGGTCCTGCACCACCTCGACGAGCAGGCCCAGCGGCTCGGCGAGAACCGCATGGCGACCTGCCTGTACGCCGTGTACGACCCGGTCGCCCACCGCATCACCGTCGCCAACGCGGGTCATCCGCCGCCCGTGCTGCTGCACCTCGGCGGCCGTGCGGAGGTGCTGGAGGTGCCGCCGAACGCCCCGATCGGCGTGGGCGGGGTCGACTTCGAGGCGGTGGAGCTGGAGGCGCCGGCCGGCGGCACGCTGCTGCTGTACACGGACGGCCTGGTGGAGTCGCGGCTGCGGGACGTGTGGACCGGCATCGAGCAGCTGCGGGAGCGGCTCGCCGCGACCGCGCGGCTCACCGGTCCGGACCACTCGCCGCCGCTGGAGGCGCTCTGCGACGACGTGCTCGACATGCTCGGTCCGGGCGACCGGGACGACGACATCGCGCTGCTGGCGGCCCGCTTCGACGGGATCGCGCCGAACGACGTGGCCTACTGGACGCTCGACCCGGAGGATTCGGCGCCGAGCCGGGCCCGGAAGCTGGCCCGGGGGGCCCTGGCGCGCTGGGACATGGACGCCGACCTCTCGGACGAGATGGAGCTGCTGGTCAGTGAGGTGGTCACCAACGCCGTCCGGTACGCCGAGCGTCCGGTGACGCTGCGGCTGCTGCGGACGGACATCCTGCGCTGCGAGGTCGGCGACGACTCGCCGCAGCTGCCGAGGCAGCGACGGGCCCGGGAGACGGACGAGGGCGGGCGCGGGCTGTTCCTGGTGAACCGGCTGGCCCGGCGGTGGGGGGCGACGCGACTCTCCTCGGGCAAGGTGGTCTGGTTCGAGATGGCGACCCGGGGCCAGTAGCGGCGCTCGCCCGCGAACGAGGCGTGCGCCGGCCGGCCGGGGATCCCGGACATGGGTGAGGGGCGGTACCGGAGTGATCCGGTACCGCCCCTCACCCATGTGCGCGGAGCCGCGCGCCGCCGCTCCTCACGCCGCTACCGCTGCCGCTTCTGGTCAGCCGAGCAGGCCGGTGCGGCCGGGGCGCACCGACGGCTGGTCGCCGCCACCGGGTCCGGGGTCGTACTCGTCGGAGGGCGACTCGCTGGGCTCGACCGACTCCGACTCCGACTCCGACGCGGAGGGGTCGGGCGACGGGGTCTCGGTCTCCGTCGGTTCCTCCGAGGGCGTCGCCGACGGGGACGGGGTCGTGGCGCTCGGCGTCGGCGTGGGGGACGCCGACTGGGTCGGGCTCGGCGGCGGGGTGTAGGGCACCTCGCCGGCCTCCACGTCCTCCAGGTCGAACTGGGCGTCGGAACCGCCGTTCAGTGCCCCCAGCGTGTAGTCGGCCCAGATCCTGGCGGGGAAGCCACCGCCGTTGGCGCGGCCGGAGTTGGCGGTACCGGTCAGGCTGACCTGGCCGCCGCCGTCTTTCGGGGACTCGCCGTAGAGCGCGACGACGGTGGTCAGTTCAGGCGTGTAGGCCGCGAACCAGGCCGCCTTGTTGTTCTCGGACGTACCGGTCTTGCCCGCCGCCTCGTAGGCGGAGGTGTTGGCGGCCTGGCCGGACCCGGAGTCGATGACCCCGGTCATCGCCTTGGTCACGGTGTCGGCCGACTTGCGGCTGATCACCTGCTTGCCGACGCCCTCCACGCCATCGACCGTGTGGTCGCGGTGCTCGGCGGACTTCACGATGAACGGCGTGACCTTCTTGCCGTGGTGGTCGAGGGTGGCGTACGCCCCGGCCATGTCCCACGTCGAGGCGTTCATGGTGCCCAGCGTGATCGCGGGGCGCTCGGGGAAGTTCTTGTCGGGCAGGCCCAGGCTCAGCGCCGTCTTCTTCACCCTGCCGGGTCCGACGTCGACGACCATCTGCGCGAAGACGGAGTTGACCGAGGCGTTCAGGGCCGTCTGCACGCTGATGTCGCCGTAGTCCCGGTCGTCCTCGTTCTCCGGGCTGTACGGGGTGGCGCTGCCGACGACGGGACGCTTGCTGGTGCCGTCGTAGGTCGTGTTCAGGCCGATCAGGTCGCCGTCCTGGGTGGTGGACTCGTTCTCCAGGGCGGAGGCGAGCACCAGCGGCTTGAAGGTGGAGGCGGGCTGGTAGTCGCTGCGGGTGGCGTTGGAAATCCAGTGCTCGGTGGCACCGACTCCGCCGTAGAGGGCGACGACCGCGCCGGTCTTCGGGTCGACCGAGGTGGCGCCCGCCTGGACGGTGGCGTCGACCTTGTTGTTCTTCCGGTCGAGCTTCGACTCCAGCTGGGCGTCGACCGACTTCTCCAGCTGCTTCTGGCGCTTCTTGTCGATGTTCAGCGTGACGGTCCAACCGCCGGCTTCGAGCTGCTCGTCGGTGACGCCCTGGTCCTTGAGCTCGGCCTTGGCCGCGTCGACGAGATAGCCGGTCTGGCCCTCCATGCCGGGCGCCGCCTTGGGGCTCTTCGGCACGGGGAACTTCAGGCTCTGCCGCTCGGCGCTGCTCAGCCAGCCCTTCTCGACCATGTTGTCGAGGGTGTAGCCCCAGCGTTCCTTGACCAGGCGCTTGCCGGTGGGGGTCGCGGTGGCCCAGTCGTACTGGCTGGGAGCCTGGAGCAGCGAGGCGAGGTAGGCGCCCTGGGAGACGTCGAGCTTGGAGGCGTCCACGCCGTAGTACGCCTGGGCGGCGGCCTGGATGCCGCTGGCGCCGCGGCCGTAGAAGGCGGTGTTGATGTACCCGGCGAGGATGTCGTCCTTGCTCATCTTCTGGTCGACCTTGAGCGAGATCACCAGCTCCTTGAGCTTGCGGGAGACCGTCGCGTCCTGCGTGAGGTAGTAGTTCTTCACGTACTGCTGGGTGATGGTCGAGCCGCCCTGCTTGCCCTTGCCGGAGAGGGTGTTGGCCAGGGCACGGGTGGTGCCCTTCAGGTCGACGCCCTTGTCCTGGTAGAAGGTCTTGTTCTCGGCGGCGACGAAGGTGTGCTGCACCGCCTTCGGGACCTGCGAGAGGTCCACGATCTCCCGGTTCACCTCGCCCGTGCGGGCCAGCAGGGTGCCGTCGCTGTACTTGTAGACGTTGCTCTGCTTCTGGGCCTGGGCGTTCGCCGCGGGTACCGGTACGTACAGGTACAGCACCACGAAGGCGCCCATCACCAGCAGGCAGAGACCGAAGAAGGTGCCCAGGAGCCGCTTCCAGGTGAAGAGCCCGCGTATGCCACCTCGCTTCCCGGCCCGCGCCTCCTGGCCGCGGGCACGTCGCTCATCCGCTCGCCCCATCGCTGTCTCGCTCCTGTTTCTCGGTCGGTCCCCCGAGGCTCCGTCGGTCCGGTCGGCCCTGCCGTCCGCACCGTCGTGAACCCTGCCGTCACTTCTGCTGCCGGCTCTGCCCAGCCAAGACAGCTAACACTGTCAGGACGGACAAAAAGCAAGCGATCCGGCCTTTTCGGGACGTGAGAATCAGCACCCGCCCCTCAAGGAACCGACTCCGCGGAGGGCGCCATGGTTGCGAAAAGCATTAATGTGATATCACTTTGGAAGCTACGAACTTCCCTGTATCCGCAGGGTTGTCAGACGAATCGGGGGACCCCGTGTCCGAACAGCACGACGACCAGCAGCCGGCCCCGTCCACACCCGTACCCACCACCGATCTGCCCGTGAACGCCCCGAAGTTGCCGGCGGCGCAGGTCAGGGAGGTGACCGCACACTCCATCCCGGGCGGCCTCGGCCTGCTGCTCACCGTCGTCGGCGTCCTCCTCGGGGTCGGCGTGATCGTCATCGGCGGCGTCCTCGGATCGGGGGGCGACGACGGCGCCGGCGCGGCCCTGGTGATCGTCGGCATCCTGCTCGTCATCGCGTCCTTCTTCTGCATGAGCGGGGTGAAGATGGTCGCGCCCGGCGAGGCCCGGGTCATCCAGCTCTTCGGCCGGTACGTCGGCACCATCCGGACCGACGGCCTGCGCTGGATCAACCCGCTCACCAGCAGCCGGAAGATCTCCACCCGGGTCCGCAACCACGAGACCGCGGTGCTCAAGGTCAACGACGCCTACGGCAACCCGATCGAGCTCGCCGCGATCGTCGTCTGGAAGGTCGAGGACACCGCGCAGGCCCTCTTCGAGGTGGACGACTTCCTGGAGTTCGTCGCCACGCAGACCGAGGCGGCCGTCCGGCACATCGCCATCGAGTACCCCTACGACGCCCATGAGGAGGGTGGCCTCTCGCTGCGCGGGAACGCCGAGGAGATCACCGAGAAGCTGGCCGTGGAGCTGACGGCCCGGGTCCGGGCGGCCGGCGTCCAGATCATCGAGTCGCGCTTCAGTCACCTCGCGTACGCCCCCGAGATCGCCTCGGCGATGCTCCAGCGGCAGCAGGCCGGAGCGGTCGTGGCGGCCCGGCAGCAGATCGTGGAGGGCGCGGTGGGCATGGTCGAGATGGCGCTGACCCGGATCGCCGAACAGGGCATTGTCGAGCTGGACTCGGAGCGCAAGGCCGCCATGGTCAGCAATCTGATGGTGGTGCTCTGCGGGGACCGGGCCGCGCAGCCGGTCCTGAACACCGGCACGCTCTACCAGTGACCGAAGAGACCTCCGGGCGCGGGCCGCGGCAGCGCAAGCAGATGCTGCTGCGGCTCGACCCCGCCGTGCACGACGCGCTGGCGCGCTGGGCCTCCGACGAACTGCGCAGCGCCAACGCGCAGATCGAGTTCCTGCTGCGGCGGGCGCTGGCGGAGGCGGGCCGGCTGCCCGGCGCCGCGACGCCCATCGCCCGCCGGGGACGCCCACCGAGGGCGCCCGGCACCGGGCCGGGGACACCCGCCACGGAGCCCGGGGCACCCAGCGCGGAGCCGGGGGCGCTCCCGCCGGAGTGATGCCGGGCGCACCCCGGGACGCCGCGTACGCCCCCCGGGGACCCTGGCGCCGTCACTCCGCGGCGCCACCCCTCGGCCAGCTATACACAGTAGGTATACATCCCGTGTACAGTGCTCGGCATGTCTATCGGCCACACCCTGCTCGGACTCCTGGAGTCCGGCCCCCGCCACGGTTATGACCTGAAGCGCACCTTCGACGAGAAGTTCGGCCACGACCGCCCGCTGCACTACGGGCAGGTCTACTCGACCATGTCCCGGCTGCTGAAGAACGGGCTCGTCGAGGTCGACGGCGTGGAGAGCGACGGAGGTCCCGAGCGCAAGCGGTACGCCATCACGGACGCCGGGATCACCGATGTCTCGACCTGGCTCGCCCAGCCCGAGAAGCCGGAGCCCTACCTCCAGTCGACGCTGTACACCAAGGTGGTGCTGGCGATCCTGACCGGCCGCGGCGCGGCCGCGGTACTGGACGCGCAGCGCGCGGAACACCTGCGGCTGATGCGCACGCTGACGGAGCGCAAGCGCGGCGGCGACCTCGCCGACCAGCTGATCTGCGACCATGCGCTCTTCCACCTGGAGGCCGACCTGCGGTGGCTGGAACTGACCGCCGCCCGGCTCGACAAGCTCGCCGAGGTGGTCACCCCATGAGCCCCGTGACCCCGGTGGCCCCTGCGAGCCCCACCACTCCCCTGAATCCCTCCGGCCCTCTGCTCGCCGCCCGCGACCTGCACAAGACGTACGGCGCGACGCCCGCGCTCGACGGCGCGTCGTTCTCCGTACACCCGGGTGAGGTCGTCGCCGTGATGGGGCCCTCCGGCTCCGGCAAGTCCACGCTGCTGCACTGCCTCGCCGGGATCATCACCCCCGACTCCGGCTCGGTCCTCTTCGCGGGCCGGGAGCTCTCCGCGATGTCCGACGCGGAGCGCAGCGCCCTGCGCCGGACCAAGTTCGGCTTCGTCTTCCAGTTCGGCCAGCTGGTGCCCGAGCTGACCTGCGTGGAGAACGTGGCGCTCCCGCTGCGGCTGAGCGGAGTCCGCCGCAAGGCCGCCGAACGGACCGCGCTGCACTGGATGGAGCGACTGGAGGTCGAAGGGGTGGCCGCCAAGCGCCCCGGTGAGGTCTCGGGCGGTCAGGGCCAGCGCGTCGCGGTGGCCCGGGCCCTGGCCTCCTCCCCCGAGGTGATCTTCGCGGACGAGCCGACCGGCGCACTGGACTCCCTCAACGGCGAGCGGGTGATGGAACTGCTCACCGAGGCCGCCCGGTCCGCCGGGACCGCCGTGGTGCTGGTGACCCACGAGGCACGGGTCGCCGCGTACTCGGACCGGGACGTCACCGTCAGGGACGGCCGGGCCACCGACCTGGAGTACGCCCTGTGACCGGACCGGACTCCCGCACACGCACCCCCGCCCGGCTCCGGGACCTCGGCCTCGGCGTCCGGTTCGCGGTGGCGGGCGGGCGCGAGGGCTGGGCGCGGACGCTGCTCACGGCGGTCGGGGTGGGCATCGGCGTGGGGCTCCTGCTCGTCGCCGCCGCGGTCCCGCACCTGCTGAGCGCGCGCGACGACCGCAGCGAGGCCCGGTCGGAGAGCAGGTCCTCCCTGGCTCCCGACACCAACGAGAAGACGGACAGGACGGTACTCGTCACCCGGATCGACACCGAGTACCACGAGCAAGCGATCCAGGGCGTGATGATGCGTGCGGAGGGCGCCCGTCCGGTACTGCCGCCCGGGCTGCCGCGCGTACCGGCCGCCGGCCGGATGTACGTCTCGCCCGCCCTCGCCGAGATGCTGGACGCCCCGGACGGGCGCCTGCTCCGCGAGCGGCTGCCGTACCCCGTCGACGGCACCATCTCCGACGCGGGCCTGGTCTCCCCCGGCGAACGCCTCTTCTACCTGGGCAGTTCCACCCTGGAGCGGGCGAACGGCGGCCACCGGCTGAACGCGTACGGCGGCGGCCTGCCCGTCCCCCCGCTCAGCCCGCTGCTCCTCGTACTCGGCGTGATGGTCGGCGTGGTGCTGCTGATGCCGGTGACCATCTTCGTCGCCACTGCCGTGCGGTTCGGCGGTGACCGCCGGGACCGCCGCCTCGCCGCGCTGCGCCTGGTGGGCGCGGACATCCGCTCGGTCCGCTGGATCGCGGCGGGGGAGGCGCTCTTCGGCGCGCTGCTGGGGCTGGCCTGCGGGACGGCCCTCTTCCTCGCCGGGCGACCGTTCGTCGGTTCCCTCTCGGTCTGGGAGCAGAGCGTCTTCCCCGCCGACCTCGCCCCCTCCGCCCCCCTGGTCGCGCTGATCGCGTGCGCCGTCCCGGTCTGCGCCGTGCTGGTGACCCTGGTCGCCATGCGATCCGTGGTGGTGGAGCCGCTGGGTGTCGTACGGGACGCCCGGGGCGGGAAGCGGCGGCTCTGGTGGCGGCTGCTGGTGCCGCTGGCGGGGCTCGGTGTCTTCGCCGCGCAGGGCAGGACACCCGATGACGGCACGGCCGCGGCGACACCCGTCGTCATCGGCGCGGTACTCGTCCTGGGCGGCCTGGCCCTGCTGCTGCCCTGGGCGGTGGAGGCGTGCGTGAACCGTCTGCGCGGGGGCCCGGTGCCCTGGCAGTTGGCCGGGCGCCGGCTCCAGCTGAGCGCCGGAGCGGCGGCGCGGACGGCCAGTGGGATCACCGTGGCGGTGGCGGGTGCGGTGGCGCTCCAGATGCTCTTCGCCTCGATGAACGCCGACTTCAACAGAGCGACCGGCCAGGACCCGACCCGGGCCCAGTTCTACATGGCCTCCCAGAACGTCCACGGCCAAGGCGCCACCAGCGCGATCGAGTCGCTCCGGGCCACCGAGGGTGTCGAGAAGGTCATCGGCACGGTGAACGTGTACGCGGGCAAGCCGGGCACGTACGCCGAGAACGAGGTCCAGCCCACCACCTCGATCACGGTCGGGGACTGCGCGACGCTGAAGGAACTCGCCGGGATCGGCAGGTGCGCGGACGGCGACACCTTCGTCGCCCACCCCGCCCACGACCGGGAGATGTCCGACTGGATCGACGAGTCCGCCCGCAAGGGCGAGCAGATCGAGATCGACGACTACGGGATGACGGCCGGGGGGCCGGTCCGCTGGACCCTGCCGGCATCGGCACGGACCGTCACCAGCCGCGTGGACCCGAACGGCGAGGAGACCACGGGTATCCTCGCCACCCTCGGGGCGATCGATCCGGCCACCCTGCCGGGAGCCACCATCGTCCTCCAGGTGAAGATCGACGAGAGCATGCCGGGCGCCTCGGACCTCGTACGGAACGCGGCGGCCGTGATCGATCCCTCGATGCGGGTCGTCGCCCTGAACTCGACCGAGCGGGACGGCAGGTACGCGAGCATCCAGACCGCCCTCAAGGTCGGCGGGACCGCGATGCTGCTGCTGATGGCCGCGTCGATGCTGGTGCAGCAGCTGGAGCAGCTCCGCGAGCGCCGCAGGCTGCTCTCGGTCCTCGTGGCCTTCGGGACCCGGCGCTCCACGCTGGGCTGGTCGGTGCTGTGGCAGACGGCGATCCCGGTGGGGGTGGGCCTGGTGGTCGCGGTCGTCGGCGGGCTGACGCTGGGCTGGGGGCTGTCCTGGATGACGGTCAAGCCGGTCTCCGACTGGTGGCTGTTCCTGCCGATGGCGGGTGCGGGCGCGGCCTCGGTGCTGCTGGTGACCCTGCTCTCGCTGCCCGTGCTCTGGCGCCTGATGCGCCCGGACGGGCTGCGCACGGAGTAGCCGGCCGGGTGGGTCCACGGGTGACGGCCGCCGGGGTTCACTCCTCCCCGGCGGCCGTCACCCGTACCGGCAGCGCGGCCATCGCCTCGCGGAGCGCTGCGGCGAACTGGCCGAACTCCTCGTGGCGGGCGGTCCCGGTGCGCATCGCCAGCGCGACCCGGCGCGAGGGGGCGGGGTCGGCGAAGCGGGCGGTGGCCAGCGCCGGGTTGCGGTCGGTCTCCACGGTCACGGCGGTGCGGGGCAGCAGCGTGACGCCGAGGCCGCCGGCGACGAGCTGCACGAGGGTGGAGAGCCCGGCGGCGGTCGTCGTCACCGGCGCCCCCTCCGTACGCCCGGCCTCCCGGCAGATGTCGAGCGCCTGGTCGCGCAGGCAGTGGCCCTCGTCGAGGAGCAGCAGCGGCAGGCGGCGCAGCTCCTCGCGGGGGATGTCCGTGCGGCCGCCGAGCCGGTGGGCGCGCTCGGTGACCAGGACGAAGTCCTCGTCGAAGAGCGGCAGCTCGGTGACGCCGGGGTGGCCGAGCGGCACGGCGAGCAGCAGCAGGTCGAGCCGTCCTGCGGTGAGCCCGTCCAGCAGCGAGGAGGTCTGCTCCTCGTGGACCTGGAGGTCGAGTTCGGGGTACCGGTCGTGGACGAGGCGCAGCACGGTCGGCAGCAGGTACGGGGCGACGGTGGGGATCACTCCGAGCCGCAGCGTCCCGGTGAACGGCGCGCGTACCGCTTCGGCCTCCTCGACGAGGGCGCCCACCGCGTCCATGACGGCCCCGGCGCGGACCGCGAGGCGTTCGCCCGCCGTCGAGAGCAGCACCTTGCGCGTCGTACGCTCGATGAGCTGGACGCCGAGCGCCTCTTCCAGCGAGGAGACCGCCCCGGAGAGGGCGGGCTGGCTCATGCCGATGGCCGCCGCCGCGTCCCGGAAGTGCAGGTGTTCCGCCACCGCCACGAAGGCGCGGAGCTGGGAGAGGCTGGGCTGTTTGGTCCTATTGCCCTGGGTTGTCTGAGCCACTGATAGGTACCTCCGATCATCGACACCGAGTGTAGCTATTTCCGCGATCAATGCACTCTGTGCCAAGGTGGATCTCGTCCAACCCTCCAGGAAGACCCCCAAAAGGGGAATTCCTGACCTGCAAGGAGATCGCGTGCTCACTGTCGGTGACAAGTTCCCCGAGTTCGACCTGACCGCCTGCGTGTCGCTGGAGAGCGGCAAGGAGTTCGAGCAGATCAACCACAAGACCTACGAGGGTCAGTGGAAGATCGTCTTCGCGTGGCCCAAGGACTTCACCTTCGTGTGCCCGACCGAGATCGCCGCCTTCGGCAAGCTGAACGACGAGTTCGCCGACCGCGACGCCCAGATCCTCGGCTTCTCCGGTGACTCCGAGTTCGTGCACCACGCCTGGCGCAAGGACCACCCGGACCTGACCGACCTGCCCTTCCCGATGATGGCCGACTCGAAGCACGAGCTCATGCGCGCGCTCGGCATCGAGGGCGAGGACGGCTTCGCGCAGCGCGCCGTCTTCATCGTCGACCAGAACAACGAGATCCAGTTCACGATGGTGACCGCCGGTTCCGTGGGCCGTAACCCCAAGGAGGTCCTGCGGGTCCTCGACGCCCTGCAGACCGACGAGCTCTGCCCCTGCAACTGGACCAAGGGCGAGACCACCCTCGACCCGGTCGCCCTCCTCTCCGGCGAGTGAGCTGATATCACCATGGCACTCGACGAACTCAAGTCCGCCGTACCGGACTTCGCCAAGGACCTGAAGCTGAACCTCGGTTCGGTCATCGGCAACAGCGACCTGCCGCAGCAGCAGCTCTGGGGCACCGTGCTCGCCTGCGCGATCGCCTCGCGTTCGCCGAAGGTTCTGCGCGAGCTGGAGCCGGAGGCCAAGGCCAACCTCTCCGCGGAGGCGTACAACGCCGCGAAGTCGGCCGCCGCCATCATGGCGATGAACAACGTCTTCTACCGGACCCGGCACCTGCTGTCGGACCCGGAGTACGGCAACCTCCGCGCGGGTCTGCGGATGAACGTCATCGGCAAGCCGGGCGTGGAGAAGGTCGACTTCGAGCTGTGGTCGCTCGCCGTCTCCGCGATCAACGGCTGCGGCCAGTGCCTGGACTCCCACGAGCAGGTGCTCCGCCAGGCCGGCGTGGACCGTGAGACCATTCAGGAAGCCGTGAAGATCGCTTCGGTGATCCAGGCCGTCGGCGTCACCCTCGAAGCCGAGGCCGTGCTCGCCGAATAGGACAGCGGTACCTTGTACGAGAAGGGCCCCGCGGACGACCGACCGTCCGTGGGGCCCTTCTTTTCGTGCTTTTCGTGCGCGGGCCTCTCGGGCACGGGCCCCTACGGGCGGTCCGGACGGTCCGGGCTCTCCGCCGGTCCTCCCGGTTCGCCGGGCTCCCCGGACCCCTGAGGCTGCTGGGGCTCTTGGGCATGCTGGGCCGCTTGGGGCTGCTGAGGCTCTTGGGCATGCTGGGGCTCGCGGGCGGTCTCCGCACCGTCTACCGCGTCCCCGGGAGCGCCGTCGGCCTCTCCGGAGGCGCCGGAATCCCCGGCCGCACCGGTCTTCTCCGCACCGCTCGGCCGGCCGTCCGCGTCACTCGGGTACGACTCGTCGTACCGGTCCTCGGGCGGGGTGCCGGGGGCGGGGGTGGGGGCCACGTCGAGCGCGGAGGCGCCGTGCGGCTGCGGCGCGTGCCGCTCGGCCGCCCGCCTGCTGTACGACCGCAGGTAACCGACCACCGTGTTCGTGACGGCGACCAGCGGTACGGCGACGACCGCGCCGCCGATGCCCGCGACCATCCCGCCGGCGGCGACGGAGAGGACCACGGCGAGCGGGTGGACCCGCACCGCCCGGCCGAGGATGAACGGCTGGAGGATGTGCCCCTCGATCTGCTGCACCGCCAGCACCACGATCAGCACCATGAGGGCGGTGAACACCCCTTCGGTGACGAGCGCGACGACCACCGCCAACGCCCCGGACACCACGGCGCCGACCAGCGGGATGAAGGCGAAGAGGAAGATGAACACGGCGAGCGGAACCGCCATCGGCACGTCGAGGAACCAGATCCCGAGCCCGATGAAGATGGCGTCGATCATCGCCACGATCACGGTCCCCCGCACGTAGGCGGTGAGGGTGCGCCAGGCGCGCGGTCCTGCCCCCGCGACCCCCGGGCGGGCCGGGGCGGGGACCAGCTTGAGGGTCCACTGCCAGATCCGCTTGCCGTCGTAGAGCAGGAAGAGCGTCGAGAACATCGCGAGCAGCATCCCGGTGAGGAACTCGACCATCACCGTGACGCCCTGGAGCCCGGCGGAGGTGATCTCCTCGGTGTTGGTGCCGATCGTGTCGCTGAGGTTCTTGGCGATGTCGTTGATCTGCGACTCGGTGACGTGGAAGGGGCTGTCCAGCAGCCAGCGCTTCAACTCGTCGATGCCGTCGCGGACCTTCTCGGAGAGCGTGTCGAGGTTGTCCATCACCTGCCAGACGACGAACCAGCCGACCAGCCCCATGATGACGAAGCCGAGGACCGCGGTGACGGCCGTGGCCAGACCGCGCGGCAGGCCGTACCGCCGCAGGCGCACCACGGTCGGCTGGAGCAGCGCCGTGACGAGCAGGGCGGCCACGAAGGCGAGCACCACGAGCTGGACGGCGCTGATGACGCGCATCAGCACCCAGAGGGTGCCCGCCAGCACGAGCAGCCGCCAGCCGGCCTCCGCGGCGACCCGCATGCCCCAGGGGATGGCGGCCACCGGATCCGGCCGGGCTGCGACGTCGGGGGCGTAGGCGGGCGGTGCGGGGACCTGCGGGGGCGCGTCGGGGTCGCTCTTCGCGGCCGGGGCGGCCTCGGGGGCGTGACGACCGGAGTGCGCGTGGAGGTGCGGGAAGTGGGTGTGGGCGTGGGCGTGCCCGGACTCCCCGTCCTCGCGCGCGGCTTGCTCCCGCCGTTCCTCCAGCCGGGCAGCCAGGACCGTCAGTTCGGCCCCGGCGCGTCCGAGCCAACCGGGCAGTTTCGACATACGTGGGCCCTCTCCCCCGTGGGTGTGCACCGACCGTCTACCCCCGAAAGGCCGGAATGCGACCGTACATGGGTGACACGTCCCCCACGCACGATGCCCCGCACCGTCGAACGGTGCGGGGCATCGGAGTGTGCAGCGGAAAGGCTTTAGTACCAGTGGTTGGACTGCCAGAACGACCAGGCGCCGCAAGGGCTGCCGTAGCTGCCGTTCATGTAGCTGAGGCCCCACTTGATCTGGGTGGCCGGGTTCGTCTGCCAGTCGGCGCCCGCGGACGACATCTTGGAGCCCGGGAGCGCCTGGACCAGACCGTACGCGCCGGAGGAGGCGTTGACCGCGCGGTAGTTCCACGTGGACTCGTGGTTCACGATGTTGCTGAAGCACTGGAACTGGTCGGCGGGGATCATCTGCCGCGCCATCGCCTGGACCTCGGCGACCGAGTACGAGCCCTGGGCGGCGAACGACGTGGCGTCGCGCACGGCCGAGCGGCTGGCACGCTCCTGGGCGTCCTTGGCCTCCTGGGCTTCCTTGGCTTCCCTGGCTTCCTTCTCCGCCTGGTCCTCGGCCGCCTGCTTCTTGACCTTGGCGTCCTTGGCGGCCTGAAGGCGGGCCGACTCCTCGGCCGACTTCTTCGCGGCGGCGTCGGCGGCGGATGCCTGGGCATCGGCCTGCTGCGTCAGCGAAGCGGTCTGGACCTGGGCCTGCTGGCCCACGGGAATGTCTGCGAGCAGCGTGGTGTCGGCTGCGGTGGCCTCGAAGTTGTTGTCGTCGGCAGCGGGAGTGCTGCCCGCAGCAACGCCTACGACGGCGCCAACGGTGGTGACCGCGGTGGCTGATGCCACTGCGAACCCCCGGACCGAGATCCGGCTCACACGGTGTCCTTCCAGCATCGCCCGCTTAGGTGACCTCGCGGGCGCGATCGTGCCCTCTGACACTGGCCTCCCTACTGCTTGGGTCACGGGAGACACGGGCCCGGTGGGCAACTTCCTCGCGGAAGTGCCGCGTGGTGCTCGCGGGCGGCATACGGAGATCGGTTGTTGAGTTGTGTGGTGCGGAGCACCTCGGAAGGTGCCCGGTTTCCGTATGCGGGGCCTGACGGAAGCAAGACTCTGCCGGACATGGACGCCGAGAAGCAATTCTCTGTTGCGTGGGAAAGCTCACACGCTCCTTATGCCACCCGTTTGACGGAAATGACGGCGCGACATGAAGGTGCCCGGCTAAGCTGCTTCGCTCGCCGGGCGGCCTCCGTGGACATGCGGGACAGATCGCCGAATCTGTCGCCTATTTATCCCTCTTCGAGCATTTCGGTCACCAGTGCGGCGATTTGTGAACGCTCGGAGCGAGTGAGTGTCACGTGGGCGAAGAGGGGATGGCCCTTCAGCTTCTCGACGACGGCGACCACTCCGTCGTACCGGCCGACCCTGAGGTTGTCCCGCTGGGCCACGTCGTGGGTGAGCACCACCCGCGAATTCGCCCCGATACGGGAGAGAACGGTCAGCAGGACATTGCGTTCGAGGGACTGTGCCTCGTCGACGATCACGAACGCGTCGTGCAGCGAGCGGCCCCGGATGTGGGTGAGTGGCAGGACCTCCAGCATCCCGCGTCCCAGGACCTCCTCGATCACCTCACGCCCGGCCACGGCCGAGAGCGTGTCGAAGACGGCCTGCGCCCAGGGGCTCATCTTCTCGGCCTCGCTGCCCGGGAGATAGCCCAGTTCCTGCCCGCCAACCGCGTACAACGGCCGGAAGACCATCACCTTCTGGTGCTGGCGGCGCTCCAGGACGGCCTCCAGGCCCGCGCAGAGCGCCAGTGCCGACTTGCCGGTGCCCGCCCGGCCGCCGAGCGAGACGATGCCGACCTCCGGGTCGAGCAGCAGATCGAGCGCGATCCGCTGCTCGGCGCTGCGACCGTGGATGCCGAACACCTCCCGGTCCCCGCGCACCAGACGGACGTTGCCCTGCGCCGTGACCCGGCCGAGCGCCTTCCCCCGCTCGGACTGGAGCACGAGCCCGGTGTGCACCGGGAGTTCGGCCGCCTCGGGGACGTAGAGCGTCTCCTCCGAGAACAGCAGGTCCACCTGCTCACCGGAGAGCGACAGTTCGGCCATCCCGGTGTGACCGGAGTCGGTGATGGCCAGTTCGGCGCGGTACTCCTCGGCGAGCAGCCCGACCGAGGACGCCTTGATGCGCAGCGGGAGGTCCTTGGATACGACGGTGACGTCGTACCCCTCGGCCTGGAGATTGCGCGCCACCGCGAGAATCCGTGAGTCGTTGTCCCCCAGCCGGTAGCCGGCGGGCAGAACGCCGGGGTCGGAGTGGTTGAGTTCGACACGGAGCGTGCCGCCCAGATCCCCGAGGGGAATCGGTGCGTCGAGCCTGCCGTACCGGACACGGAAGTCGTCCAGCAGGCGCAGGGCCTGCCGGGCGAAGTAACCGAGCTCCGGGTGGTGCCTTTTGGCCTCCAACTCCGTGACGACGACGATCGGCAGCACGACTTCGTGCTCGTCGAAGCGCGTCATGGCGTTGGGGTCGGCCAGCAGGACGCTGGTGTCGAGAACATAGGTGCGCCTGTCGGGCATGCGGCGCTTTGAGCTGGTCACCACGGAAGGACGTACCCCCTCGGACGAGGTCGGGGAGTGCGACGGACGTCGCGGAATTTCCCGGAGGAAGAGGACGGACCGGGTTGGGACCCGAATGCGCGGGCCGAACGCCGGCCCTCCGCGTCGGACGTACGGTGCGTACGGTCCTTCGTGTGCAAAGGGCCTCCCGGGTGGACGGTCCGGTGGGCCGTCCACGTACTGCGACGTCCGCCTGGTTACTGACCGGACGTCGACCTGTCAGGGGTATTCCCTCGAACGCCCGAAGCCATGCCACAGGTTGCACCACCGTCCCGGGACGCCCAGTTGGACACGCGGCAACGGCGGGGCGACGGGCGGCGGACCGCCACGAAGGCGCCCCCGGTCGGTGGGGACGCCCTCGTGGGTGCGTGCGGATCCGTGGTGGGTGCGGATCCGTAGGGCGTGCGGATCCGTGGGGCGTGCGGATCCGCGGGGCGGCGAATCCGTGGTGGGTGCGTACTGCGTACGTATAGAGGAGAGGCCGGATGCTCCGGGCGCTATGGCCCTCAGGCGCCGTAGCGGCGGTGGCGGGCCGCGTAGTCGCGCAGCGCCCGGAGGAAGTCGACCTTGCGGAAGGCCGGCCAGAAGACCTCGCAGAAGTAGTACTCGGAGTGGGCGCTCTGCCACAGCATGAATCCGGAGAGGCGCTGTTCGCCGCTCGTACGGATCACGAGGTCGGGGTCGGGCTGGCCGCGGGTGTAGAGGTGCTCGGAGATGAGATCGGTGGTGACGACCTCGGCCAGCTCCTCGAAGGTGGTGCCCTTGTCGGAGTGGTCCAGGAGCAGCGACCTGACCGCGTCGGCGATTTCCTGGCGGCCGCCGTAGCCGACCGCGACGTTCACGATTATCCCGTCGACGTCGGCGGTGGCCTGCTCCGCCTCCTTGAGGACAGTCTGGGTCTGGGCGGGGAGCAGGTCCATGGTGCCCACGTGGTGGACCCGCCAGCGGCCGTCCGCGGCGAGATTGCTCACGGTGTTCTCGATGATGCCGAGGAGCGGCTTCAGCTCGGCCTCGGGGCGGTCGAAGTTGTCCGTCGACAGCAGCCAGAGGGTGACGACCTCGACATCGGTCTCGTTGCACCAGCCGAGCAGCTCGGAGATCTTGTCCGCACCGGCCTGGTGCCCCTGAACCGCGGAACCACCGGACGCCTTCGCCCAGCGGCGGTTGCCGTCGAGGATGACTCCGATGTGCTTCGGCACCTGGGAGTGGTCCAGCCGGCCCTCCACCCGGCGTGCGTAGAGCCCGTACACCAGGTCGCGCAAGTTCACTGAGTTCACCCTCTCGGTTCCGTTCGGGTCATCGGCCCGCCTGCCCCTGTCACAGGGGTGCGGGGACCGCCCCGCGGGAGGTTCGCCGCCACGTCCGCACGGCCCCGCGCGGACGTGTGCCGCGCCTCGCGCCGGCATTCCCCCGAAGCCGTCACATTACTGCGGGAAGGCGGTACGGGCCCAACCCGGTCTGTCACAACTCCGCGAGAACCAGAGAAATGTGGACACCCCCCAGCCGCTCGTACCACCGTGTCGTCCGGCGACTCCGGGGAGTACCGGCGCGCGCCGGAGGTTCCGGGCGGTGCGAAAAGGGCGGGGACACACAGAACGAGAGCCCAAAAAACGGGCCGGTCCGTGGGGGGATACGGACCGGCCCGAGGGGGGGAACTCCACCCTAACCCTTCGTGAGCGTTCTTGGCCGCCACGCCACTCCACCACTACTCTCCGGATTCGGCGGACTCCGTAGCGGGCAGGGAATCCGGCATTCCGGGGCGTGTGGGGCGGGGATTCGGTGCTCGTCCGGCGTCCGGTGCGAGGCCGGCCCGGGGTTCCAGTGGGGTTCTGTCGGGGGTCCGCCCCGGGGTCGGTCCGGCGTTCAGCGGGGGCCCGGGTCCGTATCGCTTCGGTTCGGGTGGAACCGGATGACGAGCGCGTCCCCGGCGACGACGACGAAGTCGCCGTCCTCGCAGCGGATGACGGCCTCGCGCACCTCGTCGTTCTCGTCCCGCGTCTCCTGCGCACCGGTGACCGTCCGGCCTCCCCCGTACCGGGCGGGCGGCAGGCCGGTCAGCGAGCCGTGCGCCCAGAGCCCGGCGGGCACGCACCAGTCGGGGAGCCGGGGCCAGGTGCCGGCGGTCACCCGGAGCGTCCGGTCGGTGGCGCAGGTCATCAGGACGGACCGGTCGTCGGCGAGGACGAACTCCACCGCTTCGGGGCCGCCGGCCCGGCCGTCCGGGCGGTAGAAGACACCGTGAACACCGATGATCCGGGCGCCCCGGAGCCAATCGGACCTCCCCGAGCGGTGCCGGCCGGCCGTCCCCCCGGACTGCTCGCTCCCCACGACACGCTCCCTCTCTCCGTACAACTCGTCCAGGATCGCACTGCGCGGCACAAGACGGCGCGAGGAGAGGGAGGTTCATGATTTCCTCACCCAAGGCCGTGCTGCGGTCGTCCTGTCGGCTTGCGCGCCTCGATGAGGTAGCGCGTGGTGCGGGCGGCGAACGCGCCCTCGGTCTCGATCCGCCGGTGCAGCGACTCCAGCTGCGGCCGGTAGGCGTCGACGGTGAAGTCCGGAACCATCCAGATCACCTTGCGGAGAAAATAGACGACGGCCCCGATGTCGAAGAACGCGGTGTCCAGCGACTCCGACCGGAGGTCGGTCACCACCAGCCCCGCCGCCCCGGCGTCGGCGCGGGCCCGCCGGGGGTCGCGGGCGGCGTACGCCGAGGGCGGCAGCGGACCCCGGAAGTGCTCGACGAGCTCGAAGACGCTCGCCGGACCCACCTGCTGGGAGAAGTACGTACCGCCCGGCGCGAGCACCCGGGCGATCTCCTGCCACCAGGTGGTCACCGGGTGGCGGCTGACCACCAGGTCGAAGGCGCCGTCCCCGAACGGCAGCGGCGGCTCGTCGGAGTCCACGACCACCACCGCTCCGCGCGGATGGAGCAGGCCGGTGGCGCGGGCCACGTTCGGCGGCCAGGACTCGGTGGCCGCCATGAGCGGCGGGAACACGGGAGCCGAGGCCAGCACCTCTCCGCCGCCGGTCTGGATGTCGAGCGCGGCGGTGGCCCGGCCGAGCCGGTCGGCCATGGAGCGGGCGTACCCCCAGGAGGGGCGCTGCTCGGTCGCCCGCCCGTCCAGCCAGGAGAAGTCCCAGCCGTCCAGCGGCGCCGCCTCCGCTTCGGTCACCAGCGCGGCGAACCGCTCGGCGGATGCATCGGTGAGGGGTGGAGAGGAGGCCGGGAACTCGGGCTGCTGCGGCATGTTCGCAGAGTGGCAGGGCGGGACGGCCACCGCGATCGATTTTGCGGCGGAGGGCCGGGGACGGGGATGGGGATGGGGATGGGGATGGGGACGGAGCAGAGGGCGGGGACGGAGCAGGGGGCGGGGACGGAGCGGGGGCGGAGGTCGACGGCGCGGCGGACGGCCCTGTCGGCGCGCGGCGGGAGCCCACTCGGGTGTCACAGGGCACCCAGGACGATCCCGGTCAGCGCGCCCGCGATCATGAAGGGGCCGAACGGGATACCCGTACGACGGTTCGCGCGCCGCAGCACCAGCAGCCCGAGGCCGTACACCGCGCCGAAGAAGAACCCGGCGAACCCTCCCGCCACCAGCACCGGCCAGCCGTACCAGCCGAGCACCACGCCGAGGGAGAGGGCGAGCTTCACGTCGCCGAAGCCCATCCCGTTCGGGTTGATCAGGTAGAGGACCAGGTAGAAGCAGCCCAGCGCGGCGCCGCCGAGCAGCGCACCGGTCCAGGACCCCTCGTGCTCCGGCAACAGGGACGCCACGCCCAGGAGCACGACGGCGGCTCCGGCCAGGGGCAGCGTCAGCTGGTCCGGCAGGCGGTGGACGCGGTGGTCGACGGCGGCGAGGAGTACGGCAACGGGGGCGAGCAGCAGCCAGACGGCCAGTTCGGGGCGCGTACCGGTGGCTGCGGCCAGCACGGCGCAGGCCGCAGCGGTCACCACCGCGAGGAGGATCTGCGGCGCGTACGGGGCGGCGGCGGAGCCGGCCGTCGTACAGACCGTGCAGCGCGCGGCGCCCAGCCACCCACGGCTGGGACCGGCACCGGGGAAGGGGTGCCCGGCGGGGCACGCACCCCGCCACCCCTCTTCCGGTTCCACCGAGAACCGGTACGCGGCACGCGGAATCAGCAGCCCGGTGGCAGCGCCCCAGACGGCGGCGAGGGTCACGACGGTGATCCAGGTGGCGTCCACGGACCGACCCTAATCGCAGGGCCCCACACGGGTCTTGGGCCCCAGGGCCCACAGCGGGCGGCCCGTACGGGTGGTGGGCGGCCGGGCGCTGCCTCCGGTCGAGTCGGGATCTTCGCCGGAGCGGGCTGCCTCCGGCCGGGTCGGGGTGTTCGCCGGAGCGGGCTGCCTCCGGTCGAGTCGGGATCTTCGCCGGAGAGGGCTGCCTCCGGGCGAATCGGGATCTTCGTCGGAGACGGCGCGGAGCCTTCCGGTGGGCGCTACGGTCGGTGCCCATGGGCAGATGGTGTGATGGCGACGGAACACTGACCGTGGGTACGGGCGAGGAGGCGCGGGTGGTCCCGCTGCGGGTGGCCGCCTCGTACCGGGCGCGCACCCGAGGGCTGCTGGGGCAGGACGGGATCGAGGGGGCGCTGTGGCTCACGCCCTGTTCGAGCGTCCACACCTTCAAGATGCGGTTCGCCATCGATGTGGCCTACCTGGACCGGAAGTTCAACGTGCTGGCCGTCCGCACGATGAAGCCGGGCCGACTCGGTCTGCCCCGGCTGCGTGCCCGCCACGCGGTGGAGTCGGAGGCCGGAGCGATGGCCACGTGGGGGCTGCGGCCGGGCGTCCGGGTGGCGGTGTCGCGGGAGCCCCTCGGCGACTGAACTCCCGGCGCGGTGCTGGGCATCGGCGGGCTTCGGGGGCCGCAGGGGCTCCTTGAGGGGGCGGGAGAATCGCGAGAGGGGCGGGAGCCTCACACGGCGGGCGGGAGCTTGGCGGCCTGCGCGGTGACGAGCGCGGGCGGTATCTCGGGGACCTCGCCGTCGAGGTAGTTGGCCGCGCTGAAGACGACGACGGCGCCCGCGCTCCGTACGACGGTGAACACCAGCGGGCTCCGGTGCCCGCCCCGGTCGCACACCATCCGGTACGCCAGTGCCTCCTGGCCCACGCGCGGGGCGGGCAGCGTCGTGACGGAGGCGTAGGTGGCCGGCCCGTCCTCCCCCCGGGTGCCGAAGCCGCCCGTACAGACCTCCACGGCCCGCCGTAGCCGGTCCATGAGCGATGCGGCATCGCCGTCGGCGTAGGCCGCCACCAGCAGCGTCACCACGGTCTGGTCGTCCCGCCCGGCACGGGACGCGTCGACGGCGGTGCGCAACAGGAAGTCGGCGGGGGCCGGTTCGGGAGTCAGGTCGACCAGATCGGCGAGCGGGGCGCAGGCGGGGTCCTCGGACCGCTCGGTGCCGCGTACCTCCTCGTACGACAGGGGCGCGATGACGTAGCCCTTCAGCTCATTACCGCGTACGGCCATCGCGGAAGGGGAGGGCGTGGAGGTCCCGGGGACCGTCGGGCCGGAGGGGGCGGTGGAGGCGGGAGCGAGGGATGCGGGAGTGGGGGATGCGGGAGTGAGGGGCGCGGGAGTGGGGGATGGAGCGGCGGGGTTCCCGTTCCCGTTCGTGAGCCCCGGATTACTGCTTGCCCGGCCGGCCCCTCCGCCCCCCGGTGCGCAGGCCGTCGCCACCAGACAGAGCGCGACGGCGACGAGCCCGACCGCCGCCCTCCCGGGCCGTCTTCGCATCGCCCACCGTCCGTCCTCTGCTCCGCACACCTGTGCCCCCACCGTCTGTCGCGTGCTTCTACCCTGCACGCTCCGGGTTTCGCCCGGGGTCACGTCCCGTGTCCTGTGTAACGCCTCCGTGCCGCAGGGTGCCGGGCGCAAGGACGCGCCGGATGCGACGGGGCGACGGGCGCGACGGGCGCGACGGGCGCGACGAATGAGATTGATGAGACGGCGCCGGGGTGGTGTCGAGGGACGCGGTGCGGGGTCAGGCGGGACGCCGCAGACCGCCTCTCCCCCGGTTCCCCGCCGGACCGAGCGGTTGCGCGGCGCACCCGGTGACAGCCAGGGCCAGCCGGTACCGCCCCTCTTCGGCCGCCTTCGCCCGGAGCGAGGGCAGCTCCGACGCGGTCAGCTCCGACGAGGGCAGCTCCGACGCGGTCAACGACATGATCAGCGACACATCACGGTCTTGCGCGCCGTCCTCCTCCGCCGGGAGTCGCTTCGCACCGTGAAGGTACATCTCCCGTGCGAAGTCCCGCGCGAAAAGGGACGGTTCCACCGCACCTCCCGGCCCGCCGCCGTCCCCCCGGGCAGGCTGCGAGGACCAGCGCGGAGTACAGCGCGCGGGCACCGGTCCTGGCCAGCACGTCCAGGCCGGCGACGGCTCCGGGCCCGTGCAGCTCGGGCAGCGCGTGCAGGCACCGGAGCAGGCCGGGGACGAGGACGGCGACAGGCTGACCCACCGGACTGACGCTAACTCCGTCATGCGGTGGGGTCTTGGGCCCCTGGGCTCAGCGGAGGACCCAAACGGGCAGACTCCTCGGGGGAGCTTCCACGCGGGAGATCTGCGGGCAGGTGCTCCGTCCGCAGACGTGCCGATCCGCCCGGACGGGCGGGCCCGGAGCACGAGTTGCTGCTCGTGATCCGGGTCCGCCGCACCAGCTGCTCAGCGGTTCAAGCTCTCCAGCAGTTCACCGCTTCAGGAAGTGGCACCGCGCGGGAAGGAGACCTCCACGCGCCGGTTCTTCTTCCGGCCTTCCTCGGTGCTGTTGTCGGCGATCGGGTACTCCTCGCCGTACCCACGGATCTCGAAGGTGACCTCGGCGCCGAACTCCTTCGAGAGCAGGGCGTGCACGGCTTCGGCGCGCTGCTTGGAGAGCGTGTCGCCGTGTGCCGAGGAGCCGAGGTTGTCCGTGAAGCCGAAGATCCGTACCTGGGTGGCGTTCTGCGCCTTGATCTCGGCCGCGATCGCCTCGATCCGGGAGTTCGCCTGCGGACTGAGCTTCGCACTGTCCTTACCGAAGAGCACCTCGGCCTGAAGCGCGAACTTGATGGACTGGTTCGAGTCCTCCCGCCGCTCCTCACCCCCCATGTCCTCGACGACCTGGACGATGTCGAGCACCTTGCCGGGGGCGAGCGTGCCGCCCTCGGGCATCTTGAGGTCGGGATCGTTGGCGTCGAGGGGGACGGGGGCCTCGGAGGTGGCCTCGGTGCCCGGGGGCGTGCTGGGGCCGTCGTCGGCGTACGAGGAGGAGGTGACTCCGAAGACCGACATTCCGGTGAGAAGCACTGCGGCCACAACAACTCGACCGGCTCGCTGACCTGGCGACGGCCGCTGCAGAACCTTCATGTGACCGATCACCCCGAGATCTTCAGCGACGCGGTCGCGAACGTCGGGAGTGTGAAGTCGACTTCGGTCGTGGTCTGAGGCGGCGCGGGGAACTGCATGAAGACGCTGGTCGACTTGCCGGGCGCCAGCGGAAGGATCTCCGTCGTGCACAGGCACCGGGCGTCGGTGTCTCGCAACACGTAGTACCGCTTCTTCCCCTGTTTATCGACCAGGGTCGCACCTGCTACGGAATTGGGATTCTTGGCGACGAGGGCAGATTCCTGCCCGACCCAACTTGAAGTGTTGCGTGCCTGATCTCCACCGTTTGTGATCTCGCCCTGCACGGTGAGGAACCCCCCCGCGTCACGCTTCACCTGGTGGATAACGAGAGTGAGCCCCCCCTGGCCCTGGACCTCGGCCAGCTTCACATTCGGGTCGACATTCTCCCCGGCAGCGGTGTCTTCCTGCTGCGCCCCCTTGTTCTCGTCGGAAGGACTGGCCGAAGCCGACGCAGGTGTCGAAGCCTGACCCTGCGTTTCACCGCCTTCGTCGCCTCCGCAGCCGGCCAGCGCAAGGATGGCTGCCGCGACCATGGAGGCCGCAGTCACCGCCCTACGGGGTGTCGTGGTGCGCCGAATGCTCATGGGTCGATTCCTCTACTCGTTGTTCGCTGTCAACTGTCGACCAAGTGCACGTCGAAGAGAATTTTGCTCACGCTGGACCATGGCGGTGGGCTGCTTGGGCGGATCTCTGCCATCTTTCCGCCATCACAGGTGAAGAAGTAGACATCCTTGACGCCGTCGTCGTTCAGATCGACAGCAGTCCAGCGGCACCTGAACTCGACAATGGCTGTCGCCGTCGCCTTGGCCTCGATGCGGTCGGACCCCGGTATCACCGAAGAGTCCACACTGTCCCGGCTCTCCACCATGGTCGTGTACGTGTCACGGTCGCCGCCCTCGCGCGAGAAGCAATCCCGGAGATCCGCGTCGTTGTCCGAAGCCAACCCCTGAGCCGCGACGCATCCTGTGTGTAGAGGGGTTTGGTTGAGGAACATGTCGATCGAGTCGGTCCATAGGGCCGCGATGAACGGAGCTTCGAACTGCTCGCGGGCTGTCTGCGCCGCCGCCAGGGCGGAAGCATCTGCTGCACCCTGGGCGCCATTACGGATTGCAGAGGCCTTACCGACAGCAAAGAAGGCCAACGCGAGGAAGAGCAGGCCCGCCACCATCATGATGTAGATGGGGAAGGCCTGCCCTCTGTCGCGCCGATTTCGCTCAAACATCAGCTCGCGGTGATCGAGTTGACCAGGCCGCTGATACGACCGGAGATCGCACCACCGATGCCCGTCGCCACGATCGCGCCGATGATCGCCACGACCACCAGGATGATGCCCAGGTACTCGAACGCCGTCTGGCCTCGGTCCGTCGCCTCGTACCGCTTCCGGATCGCGGAAACCGCCGTGTTGGCCCAGCCGTTCACGCGGACGGCGGTCTTCAGAGTGATGTTCGACATGATGGTGGTCCCCTCCTGGTCCGGTCGGCCGCTTGCCGGCCGACTCGCACGTCCCTGTGATGTCGCTTCGGGTACCGGCTTCCTCCCGGCCGGTGCCGCCCGCAACGTGAGAAACATACGACTGTGCGGCCCGATCGCCAGAGGGCCCCAGGGCCCATTCGCGGGCCCAATACCCATTCTGGGCCCGGTTGTTACGTGCGAGGCGCCGCCGCGCCCGCGCAGCCGACGAAATTCTGCTGCTCTCGGTACCCATCCCTACCGCCCTCCGAAGTGGCCCGCTCCGGCCCCCGGCGCGGTGCCCAGCCAGCGGGCTATGGCCTCGCTGCGGGTGCGGCAGTGCAGCTTGGTGAAGATGCGGTTGATGTGGTTCTTCACGGTCTTCTCGCTGATGAAGCACGTGGCAGCGATTTGCTGGTTGCTCATCCCGGCCGCAATCAGTTCCATGATCTCCACCTCCCGCGAACTCAGCCCGAACTGATGCCGATTGGAGGCATCCGCCGACCTCCCGATCGAAAACGACTGTCCCACAAGTGGTTGCAGTCGCGAAAGACCTTCAGTCGCCCCATGCTCGAACGCATCGGTGAACTGACCGGGCCGCCCGTCCATGAC
This sequence comes from Streptomyces sp. NPDC005576, assembly GCF_042871745.1. Classification (NCBI taxonomy): domain Bacteria; kingdom Bacillati; phylum Actinomycetota; class Actinomycetes; order Kitasatosporales; family Streptomycetaceae; genus Streptomyces; species Streptomyces sp. NPDC005576. The sequence goes on along the minus strand of NZ_JBIAJC010000002.1, from coordinate 32,165 downwards.
GGCCGGCTCCTGGGACCCGGTGCCTCGCTCGGTGGTCTCCGAGGTCATACCCGCGCCCAGCCCGTCGGGAAGCAGATCGCGGCGCCCCGGGTCGTCCTGGCGTATGTGCGCGAGCAGCGCGTCTGCCGCCGAGGCGGTGAAGTGGGCACGACCGTGCTTGGTGCCCCGTACGGCCTCGACGAGTTGGTCGGCGGTGAATTCGCCGTGCACGAGATAGCCGACTGCCCCCAACCGCAGCGCCTCCTGCACGATCTCGCTCTCGCGGCTGTATGTCAGCATCAGCACGGGGGAGATCCGTACCAGGTGGGGCAAGGCGGAGATGCCGTCGACCCCGGGCATGCGGACGTCCAGCAGTACGACGTCAGGGCGGTGCAGCAGCGTGAGGTCCCAGGCCTGCCGACCGTCCACCGCTTCTGCCACCACTTCGATGTCGGCGCGTCCCGACAGGAGCGCGCCGAGGCCCGCGCGGACCACGGGGTTGTCGTCGGCCACCACCACTCTCAACGGCGGCAGGCTCTCTGCGAGCGGCGGGAACGGGGAGAGCGGGGTCTCGGGTGCCGTGCCCGGTCCGGGGACGGCCGAGCCCTGCGGAGTGGGGCCCGGCGCGGTGGGGCCCGGCGCAGTGGGGCCCGGCGCGGGCCCTGGGATGTGCTGGGCGGCGTAGGGGCCCGACGACATCCGATGTGAACCCGCTGAGGGCGCGCTCTCTGCTGACATGCTGCGGCCTCCTCTCAGTCTCGTCGTGCGGTGCTGTGGGGATGAGCGCCTACATCGGCCGCCTCGCCCCCGGAGTGCGCGGAGTGCGCGGAGTGCGCAGGGTCGGCTGTCGACGCACCGGCGGTGAGAGCGGCGAGCGGGAGGTCGACGCGCACTTCGGTGCCTCGGGAAGCTCTGCCCCTGCCGATCCGAATCCGTGCGCCGATGGACGCCGCTCGTTCGACCATGCCGACCAGGCCGAAGTGGCCGCCCCGGCGGAGGCTGTCGAGTGTGGTGCCGGCCGGCAGCCCCCGGCCGTCGTCGTACACGCTGACGCGCAGGATGTCGTCCTTCATGCCCGCCATGACGACGAGATAGCCGGGGTCCGCGTGTCGGTACGCGTTCTCCATGGCTTCGGAAGCGACGGTCAGCAGCTGACGGGCGACCACCTGGGGGACGGGCGGGACGGCCGATGTGCCGAAGATCTGGAAGACGACGGAGACACAGTGCCGGGCCTCGAAATCGGCTGCTCTGAAACGCAGTTCCGACATGACGTCCACTCCACCGTCCAGCCCCGACTCCCTGCGCAGATCCGTGAGGAGTTCGCGTGACTCCGCGGCGGCCCGGCGGGCGGATCTCGCGACGAGTTCGGCCTGGCTCCGGATGGTGAGGGGGTCCGCCCGGCCGGCCGAATGGGCGAGGCCCTCCGCCGCCAGCGCGAGGCCGTGCAGGGTCTTCGCCACCGAATCGTGCATCTCGCGCGCGAGACGCGTGCGCTCCTCCTCCACCGCCTCGCTGATGGCGAGGCGTGCCCGCGTCTCCGTGAGCGCCTGGCTCGCGGTGCCGAAGCGGAGAAGGAGGTTGCGCAGGGTGACACCGACTGCGCCCGCGATCACGCAGAAGCCCGGGAGGAGCAGAACCGTGCCGTCGCCGCTGCTGAGGCCGGGGACGGTGTTGTACACGCCCAGCACGATGACGGTCTGGAGGGCAGCGAAGACCGCCGCGCCCCGCCAGCCGTAGACGAGGCCGGCCAGCAGGGGCGTGCACACGGTGACGTAGGCGAGTGTCGATTCGGGGGTGGCGGTGATCAGGAGCAGTGCCCCGAGGGAGACGTCCACCGCGAGGACCCAGCGGTGACGCAGCAACTGGGGGCCGAAGCGTTCCCAGTCCCGGAAGAGGGCGTACGACCCCATGAAGGTGACGAGGATCGCTCCCCCGATCAGCCACGTTGCCGCTCCCGGGGCGGTGTGGGCGATGGCGAAGGGAGTGGCGATGGCGATCATCGCGAGCCGGAACCCGAAGACCTGGCGGCACATGGCTTGGAGCGCGTTGACCTGGATGGCCAGCGCCGGCTGCGACGGTGCCTCGTCCGCCGCACGGGTCGGTTCACCGACCCAGGACTGCCGCCCTGCTGTCCGTCGGCGCGGCACCGCCCCACCTCCCTTCGCGCTGGAACCCGGTCGCTCCTCTCATCCGCCCGTCACGAATCCGAAGTCCACGTTGGCGCCGTAGATGAATCCCACGGTGAGCAGGACGAGGGTGCCGGGCAGGAGGAAGGTCGTGACGGCGAAGGTCGCCTTGGGCACGGCCCGGGACGCTTTCCGCCGGGCGTTCTGTGCGTCCGTACGCCGCATGTCGTTGGCGATCTGGATCAGCGTGTCGACGATCGGTGCGCCCAGTTCCTCGCCCTGCTGGAGCGCGGTGACGAACATGGCGACCTGCTCGGAGTCGTTGCGCCTGCGCAGTTCGTCGAAGGCCTGGCGCCTGCTGACACCCATGTCCATCTGCCGGAGGGTGATCCGGAGTTCGTCGGCCCAAGGGCCCTCGTACTTGTCGGCGACGCGTCCGAGCGCCTGCCGGAATCCGAGGCCTGCGGAAACGACCACTGCCAGGACGTCCAGGAAGTCCGGGAGGGTCCGCTCGATGTGCTCGCGACGTACCCGGACCGCCGACCAGATGCCCGCCTCGACCCAGAAGAGGCCGAAGCCGACCATCAGCAGAGCGAGGAAGATCTGCCCGCGCAGCAGCATCGCGAAAGCGCCGAACATGCCGAGCGCTCCGTAGACCGCGCGCCGGGCCGCGTAACGGTCGATGGTGAGGCCGCCGGGGTTGCCCGCCATGTCGATCTGGCGGCGCTTCTTGTTGACGGCCTTCTCGCCCATCATGCGCAGTACGGCGGGAGCCCAGCGCATGCCCAGCCGGTCGATGCCGGAGCCGACGGCAGAGGTGCGGGTGGCACCGACCTCGAGAGCGATGGCGAGGTCGGTGGGCAGCTTGGCCTCGGCACGGTACATCCGGTAGCCGTAGATGATGCCGTAGACGGCGATCCCCATGCCCACGGCGAGCAGCAGGTCCATGTCCGTTCCTCCCTCAGACGTCGATACGGGACATACGACGGATCACGACGAACCCGATCGTGTACAGGGCGATGGAGACCACCACGGCGACTTGGCCGAGGAAGGCGCCGGTCATACGGTCGAGGGCACCGGGCATCACCGCGTTCATCAGCAGCATCGCGCCGAGGCCGAAGATCGGAACCGCGTAGGCGGTGACCGTGACCTGCGACAGCTGGGTCTTGACCTCGCGGCGGGTCTCCTTGCGCTCCTCCAGAGTCTCGGTGAGGTTGCGCAGGGAGCTGACGACGGTGCCGCCGGCCCGGTTGGAGAGCACCAAAGTGCTGACCAGTACGGCAAGTTCGCGGGAGGGCAGACGATCGGTCAGCTCACTGAGGGCATCGTCCAGCGACTCGCCGACGGCGAGCCGACGGGCGACTCTGGCCAACTCCTCCCCGGCGGGGTTCTCCAGCTCCTCCGCCGCCATGGCGAGCGAGGTGCGCAGGGCGAGTCCCGCCTGGGTGGCGTTGGCGAGGATGCGGGAGAGTTCCGGCAACTGGTTGATGAACCGCTCGGTCCGCTTGGTCCGCTGCCAGTTGAGGAAGGCGTTCGTCGCCCACAGCCCGATCAGTGCGGCAACCGGACCGAAGAAGGCCGCCAGCATCGAGGAGGCGACGGCCCAGAGGATCGCCATCGCCGCGATCGCGTACACGAGGAACTCGCCCGGGGTGATCTCCAGACCCGTTGCCCCGAGCTTGAGTTCGAGTTTCCGGCCGAGTGTGGTCGTCCGCAGTCGTCGGTCGAGGCCCGCGAAGCGCCTGCTGCTCTTCGCGGCGTGCCCGGTGTACGACAGCCGGTCCACGAGCGCGTCGCGGTCCGCCTTGCCGCCGGTGTAGGCGTACAGGCCCCAGACGCCGAGGAGGCCGCAGAGCAGCGTCACGCCGACCGTGATCAGAGGGAGATAGTTCATGGCGGGGGTACCTACATGGCCTCTCGGGTGGCGAGCTGGTCGGAGTGCATGGCGACGCCGAAGGCCTGCGGGATGGGCTGGCCGGCCATGTAGAGGCGGTCGGCGATGCGACGGGGCAGCGGGAGGTACTGGAACTGGCCGTAGATCCTGCCGTCGGCGGCCATCGGCTGCGCGTTGAAGCGGGCGACGCTCACGATGCGGTAGGGGTCGCGGCCGTGCGAGTCCAGCGCGGCGATCTCGGTGATCTTGCGTGTTCCGTCGGCGTGCCGGGTCAGCTGGACGATGATGTCGACGGCACTGTTGATCTGGTCGTGCAGCGCCTCGAACGGGATCGAGATCTCGGACATCGACGCGAGGGTCTGGAGGCGCATCAACGCGTCCTCGGCATTGTTGGCGTGGACGGTGGCGAGCGAGCCGTCGTGGCCGGTGGACATCGCCTGGAGCATGTCGAGCGACTCGCCGCCACGGACCTCACCGACGACGATGCGGTCGGGCCGCATGCGCAGGGAGTTGCGCACCAGGTCGCGGATGGTGATCTGGCCCTTGCCCTCCACGTTGGCGGGGCGGGACTCCAGCCGGATCACGTGGTTCTGCTGGAGCTGGAGTTCGGCGGAGTCCTCGATGGTGACGATGCGCTCGTTGTTCGGGATCAGCCCGGAGAGCGCGTTGAGGAGGGTGGTCTTCCCGGTACCGGTGGCACCCGAGACGATGATGTTGAGCTTGGCCTGGACGAACCCGGCGAGCAGCACCAGCATCTGTTCGTCGAGCGATCCGAAGCCGATCATCTCGTGGAGGGTGAAGGAGCGGGGGAATCGGCGGATGGTGAGCGTCGCACCCGTGAGCGACAGCGGCGGGATGATCACATTGACGCGCTCGCCGCTGGGGAGCCGGGCATCGACCATCGGGTTGGACTCGTCCACACGGCGGTTGACGGTGGAGACGATCCGTTCGATGGTCTGCATCAGCTGGTCGTGCGATCCGAAACGCAGGGGCAGTTGCTCGACCTTGCCGCTTCGCTCCACGAAGACCTGGTCGGGGCCGTTGACCATGATCTCGGTGATGGACGCGTCCTCGAGCAGCGGCTCCAGGATGCCGAGACCGAGGGCCTCGTCCACGACGCGGCGGATGAGCTGCGAGCGCTCCACCGTCGAGAGGACGGGGCCCTCGCGGCTGATGATGTGGCCGAGTACGCGCTCCAGCCGTACCCGCCGGTCGGCGGCGGCCAGCGAGGACATCTCCGCGAGGTCGATCTCCTCCAGGAGCTTGGCCCGGTAGAGGGCGACCATGTGGCCGTCCTCGCGTGCCCCGCCGTTCTCCTCGGGAGCGGTGATGCGTGCCCGCAGGCTCATGTGCGTGACTCTCTCTCTGGCTTTCCGGGCGGTGCGGCGGGCGGGGGTCAGGTCAGGGATACGGGAAGGGGCGCGGTCAGCCTCTCGGGAAGGTGGCGCTGCGTTCGGCCCAGGACCAGTCGACGCCGGGCACCACGCTCGGGACCTTGATCCGTACGGTGGCGGTCACCTCCCTGGCTCCGCCGGAGAGGCTGATGTGGAACTCGTCGCTGCCGGTGAGCCAGTCGCTGATGGCGTCGCGGCCGTTCTGCGCGGCGTCCCCGCGGGGATAGTCCTGGCCGGCGCTGCGGGCCGCGACCCGGGCGGCGGTGCCCGCCTGGTTGGCCGCGTACGCGGCGAGGCCCAGCTGGACGGCGAGCATCCCGACCAGGAGCAGCAGGGGGAGGAAGCCGAGGTACTCGATGGCGACCTGCCCGCGGTCGCGGCGTACGGAGAGGAGGGCAGAGGGTGAGGAGGGTGCGGGGCGCGAGGAGGGTGTGGGGCGCTCGGGAGAGGTCGTGGTCGTCATCGCTCAGCCCTCCTGCGGCGAGGCCGCGTCGCCGTCGATGTGCACGTCGAGGTCGAAGAGGCCGGGCACCAGGACCGGGACCTTGAGGGTGACCTTCGTCCGGTAGAGGTCGGATCCGCTGCTGCATCTGATGACCGCGTTCCCCTCCCAGGCGTCGGGCAGGTTCTCGCGCGCCTTCCGCCGGCAGGCGGAGCTCGAACCGAACTCCGCCCCGGCCCCGGCCCGCGCCCCCTTGTCGGCGGCGTTCCCGGCGAGGCTGAAGGTGTAGCCGACGAGGGCGAGCTCCCAGAGCACGAGCATGATCAGGATGATGAACGGCGTCATGCCCAGGAACTCGATCGCCGTCTGTCCGCGGTCCCGGTCCGGCCCGCCGGCAGCACGGAATCGGCCCCCGCCACGCCCCGGGCGTTCCGCGGAGCCCGGCCCCCGGCCCTCGTCCGGCAAGGGTTCACCGGCTGAGGGTTCGGCCGGGGGTCCGGCTGAGGGTTCGGCCGGGGGTCCGGCGGGTCGCCCGTCCCGGGAGGAGGCGCCGGGGCGCCTCCTCCGTATGTCGGTGTCGTGCGTCAGCATGGTGTTCATCGGTCACCGTGTCCCCTCGGTCCGTCCCCGGCCCTGGTCCGCGCCGCGCCGTCCGCGCGAGCCTGTGACCGAGCCCCGGTCGTTGCGCACCTTGCCGTTCTTCTTCTCCCCCGGTCGGGGCTTGACGATCCCGATTTCCCCGGCCAGAGCCCAGAGAGCCTGTTTGACCGTGCTCTTGGCATCGAGCTCGTGGAGCCGTCCGGCGTCCACGACACCCTGCAGTTCCTTGAAGTGGGCGGGCACGGCCACGGCGGCGACGCGAGTGCCGGTGATCTTCTGGATCAGCGGAGGCTGGATCTCCGTGCTCCGGGTGTAGCGGTTGACGAGGGTGAGTGTCTCCTCCGCCTTGCGGATCTGGAGCCGGTCCCACATCCGTACGATGCGCTTGGCGCCGCGTACCGCGATGACGTCGGGGGTCGTCACCAGCACGGCGACGTCCGCCATCTCGACGGCCGCGGCGTTGGCACCGTTCATCTGGCTGCCGCCGTCCACGACGACGACCTCGTACCGGGAGCGCAGGGCGCTGACGATCTGGCGGGCCGAACGGTCGCTGACCTCCTCGCCCCGCTCCCCGTCGCCCGGCGCGAGCAGCAGGGAGAGCCCCGTGGAGTGGGAGAAGACGGCGTCGGTGAGGACCCGGGGCGATATCTCGGACACCAGGGCGAGGTCGACGATCGAGCGGCGGAACTGCACGTCCAGGTACGAGGCGATGTCGCCGGTCTGCAGGTCCATGTCGACGAGGGCGACGGTGTGGCCGGACGCCTGTGCGGCGAGGGCGAGTTGTACGGCGGCGAGGGTGCAGCCGACGCCGCCCTTGGCGCCGGTGAGGGTGACGACCATGCCGCCGGGTCCGGTGAAGACCTCGTTGCCGGCGACGAGGTGGCGCCGTACACCGGCGGCCCACTGGGCGGCCGCCTGGATGCGGTTGACCAGCTCCTCATAGCTGAGGGGGAGCGTGACGATGCCCCGGGCGCCCGAGTCCATGGCGTCCGCGAAGAGCGCGGGGCTGGCGTCGGCCGTGATCAGGACGACCCCGACCGCCGGGAAGCGCAGGGAGACCTCCCGGATCAGCTCCAGGGCGGGCACCGGACCGATGCGTTCGTGGACGAGGACGACCTCCGGCAGCTCGTCGAAGGCCTCGCCCGCCAGCCGGGCGAGGGTGTCGATGAGCTGGGTGGAGTCGCTCACCGGGGTGGCCGGTTCGGCTTCGGGCAGCTGGCTGAGGAGAGTGGTGACGGATCTGGCCGCGTCGATGTCCCCCACGGCCGGGAGGATTCTGATGGTCATCCGTCCTCACTTGTCCTTGTCGAGCTGGTAGGTGCGGTCGCCCGGACGGATGGTTCCGTCGCTGCCGGGGGCGACGAGCGCCAGCCGTACGTGCTCCGCGAAGGACTCGGCGTACGCGATGCGCTGGGTGTCCAGCGTGTTGAGGGCAAAGGTGATCGGCACCGCCTGCGTCATCTGGAAGGAGGTGTTGCTGCGGTCCGGCTCCAGCGCGGTGAGCTTGCCCACTTCGAGCACCTTGGCGTTGGCGACGATGACCTTCGACTGCGCCGGGTCGCCCTCGCGTTCGGCGGCGAAGGTGGCGTAGACGTTGACCGTGGCACCCGGGGTGATCTTGCCCGCGACGCCGGTCGCCGCGTCGATCATGATCGCGATTTCCTGTTCCCCGGCGCGGAGTTCGGGCTTGGCGACCATCATGTCGCTCTGCAGCAGCGAGCCCGCGCGGAGCTGGGTGACGGCGATCTTGCCCTGCACCTCGCGCAGATCGGTCACGGCGTTGGCGGAGAGCCACCGCTCGGGCATCGAAATCTTCTCGAACTGACCGCTGTTCAGCGCCGTGTACGGGGCGACGTTGGCCTTGAGCTGGTACGCGGTGACCTCGGGTCCGACCTTCGAGTTGACGTCACTGATCACGGAGAGCACCCCGGCGAAGGCGCCGAAGGCGCACAGGACCGACAGGAGCAGGAGTATGACGCCACGGCGCTGGCGGGAGTTCATGGACCGGACAACCTCGTTCGGATCGGATGCGTGGGGCTGCGGACAGGGACGGGTGCGCGCGGTGCGGTGTGCCCGGCGGGGGCGGGTGACCCGGCGGTGGTCGCTACCGCTCGCGGGCGAGGACGACCGAGGCGTGGGCGCGGTTCTCGGGCTGCGCGATGGGGGAGGAGCAGAAGCCGCAGCGGTCCCCGATGAGTTCCATGCCGCACCAGTGGCAGTTCTCCCGGCGCACCGAGGCCACCAGCTGGTAGAGGACGGAGATGTCCGGGAGGTAGGACGCGAATTCCACCAGCTTCGGGGTCCCCCACCAGCGGACCGACTCGGCGGGAAGTGCCGCCTCGTGAATGGCCTGGACCTTCCAGTCGGGGGCGAGTCGCTCCCTCACCCATTCCTGCGGGGCCTGCCCCTTGGCGATCAGCAGATGGGTCGCGAAATCCGGTCCGGGCAGGGGCTCCATCACCGGTCGCACTTTGACCAGCCGCGCCCGGGCGCCGGCGAGTGCGACGAACTGTGCGCCCGGAACCCACGACTTGGCGTGCTCCTTGAGGCTCACCGGAAAACGGTCCAGCTTGGCCACGGAGTTCAGCAGTGCCCCGGCGTGGATGTAGTGGGCGAGCAGCCGCACGGCCGAGGCGACCACGCCGGGGCTGAAGTCGCAGATGGAGAGCTGGCGCAACTGCCGTACGAGGACGGCGATCCCGAGCGGCGGGAGATCGACCTTGAGGAGGGCGATCCGATCGCTCTCCAGGACGGAGCGGATGGCGTACAGCCTCCGCTCGTGGGCGGGCGGGAGGGAGGACGGGTAGACGGCGATGACGTATCCGTGCTGCTCCAGCAGGAGATGGATGTCACCGACGGCGAGTTCCAGCGCCTGAGCCTCCGGCGCGTGCAGCAGAGCGGCGGTCGGCGTCTGCTGGTCGGTGGGCGGTAGCACCAGGTCAGCGCTGGTTACTGCAATGGCGATCGGCACGCTGTTCCCCGTTCGGCTCCGGCCGGCGTCGCACCGCCGACCGCAATCGCTCCTGTCCGTGGTTCTTGGACAGCACTGTAGTCACGTCCCACCAGGCGGGAAACCGTCTTCAGGAATCAATATGGAGACGGATACCGGGAACGTGACGCTCGCGCCCGGCCCATATCGGTTCGGTACGAAGGTAGTTGAATTCGGGACGCCGAAGAGGTTTATGCGTCGCCCTGCGAGCCATTCGCCAATCGGCTGATCATGGGCGGGCGTTGAGGTTTCCCGCATCGTCGTCCGTACGCGCGTCCGACAATTGTTGAGTACGAGAACTCATTGACTCCACCCGCTCCCCGTGCGTCCGCATGATGCCCATCGATGCGGCTGCCAACCCTTCTTCGCACCCGCCATTTTATCCGGATGACGGAGCGGCCGGGCGCGGCACCGGCCACCACACTCCGCACAAGACGAGATGGAACCTTCGCCGGGCCGCCCCCAGCAGGGACGGAGGAGCAGCGGCCGGACACGTCCGGCCCGCCACCCCGCACACCCACGCGGGCCCACAACGCCACCGCAGCCCAACCGTGTTGACGGCGCAGCACAGATGCACACGGTCGCAACGGGACCCGACGGTGCACCGGGGGCCCGGGGGCGGACCGGTCCGCGCGCAGCACGCAGACCCACCCGGACCGGACAATCGGCACCCCGGCCGCGCTCCCCCAATAACCGCCAGGACGAGTGAATCGGCAGCAGAGGTCTTGACAACTTGATTGGTCTGGACCAGTTTATCGGCCAGCGGTAACCCCCGCCCCTCGTGGTTTCCCACGGCGATCCCCCCACCGCGACCCCCACGCAGTACCGCACGGACCCCCCGGCGCACCCCCGCCACCACCCCGACTCCCCCCGGAGGATGCAGTGGAACGCACCGCAGGCAGAAGGCACCGAAGGCCCTACACCCGTCCCGTGCTCGGCGCGGCCATGGCCGTCGTCGCGGCGGGCGCGCTGACCCTCACGGGTCTCGTGAGCAACGCGGAGGCCGCCGACATCAACGTGGCCAAGAACGCGGGCTTTGAATCGGGCCTCGCCAACTGGACGTGTACGGGAGGCAGCGGAGCCGCCGTCTCCTCACCCGTGCACGGCGGCAGCTCCGCGCTCAAGGCGACCCCCGCCGGGCTGGACAACGCGCAGTGCAGCCAGACGGTCGCGGTGAAGCCCAACTCGACGTACGCGCTCTCCTCCTGGGTACAGGGCAGTTACGTCTACCTCGGCGTGAACGGCACCGGCACCACGGACGTCTCCACCTGGACGCCGGGCGCCACCGGCTGGACGAAGCTCGCCACGAGCTTCACGACGGGCGCCTCCACCACCTCGGTGACGGTCTACACCCACGGCTGGTACGGCCAGCCCGCCTACTACGCGGACGACATCGCGGTCACCGGCCCGGACGGCGGCGGTGGTGGCACCGAGGAACCGGCCCCGCAGGTTCCGGCCACTCCGGCGGGTCTCAGCGCGGGCACCAAGACCTCGTCCTCCGTGTCGCTCTCCTGGAACTCCGTCTCCGGGGCCACCGGCTACACGGTCTACAAGGACGGCGCGAAGGCCACCACCTCGACCGGGACCTCGGCGACGATCTCCGGGCTGTCGGCCGACACCGCGTACTCCTTCGCGGTCAGCGCCACGAACGCCACGGGTGAGTCGGCCAAGTCCGCCGCGATCAGCGCCCGTACGTCCACGTCGGGCACCACGAACCCGAACCCGTCCACCACGGTGCCGAAGCACGCGGTGACCGGCTACTGGCAGAACTTCAACAACGGCGCCACCGTCCAGAAGCTCAGCGACGTGCCGGCCGCCTACGACATCATCGCGGTCTCCTTCGCGGACGCCACGTCCACGCCCGGTGCGGTCTCCTTCACGCTGGACTCGGCCGGTCTGAACGGCTACACGGTCGACCAGTTCAAGGCCGACATCAAGGCGAAGCAGGCCGCCGGCAAGAACGTCATCATCTCGGTCGGCGGCGAGAAGGGTGCGGTCGCGGTCAACAGCGACGCCTCCGCCACCGCGTTCGCCGACTCGGTCTACTCGCTGATGCAGACGTACGGCTTCAACGGCGTCGACATCGACCTGGAGAACGGTCTCAACTCCACCTACATGACGAAGGCGTTGCGCGCGCTCTCCGCCAAGGCGGGCTCGGGCCTGGTCATCACCATGGCCCCGCAGACCATCGACATGCAGTCGACGTCCGGCGAGTACTTCAAGACGGCACTCAACGTCAAGGACATCCTGACCGTCGTCAACATGCAGTACTACAACAGCGGTTCGATGCTGGGATGTGACGGCAAGGTCTACTCGCAGGGTTCGGTGGACTTCCTCACCGCGCTCGCCTGCATCCAGCTGGAGGGCGGCCTCGACGCCTCCCAGGTCGGTCTCGGGGTTCCCGCCTCGACCCGGGGCGCGGGCAGCGGCTACGTCGCCCCGTCGATCGTGAACGCGGCGATCGACTGCCTGGCCAAGGGCACCAGTTGCGGATCGTTCAAGCCGGCCAAGACCTACCCGGCGCTGCGCGGCGCGATGACCTGGTCCACCAACTGGGACGCCACCGCGGGCAACGCCTGGTCCACCGCGGTCGGCGCACACGTCCACGCCCTGCCGTAACGACCGGCCCTCACGACAGACAGCGAGCCGGCCGGGGCATCTGCCCCACGGACCCCCGGCCGGCTCGGGACAGGACGGCCTCGCAACCAGGACGGCCTCGCACCATCGAAAAGCGCCACCGCTCCCCCGGTGGCGCTTTTCGGCGTCCGGGAGCTGTCCTCAGGGGGAGCGGTGGAGGTCGGGCGGGTTGTGCGGCCTCAGCCGAGCACGGCGAGCGCGTCGATCTCGATGAGCAGGCCCCTGGGCAGGCCGACGTAGACCGTGGTGCGCGCGGCGGCGGGGGCCTTGAGGCCCTGCTCCTCGAAGTACGCGTTGTAGATCTCGTTCATCTCGGCGAAGTGGTCCACGTCCGTGAGGTAGACGCGCATCATCATCACGTCGTCCCAGCCGGCGCCGCCCTCCTCCAGGATCGCCTTGACGTTGGCGAAGGTCTGGAGGGTCTGCTCGCGCAGCGTCGGTCCCGCCGGGGTCGGGGCCTGACCCTCCACGGCGGGCAGGAAGCCGACCTGGCCGGCGACCTGGAGGATGTTCCCCTTCTTCACCCCGTGCGAGAACTTCGCCGGCGGGGTGGTGTGGGTGCTGGGGGTGAGAGCGGTCTTCTCGGTCATGGGATGTCCTTCGACGGTGCGGTGTACTGGGCTGCTCATGTGCTGGACTGCGCGTGTGCTGGGCTGCGCACGTGCTGGGGTGGTGCGGGCCGCGGTGCTGCGGGTCTGTCGGTGCGTCGGGCGTACCGGGGTCGGGCCGCCCGCCGGGGTGGGTTCTACGGCGGGGGCACGGTGGTGCCCGAGTACTCCCCGCTGATGGCGTCCGCGGTGCGGCGCACCAGCGGCAGGAGGGCGAGCAGTTCCTCGGCGGTCACCACGACGTTCGGCGCGGAGACCGACATCGCGGCGACCACGCGTCCGTCGGCGCCCCGGACCGGGGCGCCGACGCAGTTGATGGACTCCTCGTGGCCGCCGAGGTCGGTGGCCCAGCCCTGTTCGCGGACGGTGGCGAGTTCACGGAGGAAGGCCGCGGCGTTGGGCGTCGAACGGGGTGTGTACGAGGGGTAGTCGAGCCGCTCGGCGACAGTCCGGCGCTCGGACTCGGGGAGGTCGGCGAGGAGCAGTTTCGCGACGGCGGCGACGGACATGGCGACGGTCTTGCCGATGCGCGAGTACATCCGGACCGGGTAGCGGCTGTCGACCTTGTCGATGTAGAGGACCTCGCCCTCCTCGTAGACGGCGAGATGGACGGTGTGTCCGCACTGTTCGTTGAGGCCGACGAGGTGCGGGTGGGCGATCTCGCGGACGTCGAGGTTCTCGACGGCCTCCTGGGCGAGCGCGAAGAGGCGGGCGCCGAGCCGGTAGCGCTGGTCCTCCTGGCGGTAGACGAGCCCGTGTTCGCGCAGGGTGCGCAGCAGCCGCAGCGCCGTGGACTTGTGGACACCGAGGCGGTCGGCGACGCGGCCGAGGTCGGCGGGGCCCTCGGCCAGCAGCGGCAGGATGCTGAGCGCGCGGTCGACGGTCTGGCTCATCCGAGGGCTCCTTCCACCGGGTGCCCGACGCTCGCGGGCCCGACGCTCGCGGGCCCGGCGCTCGTGGGCCCGGCGCTCGTGGGCCCGGCGGCCACCGTTCCGGTGCCCTCGGCCGTACGGTCGGCTGCCGTGCGCCCCGTCCATCCGGGGCCGAGTCGCAGTCTCCCCCATGCCTCGTCGTCCAGCGCGGCGAGCCGGTCGGCGTGGGCGCGGTCCGGGGGGTGGGCCACGTCGCCGGAGACGGTGAGGACGGCGGCGGCCATCAGGTGGCCGTGGCGGGCCCGGTCGCGCACGGGCAGTCCGCGCAGGGTGGCGGAGAGGAAGCCGGCCGCGAAGGCGTCGCCGGCGCCCACGGCGGCGACCACGTCCACGTGGAGGGCCGGGACGGTGGTGATCTGGTCCGTTCCGGGGCCGGGCGGGGTGCCCTCGGGGCGGGCGAGGACCGTCGCACCGTCCGCGCCGTGCTTGACGACGAGGACGGCGGGTTCCGGCAGCGCGGCGCGGATGGCGTCCGGGCCGTGTACGCCCCATGCCTCCGCCGCCTCGTCCTCACCGACGAAGACCACGTCCGCGCCACGCGCCAGATCACGGAGGACCCCGGGTCCGCGCGGGTGTCCGCGCCAGAGGCGGGGGCGGTGGTTGATGTCGAAGGAGACCAGGGGCCGGCCGGGGCGCTCCGCGGTGAGGGTGCGCAGCAGGGCGAGGCAGTCGGCGGAGAGTGCGGCGGTGATGCCGGAGAGGTGGAGGACGCGGCCGGCGAAGAGGGCCTCGTACGGGGCGTTCTGCGGGGACATCGCGGAGGCGGCGGACCCGGCCCGGTAGTAGGCGACCTCGTGGCCGGTGTCGGCGCGGTCGGCGGCGGTGCGGAAGTAGACGCCGGTGGGGCGGTCGGGGTCGCGCCGGACGGCGGAGGTGTCGACCCCGTGTCCGGCGATCGTCTCGACGAGGTGGTCGCCGAAGCCGTCCTGGCCGACCCGGCCCACCCAGGCCGCCCGGTGTCCGGCACCGGCCAGGGTGCAGGCGACATTGGACTCGGCGCCGCCGATTCCGCGCAGGAAGGCGGGTACGTCGGCGAGGCGGCCGGGCTCGGTGGGCAGGAAGGTCACCATCGACTCTCCCAGGCAGACGACGTCAACGGCCTCGGCGGCAAGAGCGTGGGCGCCGCCGGTCCCCGCCTCCGCCGGGTCGGCCGTTCCCGCTCCGGTTCCGGGCACCTGGGCTCCTCGCTGATCGCTGGTCGCCGACTCGCTGCCGGCAGGGGCGCTGCTCCGCCGGCTCGTCGTTGACCCGGCATCGGCTCGGATGTTAGACAGCCTGGAGCGACATACGCAATGAGCGTTGCACAGGATGCAACGCCCAGGGAAAGGGGATCCGCATGGCAGCCGACGCGACATCCGGGAACGGGACCACGGGAACCCTTGCGGCCGGCCCGGCCGAGGACGCGGCGACGGTCGCGGAGCGGTACGCCGCCGCGCTCGCCGACGAGCGGATCGACTCCCGCTTCAAGGGGCTGCCGCCGGACGCCGAGGGGCTCACCGTGGGCGCCCTCGCCGCCGAGGAACGGCCCCTCTTCTCCGGCGGGTTCACCACCCCCCTGCTGACACTCTCCGCCGAGTCGCTCGACGCCAACCTCGCGCTCCTGGAGACCTACACCGAGCGACACGGTCTGGCCTTCGCGCCGCACGGCAAGACCTCGATGTCGCCGCAGCTCTTCGCCCGCCAACTCCGGCACGGCGCCTGGGGGATCACCGCCGCCGTTCCGCACCAGGCACGGGTCTACCGCGACCACGGAATCCGGCGGATCTTCCTCGCCAACGAGGTGGTGGACCCGGTGGCGCTCACCTGGCTGGCGGGCGAGCTGGACGCGGACCCGGAGTTCTCCTTCGTCGCCTACGTGGACTCGGTGCGCGGGGTCGAGTTGATGGACGAGGCACTCCGTGCGGCCGGTGCCCGCCGTCCGGTGGACGTGGTGGTGGAGCTGGGCGCGGGCGAGGACGCCCGTACCGGGGTGCGTATGGAGGCGGAGGCCGCGGCGGTCGCGGACGCGGTCGCCGCCGTGTCCACGCTGCGGCTGGTCGGGGTCGCCGGTTACGAGGGCGAGGTACCGAAGGCCACCACGGAGCGGGTCGCCGACTGGTTGCGCCGACTCGTGGCGCTCGCCGTGGAGTTCGACGCGGCAGGCAGGTTCGACGGGCTCGTCGGCGACGAGGAGATCCTGGTGAGCGCGGGCGGCAGCGCCTGGTTCGACGTGGTCGCCGAGGTGTTCGCCGGGGTTCCCGAACTGAGCCGTCCCGTCTGCAGGTTGCTGCGTTCGGGTGCGTACGTCTCGCACGACGACGGTCAGTACCGCAACCTGACTCCCTTCAACCGGGTCCCGGAAGAGGGAGAGTTGCGGCCCGCCTTCCGGCTGTGGACGCAGGTCGTCTCGCGCCCCGCCGAAGGGCAGGCGTTCGTCAACGCGGGAAAGCGGGACGCCGCCTACGACCTCCACCTCCCCGAAGCCCAGGTGGTCCGTTCGGCCCGGGACGGATCGGTGCGCCCCGCGACCGGGATCACCGTCACCGGCCTCTCCGACCAGCACGGCTGGCTGACCACCGAGCCGGGCACCGGTCTGGAGGTCGGTGACTGGGTCGGCCTGGGGCTCTCGCACCCGTGCACCTCCTTCGACAAGTGGCAGCTCATCCCCGTCGTACGGGAGGACGGCACGGTCGCGGAGTACCTGCGCACCTACTTCTGAGCCACGGCCGACTTCCGAGCCGCGCCGCCGGGTCAGCCGCCCCGCCGGGTCGGCCGCGCCACCGGGTCGGCCGCGCCACCGGGTCGGCCGCGCCGCGGCAGCGCATCCGTCCGCACCCGCCCACACCGTCCGAACCGCACACCAGAGCCACACCACGAGCCCCCGGGAGGGTCGCCATGGACCTCGTCATCCGCGACGCGCGCGTCATCGACGGCAGCGGCGGTCCGTCCTGCCGGGCGGACGTCGCCGTCGACGGCGGGCGTATCTCAGCGATCCACCCGGAAGGCTCGCCGGGCCCGCGCCCGACCGGCCGCCGCACCCTGGAGGCGGACGGTCTCGCCCTGGCCCCCGGCTTCATCGACATGCACGCCCACAGCGATCTCGCGCTGCTCCGCGACCCCGACCACAGCGCCAAGGCCGCCCAGGGCGTGACGCTCGAAGTCCTGGGTCAGGACGGCCTGTCGTACGCCCCCGCCGACGACCGCACGCTCGCCGAGGTGCGCCGGACCATCGCCGGGTGGAACGGCGACGGCGAGGACGTCGACTTCGACTGGCGCACGGTCGGCGGGTATCTGGACCGGCTCGACCGGAACTTCGGCGGCGAGGGCATCGCCGTCAACGCCGCCTACCTCGTCCCGCAGGGCACCGTCCGGATGTACGCGGTGGGCTGGGAGGACCGCCCCGCCACCGACGCCGAAGTGGAACGGATGCGCGAACTCGTCGCCCAGGGAATGCGGGAGGGCGCTGTCGGCATGTCGTCGGGGCTGACCTACACCCCCGGGATGTACGCGGACGAAGCCGAACTCACCGAGCTGTGCCGGGTGGTGGCCGAGCACGGCGGTTACTGGTGCCCGCACCACCGCTCGTACGGAGCCGGTGCGCTGGAGGCGTACGAGGAGATGGTGCGGCTCACCCGGAAAGCGGGGTGCGCGCTCCATCTCGCCCACGCCACCATGAACTTCGGGGTGAACGAGGGCCGCGCGCCCGAACTGCTCGACCTGCTCGACCGGGCGCTGGACGAGGGCGCCGACATCTCCCTGGACACGTACCCGTACACCCCCGGCTGCACCACACTGGTGGCGATGCTGCCGAGCTGGGCGAGCGAGGGCGGCCCGGAGACGACCCTGGCGCGGCTCGCGGACCCGGTCGCCGCCGCCCGGATGCGCCACGACCTGGAGGTCACCGGTTCGGACGGCTGCCACGGGGTGCCGATCGACTGGGACACCATCGAGATCTCCGGCGTCACCGTCCCCGCGCTCTCCGGGTACGTGGGCCGCACGGTCGCCGCCTCGGCGCGGGAGCGCGGCGAGGAGCCGTGGACCACCGCGCGGCGGCTGCTCGACCAGGACCGCCTCGGCTCCACGATCCTCCAGCACGTGGGGCACGAGGAGAACGTCCGGCACATCATGCGCCACCGCGTGCACACCGGCGGCAGCGACGGCATCCTGCGGGGTGACAAGCCGCATCCGCGCGCGTACGGCACCTTCCCGCACTATCTGGGGCGGTACGCACGGGAGTTGGGGGTCCTCACGCTGGAGGAGTGCGTGGCGCACCTGACCTCCCGGCCGGCCGCCCGGCTGCGGCTGACGGACCGCGGGCTGGTCCGCCCCGGGTACCGCGCCGACCTCGTACTCTTCGATCCGGCGACGGTGGCGGCGGGTTCGACCTTCGAGGCGCCCCGGGCCCTTCCGGTGGGCATCCCGCACGTGCTGATCGACGGCCGGTTCGTCATCGAGGACGGCCGGAGGACCCAGGTGCTGGCGGGCCGTTCGGTCCGCTCGACCGGGCGCTGACGCGAGGAGCGCACGGGTGCCCCCGGACCGCACGGAGGTCCGGGGGCACCCGAGGACGCTACGGCTTGGGCAGGGCGCAGCCGGTGCGGCTGAGGTCGATCACGCTGCCGGGGCCGACGCAGGGGACGATGCCGTAGGTCTCCTGGGCGTAGTTGATGCCCTGGCGCACGGTGACCGTTCCGTTGGCGTCGACCTCGCACGGGTTGTTCTCCGTGCACCGCTCGCCGTCCTCGTTGCCGGTGTTGTTGACGGCAACCACCTTGCCGGTCGTGTTGTCGATCACCGGGGAGCCCGAGGTGCCGCCGATGGTCTGGCAGGCGGAGGTGTAGCGGACCGAGTCCTTCCAGGTCCACGCACCTTCCTTGAGACGGTAGACGAAGCCGTCCACGGCACAGGAGTAGGTCCGCTTCCAGTAGCCGGACGCGACCGTGATCGCGGTGCCCTGGACGGGGTGCGTGGCGGAGAGCTCCAGGGCCTTGATGCCGTAGCTGCTCTCTATCTGGGCGTAGGTGCGGGTGAGCTGGTAGAGGGAGATGTCGGTGTCGGTCATCGTGCCGTAGGCGATCTTGCTGGCGCGCAGGGTGCCGACGCCGGTGCCCGACGCGTTGAGGAGCGTGAAGGAGCGGGTGGACGCGCGGTTCACGAGGACCTGCCCGGCGGCCGGGAAGCCCGTCTCCAGGCAGTGCCCGTTGGAGAGGACCAGCGCGGGGTCGGTGGGCAGTGCGGTGGGCGTACGGACGACCGAGCCGGAACAGTTGCTGAGCGCCACGGTGCCGGCGAAGCCGACCGCCTGCACCCCGGCGGCGGCCGGGGCCATTTGCGCCCCGGCGATCGGCGCGGACTTGCCGACGGATGCGGACGCGGTCGCCGAGGAGGCGCGCGCACCGTCGGGCGCCGCGGAGTCGGCGGCGGCGACCGCGGGTACGGTGCCCGCACCGAGGAGCAGGGCGCTCAGGAGCGCGGCGACGAGAGGCTTCTTCATGGGGGGTCCCCTCCGATGACCTGGTATGCGGACACCCCGGGGTCGGCGGGCCCGCACACGCGCGACCGGAGATCTTCCGGCCTTGGCATGAGCATGGTCACGTACCGGTCGCGCCCCCACAAGGGGCGAAATCAAGCCTCGTTCTCCGGACGGCACCCTCCTGCCGACACTCCCCGAAGGCGCACTCCCACACCACGCACGACCCCACACCCGCCCACCGCCGAGCAGGCTCAGGCCCCGGCCGGGGCAGGCTCAGCCCCCGGCAGCCGCCGCTTCCCTGGCGTAGGTCACGGCCTGGAGGAGCGAGAGACCCGGCTCGGCCCGGCGCAGCGCCTTGATGGCTTCGGTGGAGTCGGCGGGGCCCGCGTGACCGGCCGCCGCGAGCCGCTCACGCACCCAGCGGACGCGCAGCTCGCTCTCGGGACGGTCGGCGCAGCGCCCGACGAGGGCGAGCGCGCGCTCCAGGCCCGGCCGGTCGGAGTCCGGTGCCGTCGCCAGTTCCTCGCGCAGCGCGTCCAGGATGCGGGGGGCGTCGTGCAGGACGAGGACGGCGAGGTGGTTCTTCGTGAAGAGGCCCATGCCGGCACTCTTCCCGGGCACCGCCGCCCCGGTGTGCGAGTTGAGCAACATCTGAGGCGGCCCGCTCCGAGGGGTCGACGCCCCGCCCGCACACACGTACGCGTCACCCCCGTCCTGCCACTCGCGCGTACGAGCGGGTGCCCGGGGTGGTGCATCTCACCCGCCCTCGCGGCGCACGCGCATTCCAAGCCGCACCAGCGGCGCGACCGGGGTTCCCACGGCTCCACCCGCCCGGCCGCATGGCGATGGAAGCCTCCGCGGCCGTCCTGTGCGCCACCGGGACTGCCGCCGGACGGTAAGTCCGGAGCACCCCGCGAAACACAGCCGTAAGCTCGCGGACATGCAGGTCATCCAGTCCACGAAGCTCGCCAACGTCGGCTACGAGATCAGGGGCCCCGTGCTGGAGGAGGCGATGCGGCTGGAAGCGGCCGGTCAGCGCATCCTCAAGCTGAACACGGGCAACCCGGCGGCGTTCGGTTTCGAGTGCCCGCCCGAGATCCTCGAAGACATCCTGCGCAACCTCGCGGGGGCGCACGGGTACGGCGACGCGAAGGGCCTGCTGTCCGCGCGCCGCGGTGTGATGCAGCACTACCAGACCAAGGGCATCCCGCTCGACGTCGAGGACATCTACCTCGGCAACGGCGTCTCCGAACTGATCCAGATGTCGATGCAGGCACTCCTGGACGACGGCGACGAGGTTCTCGTACCGGCGCCCGACTACCCGCTCTGGACCGCCTCGGTCTCCCTGGCGGGCGGTACGGCGGTGCACTACCGCTGCGACGAGCAGGCCGACTGGATGCCGGACCTCGCCGACATCGAGCGCAGGATCACGGACCGCACCAAGGCCATCGTGATCATCAACCCGAACAATCCGACCGGTGCCGTCTACGACGACGAGATGCTGCGCGGCCTGACCGAGATCGCGCGGCGCCACAGCCTGGTGGTCTGCTCGGACGAGATCTACGACCGCATCCTCTACGACGGCGCCACCCACACGCCGACCGCGGCGATCGCCCCGGACCTGCTGGTCCTCACCTTCAACGGCCTCTCCAAGAACTACCGGGTGGCCGGCTACCGCTCCGGCTGGCTGGCGGTGTGCGGGCCGAAGGAGCACGCCTCCTCGTACATCGAGGGGCTGACCATCCTCGCCAACATGCGGCTCTGCGCCAACATGCCCGCGCAGCACGCGGTGGCGGCTGCGCTCGGCGGCCGGCAGACGATAGACGATCTGGTGCTGCCGGGTGGCCGGATCCTGGAGCAGCGGGACGTGGCGTACGACCTGCTGACGCAGATCCCCGGGGTGACCTGCGTGAAGCCGAAGGGCGCTCTCTACCTCTTCCCCCGGCTCGACCCGAAGGTCTACAAGATCAAGGACGACCGGCAGATGGTGCTGGACCTGCTGCGGGCCGAGAAGATCATGGTGGTGCACGGCACCGGTTTCAACTGGCCGGAACCCGACCACTTCCGGGTGGTCACGCTGCCCTCGGTGGAGGACCTCCGGGACGCGGTGGCCCGGATCGCGCACTTCCTGGACGGTTACAGCCAGCCCTGAGCGAGAGCGAGGTCGGTCGTCGCCACCATCGCCGCCGCCGTAGCCGTAGCCGTAGCTGGTGACACGGCGACGGCCGGAGCCCCGGCGCCCGAGGGCCTCAGGCCGTCGGGGCCAGGCGCTGCGTCCCGACGGCCGCCGACAGCGCTTCGGCGTGCGCGTCCATCCGCTCCGCGGCGAGGATCGCCACGGTGGTGTCGGCGCGCGATGCCGCCACCACGAGCGCCCGGCCCGCGAGGGAGTGGGCACGGCGGTGCAGTGCGGCGGCCGGGGCGTCGATCAGCCCGGCGTGCCGGGCCGGGGGTGCGCCGCGCAACCGCGACACCTGTTCGGCGATGCGGTCTCCGGCGGCGACGAGCCCCAGCTCGTCGGTGACGGAGAGCAGCGCGGCGAGATGACCGGCGAGCTGGATGTCCAGCTCCTCCTCGCGGCTGCGGTGCGGGAATTGGGCGGTGTCGACCGGTGTGTGGACCGACGGAGTGCGGATCGGCTCGTACATGGGTGGCCTCCAGGTTCTGCTGGATGACCATCCTATCTTGGAATCAGTCTAAAGTTATCCACGATCTTGAGTCGTCCGCGGAACATGCCGGGCACGGGCGGAGGGCGACCGGCCCGTGCGCCGATCGCCCTCCGCCCGCCTCTGCGCTTGCACCTCTGCGCCCCTGCGACGCGCCGTCGGACCCACCGTCGGCGCCCACCGGAAGGACCACGCCCGGCTCCGCACGGGGAGGCCCCCGGAACCGCGCGGGCTCCGGGGGCCGTTCACCTCTTCACCTATTCGGGAGGCGTCCTCGCGAAGGACCGGGCCTCACCCGAGCCGCTGGACCAACGCCCGGTATTCGTCCCACAGTTCCTTCGGTGTGTGGTCACCGAAGGTATTGAGGTGCTCCGGGACCAGCGCCGCTTCCTCGCGCCAGATCTCCTTGTCGACGGTGAGCAGAAGGTCCAACTCGGCTTCGGAGAGCCCGAGTCCGACGGTGTCGAGGGACCCCCTGGCCGGCAGGATGCCGATCGGCGACTCCACGCCCTCGGCCTTGCCCTCCAGCCGTTCGACGATCCACTTCAGCACCCGGCTGTTCTCGCCGAACCCGGGCCACACGAACCGGCCGGCGTCGTCCTTGCGGAACCAGTTCACGTAGTAGATCTTGGGCAGCTTCGACTGGTCGGGCTTGTCCGCGCCCACCTTGATCCAGTGGTTCATGTAGTCGCCCATGTTGTAACCGCAGAACGGCAGCATGGCGAAGGGGTCGCGGCGCAGCTCGCCGACCTTGCCCTCGGCGGCGGCGGTCTTCTCGGAGGCGACGTTGGCGCCGAGGAAGACGCCGTGCTGCCAGCTGAAGGACTCGGTGACCAGCGGCACGGCGGTGGCGCGGCGCCCACCGAAGAGGATGGCCGAGATCGGCACGCCCTTCGGGTCCTCCCACTCGGGAGCGATGATCGGGCACTGGCCGGCCGGGACGGTGAAGCGGGCGTTGGGGTGGGCCGCGGGAACGCCGGACTCGGGGGTCCAGTCGTTGCCCTTCCAGTCGGTGAGGTGCGCGGGCGGCTCCTCGGTCATGCCCTCCCACCAGACGTCGCCGTCGTCGGTGAGCGCGACATTGGTGAAGACGGAGTTGCCCCACATCGTCTTCATCGCGTTGGCATTGGTGTGCTCACCGGTACCGGGCGCCACACCGAAGAACCCGGCCTCCGGGTTGATCGCGTACAGCCGGCCGTCCTCGCCGAACCGCATCCAGGCGATGTCGTCGCCGATGGTCTCGACGCTCCAGCCGGAAATGGTGGGCTCCAGCATCGCGAGGTTGGTCTTGCCGCAGGCGCTCGGGAACGCGGCCGCGATGTATTTCGACTCGCCGCGGGGCGGGGTGAGTTTGAGGATCAGCATGTGCTCGGCGAGCCAGCCCTCGTCGCGCGCCATGACCGAGGCGATGCGCAGCGCGTAACACTTCTTGCCCAGCAGGGCGTTGCCGCCGTAGCCGGAACCGTAGGACCAGATCTCGCGATCCTCGGGGAAGTGCGAGATGTACTTGGTGGAGTTGCACGGCCACGGCACGTCCCGTTCCCCCTCCGCGAGCGGGGCGCCGAGGGTGTGGACCGCCTTGACGAAGAAGCCGTCGGTGCCGAGTTCGTCGAGGACGTCCTGCCCCATGCGCGTCATGGTGCGCATGGAGACGGCGACGTACGCGGAGTCGGTGAGCTCCACCCCGATCGCGGAGAGCGGGGAGCCGACCGGGCCCATGCAGAAGGGCACGACGTAGAGGGTGCGGCCCCGCATCGAGCCCCGGAAGACGCCCTGTTCGCCGGAGAAGATCTCCCGCATCTCGGCGGGGTCCTTCCAGTGGTTGGTCGGGCCCGCGTCCGACTCCTTCGCGGAGCAGATGAAGGTGCGGTCCTCGACGCGGGCGACATCGCTCGGGTCGGAGGCGGCGTAGTAGGAGTTGGGGCGCAGCGTCGCGTCCAGCTTGGTGAAGGTGCCCTTGGCGACGAGCTCCTCGCACAGGCGCTCGTACTCGGCTTCTGAGCCGTCGCACCAGACCACACGGTCCGGCTGGGTGAGAGCCGCGATCTCGTCGACCCAGGAGACGAGCTCCTGGTGCCGGGTGGGAAGAGGGGAGGGAGCTGCGATGTCGCGCGCCACGATCGCTCCTTGTCGAGGGTGGATTCCGTTGATGCCCCGTGGGGGCTTCGACCCGGACGCTTCGACTGCGTCATCCCTGGCGCTCATCCGGTGCCGACCGCACTCATTTGATCATCCGACGCTGCCGCCCATCTGTCCAGGGGGCCTCACATGTGAGCATGGCCACTCGGAGCGTGAGCATGGACGCCCCCGGACATGCCTCGACGGACAGGCCTCGACGGCGTGTACGGGGGTGTGAAGGGGGCGTGTATGCGGGTGTCCGGGGGCGAGCGTCACCGCTCACGGCGGCGCCTACGGTGGCGTAGGTAGCATGCGGACATGACTGCTGCCGGTGCGTCCGCACCCGAATCCGCCACCCTGGAGGCCGAGCCGCTCAAGCCGCGGATGCGCGGCTGGCTGCACGCCGGCATGTTCCCCGCGGTGGTGATCGCGGGGCTGGCGCTCATCATGCTCGCGGACGGAACCAGGGCGCGGGTCGCCTGTGGGGTGTACATCCTCAGCGCCTGCCTGCTCTTCGGCGTGAGCGGCGTCTACCACCGGGGCACGTGGGGCCCGCGCGGCGAGGCGGTGCTCCGGCGGCTGGACCACGCGAACATCTTCCTGATCATCGCGGGGACGTACACGCCGCTGATCCTGCTCCTGCTGCCGGACTCCACCGGGCGGCCCCTGCTCTGGGCGGTCTGGGCGGCGGCTCTGGCCGGCATCGCGTTCCGGGTGTTCTGGGTCGGCGCCCCCCGCTGGCTGTACACGCCCTGCTACATCGCGATGGGCTGGGCGGCGGTCTTCTTCCTGCCGGACTTCATGCGGGCCGGCGGCGTCGGCGTACTGGTCCTGGTCGTCGTCGGCGGCCTGCTCTACAGCGCGGGCGGCGTGATCTACGGCCTCAAGCGCCCCAATCCCTCGCCGCGGTTCTTCGGCTTCCACGAGGTCTTCCACTCGCTGACCCTCGCCGCGTTCACCGCGCACTACGTGGCCATCTCGCTCGTCGCCTACCAGCACGACTGAGCAGCCGAACGCCTTTCGCACAGATCTTCCCCCGATGGCCGCGGCTGAGAAGCCGCGGCCATCGCCATGGAGCAGAACGTCAGCCGCCATGGAGCAGTACGTCCATCGCCATGGGGCAGGGCGTCAGCCCCCCAGCCTCCGGCTCAGCTCCTCCGCGTCCGTCGTCGGGGTTTCGCAGACGAAATGGCGGCAGACGTACGCGGTCGGCTCGCCGCCCACCAGCACCCGGTCCACCAGCAACGGGAACTCCCCGCCACCCGGCTCGCCCGCCGCGACGACCGCGCCCGGTGCCCGTCCCAGCAGCGCCGTCCGGTGCAGCTCCCCGCCGACCGGCCCGGCGACCGCCACCTCGCGGGGCCCGTCGAGCAGCGCCTCGGCGGCGGCCAGCCCCCAGCCCACGAAGCGGGGAGCCCGCGGCCCGAGCGCCTTCACCACCTGGAGCGCGCCCTCGGCCGCCGTGCGGTGCGGCTCGGACCCGGTGTGGGCCGCGTACGACAGCAGGGCACCGGCCGCCGCCGTCCAGCCGGACGGGGTGGCGTTGTCGGTCGGGTCCTGCGGGCGCCGGATCAGCTTCTCGGCGTCGTCCGCCGTGTCGTAGAGCTGCCCGCCCTCCCCCGCGAACCGGGTGAGCACCACGTCGAGCAGCAGCCCGGCGAACTCCAGCCAGACCCCCTCACCGGTCACCGACGCCAGCGCGAGGAACCCCTCGGCGACGTCCGCGTAATCCTCCAGCACTCCGCTGTTCCCGCCGGCCCGCCCCTCCATCGAGGTACGGCAGAGCCGGCCTTTCTCGCCCAGGTGGACGCGTACCAGCAGGTCGGCGGCCTCCGTGGCGCGCTCCACCAGGTCGGGCCGGTCGAAGTACGCGCCTGTCTCGGCCAGCGCCGCGACCGCCAGGCCGTTCCAGGCCGCGACCACCTTGTCGTCCCGCCCCGGACGGGGCCGCAGCTCACGGGCAGCGAGCAGCCGGGCCCGGACGGAGGCGAGCCGCTCGGCGTCGGGGTCGGGGGCGTCGAGGTCGGGGCTGTCGGAGGCGGCGGGGGCGGCGTCGTCGGGGTCGCCGTCCTCGGCCGCCCGTGCGGTACCGGCGTCGAGCCTGAGCACCGACGCCCCCTCCTCGAAGGTCCCCTTCTCGGTCACCCCGAAGCGGGCCGCGGCGAACGCCCCGTCCTCCTCGCCGAGCACCTCGCGGAGCTGCTCGGGCGTCCAGACGTAGAACGCGCCCTCCACGTGCCGGCCCTCGGCGTCCTCGCTGTCCGCGTCCAGCGCGGAGGCGAAGCCGCCCTCGGCCGTCCGCAGCTCACGGACGAGGAAGTCGGCCGTCTCCAGCGCCACCCGGCGGGCCAGGCCGGAACCGGTCGACCGCCACAGGTGCGCGTACACCCGGCAGAGGAGCGCGTTGTCGTAGAGCATCTTCTCGAAGTGCGGAACCGTCCACTCCCGGTCCACCGCGTACCGGGCGAACCCGCCGCCGAGCTGGTCGTAGATGCCGCCCAGGGCCATCGCCGCACAGCTGTCCGCGGCCATCTGCAGGGCCCCCTCGGAGCCGGTACGGGCGTGATGCCGCAGCAGGAACTCGATGGCCATCGACGGCGGGAACTTCGGCGCGCCGCCGAACCCACCGTGCGTGTCGTCGTACTCCCGGGTCAGCCCCAGCAACGCCCTCCCCAGGTCCGACTCGTCCGGCACCCCCTGCCCTCCGTGCGCCAGCGACCGCCCGGCCAGGTCCGACACGATGTGCCCGGCCACCTCGGCGACCTCCCCGCGCCGGTCGGTCCAGGCGGCGGACACGCCCTCCAGCACCTGCCGGAAGGACGCCATGCCGTGCCGGGGCTCGGGCGGGAAGTACGTACCGAAGTAGAAGGGTTCCGCGTCGGCCGTCAGGAACACGGTCATCGGCCACCCGCCCTGCCCGGTCGCCGCCTGCACCGCCTCCATGTAGACGGCGTCGACGTCCGGCCGCTCCTCCCGGTCCACCTTCACCGGGACGAAGCGCTCGTTGAGGTAGGCGGCGAGCGTCTCGTCCTCGAAGGACTCGTGTGCCATGACGTGGCACCAGTGGCAGCTGGCGTACCCGACGCTCAGCAGGACCGGCACGTCCCGGCGCCGGGCCTCCTCGAACGCCTCGGGCGACCAGGGCCACCAGTCGACGGGGTTGTCCGCGTGCTGGAGGAGGTACGGGGAGGTGGTGTGCGCGAGTCGGTTGACCATGGCCCAATCCTTGCGCACCGGAGGTGGCGGCGGGGGGACGGGCTCACCGGGAGGCGGAGGTCGGGCAGTCGGGCACCGTACGGAGCTGCGGTGAACCCATTCCCTTACTGTGCGAGTGACAGAAACTGAAGCCGGCCGGTGCCGTACGTCAGCGGCCGTCCGACACGGGCCGGGGCAGCTCGTCCAGGTCGAGGGTGTAAGTCCGCCCGTCGGCCAGCTCGACGGGCAGCTTGCCCGAGCCGTACTTGTGTGTGTGAGCCGCGATGTAGTCGGAGCCGGTGGGCCGGGTGTGGACGACAACCTCCGCCGCATACGGGTCCACGATCACGTAGACCGGGATGCCGTAGCGGCCGTACTTCGCGGTGCAGTCGTCGTAGTCCGCGCGCGCGGAGGAGACCGACACCACCTCGGCGATCAACAGCACGTCCTCGAAGCCGTAGCGCTTGCCCTGCCGCTGCGCGTCCTCCCGCATGATCGCGAAATCGGGAGCGGAGTTCTCGTCGGCCGGGAAGTCGATGTACACGTCGGAGATGACCTTCGCGTGACGACCGAGGGCGAGAGAGTCGATCTGCATCGACCGGATGGTGCTGGAGTGCTCTTCACTCTGCGCGGTCATGACCACCTTCCCGTCGATACCGAAGAAGACCACGTATCCCGTGGGGAACTCGGTGTGCAGGACCGCGTCCACGCTCATCAACAGCTCCTTCCCGTCGCGCTTTCAGCATATGGCCCCCCGCCACGCACGAGGGCGGCCACGAAGAGCGTCGGCCTGGACGGTGACGGGGACGGGCACGGGCACGGGCACGGGGGCAGTCGAACCACGCGCGCCGCCACCGGGTGGGGCGCAACGGCCACCTGGTGCCCCTACGGGCGGCGGAGGCTGGGCAGTCGGGCGCCGTACGGAGCTGCGGCGAACCCCTCGCCGACACTGGGCGGACAGTACGCTGAGCCGAGTAACACCGGAACTGACGAGCATCCTCGAAGGAGGCACGCCATGACCGCCGAAATGGTCGCACCCGCCTGGATGCACGAGCAGATCAGCGCGGAGCAGTACGACTCCTGGCCCGAAGAGCAGTGCGCCGGCGTCGAGGTCGTGGACGGGATGGTCGTCGTGAGCCCGAGTGCGTCCAAGCGCCACAACCGGCTGGCCCGCACCCTGGCCAACGCCCTGGACACCGCGGCGGGCCCGGACTGGAACGCCGACACGGACTTCGACGTCCGTCTGCAGGACGTCCCCCTCACCAATCGCCGTCCGGACGTCGTCGTCTACCGGGCCGACACCATCGACCTCTCGCCGACCCGTCCCGAGCACGTGCTCCTGGTCGTCGAGGTCGTGTCGCCCGGTTCGGAGACCACCGACCGGATCGTGAAGGTCGACCAGTACGCCAAGGCCGGCATCCCCTTCTACTGGCGCGTCGAGCAGGCAGCCACGGGCGTCCCGATCATTTACACGTACGTCCTCGACCCCGCGACCACGGCGTACAGGGACGGTGAGATGTTCACCGGCGCGATCAGGGCCGCTGCTCCGTTCCCCGTCGCCGTGGACCTGGTGACCGTCTGACGGCCGACGTCGGAGGCCCACCGGCCCCCGGTCGAGGAACGCCCGAGGCGGCGGCCCCGGTCCGACGGGTCACCGCCGCGGTCACCGGTCGGCCGGGGCCTACCGCGCCCCGCGCGGCGACCGGACGCGGTACGGGCCGGAGCGGGCCACCGGGAGCAGACCGGCGGTCACGAGCAGTCCGCCGACCGGGAGCAGGTCGAGGTCGACGGAGAAGAGGAGGAAGCCCGCGAGTACCAGGAGGGGGCTCCACACCGGCAGCGATCGAGGCGTGGCGGCAATCGGCAGGACCAGGAGGACGAGCCAGCCGAGCTGGAACGCCAGGGGGCCCGCCAGTTCCAGCGGTCCGGGCAGGGGTGCCGCGGTGTCGAGGCCCGCGAACAGGTCGCCGAGGATCACCCAGAGGAAACAGGCGATGCCGAACAGGCTGACCACCGCGGCCGCGTTCGCGGCATGGCGTCTGCGCGGGGTGGCCGCGAGGGCGAGCCGCCGCAGTGGGAAGGTCACCACGCCGAAGAGTAAGAAGCCGGCGAAGAAGAAGGTGTGTCCGAGGTTCCAGGCGAGCCCCGGCCCGTGGCTCCCGTTCAGCCCGTCGACGAGCCGCAGGACGCCGTACAGCACCAGCAGGAGGGGCGCGACGAGGGCGGCGCGCAGGCCGCCCGTGCGTGTCGGAGTCATGCGGCCAGACTCGCAGTCGGCCGCCAACCGCCCCATCGGGGACGCCCCCCGCCCGACCCGGGAAAACGCGGGAACGCGGCCCGTAGGGGACGCGACGGCAGCCGGTGCGGGGCCCCGGGGCAGTACCGCGCGCCCCGCGCCGGAGAGCCGTGGCGCGGGGCGGGGCGTGGCACCGGCCGGAGGACGGACGGCGCCGGGGTGCTACTTGCCGCGGGCTCCGGCGGAGGCAGCGGTACCGGCCCCGGTCCCGCCGTCCGCGGGGCCGTCAGTGGCGCCGGCGCCCTCGGGGGATTCCTCGAAGTTCACCCGGCCCATGTGGCGGTTCATCGACTTCATCAGCAGCCACACGCCGACGGCGAGCGCGGCGAAGACGAGGAAGCCGAGAACGCCGGGGGTCACCTTGTTCTTGTCGAGCTCGTCGGCGGCCAGCGGGACGAGATGCGTCAGTGCCTGGGTGGAGTACATATCAGGCATTGTCGCGGATGCCCGCGAAGAGATCACTCTCGGGGAGGGAAGTATCGACGCCGGACTTCACGAGCTCGTACTCCTCGGTCGGCCAGACCTCCTTCTGTACGTCCATCGGCACGCGGAACCAGCCGCCCTCGGGGTCGATCTGCGTCGCGTGCGCGATGAGCGCCCGGTCACGCACCTCGAAGAAGTCCGCGCACGGGATGTGCGTGGTCAGGGTGCGTTCGGTGTGCTCCATGTCGTCCCAGCGCTTCAGCCAGTCCGCGTACGGGGACTCCAGGCCGCGCGCGAGGAGCGCCTCGTGCAGGGCGAGTGTGCGGGGCCGGTTGAAGCCCTGGTTGTAGTAGAGCTTCTGCGGCTCCCAGACCGGTCCGAACGCGTCCTCGGGGAAGCGCTCCTTGTCGTTCGCACCGTCGAACGCGATCATCGTGATCTTGTGGGTCATGATGTGGTCGGGGTGCGGGTAGCCACCGTTCTCGTCGTACGTGGTGACGACCTGCGGGCGGAAGGCACGGATCTTGGCGACGAGACGCCCGGCGGCGGTCTCCTCGTCCTCCAGCGCGAAGCAGCCCTCGGGGAGCGGGGGCAGCGGGTCGCCCTCGGGAAGGCCGGAGTCGACGAAGCCGAGCCACTCCTGCTGGACGCCGAGGATCGCGCGGGCTTCGTCCATCTCCTTCCGGCGCACCTCGTGGATGTTCTCCTCGATGTACGCGTCTCCCTGGAGACGGGGGTTGAGGATGGAACCACGTTCGCCACCGGTGCAGGTGACGACCATGACGTCCACCCCCTCGGACACGTACTTGGCCATGGTGGCCGCGCCCTTGCTCGACTCGTCGTCGGGGTGGGCGTGGACGGCCATCAGGCGCAGCTGCTCGGTCAAGACTCGATCCTCAGTTATTCGTCGCGATGGGCAACTCCTATAGTGACCGAACGGGAAGGTGGAAAATTCCTCGATTCCCTGCACAGGAGGAACGATCATGACGGCGGTGCGCGAGGCCACTCCTCAGGGCCGGTACGGCCGGAGTCAGGACGAGCGGGCGGACCGCAAGCTCCGGGTGATCGGTGCGATCCTCGGTGCCGCGCTGGTCGGCGTGATCGTCTGGATCGGTGTGGATTACGTGGGCGGCACGGACATCAGCGCCGAGCTGATCAAGTCCAAGATCGTCTCCGACGACCGGGCCGAAGCCCATCTGGAAGTGCGCAAGGACAAGGAATCCGGCGGCTTCTGCACGGTGCGCGCCCTGGACGCGGAAGGCGTCGAGGTCGCCCGCAAGGATTTCCGGTTCGACCAGCCCGTCGACCGCGTCGACGAGGTGGTGGCCCTGCGGACGACGTCCCGGGCCAGCGCGGTGGAGCTGCTGGGCTGCACGGGCGGCAGCTCGGAGGGCTGAGCCCCTGCGGGCCCCGCAGGCCCGCTCGCGGCGGACGGGGAACCCTGAGCGCGCGCGGCGCGGCCCCGGTGTGCCACCCGCACTGTCCGCCACGCTGCCATCGGCACTGGGTAACCTTCTCCCCCTTTGCCCGGGAAATTGTTAGGCTCGTGGTTTCGCCCACCCGTGAGGGAACAAGCTCCCGGGTAGGGCGATGCTTTGTATTCCCAGTACCGACGAGGAGCACCTGTGACCCAGACCAGCGAAAACGTCACCTGGCTCACGCAGGAGGCGTACAACCAGCTCAAGGCCGAGCTGGAGTACCTGTCTGGTCCCGCGCGCACGGAGATCTCCGTAAAGATCGCGGCGGCCCGTGAGGAGGGCGACCTCCGCGAGAACGGCGGGTACCACGCGGCCAAGGAGGAGCAGGGCAAGATGGAGCTCCGGGTGCGCCAGCTCACCCAGCTCCTGGAGCACGCGAAGGTCGGCGAGGCGCCGGCCGACGACGGTGTGGTCGAGCCCGGCATGGTCGTGACGATCGCCTTCGACGGCGACCCGGACGACACCGTCACCTTCCTGCTCGCCTCCCGCGAGTACGCGAGCTCGGAGATCGAGACGTACTCCCCGCAGTCGCCGCTCGGCAGGGGCGTCAACGGCAAGCGCACGGGCGACGACGCCGAGTACGAGCTGCCCAACGGCAAGAAGGCCGCGGTGAAGATCCTCTCGGCCAAGCCGTACACCGGCTGACCCGGGCCACCCACCCGCGCCGCCACGCGACGCACGAAGCCCCGGTCGGGGGGGGGGCCGGGGGGGGCCCCCCCCCGGGGGGGGGGGGGCGGGGGCAGGCAGTTTGCCAACGGGCGGGGCGGGGGGGGGGGAGGCGGGGCGGGGAAGCCCGGCGCCCCGCAATCCTCCCCACCGTGAGGTGGGAGGTTTTCTCGCAGGGGCGTGTCGGCCCGGCTACGGACCAGCTCGGCCCGTAGCCGGGCCTTCCCCCGTGTCCGGACCTGTCCGTGTCCGGACCTGTCCGTGTCCGGG
>NZ_JBIAJC010000001.1:722941-751267 GCF_042871745.1 Streptomyces sp. NPDC005576 | reverse complement strand
AGTTCTCAAGGAACGGACGCTTCCTTCGGTCCCGTCTCACCGGGGCCCTCCGGGCGCTTCCCTTCGTTCTTGCGTTTCCGACTCTATCAGACACTTTCATGTCCGATTCCCGGTCGAAGCGGGTCGAGCAGTTTTCGCTTTCCAGTTCCCCGCTTTCGCGTTTCCCTTTCCGGCGAGTCCGACCTTACCAGAATCTTTTTCGTCCCGTTTCCGGTCCGAGTTTGATTCCGGTGGCCTGTCGGGGCCTTTGCCTCGGCGGTGCCTTTCGGCTCCCTCTCGGCTTGCCGCCACCGTAGTCGATTTCCTTGACGACTCATAATCGAGCGTTCGAAGTGAAATTCGGACATGCCGAATTCGCACCCGTCAGGGCGGATCGAAGGTAGTGGTTGACCGCTTCGGGGTCGGTCGGCTGGGTCCGTAGGACCGTACGACCACTGCACCCGGGTAAAGCGGCTCGAATCACTTTAGGGGCTTCCGGCGGCAGCGTCAAGTCCGGCGCCGCCGCGGGGCATGGGCGCGGTACGGGCTCACGGTCGGGTCGCCGTCGATCCAGAAGCGCCAGGGCTGGTGGGCGCCGTCGCCGCCCACTCCTGTACGCGGGCCGCTCCGCACCTGCTCACGGGAGGGCGGGGTGCCGTAGAGGACGGACATCGGCTCCGGCGGACCGGCGACGACATCGCTCCCGTCGAGGACCCGGTCGATCGAGAGCGCGGTCGCCAGGCGGGCCGGCCCTCTGGCGAGCTCCCGGTCGTTCCGGGCGGTGAGCCGACGGGGGCGGGCCAGTTCCGCGCCGGCGAGGATTTCACCGGCCCGCAGCAGCACCCCGCTCGCCCGCCCCTCCGGTCCGCACACCAGATTCAGGCAGTGCCACATCCCGTACGTGAAGTAGACGTACGCGTGCCCCGGCGGGCCGTACATGACGCCGTTGCGGGCCGTCTTGCCGCGGAAGGCGTGCGAACCGGGGTCGATCTCGCCCGCGTACGCCTCCACCTCGGTCAGGCGCAGTTCGATGGGCCCCTCGGCGGTGCGCCGAACCAGCGTACGGCCGAGCAGGTCCGGGGCGACGTCCAGTACGTCGCGGTCGAAGAAGTCCCGCATCAGCGGCGTACGGTCCGGGGTGTCCTGGGGAGCGTCGTTCATGGCGACCGAGGGTACTGGCGGAACCGACGGGGGAACCGGCTACCGTCAGGGCGCGTATGTAGGGGTCAGACACCTATAAGGAGAAACCATGGGCTTCAAGCGGCTGCTCGCGAGCATGGGCGCCGGCGGCGCGTCGGTGGAGACGGAGCTCATCGAGCTCAACGTCGTCCCCGGTGGCGTCGTCCAGGGCGAGGTGCGCGTCCAGGGCGGTTCCGTCAGCCAGCAGATCCAGGGGATCTCGGTCGGTCTGCAGGCGCGGGTCGAGGTGGAGGGCAACGACCAGGAGTTCAAGCAGGACATCGAGTTCACCAAGCTGCGGCTCGGCGGCGCGTTCGAGGTCCAGGCCGGTGCCGTCCACGTGGTGCCGTTCGGGCTGGAGATCCCTTGGGAGACGCCCATCACCACGTTCGCGGGACAGAACCTGCACGGCATGAACATCGGTGTGACGACGGAGCTGGACATCGCCCGCGCGCTGGACTCCGGTGACCTGGACCCGATCAACGTCCACCCGCTCCCCGCCCAGCAGGCGATCCTGGACGCGTTCGGACAGCTCGGCTTCCGGTTCCGCAGCGCGGACATGGAGCGTGGCCACATCCGGGGGACGCGCCAGCAATTGCCGTTCTACCAGGAGATCGAGTTCGTACCGCCGCAGCAGTACCGCGGCCTGAACCAGGTCGAGCTGTCCTTCGTCGCGGACGACCGCGAGATGGACGTCATCCTGGAGATGGACAAGAAGGCGGGCCTGTTCAGCGAGGGCAGCGACTCCTACCGCGCTTTCCGGGTCGGCTTCGACGACTTCCACCAGACGGACTGGGCCGCCTACCTCAACCAGTGGCTCGCCCAGGTGGGCGGCCAGCGCAACTGGCTGTGATCGGCTTCCGGCGGACCGTGGCCGGACACCCCGTGGTGTCGCTCGCGCGACGGTCGTCCGCCGGGTCGTGCCGGCGCCGCGGCGGGCGTCCGGCATGATCCGTCGGAGACGTCCCGGACCCGGTGGGGCGCGCCCACCGGGTCCGGGCCTGAGGAAAGGTGTTGATGTGACCGAAGCGAAGAGGGCCCCGCTCCCCCACGACTTCCACCCCGAGGTGCCCGCGTTCACCGTGGTGAGCGACGACCTCGCGCCGGGGGCCGTGCTCGCGGACGCGCAGGTGTACGCGGAGGGCAACACGTCCCCGCAGCTGCGGTGGGAGGGATTCCCGTCCGGTACGAAGAGCTTCGCCGTGACGTGCTTCGACCCCGACGCGCCCACGGGCAGCGGCTTCTGGCACTGGGTGCTGTTCGACATCCCGGCCTCGGTCACCGAACTGCCGGCCGGTGCGGGCAGCGGTACCTTCGCCGGGCTGCCCGAAGGGGCGGTGCAGGCGCGCAACGACTACGGGACGAAGGACTTCGGCGGCGCGGCCCCGCCGGCCGGCGAGAACCACCGCTATGTCTTCACCGTCTACGCCGTGGACACGGAGAAGCTCGGGGCTGACGGTGACTCCTCCCCGGCCGCGGTCGGATTCAATCTGCGCTTCCACACGCTGGGACGCGCGCAGCTGATCGGTGAGTACGCGTCGCCCGCAAGCTGAGGGTTCTTCTCCCGTTTGCCCTGCCCCGGTCTTGGAGAGATCTGGGCAGGGCACTTTTATTGCGTTGTCCCACGCGGCCCGCCCGGCCAGAGTTGGTCAGGGCCCGCCGGGGGCGGGTGGTACAAGGGAGGTGGGCAGGATGCGTGACACGCTGGTCCTCAACGCGAGCTTCGAGCCGCTGTCGACAGTGACCCTCCATCGTGCGGTGGTCCTCGTCCTGACGGACAAGGCGGTCGTCGAGCAGGCGGATCCCGGCCTGCGGATGCGTGGAGCAGCCGTCGACATCCCGGTGCCCCGTGTGATCAGGCTCTGCCGGTACGTACGCGTGCCGTTCCGAAGACAGGCGCCGTGGTCCAGACGGGGAGTCCTCATACGTGACCAGCACCGCTGCGCGTACTGCGGGCGGCGGGCGTCCACCGTGGACCATGTCGTGCCGCGTGCCCAGGGCGGCCAGGACACCTGGCTGAACACCGTGGCCTCCTGCGCGGAGGACAACCACCGCAAGGCGGCCCGGACGCCGGAGCAGGCGGAGATGCCGTTGCTGCGGCAGCCGTTCGTACCCTCGCCGGCCGAGGCGATGCTGCTGGCGATGGCGTCGGCCGACCGTTCGTCGCTGCCGGCCTGGCTGGACCGCACGGCCGCCTGAGCCCACCGCGGGAGTCCCGGATCTGCCGGGCAGGCCCGGCTGCGTGGGCCGGCTACCGGCTGTCCGGTCGGCGTGCGCCGGTTGACGTACGGGATGCCCGGCTCCCTGGGGGAGGCGGGCATCCGTGTGTCAGCGGAGCAGCAGCTGGACGAGGGCGCAGACTCCGACCGCCACGACGAGGCACCGCAGCACGGTGGGGCTGAGGCGGCGGCCGACCCGGGCGCCGATCTGGCCGCCGAGAGTGGAGCCGACCGCGATGAGGAGCACCGCGGTCCAGTCGAAGTCGGCGACGAAGAGGAAGAAGAGCGCGGCGACGCTGTTGACGATGGCGGCCAGGACGTTCTTGACGGCGTTGAGGCGCTGGATGGTGTCGTCGATCAGCATGCTCATCAGGGAGAGGTAGATGATTCCCTGGGCGGCGGTGAAGTAGCCGCCGTAGATGCTGGCGAGGACGAGACCGACGGCGAGCAGTGGGCCGCCCTCGGGGTGGGCGGGGGTGCCGGAGCGTTCGCGGCGGCGCTGTACGGCCTTGCTGAGGCGCGGCTGGAGCACGATCAGCACGAGGGCGAGAGCGACCAGGACCGGGACGATCGTCTCGAAGGCGGTGGAGGGCAGGGCCAGCAGCAGGGTGGCTCCGGCGAGTCCGCCGACCAGGCAGCTGATGCCCAGTCTGATGACGCGTGGGCGTTGGCCCTTGAGCTCCTCGCGGTATCCGATCGCCCCGCTGACGGAGCCGGGAACCAGCCCGAGGGCGTTGGAGACGGTGGCGGTGACCGGCGGCAGGCCGACGGCGAGCAGGACCGGGAAGGTGATCAACGTACCTGATCCGACG
This sequence comes from Streptomyces sp. NPDC005576, assembly GCF_042871745.1. NCBI lineage: Bacteria > Bacillati > Actinomycetota > Actinomycetes > Kitasatosporales > Streptomycetaceae > Streptomyces > Streptomyces sp. NPDC005576. Next base: position 747,078 of record NZ_JBIAJC010000001.1, on the reverse strand, counting down.
ATGGTGTTGATCGTTCCCGCGGCGGTGCCGGCGGCGAGGACGGCGAGCATTTCCCAGAGGGACAAGGCCACTCCTTCGTTGATCGGTGATGCATCCCCGCCATGAAGGTCGGGGTGCCGCACCGATCATGCACGAAGGCCCGGGGCGGGCGTGACGGGGGCCCCGCGAAGCGGAGTTCCACCGTCCCGGCCGCGCTCCCGGGCCGTGCGCGTGGGAGGGGCGGGTCAGTCGACCGGGGGCTCCTCGCGGCGCTCCTTGCCCGGGTTGGATCCTCCGGTGTTGAAACCGGGCATTCCGCCGCCGAGGTTGCCGAAGGCACCGCTGAGACCCTTGAGGGCGTCGCCGAGCTCACTGGGCACGATCCAGAGCTTGTTGGCGTCGCCCTCGGCGATCTTCGGGAGCATCTGGAGGTACTGGTACGAGAGGAGCTTCTGGTCCGGGTCCCCCGCGTGGATGGACTCGAAGACCGTCCGGATCGCCTGGGCTTCACCCTCGGCGCGCAGCGCGGCGGCCTTGGCGTCACCTTCGGCGCGCAGGATCGAGGATTGCTTCTCGCCCTCGGCGGTGAGGATCTGGGACTGCCGGATGCCCTCCGCGGTGAGGATCGCGGCGCGCTTGTCACGGTCGGCGCGCATCTGCTTCTCCATCGAGTCCTGGATGGAGGTGGGCGGCTCGATGGCTTTGAGCTCGACGCGGTTGACGCGGATGCCCCACTTGCCGGTGGCCTCGTCCAGGACGCCGCGCAGGGCTGCGTTGATCTCCTCGCGGGAGGTCAGGGTCCGTTCCAGGTCCATGCCGCCGATGATGTTGCGGAGGGTGGTGACGGTGAGCTGCTCGATCGCCTGGATGTAGCTGGCGACCTCGTACGTCGCGGCGCGGGCGTCCGTCACCTGGTAGTAGATGACCGTGTCGATGTTGACGACCAGGTTGTCCTGGGTGATCACCGGCTGCGGCGGGAAGGGCACGACCTGCTCGCGGAGGTCGATGCGGTTGCGGATGGAGTCTATGAACGGGACGACGATGTTCAGCCCCGCGTTGAGCGTGCGGGTGTAGCGTCCGAAGCGCTCGACGATGGCGGCGCTGGCCTGCGGGATGATCTGGATCGTCTTGATCAGGGCGATGAAGACGAGCACCACCAAGATGATCAGGACGATGATGACCGGTTGCATCGTGTGCCTCAAGCCCTTCGATAGCCGACGGATCCTGGTGATCGGGTCGCACTCTCACTGTGACGGACCGGGCGAGTCGACATGATCGACTTCGAGTGTCGCAGAACTCGCCCTGCCGCGTGGCCGGTTCGGTCACATGACGACGGCTGTGGCCCCGTCGATGTCGACGACGTCGACCTGCTGCCCCGGCTCGAAGCTCTGGCTCTCGTCGAGCGCGCGGGCCGACCAGACCTCACCGGCCAGCTTGACGCGTCCGCCGCCACCGTCGACGCGTTCGAGCACGACGGCCCGGCGGCCCTTCAACGCGTCGATTCCCGAGGCGAATCGGGGGCCCTCGCCGCGGTGGCGCGTGGCGACCACCCGCACCACGGCGACGAGTGCGACGGAGACGACGACGAAGACCAGCACCTGGGCCACGATGCCGCCGCCGAGGGCGGCGACGATCGCCCCCGCGACCGCGCCCACGGCGAACATCCCGAACTCCGGCATGGCGGTGAGGACCAGGGGAATGCCCAGCCCCACCGCCGCGATCAGCCACCACACCCACGCGTCCATGTCGTCATGGTAGGACCGCATGTGCTCCGGGGACAGGGGCCCGTGGGCGGGATCCGCCGAACAGCCCTCAGGACAGAGGCAGTCCGCGCGCGGTGTAGCGGTCGCCCTGGTGCTCGACGACGAGCGGCAGGCCGAAGCAGCGGGAGAGGTTGCGCGAGGTGAGTTCGGTCTCCATGGGACCGGCGGCGAGCACCTTGCCCTGACGGATCATCAGGACGTGGGTGAATCCCGGCGCGATCTCCTCGACGTGGTGGGTCACCATGATCATGGAGGGCGCGTACGGGTCGCGGGCGAGGCGGCCGAGGCGGCGCACCAGGTCCTCGCGTCCGCCGAGGTCGAGTCCGGCGGCGGGCTCGTCGAGGAGGAGCAGCTCGGGGTCGGTCATCATCGCGCGGGCGATCAGGGTGCGCTTGCGCTCGCCCTCGGAGAGGGTCCCGAACTTGCGGTCGAGGTAGTCGTTCATGCCGAGCCGGTCGAGGAAGGCGCGGGCGCGCTGCTCGTCGACGTCCTCGTAGTTCTCGTGCCAGGTGGCCGTCATGCCGTAGGCGGCGGTGAGCACCGCCTGCAGGACGGTGAGCCGCTTGGGGAGCTTCTCGGCCATGGCGGCACCGGCGATGCCGATGCGCGGGCGGAGTTCGAAGACGTCGGTGCCGACGCCGCCGAGCTGCTCGCCGAGGACCTTGGCGGTTCCGGTGGACGGGAAGAGGTAGCTGGAGGCGATGTTGAGCAGCGTCGTCTTGCCGGCGCCGTTCGGGCCGAGGATGACCCAGCGCTCCCCTTCCTTGACCGACCAGGAGACGTCTTCCACCAGAGCGCGTCCGTCGCGGACCACGGATACGTCCACCAGCTCCAGTACATCGCTCATGAGCGCGTTGTCTCCCCATGCAGTGTCGAGATCGTCGCGTGCCGGAGGGCACAGCTCCCACGCAAAACTTACGCCACCCGGGGAGTGGTCCGGCCGCGAGGTCCGTTCCCGCCGGGGAACGCGCGACAGCTCTTAGGCTGTGTCCATGCTTTCGGAACCACGCTCAGGGCTCCTTGCCGCCTGGGGTAACGCGCTGCTCGCCGGTCTCGTGTCACCGGACGACGCGGCGGACGCGATCGTCGGAGAGGACGCGGTGCACCGCGTCGAGGGTCTGCCCGGTGAGGCGGGGCCCGTCGGGCTCACGCTGGCGCTGGGGCGGCTGCGGGGGATGGGGGTGACGGGCTACCGGGTGGCCCTCCCTGCCCCCGGGCATCCCCTGGGGTTGAGCGGTCCGCCGGAGTTCAACGCCCGGGCGCTGGAGACCGGGGAGGCGGTGGTCGCCTCCGGGGCCGCGTACGGGCTGGTGCCGGAGGTGACCGAGGCGGGACCGCCCGGCGATCTGCACGTCGAGGTGGTGTGGCGGGTGACACCCGTACGGGATGCCCCGCCGGCGGACGTGCCGTCGCTGGGCGAGGCCGAACGGGAGCTCGCGGAGGCGCTGCGGGACGCGACGGCGCTGCTGTCGCGGCTGGACGTGGCCGGCTCCGGGCCGGTGGCCGATGCGGCCGTCGACGCCTACCGGGCGCGGGCGGAGCGCGGGCGCGAGGTGCTGGCCCCGGGGTACCCGCCCCGGGCGGTACGCGTGCTGGAGCTGGCCCAGCGGGTGGGGCTGCTGATCACGCTGGCGCACGAGAACGGGCACGGCGGCGCGGTGAGCGCTTCCGAGATCGCGGCCCGGGGCGAGGCGCTGCGGCCGGTGGAGCGGGTGGCGCGCAGGGCGCAGGTGGCCGCGTACAACGCGTACGTGGAGGAGAGCGAGCGGGGGCGGCGTTAGGGCCTGTATGGGGTTGGAGCCCGGCCCGGGTGCGGTGGGGCCGCCCCGGGTCAGCCGGCCATTCCGTGGCGTACGGCCCAGAGGGCGGCCTGGGTGCGGTCGGCCAGGTCCAGCTTCATCAGGATGTTCGAGACGTGGGTCTTGACGGTCTTCTCGGAGAGCACCAGCGCGCGGGCGATCTCGCGGTTGGACCGGCCGTCCGCGATGAGGTTGAGCACTTCGCGCTCGCGCTCGGTGAGGGTGGTGCCCCGGCCCGTACCGCCTCCGGTGTCCTCCTGGGCGAGCAGCGCTCCGGCCACCTCGGGCTGGAGCAGGACGTGGCCCGCGTGGACGGAGCGGATGGCGCCGGCCAGGGCGTCGGGGTCGACGTCCTTGTAGACGTAGCCGGAGGCTCCGGCGCGCAGCGCGGGGACGACGGTCCGCTGCTCGGTGAAGCTGGTGACGACGAGGACCCGCGCGGGGTTGGCCAGCTCGCGGAGCTTGCGCAGCGCCTCTATGCCGTCCGTGCCGGGCATCTTGATGTCCATCAGCACCACGTCGGGGCGGAGCGCCTCGGCCTGGGCGACGCCCTCCGCACCGTCGGACGCCTCTCCGACGACCTCTATGTCGTCCTGCACCTCCAGGAAGGTGCGCAGCCCGCGCCGTACCACCTGGTGGTCGTCGACCAGCAGCACGCGGATGGTCTTGTCAGCCACCGGGGACCTCCATCTCGATCGTGGCGCCCTTCCCGGGCGCCGATTCCACGCTGAGGGTGCCGCCGACGCTGTGCGCGCGGTGGCTCATCGAGACGAGGCCGAGGTGCCGGCCGGCCTCACGGACGGCCGTGGGGTCGAACCCCTGGCCGTCGTCGGTGATCCGCAGCACGGTGGCCGGGCCGCGCCGGGTCAGTGCGACGGTGACGCGGGCGCCGCCGGAGTGGCGCAGCGCGTTGTGCAGGGCCTCCTGGGCGACCCGGAGCAGCGCCTCTTCCTGGGCGGCGGGCAGCGCGCGGACGCCATGGCTCTCGAAGGTGACCCGAGCGCTCTGTGCCCGGTCGAGGACCTGTACCTGGGTACGGAGGGTGGCGACGAGGCCGTCCTCGTCGAGCGCGGCGGGGCGGAGTTCCACGACGGCGGCGCGGAGCTCGTCCACGGCCTCGGCGGCGAGGGCGGCGACCTGCTGGAGCTCGCCCTTGGCGCGCGCGGGGTCGCGGTCGACCAGGGCGGCGGCGGCCTGGGCGGTGAGCCGCAGGGAGAAGAGTTTCTGGCTGACGGCGTCGTGCAGTTCGTGCGCGAGGCGGGAGCGTTCCTCGGCGATGGTGAGCTCGCGGCTGCGTTCGTAGAGGCGGGCGTTGGTGAGGGCGATGGCCGCGTGCTGGGCGAGGATCGAGAGGAGTTCCTCGTCCTCGGCGGTGAAGCCGCAGCCGCCCTCGGGTCTGGGGCACTTCTTGTTGGCGAGGTAGAGGGCGCCGATGATCTCGTCGCCGTCCTGGATGGGCAGGCCGAGGAAGTCCGACATGTCGGGGTGCGCCTCGGGCCAGCCGCCGAAGCGGGGGTCCTGGCGGACATCGCCGAGCCGCTCGGGCTTCGCCTCGTGGAGCATCGCGGCGAGGATGCCGTGCTGGCGGGGCAGCGGGCCGATTGCCTTCCACTGTTCGTCGCTCACGCCGTCGACGACGAACTGGGCGAAGCCCCCGTGGTCGTCGGGGACGCCCAGCGCCGCGTACTCGGCGTCGAGCAGCTCGCGGGCCGAGGCGACGATCGTCTTGAGGACGTCGCGCATGTCCAGCTGCCGGCTCATCGCGAGCAGCGCGGCGCTCACGGCGGCGAGACCCGACGGTCGGAGATGGCTCATGTGCCTCACGGTACCGGCGGCGCACGGGGCCCGTACCGGCCTGTGGACGGCTGGGGACGGGCCGAGGGGCCCAGGCCCTCGGGACGACCTCGGGGCCCGGTGGCGTAAGTCGTCTCCAGGGCCTGGGCCCACCGCCGTCCGGCCCCGGGGGCTCCTGCCCGTGGTTCGGCGAAACCCCTGACGCTGCGAGTTGCTTGTGCAACGCGCTGTGATACCGACGGCCGCGCGATGTGAGCCCACGCATAGGACTCACGTCACGTACGAAGACCGTTAGTGGATGAATAGGGGTGATTTAACCGGTCCGGACCGGCTTCCACGAAACGGACATAAGGTCCTGATCCACTACCCGGCTTCGTACGTCACACCTTTGCCAGGGCATTTTGCGGTCGCTAAGAATTGCTCTCGTCCCCCTGACAGAGAGGCGCACCGCCACTCTCCGTCTTCGTGTCCCGCGAGGGGCACCTACGATTCGAAGAGGTACGTCTGTATGTCCGCGTCCCGCATATGTGACCGAACCCGTCGTCTGAACAAGACGCAGAAGCTTTCCGTCGCCGGCGTCTCCGCGCTCGGTGTCGCCGCCCTGACGTTCTCGTTGGTTCCCAGCGACGCGCAGGCCGAGGGCACCAACGCCTCCGTGGCGGCGTCGCCGGTCGTCTTCGCGTCGGCGGCCGACTCGGCCCGGGCCAAGGCCGTGCAGGACAGCGTGATCGAGCAGAACACCACCGCCGCCAACCTGGTCAAGGCCGCCGACGCCGCCAAGGCGAAGGACGAGGCCGCGCGGAAGAAGGCCGTGGCCGACGCGAGGGCCCTGACCGACGCGAAGGCTGCGGAGCGTGCCGAGGCCACCGCGAAGGTCAAGGCCGCGGACCGGGCGAAGGCCGACGTCTCCAAGCGCTCGTCCGGCGAGTCCGCCAACCGCTCCACCCTGCGGAAGCCGGTCTACGCCGACAACCTGAACGGCTGGATCCAGGAGTCTCTCGCGATCATGAAGGCGAAGGGCATCCCCGGTACCTACGAGGGGCTGCACCGCAACATCATCCGCGAGTCCAGTGGTAACCCGCAGGCCATCAACGACTGGGACATCAACGCCCAGAACGGTGTCCCGTCGATCGGTCTGCTCCAGATCATCAAGCCGACCTTCGACTACTACCACGTCTCCGGCACGGTCCACAGCCAGTACGACCCGGTCGCCAACATCACCGCCGCTGCCAACTACGCGGCCGACAAGTACGGCTCGATCGACAACGTCGACAGCGCGTACTGACCGGCTCCGCGCGGTACGACCGCGGGCCGGCGGCCTGAGAACGACGCACACAGCCGGAGGGCGGCACCCGACAGGGGTGCCGCCCTCCGGCGTTCGCGTACCCGGCACGGCGGCCGCCCGGCCGTGCGGGCCGTGCGGGCCGTGCGGGCCGTGCGGGCCGTGCGTGCCGTGCGTGCCGTGCGTGCCGTGCGTGCCGTGCGTGCCGTGCGGGCCGTGACTACTTGCGCATGACCTCGGGCTCGTGGCGGCGCAGCAGCCGCGCGACCACGAAGCAGCAGACGACGCCGAGTGCCAGCAGCACCGCGAGGTCCATCGCCCACACCCCCGCCGAGTGCTCCCAGAGCGGGTCCAGATCGGTGGGGTGCTCGGGGTCCCACGGCGGCATGAGGCGGGAGAGGTCGAGCGTGGTGCCCGCCGCGGCCACGGCCCAGCGGGACGGCATCAGCCAGGCGAACTGCTCCAGTCCGGGCGAACCGTGGATCTGGAAGAGCACTCCGGTGAAGACGACCTGCACGATCGCGAACATGACGAGCAGCGGCATGGTCTTCTCGGCGGTCCGCACCAGCGAGGAGATGACCAGGCCGACCATCATCGAGGTGAAACCGAGCGCCATGATCGAGACACAGATCTCGGCGGCCGGCGGCATGACGAGCCCTTCCTCCGGAAGCTTCCGGGAGGAGAGGCCGATGGCGCAGATGATGACACCCTGGAGTGCCGTGATCACGCCGAGGACGATGACCTTGGACATCAGGTACGCGGACCGGGAGAGGCCGGTGGCCCGTTCCCGTTCGTAGATGACGCGTTCCTTGATCAGTTCACGTACGGAGTTCGCCGCGCCGGAGAAGCACATGCCGACCGCGAGGATCAGCAGGATGGTGCCGGCCTTGCCGTTGAACCTGTGGGGGTCGGCGGGCGCGGCCAGGCCGAGCTTGGCCGGGATGATCACGCTGACGACACCCAGGACTGCGGGCAGGACCACCATCAGGCCCAGGAAGCCCTTGTCGGACACGATGACCGAGACGTACCGCCGGATCAGGGTCCACAGCTGCGTCGTCCAGCCCTGCGGTTTGGGCGGCCGCAGCTGTTGCGGCGGTGCCGTGTTCAGGGGGTCCACGGGCTGCGAGGCGACGGCGTCGATGTCGGCGGCGTACATCTGGTAGTGCTGCGAACCGCGCCAGCGGCCGGCCCAGTCGTATTCGCGGTAGTTCTCGAACGCGGAGAAGACGTCGGCCCAGGTGCTGTAGCCGAAGAAGTTGAGCGCCTCCTCCGGCGGGCCGAAGTACGCCACCGCGCCGCCGGGCGCCATGACGAGCAGCTTGTCACAGATCGCCAGTTCGGCCACCGAGTGCGTGACGACGAGGACCGTACGGCCGTCGTCGGCGAGGCCGCGCAGCAGCTGCATCACGTCGCGGTCCATGCCCGGGTCGAGACCCGAGGTCGGCTCGTCGAGGAATATGAGGGACGGCTTGGTCAGCAGCTCCAGGGCGACCGAGACGCGCTTGCGCTGGCCGCCGGAGAGGGAGGTGACCTTCTTGTCCTTGTGGATGTCGAGCTTCAGCTCGAGGAGGACCTCCTGGATGCGGGACTGGCGCTCGGCCTCGGTGGTGTCGGCGGGGAAGCGGAGCTTGGCCGCGTACTTCAGCGCCTTGGTGACCGTGAGTTCCTTGTGCAGGATGTCGTCCTGCGGGACCAGCCCGATGCGCTGGCGCAGCTCGGCGAACTGCTTGTAGAGATCACGGTTGTCGTAGAGGACGTCGCCGTGGTCGGCCGGCCGGTAGCCGGTGAGCGCCTTGAGCAGGGTGGACTTGCCGGAGCCGGACGGGCCGATGACCGCGACCAGCGACTTCTCGGGGACCCCGAAGGAGACGTCCTTGAGGATCTGCTTGCCGCCGTCGACCGTCACCGTGAGGTGGCGGGCGGAGAAGGAGACCTCACCGGTGTCGACGAACTCCTCCAGCCGGTCCCCGACCAGCCGGAAGGTGGAGTGGCCGACGCCGACGATGTCGTTCGGTCCGAGGAGCGCGGAGCCGGACTTGTGGAGCTGCTGGCCGTTGACGTACGTGCCGTTGTGCGAGCCGAGGTCGCGGATCTCGAAGCGGCCGTCGGGGGTCGCGTGGAACTCGGCGTGGTGGCGCGAGACCTGGAGGTCCGAGACGACCAGTTCGTTCTCCAGGGCGCGGCCGATGCGCATGACCCGGCCCAGCGCCAGCTGGTGGAAGGTGGTCGGGCTGCGGTCGCTGTGCACCGGTCCCCCTGCGCCCGCCGCGGGGCCCTGCTGGTGCGGCACCTTCGCCACCCCGCCCTGCTCCCCCCGGCCCTGCGGCTGCTGCTGCCAGGGCTGCTGCGGCGCGGGCGCGACGGGTGGCTGGTACGGGGTGGCCGGCGGCTGGTAGGGCGCCTGCTGGGCCTGCGCCATCGGCGGCTGGTACGGCGCCGCCTGCTGGGCCGGTCCGGCCTGTGCCCGCTGCGGAGCCGGGGCAGGGGCGGTGAGGCCGATCCTCGGCCCGTCGTCGGCGTTGCCGAGCCGTACCTCGGTGCCGGGGCCGACCTCCGTCCGCTGCACACGGGTGCCGCGCACGTAGGTGCCGTTGGTGCTGCCGTGGTCCTCGATGAACCAGCTCCGACCGCTCCAGCCGATCGTGGCGTGCCGCCACGACACCCGGGCGTCTTCGAACGTCAGGTCCCCCTGCGGATCACGTCCCAGCGTGTACGACCTGGACGGATCGAGCGTCCAGGTTCTGCCATTCAGTTCCAGTACGAGTTCCGGCACTCCGCGCCCCACTTGTCGTCCCCCGAATCGCCCCCGCTGCGGGAGGCCCAGGGATGCTGAACATCGGGGGGCACTATTCCAGGGACACTCCCCGATCCGAAAGCCGGGCGCCCCGGCCCGCGTTGGCGCGGCGGGCCCGTCGGGGGTCCGGAGCGCGGGTACGGCGGGGGCCGGCGCAGGTCCGGGGCAGGTCCGGCGCAGGTCCGGGGCAGGTCCGGCGCAGGTCCGGGGCAGGTCGGCGAGGGAAGGCCCCGCCGCCGGACCCCGAAGCGGCCCCCGGCGGTTCCCGGCTGTTCCCCGGGCCGTCGCGACTGCTCCCCGGCCGGTTGCGGAAGGGGCGGGCGCCCGGGTGTCCGCTACTCGGGACGGCGCGCCGGGGCTCCGGCGGCGACCGATACGGTGGAACCACCATGAGCGCATCTCAGCCACCTCAGTCTTCCTCGTCCCCCGAGCTCCCCGGGTCCCGTCCGGGCAGCGACTCCCCCACTCTTCTCGTGAAGATCTTCGGGAAGGACCGTCCCGGTATCACCGCCGGGCTCTTCGACACGCTCGCCGCCTACGCGGTGGACGTCGTGGACATCGAGCAGGTGGTCACCCGTGGCCGGATCGTGCTGTGCGCGCTGGTGACCGCCCCGACCGCCGGCGGCACCACCGAGGGCGATCTGCGGGCGACCGTGCACAGCTGGGCCGATTCACTGAAGCTCCAGGCCGAGATCATCTCGGGGACGGGCGACAACCGCCCGCGCGGTGACGGCCGGTCCCACGTGACCGTGCTGGGCAACCCGCTGACCGCGGAGTCGACCGCCGCCATAGCGGCCAGGGTCACCTCGACCGGCGCCAACATCGACCGGATCTTCCGGCTCGCGAAGTACCCGGTGACTGCCGTCGAGTTCGCGGTCTCCGGAGCGGGCACCGAGGAGCTGCGGACCGCGCTGGCGGTCGGGGCGGCGGAGATCGGTGTGGACGTGGCGGTGATGTCGGCCGGTCTGAGCCGCCGGGCCCAGCGCCTGGTGGTGATGGACGTGGACTCCACGCTGATCCAGGACGAGGTCATCGAGCTCTTCGCCGCGCACGCGGGCTGCGAGAAGGAGGTCGCCGCGGTGACCGAGCAGGCGATGCGCGGGGAGCTGGACTTCGAGCAGTCCCTGCACGCCCGGGTCGCCCTGCTGGCCGGACTCGACGAGTCCGTCGTGGAGAAGGTGCGCAGGGAGGTGCGGCTGACCCCGGGGGCCCGCACCCTCATCCGTACCCTCAAGCGGCTCGGGTACCAAGTCGGCGTCGTCTCGGGCGGGTTCACCCAGGTCACCGATGACCTCAAGGAGCGGCTGGGGCTGGACTTCGCCTCCGCCAACACCCTGGAGATCGTCGACGGGAAACTCACCGGACGCGTGGTGGGCGACATCGTGGACCGGGCGGGCAAGGCCCGTCTGCTGCGCAGCTTCGCCGAGCAGGCGGGCGTTCCGCTCGCGCAGACGGTGGCGATCGGGGACGGCGCCAACGATCTGGACATGCTGAACACCGCCGGCCTCGGGGTGGCGTTCAACGCCAAGCCGGTCGTCCGGGAGGCGGCGCACGCGGCGGTGAACGTGCCGTTCCTGGACACCGTGCTCTATCTCCTGGGCATCACCCGCGAAGAGGTCGAGGCGGCCGACGCGCCGCCGGGCGTCTGAGGAGCGCGCCGCCGGGCGTCTGAGGAGCGCGCCGCCGCAGGACGCGGAGACAGGAGCAGGGCCCCGGTACGCGAACGGCGTGCCGGGGCCCTGTCGTCGGGAGGTGCGACGGGTCAGCCGATGGGCGTCCAGTAGTCGGTGAGCCTGCCCGCGCCGAGTTCGACGCTCTTCCACGTACCCGGGAACTCCAGGACGGCGAAGGACGCGGTCGGGAATCCGTCCCTGGTCATCCGGGTCAGCGCATCGCCTTCGGCCGAGCCCGCGAGGGCGTCCGCCGCGCCGTGCATCCCGGGGTTGTGGCCGATGACGAGCAGGTTGCGCACCTCGTCGGGAGTCTCGTTGAAGAGGGCGACGAGTTCGCCGAGGGAGGCTTCGTACAGCCGCTCCTCGTACACGGTCCTGGGGCGGTGTCCGAACTCGTGGACCGCCAGCTTCCAGGTCTCCCGCGTCCTGACCGCGGTCGAGCACAGGGCAAGGTCGAAGTCGATGCCGGATTCGGCGAGCTTGCGTCCGGCCACGGGCGCGTCCTTGCGCCCGCGCTCGGCGAGCGGTCGCTCGTGGTCGGACGCTTGCGACCATTCCGCCTTCGCGTGCCGGAGAAGAACGATCCTGCGGGGTGTGTCGACGCTCATGTCGTTCAGCTTCGCACGAATCGCGGCCCCGGGCGCAGGGTGTCGAGGGGCTCGACCGCCAGGGGTGACGGGGAGGGCCCGGGAGTGGGCGGAACGGCCGTTCAGTAGGACAAATGATCGAGCGCGCGCTCGACGAACCGGCCGAGACCGGGGTCGGCGGACGCGGCGTGCGCCTGTTCGGGGTCGGTCATCACGAGCAGCAGTGCGGCGAACGCGAGCACCGGCAGCACCACGGCCCACCAGGGCAGCCGCACCGGTGACCCGGCGGCCGGCCCGCGCGGGGGCCGGGGGTTCGTACGGGCCGGCATGTCCGCCTCCGGGGGTCGTCGGGTTCCTTTACCCAGAACTTACGGAAGGACGGCGGGGCCGCCCATCCGGTGACCCACCCACTCGACCCTGAACCTGGCCCCCTAGGGGATGGTGGGGCTGTCCCCCTCATCCGCCGCGAGCCGGTCGCCGGGACGACCGGCTGCCCGGTCCGCCCGGCGACCGTGCGTCAGGGGGAGAAGACCGAGGCGATGACTCCGATGATCAGAGTGATGAGAAGCATGGCCCCGAGCACGAGGAGAAGCTTCTTCTGGCCGTTCTGAGGATGCGGTTCGAGCACTGGCATGGGGCAAGTCTCGCATCTCACCCCCGTCCGTCGATCGTCCGGTCCCGTCCGGCGAGTACACCCGCCACGATCTGGGGAACCATCAGCGCCGCCATGAAGGCTATGGGCAGCCCCCAGCCGCCGCTGTGCTCGTTGAGCACGCCGACCAGCAGGGGGCCGGGGATCGAGATCAGGTAACCGGTGGACTGGGCGAACACCGAGAGCCGGGCGACGCCCGCGCCGGTGCGGGCCCGCAGGCCGATCATGGTGAGCGCGAGCGGGAAGGCGCAGTTGGAGATGCCGAGCAGCACCGCCCAGACCCAGGCGCCGCCCGCCGGAGCGAGGTAGAGGCCCGTGTACCCGGCCAGGCCGGAGATCCCGAGGACGAGGACGATGGGTCCCTGGGTACGCATCCGGGCGGCGACCCGGGGGATGACGAAGGCGAGCGGTACCCCCATGACCATGGTGACCGCGAGCAGGACGCCCGCCGTGCTCGCCGAGATGCCCGCGTCGCGGAAGATCTGGGGCATCCAGCCCATGGTGATGTACGCGGCCGTGGACTGGAGCCCGAAGAAGCAGGCGAGGGCCCAGGCGGTCGAGCTGCGGGCGGTGCGGAAGCCGGCGGGGAGCGGCTCGGGGACGGCGGAGGCGGCCGCGGCTCCCGCGCCCTCCGCGGGGGCGCCGGCGCGCCGGCGTACCAGCGGGATCCAGATCAGTACGGCGAGGACGCCGAGGGCGGCCCAGACGGCGAGGCCGGTCCGCCAGCTGCCGCCCAGCGCGTCGGCCACCGGGACGGTGGCCGCCGCCGCCAGGGCGGTACCGAACGAGAGGGCCATCGAGTAGAGGCCGGTCATCGGTCCGACGCGGTCGGGGAACCAGCGCTTGACGATGACGGGCATCAGGACGTTGCCGACCGCGATGCCCATCAGCGCGAGGGTGCTGGCGAGCAGGAATCCGACGGTGGATCCGGTGAAGGGGCGGATCAGCAGGCCCACGGTGATCGCGACCATGCCGGCGAGGACGACCGTCGCGGGGCCGAACCTGCGGGCGAGGCGGGGAGCGGTGATGCCGAACACCGCGAAGCAGAGCTGCGGTACCGAGGTGAGGGCGCCGGCGACACCACCGCTCATGTGGAGCCCGTCGCGCACCTCCTCGAGGAGGGAGCCCAGGCTGGTGATGGCCGGGCGGAGGTTGAGCGCGGCCAGGACGAGACCGGCGGCGAGCAGGCGCGGCAGCCACGGGGAGGTGCCCGCGGAGGCGCCCTCGGCGGGGGGACTCGCGGTGGGGCCGGCGGTCGGGCTCGTGGGCCTCGGGGCGGTCGGTTCGGACGCCGGTGCCGGGGTGGCGGCGGCCGGGCCGGGTGTCTCGGAGACGTCTTCCAGCATGGCGCCATCATAGAATCATGGGATGATTGCTTGTCCACTGCGGCGACGGCACTCCCGGGCGCGGACGGTCCGGAATCTGCTGACAGAATCCGGACCACGCCTCGCTGCACCCGGGTACCGGGAAGCTCACCGGCCCGCCGAGGGCCCGGGACGGTGCGGAGCACTGCGGAACGCGGAACAAGGAGTCTCATGGCGCTGACGTCCCCCCGGCGCTCGGCACTCGCCGACCAGGTGATTGCCCAGCTGAGGAACGAGATCACCTCCGGCGAGTGGCCCGTCGGCTCGCGCATCCCCACCGAACCGGAGCTGGTCGAACAGCTCGGGGTGGCCCGGAACACGGTCCGTGAGGCGGTGCGCGCCCTCGCCCACAACGGGTTGCTGGACATCCGTCAGGGCTCGGGGACGTACGTGGTGGCCACCAGCGAGCTGGCCGGGGTGATGCAGCGGCGCTTCGCGACCGCCGATCCGCGCCATGTGGCCGAACTCCGTTCCGTACTGGAGTCGTCGGCGGCGCGACTGGCGGCCGTCCGGCGCACCGACCGTGACCTCAGGCAGATGGACGCCCTGATGGCACGGCGCGCGGAGAGCTGGGCCGCGGGGGACGCGGAGGCGTTCGTCGCGGCCGACGCCACCCTGCACCTGGCGATCGTGGCCGCCGCGCACAACGATGTTCTGACCGGTATCTACGCCGACCTGGGCGACGTCCTGCGCGACTATCTGCGCGGAGACGTGGACCCCGAGCTGCGGCCGGAGAACCTCATGGACCACGGGCGCATGGTCGAGGCGATCCGCGAGGGTGACGCGCGGACGGCGGCCGACGAGGCGGCGGGCCACGCGCTGCACTGCCCGCCGGAGCGCGACTGAGGGCCGCCCCGGGGGCGGGAGTTCATCCCTGGCCCGCGCTGTGGGTGACCCATGCCGTGGCCACCTCTTTCCAGCAGCGGTCCTGGAGCCGGACCGTACCTCCCGGTTCGACGGCCACCGCCGCGCCGTCGGCGTCCACGTCCCACCACCGGGCGCACTCCGTATGCAGGCGGACCACGTCCAGGGAGGGGTACGGGTTGTGGCAGTAGGAGATCACCAGGGAGCCCTCGACCGTGGTGCGGCACTCCGCCCCGGCGGGTTCCGGGGACGGCTCGCGCGGGGCGCGGGCGCCGGAGTCGGGGGCTCCGCCCGATTCGGCGGCGTAGATCCCTGCGGGGACCACGAGGGCCGCGACGGCTGCCGCGGACACCGGCAGAACCCAGGTGCGGCGATGCGTGGGACGCACGGCGACCTCCTCCCCGCAGCCTGACCAGAGTCCGGTTCCTCCACATTCTGCGGCTGAACACCCGTCTCCACGACCCGGGGAACCGCGGGCCGGGCGCCGCCCGCCCGGCGGGAGTTGTCAGACTCGGCCTGGGCCGGACCCGGTTCGCCGGGGCCCGTACGCGCGTCGGCCGCGCACCCTCCGGAAGAGATCCGGATGCGGGTACGCGGCCGACAGGGGTCCGTACGGGTCAGGCACCGATCATGTGCACGCCACCGTCGACGTGGATGATCTCGCCCGTGGTCTTCGGGAAGAAGTCCGAGAGCAGCGCGACCACACCGCGGCCGGCCGGCTCCGGGTCCTTCATGTCCCACGCCAGCGGGGAGCGGGTGTCCCAGACCTTCGCGAGGTCGCCGAAGCCCGGGATGGACTTGGCGGCCATCGAACCGAGCGGCCCGGCCGAGATCAGGTTGCAGCGGATGTTGTCCGCGCCGAGGTCACGGGCGAGGTAGCGGGAGGTGGCCTCCAGCGCGGCCTTCGCCGGACCCATCCAGTCGTACTGCGGCCACGCGAACTGCGCGTCGAAGGTGAGGCCGACGATCGATCCGCCCTCGGTCATCAGCGGCTTGCAGGCCATGGCGAGCGACTTCAGCGAGAACGCCGAGACGTGCATCGCGGTGGCGACCGACTCGAACGGGGTGTTCAGGAAGTTGCCGCCGAGAGCGTCCTGCGGCGCGAAGCCGATGGAGTGGACGACGCCGTCCAGCGTGCCGAGCTCGTCGCGGACCAGGCCGGCGAGCCGGTCGAGGTGCTCGCTGTTGGTGACGTCGAGTTCCAGGACCTTCACGGGCCCGGGGAGCTTCTTGGCGATGCGCTCGGTCAGGGTGGGGCGGGGGAAGGCGGTGAGGATGATCTCCGCGCCCTGCTCCTGGGCCACCTTCGCGGTGTGGAACGCGATGGACGACTCCATCAGCACCCCGGTGATGAGGATGCGCTTGCCGTCGAGAATTCCGCTCATGGTGATCAGTGACCCATGCCCAATCCGCCGTCAACGGGGATGACGGCTCCAGTGATGTACGACGCGTCGTCGGAGGCGAGGAAGCGGACCGCCGCGGCGATCTCCGCGGGCTGCGCGTAGCGGCCGAGCGGAACCTGGGCGACGATGCCCTTGCGCTGTTCCTCGGTGAGCACCTGCGTCATGTCGGTGTCGACAAAGCCGGGTGCGACGACGTTGAAAGTGATGTTCCGCGAGCCGAGCTCACGGGCCAACGACCGGGCGAACCCGACCAGTCCCGCCTTGGAGGCGGCGTAGTTGGCCTGACCGGCCGAGCCCATGAGGCCCACGACGGAGGAGATGAGGACCACACGGCCCTTCTTCGCACGCAGCATGCCGCGGTTGGCGCGCTTGACCACGCGGAAGGTACCGGTGAGGTTGGTGTCGAGGACGGACGTGAAGTCCTCCTCCGACATCCGCATGAGGAGCTGGTCCTTGGTGATGCCGGCGTTGGCCACCAGCACCTCGACGGGACCGTGCTTCTCCTCGATCTCCTTGTAGGCCACCTCCACCTGCTCGGTGTCGGTGATGTCGCAGCGGACCGCGAGCACACCCGCCTCGGCGAGTTCCCGCGGCGGCTCGCCGGAACGGTACGTGATCGCCACCTTGTCGCCGTTGTCGACGAAGGCACGGGCGATGGCGAGGCCGATGCCCCGGTTTCCTCCGGTGACGAGAACCGAGCGGCTCAACGGATCACCCTTTCCTTGACGGTCTGGTATGCCAAAAACCTATCGGTAGGGCGCGGTGTACGGGGAATCGGGCCCTGACAGTGGCACGTGCACGGTCCTGTGGGGTTTCTACAGTCGACATCGGCCGCGGGGTCCTGCCGGGCGGACGGCGACGGGTGCCGGCCGCGGTCCCGGCGCCCTGCACGGGTGATCCCCCCGGGGCCGTGTCCGAGGGATCATGACCGGATCACCGCGTCCCGCACGGCACCCCACGACGCATCGCGCCGGAGCGCCGCGCACCCGCCGGCGTCGGTGGGCCGGACTCCGCCCAACTGTCCATCACGCCCCCGGGGCCCCGTGATTGACTTCCACCCCGGGCACGATTCCACAGCGCAAGGGAGGCCGTCCGTGGCCCATGACATCGACCCGTCGTTTCTCGCCCTGCCCCTACGGGCCCTCGCCGACGCGGCCCTCGCTCGGGCCCGAGCGCTCGGCTCCACGCACGCGGACTTCCGTTTCGAGCGGGTGCGGAGTGCGACGCTGCGGCTGCGCGACGCCCGCCCCTCCGGCTCCTCGGACACCACCGACCTCGGGTACGCGGTGCGGGTCGTGCACAACGGGGCGTGGGGTTTCGCGTCCGGCGTGGACCTGTCGATGGACGCGGCGGCGAAGGTCGCCTCGCAGGCCGTCGCCATGGCGAAGCTGTCGGCGAAGGTGATCGCGGCGGCCGGCAGCGACGAGCGGGTGGAGCTGGCGGACGAGCCGGTGCACGGGGAGCGGAGCTGGGTCTCCAGCTACGAGATCGACCCGTTCACGGTGCCGGACGGGGAGAAGACCGGGCTGCTCGCCGAGTGGAGCGGGCGGCTGCTCGGGTCGGACGGGGTCGCGCACGTGGACGCCTCGCTGATGACCGTCCACGAGAACAAGTTCTACGCGGACACCGCCGGCACGGTCACCACCCAGCAGCGGGTACGGCTGCATCCGCAGTTGACGGCCGTGGCGGTGGACGCCACGACGGGCGACTTCGACTCGATGCGGACGATCGCGCCGCCGGTGGGCCGCGGCTGGGAGTACCTGACCGGCACCGGCTGGGACTGGAACGACGAGCTGGAGCGCATCCCGGGGCTCCTCGCCGAGAAGATGCGGGCGCCGGGCGTGGAGGCGGGGACGTACGACCTGGTCGTCGACCCGTCGAACCTGTGGCTGACGATCCACGAGTCGATCGGCCATGCCACCGAGCTGGACCGGGCGCTGGGGTACGAGGCGGCCTACGCCGGGACCTCCTTCGCCACCTTCGACCAGTTGGGGAAGCTGGCGTACGGCTCCCCCGCGATGAACGTGACGGGTGACCGGACCGCCGAGCACGGGCTGGCGACGATCGGGTACGACGACGAGGGCGTCGAGGCGCAGTCCTGGGACCTGGTGAAGGACGGCACTCTCGTGGGCTACCAACTCGACCGGAGAACCGCGAAATTGACCGGCCTGGGCCGGTCCAACGGCTGCGCGTACGCCGATTCGCCGGGTCATGTACCGGTGCAGCGGATGGCCAACGTGTCGCTGCGCCCGGACCCGGGCGGCCTCTCCACCGAGGACCTGATCGGCGGGGTGGAGCGCGGGATCTACGTGGTCGGTGACCGCTCCTGGTCGATCGACATGCAGCGCTACAACTTCCAGTTCACCGGGCAGCGGTTCTTCCGCATCGAGAACGGCGAACTGACCGGCCAGCTGAGGGACGTCGCGTACCAGGCGACCACCACGGACTTCTGGGGCTCGATGGAGAAGGTCGGCGGCCCGCAGACGTACGTACTGGGCGGCGCCTTCAACTGCGGCAAGGCCCAGCCGGGCCAGGTAGCGGCCGTCTCGCACGGCTGTCCCTCCGCTCTCTTCCGAGGCGTGAACATCCTCAACACGACGCAGGAGGCGGGCCGATGAGCCGCGCGAGCAAGCCGTACGAGATCGTCGAGCGCGCCCTCGGGCTGTCCCGCGCCGACGGCTGCGTGGTCATCGCGGACGAGACCTCGTCGGCGAACCTGCGCTGGGCGGGCAACGCCCTCACCACGAACGGGGTGACCCGGGGCCGGACGCTGACCGTCGTCGCCACCGTGGACGGCTCCGAGGGGACCGCCTCCGGGGTGGTCTCGCGCTCCGCAGTCACCGCCGACGACCTGGAGCCGCTGGTACGGGCTGCGGAGGCGGCGGCCCGCGCGGCCGGTCCGGCCGAGGACGCGCAGCCGCCGGTGACCGGCGTACCGGTCTCCGCGGACTTCACCGACGCCCCCGCCGAGACCGGCTCGGACGTCTTCGCCGATTTCGCTCCGGCGCTGGGCGAGGCCTTCGCCCACGCCCGCGCGGGCGGCCGGGAACTGTACGGCTTCGCACACCACGAGATGACCTCGACCTATCTGGGCAGCTCGGCCGGGCTGCGGCTGCGGCACGACCAGCCGAACGGCACGCTGGAGCTGAACGCCAAGTCACCGGACCGGTCCCGGTCCGCGTGGGCCGGACGGGCCACCCGGGACTTCAAGGACGTCGACCCGGCGGCGCTCGACACGGAACTGGCCCGTCGCCTGGGCTGGGCCGAGCGGCGGATCGAGCTGCCGGCCGGCCGGTACCAGACCCTGCTGCCGCCGACCGCCGTGGCCGACCTGCTGATCTACCAGCTCTGGTCGTCGACGGCCCGCGACGCCGCCGAGGGCCGGACGGTGTTCTCCCGGCCGGGTGGCGGGACGCGGCTGGGCGAGACGCTGTCCCCGCTGCCGCTGACCCTGCGCAGCGACCCGCACGCGCCCGGGCTGGAGTCGGCGCCGTTCGTGATCGCGCACTCCTCGGGGGACGGGGCGTCGGTCTTCGACAACGGGCTGCCGCTGGAGCCCACCGACTGGATCGGTGGCGGCCGGCTGGAGCGGCTGACCACCACCCGGCACACGGCGGAACTGACCGGCCTCCCGGTGGCCCCGGCCATCGACAACCTGCTGCTGGAGGGCGGCGGCGAGCAGACGCTGGACGAGATGGTGGCGGCGACCACGGGGCGGGCGCTGCTGCTGACCTGCCTCTGGTACATCCGGGAGGTCGATCCGGCGACGCTGCTGCTGACCGGGCTGACCCGGGACGGGGTCTACCTGGTGGAGGACGGCGAGGTGGTCGGCGAGGTGAACAACTTCCGGTTCAACGAGTCGCCCGTCGACCTGCTCTCCCGCGCCAGTGAGGCGGGGCGCACCGAGCGGACGCTGCCGCGCGAGTGGGGCGACTGGTTCACCCGCGCCGCGATGCCCGCGCTGCGCATCCCGGACTTCAACATGAGTTCGGTCAGCCGCGGGGTCTGAGTCGGCCGTCGCACGAGGTGACTCCGGCGCGTCCTCGACAAGGGCGCACGGGGTCACGTTTCGCGGCGGGCAAAAGAAACGGGAGCGGCCCGGGCCTGCGCTTAGACTGGCCGGGCGTGGGCCCACAGGCTTGGGAGCCCGCCGTTCATACGCCGAAGGAGACACGGAATCGTGACGGACATCGTCGACGAGCTGAAGTGGCGCGGGCTGTTCGCCCAGTCCACTGACGAGGACGCCCTGCGCAAGGCTCTTGGCGACGGTCCGGTCACCTTCTATTGCGGCTACGACCCGACCGCCTCCAGCCTGCACGTCGGCCACCTGGTCCAGGTGCTCACGATGCGCCGGCTCCAGCGGGCGGGCCACCGGCCGCTGGCACTGGTGGGTGGGGCGACCGGCCAGATCGGCGACCCCCGGCCGACCGCCGAGCGCACGCTGAACGACCCCGGGACCATCGCCGCCTGGGTGACCCGGCTGCGCTCGCAGATCGAGCCGTTCCTCTCCTTCGAGGGCGAGAACGCCGCGGTCATGGTGAACAACCTGGACTGGACCGCGGGCATGTCCGCGATCCAGTTCCTGCGGGACATCGGCAAGCACTTCCGGGTCAACAAGATGCTGACCAAGGACTCGGTGGCCCGCCGTCTGGAGTCCCAGGAGGGCATCAGCTATACCGAGTTCAGCTACCAACTGCTCCAGTCCATGGACTTCCTGGAGTTGTACCGGCGCCACGGCTGCGTCCTCCAGCAGGGCGGCAGCGACCAGTGGGGCAACCTCACGGCGGGCATCGACCTGATCCACCGCATGGAGCCCGCGGCGACGGTGCACGCACTGGCGACCCCGCTGATGGTCAAGGCGGACGGCACGAAGTTCGGCAAGACCGAGGGCGGCGCCGTCTGGCTGGACCCCGAGATGACGACCCCGTACGCCTTCTACCAGTTCTGGCTGAACGTCGACGACCGCGACATCTCCCCGTACATGCGCATCCTCAGCTTCAGGTCGCAGGCGGAGCTGGAGGAGCTGGAGAAGGTCACGGAGGAGCGTCCGCAGGCTCGTACGGCGCAGCGCGCACTGGCCGAGGAGCTGACCACGCTGGTGCACGGAGCCGACCAGTGCGCTGCCGTGATCGCCGCGTCGAAGGCGCTCTTCGGTCAGGGCGAGCTGGCTGAGCTGGACGAGGCGACGCTCGGCGCCGCGCTCTCCGAACTGCCGCACGCGAAGCTCGCCGAGCCGGCGCCGCTGGTGGACCTGCTCGTCGGGGCGGGTCTCGCGCCGAGCAAGTCGGCTGCCCGCCGCACGGTCAACGAGGGCGGCGCCTACCTGAACAACGCCAAGATCACCGATGGTGAGGCCCTGCCCGCCGCCGGGGATCTGCTCCACGGGCGCTGGCTGGTGCTGCGCCGGGGCAAGAAGAACCTCGCGGTGGTCGAGATCGCCGCGGGCTGACCCGCGCTTTCCCGATACGGCGGAGGCCGGGCACGCGCGTCGCGTGCCCGGCCTCCGCCGTGGCGCTGCCCGGATTCAGGTTCTCTGTCTGCCGCGTCCCCGGATCGACTGCCAGACGACGTCCCCGACACCGACCACCGCCACCGCACCGATCAACTGGAGCACGTGCCGGATCCAGTCGATGCCCTTGGTGTCCTCGACGCCGATCCAGGATGCGACGGCGTTGCCGAGGATGCTGCCGATGATGCCGAAGACGGTCGTCAGCCACAGGGGGATGTTCTGTTTGCCCGGCAGGATCGCTCTTGCGATCACACCGAGGACCAGGCCCACGATGATCGCCCACAACCAGCTCATATCGCCTCCTCGAAGTGCGCGTCATGCGCATATCGGCTCAAGTGTCGTGTCCGGCGCCCTCCGCCGCATGTCGGGCGCCGCATCCGGGCGTGTTCCGCAAGAAAGCCGTCCGTCCGAAAGGGGTGCGGCCGGCCCACCCGGCCTCGATCTCGCGGCGTGCCGGGCGTACCGTGGAAGCGGTCCGGACCGGGGCGTCCGACACAGGGAGCAGGCGGTGGAGACATGATGGGCAAGCGGGGCGAGGCGGAGGTCTTCCGGATCACGGGGGCCCGGCAGGGACTGGCCGACGACGTGCGCGGCCGCCAGCGGCGGTACGTGATCTCGATGTCCGTACGTACGGTGGCGGTGATCCTCGCCGCGGTCCTCTGGAACGTCGAGCGGCACGTCTCGATGGTGGCGCTGGCGCTCGGCCTGCTGTTGCCGTACGTGGCGGTGGTCATCGCCAACGCGGGCCGGGAGAACACCCCCTCACTGCCGTCCACCTTCGTGCCCGCGCCCGTGCGGCCCGCCCTGGAGACAGGGTTCGGGGTGGGAACCGGCACGGCGGCCGGCCGGGGTACGGGCCCCGGAAACCACGGCGGAACAGGTACGGAGAGCGCCTTCGGGGCAGACGGTCGCGCCCCGTATCCGCACGAGCACGAATGAGCTTTCCTGTCCGGCGAAGCGTGGGAAAACGCCAACTCAATCGTGGAGTTCGGGTGCACCGCGCGCGGGTGTGCGTGACATACTCCCTCATACGCTCCGCATCCCCCGTCGGAGCGAGAGACCGACGCCGAGCAGCTCCCCCCGTGGCTGCTCGGCGTCGTTTTTTCTCCTCCGGGACGCGGCACTAGGGTGAAGCCGTGGACTTTCCCCTGACTTCCGCCGAGAGCGACACCGGTACGCCCATCTGCTCCGCCAAGGGCTGCCGCGCCGGCGCGGTGTGGGTGCTCGCCTGGAACAACCCCAAGCTGCACACCCCGGAGCGACGAAAGACCTGGCTGGCCTGCGAGGAGCACCGCGAGCACCTGTCGCAGTTCCTGGGTGTACGGGGTTTCCTGAAGGACGTCGTGCCGCTGGCCGACTGGAAGGCCACGGCGGAGGGCTGACGCCCGCAGGCCCCGAGCCGCGCCCGGACGGGCGTCCGGTACGCCGGTCTGCCGCCGGTCAGCCGCCGATCGCCGACATCGGGCGGTCGGGCTGGAGGAACGACGGGTCGTCCAGGCCCGAGCCCGCCTTCTTGCCCCACATGGCGAGGCGCCAGAGCCGGGCGATCTCCTCGTCCGCCGCCCCGGAGCGCAACGCGGTCCGCAGGTCGGTCTCCTCGCGGGCGAAGAGGCAGGTGCGGACCTGCCCGTCGGCGGTGAGCCGGGTGCGGTCGCAGGCCCGGCAGAACGGGCGGGTCACCGAGGCGATGACCCCCACGCGGTGCGGGCCGCCGTCCACGGCCCAGCGTTCGGCGGGGGCGGAGCCGCGCGCGCCGTCGTCCTCCGGGGTGAGGGTGAAGCGGGTGCGCAGCGAGGCGAGAATGTCACCGGCGGTGATCATTCCGTCGCGCTTCCAGCCGTGCTGGGCGTCGAGGGGCATCTGCTCGATGAAGCGGAGCTCGTACCCGTGGTCGACGGCCCAGGCGAGGAGTTCGGGGGCCTCGTCGTCGTTGAGTCCGGGCATGAGGACGGAGTTGACCTTGACGGGAGTGAGGCCCGCCTCGTGTGCGGCGGTGAGTCCGTCGAGCACGTCCCTGTGGCGGTCGCGGCGGGTGAGTGTCTTGAAGACGTCCGGCCGCAGAGTGTCCAGGGAGACGTTGACCCGGTCGAGTCCGGCGGCCCGGAGGGCGGCGGCGGTGCGCCGCAGCCCGATGCCGTTGGTGGTGAGGGACATCCGGGGGCGGGGCGTCAGAGCGGCGCACTGCTCGACGATGCCCACAAGGCCGGGGCGGAGCAGGGGCTCGCCGCCGGTGAAACGGACCTCGGTGATGCCGAGCAGTTCGACGGCGATCCGGACGAGCCGGACGATCTCCTCGTCGCTGAGCAGCTCACTCTTGCCGAGCCACTGGAGTCCCTCTTCGGGCATGCAGTAGGTGCAGCGGAGGTTGCACTTGTCGGTCAGGGAGACACGCAGGTCGGTGGCGACCCGGTCGTATGTGTCGATGAGCATGTGCGCCCCTCCCCCATGGCTTTCACGGCTTGCCGGCGTTCCGGTCCCGGCTCTTCTCTCTTCCGAGACTACGCGAGCCGGGCGACCGTATCCCGCTCACGGTGGCCGCGCGACCGCGCCGGGGGGGGGGGGGGGGGCGGCCCCCCCCCCCCCGGCGGGGGGGGGGGGGGGGATCAGCCCGCCCCGGGGGGGTGAAACACGCGGGCGGTGGGGGGGGCCCCCGGGGGGGGGTTTTACAACACCT
>NZ_JBIAJC010000001.1:651617-722931 GCF_042871745.1 Streptomyces sp. NPDC005576 | reverse complement strand
GGCCCCGCCTCTTCCCTTCCCGGTGCCCCGGGGTGCGGGGCCCCGGGGGCCCGGGGGGGGGGCCCCCGCCCCGGGGGGGGGGGGGGCGGGCCGCCCCCCCCCCCCCCCCCGGCGCGGTCGGGCGTGCCGAATCACCAAGCTTCGGTGAACCACTGCGTTCAGTGCGCGGCGACACCGGTGAGGGACTTGACCTCCAGCTCCGCGTACTTGCCCTTGTCGGGCTCCTCCTTGGAGAGCAGGGAGCCGATGAAGCCGAGCAGGAAGCCGAGCGGGATGGAGATCAGGCCGGGGTTCTCCAGCGGGAACCAGGCGAAGTCGACGTCCGGGAACATGGAGGACGGCTTGGAGGAGACGACCGGGGAGAAGAGCACCAGCAGGACGGAGGAGGCGAGCCCGCCGTAGATGGACCAGAGGGCTCCCTGGGTGGTGAACCGCTTCCAGAAGAGGCTGTAGAGGATCGTCGGCAGGTTGGCGGACGCGGCGACGGCGAAGGCCAGGGCGACGAGGCCCGCCACGTTGAGGTCGCGGGCCATGGCGCCGAGGCCGATGGAGACGATGCCGATGGCGACGGTGGCCCACTTGGCGGCGCGGACCTCTTCCTTCTCCGTCGCCTTCCCCTTGCGGATGACGTTGGCGTAGATGTCGTGGGCGAAGGACGACGAGGACGCCAGGGTGAGTCCGGCGACCACGGCGAGGATGGTCGCGAAGGCAACGGCGGAGATCACCGCGAGCAGGACGGCGCCGCCGGTGGAGCCGGAGCCGCCGCCGATTTCCAGGGCGGCCAGCGGGGCCGCCGTGTTCCCCGCCTTGTTGGAGGCGATGATGTCGTCCGGCTTGAGGAGAGCGGCGGCACCGAAGCCGAGCACGATGGTCATCAGGTAGAAGGCCCCGATGATGCCGATGGCCCAGTTGACGGACTTACGGGCCGCCTTCGCGGTGGGCACGGTGTAGAAGCGGATCAGGATGTGCGGCAGTCCGGCGGTGCCGAGGACGAGGGCGATGCCGAGCGAGAGGAAGTCGAGCTTCGAGGTGCCGGTGGCGCCGTACTTGAGGCCGGGCTCCAGGAAGGCGGAGCCCTTGCCGCTGTTGGTGGCGGCGGTGCCCAGCAGGTCGGAGATGTTGAAGTGGAACTTCAGCAGGATCAGGAAGGTGATGAGCAGGGTGCCCGCGATGAGCAGGACGGCCTTGACCATCTGCACCCAGGTGGTGCCCTTCATGCCGCCGATGGTGACGTAGACGATCATGAGCAGGCCGACCAGGGCGACGATGGCGATCTTCCCGCCGTCGCTGGTGATGCCGAGCAGCAGCGAGACGAGCACACCGGCGCCGGCCATCTGGGCGAGCAGGTAGAAGATCGAGACGACGATGGTGGAGACGCCCGCCGCGGTCCGTACGGGGCGCTGGCGCATGCGGTAGGCGAGGACGTCGCCCATCGTGTAGCGGCCGGAGTTGCGCAGGGGTTCGGCGACCAGGAGCAGGGCGACGAGCCAGGCGACGAGGAAGCCGATGGAGTAGAGGAAGCCGTCGTAGCCGAAGAGCGCGATGGCTCCGGCGATGCCGAGGAAGGACGCGGCGGACATGTAGTCGCCGGAGACGGCGAGTCCGTTCTGGAAACCGGTGAACTGGCGTCCGCCGGCGTAGAAGTCGGCGGCGCTCTTGGTCTGGCGGCCGGCCCAGACGGTGATGCAGAGGGTCGCGACGACGAAGACCGCGAAGAGGGTGATGATCAGCGTCCGGTGGTCGCTCGCGCCTTCGGCGGCGAGCTGGACGGCGGGGTGCGCGACCTGGGCGGCGCTCATGCGTCGGCCTCCATACGGGACTTGATGGCTGCGGCCTTCGGGTCGAGCTTGGTGGCGGCGTGGCGGGAGTAGAGCCACGCGATGAGGAAGGTCGTGACGAACTGGGCGAGCCCGAGGACGAGCGCGACGTTGATGTTGCCGGCGATCTTGGTGCCCATGAATCCGCCCGCGTAGTTGCAGAGCAGGACGTAGAGCAGGTACCAGGTGACGAAGGCGACGGTCAGCGGGAAGGCGAACGACCGGTGCGACCGGCGCAGTTCGGCGAATTCCGCGCTTCCCTGCACCTCGAGGTATGCCTCGGTGGTGTGCTGGGCCGGACTGGTGTCCGTACCGCCCTCGGGCGGCGGTGCATCGGTAGCCACGGATTCTCCTCGCGACGCGGGTGCGGTGATGGGGGATGTGATCGGTCTCATGGGGAACCTCACTGGATCGGTCGTGCGACTCCCCTGACAACGGCACGTGCGGCGCGACGAAGCGGTTCACCGCCTCTTTCGGCCGCCGGGACGGCGGGATGACACCCCGAACGGCCCTCCGAGATCACCCTTCGAACTCGTTTGCCTCAATTCATTGATGCGTGGCGATGATCGACGCTAACTTCACTGGTCATGTACCCGACCAGACACGCAAGGTGTCCGGCCGGCTGATACGGATGATGTGGAGAACCCATGGCTCATCTGGCATCCAGGCGCGTACGTGCTCTCGCGCTGCCCGTAGGACTCGCGCTCACCGCTTCCCTCGGTTTCGTCCCGGCCGCCACCGCCTCGGCCGCTTCGGCCCCGGCCGTGTCGCTGGACGGACCGGAGCTCAGTTACGTCGTGAACACCGAAGGCAGCCACCGGACCGTCGAGCAGGTCAAGCAGGCCATCGCGAAGGCCGGCGGCACGATCGTCGTCGCGTACGAGCAGATCGGCGTCCTCGTCGTCCACTCGCAGAACCCGGCGTTCGCGGAGACCGTCCGCACGGTGCGCGGCGTCGAATCGGCGGGGGCCACCCGCACCAACCCGATCGTCCCGCAGGCGACCACCGACGTCGGTGCGGCGGCGCAGCCGCTCACGGCGGCGGAGGCGGCCGGCGCGGCCGCGGACGCGAGCCCCTCCCAGGACCCCCTGGAGCCACTGGAGTGGGCCCTGCCCGCCATCAAGGCGGACAAGGCGCAGCAGATCACGCTCGGCAGCCGGAGCGTCACGGCCGCCGTGATCGACACGGGCGTCGACGACACCCACCCGGACCTGGCACCCAACTTCGACGCGGCGGCCTCCGCCAACTGCGTCTCCGGCGCGCCCGACACCACGCCGGGGTCCTGGCGCCCCAACCCGGGCGAGAGCGACCACGGCACCCACGTCGCCGGCACCATCGCCGCCGCGAGGAACGGCATAGGCGTGGTGGGCGTCGCCCCGGGCGTCAAGGTCGCCGGGATCAAGGTCGCGACCCCGGACGGGTTCTTCTACACGGAGGCCGTCGTCTGCGGCTTCGTCTGGGCCGCCGAGCACGGTGTCGACGTGACGAACAACAGCTACTACACCGACCCGTGGCTCTACAACTGCAAGAACGACCCCGACCAGGGCGCCCTGGTCGAGGCGCTCGGCCGGGCCACCCGTTATGCCGAGCGCAAGGGTGTCGTGAACGTCGCGGCGGCCGGCAACTCCGGCCACGACCTGGCCGCCGACTCCATCGAGGACTCGACGAGCCCCAACGACACCGTCACCGAGGACCGTGTCATCGACCCGCGCACCTGCCTCGACATCCCGTCGATGCTGCCGGGCGTGGTGACCGTCTCCGCGACGGGGGCGAAGGGCCTCAAGGCGTCCTACTCGAACTACGGTTACGGCGTGATCGACATCGCCGGCCCCGGCGGCGACTCCACGATCTACCAGGCGCCCGAGGCCCCGGCGACCAACGGCCGCATCCTCTCCACGACGGTGGGCGGCGGCTACACCTACAAGGCCGGCACCTCGATGGCGACCCCGCACGTGGTGGGCGTCGTGGCCCTGATCAAGTCGAAGCACCCGCACGCCTCGCCGGCGGCGGTGAAGGCGCTGCTGGCCGTGGAGGCGGACGCCACCGCGTGCGGAGCGCCGTACGACATCGACAGCGACGGCACCGTCGACGCCGTCTGCGAGGGCGGCAAGGCGTACAACGGCTTCTACGGAGCCGGGAACGTGGACGCGCTCGACGCGGTCCGCTACTGACACCCGCCGCTCGCCGCGCTCGTACATGACATGAAGAGGGACCGGGGCGCACGTGCCCCGGTCCCTCCCCGGCGTTCCTCCGGCGCCGCCTACGGCTTGACGAGGACCTTCAGCGCGGTGCGCTCGTCCATCGCCTCGTACCCGGCGGGCACCTCGTCGAGCCCGACCGCCAGGTCGAAGACGGGCGACGGGTCGATGGTGCCGTCCAGTACGTCGGGGAGCAGCTCGGGGATGTACGCGCGCACCGGGGCGACCCCGCCGCGCAGGGCGACGTTGCGGCTGAACATGTCGCCGAGGTCCAGGCCGGTGCCGCTGCCGTGCGGGACGCCGACGTAACCGACCGCTCCGCCGTCGCGGGCGATCCCGAAGGCGGTCCGCATGGACTGCTCGGTGCCGACCGCCTCGATGACGCTGTGCGCGCCGGCGCCGCCGGTCAGCTCGCGCACGGCGGCCACCGCTTCCTCGCCCCGCGCCGCGACGACGTCCGTGGCGCCGAAGGCGCGGGCTATGTCGGTACGGGCGGTGTGACGGCCCAGCGCGATGATCCGGTCGGCGCCGAGGCGCTTGGCGGCGAGGACGCCGCAGAGGCCGACCGCGCCGTCACCGACGACCGCGACGGTGGACCCGGGCTTCACCCCGGCGCCCACGGCCGCGTGGTGACCGGTGCCCAGCACGTCGGAGAGGGCCAGCAGCGCGGTGAGCAGCCGGTCGTCCGAGGCGGCCTCGGCGGGGAGCTTGACGAGGGTGCCGTCGGCGAAAGGGACCCGGACGGCCTCGCCCTGGCCGCCGTCGGAGCCCTCGGAACCCCAGAACCCGCCCTGCGGGCAGGAGGTGTGGAGGCCGTCGGCGCAGTAGGCGCAGGTGCCGTCCGACCAGACGAACGGGGCGACGACGAGGTCGCCGGAACGGAACCCGGCGACGTCGGAGCCGACCTGCTCCACGATGCCGAGGAACTCGTGACCGATGCGCTGTCCGGGCTTGCGCGCCGACTCGCCGCGGTAGGCCCACAGGTCGCTGCCGCAGATGCAGGCGCGCAGCACCCGCACCACCGCGTCGGTGGGCTGCTGGACGACCGGGTCCGGTACGTCCTCCACCCGGATGTCGTGCGGGGCGTGGATGACGGTGGCGCGCATGGGGGGGTCCTCGCTGATTTCAGGCGGTTTCAACCGTTCCACGGTACGCCCCGGTCACCGTGGACGGCCGGACACCCCGGCCCAGCGCTCCGGTGGTGAGCAGGAGCTGGGCGGCGAGATAGGTGAGCATGACGAGGAAGTCGTGGGCGGGTGGCTGGGGCCAGTCGGCGACCCCGGTGGCGATCAGTGTGTCGGAGAGCAGGAAGAGCGCCCCGCCGGCGGCCGCGTACCGGCCGAGGACGCCGGAGCGCCACGCCATGGTGGCGAGCAGCAGGCTGTACCCGGTCATCGGCAGGCGCATGGCGGCCGGCAGGTCGCCCCACATCGCCACCAGGACGGCGCAGAGCGCTACCGCGTAGGCCCCGCCCGCGATCAGGGAGGCACGCGCCCGGCCGAAGAGCCGGAGGTAGCAGAGGTGTCCGACGGCGAAGGAGCCCATGCCGAGGAGGAAGGCGGTGCCGTGGTCCACCATCAGGGCCACGTCGCCGCCCCACCCGAAGAGCAGCGCGGCGATCAGCCACCGGGGCGCGCCCCGGACGGCGGCGTACGCGACGAGCACGGGCATCAGCAGCGGCTTGGCGAGGAGGTGGGCGGTGTCCGCCCCGGCGAGCAGCCCGCCCAGGTCGACCGCCGAGAGGACGAGGTAGCCGGCGAGCAGGAGGGGGGCGGTCCGGGCGGCCCGCCCGTGGGGTGGCCCACCCGTCCGACCGGGTCCCGCGCCGCCGGTCATCCGGCGGTCCCGGTGACCGGAGGGTGCTGCGGGGCGGGGGCTGTCGCGCCTGCGCCGGCGGTACGGGTGGCTTCGGCGGGCCGCCAGCCGGGGCCCCGGAAGACGCGTCCGGCGCGCTCGCTCCAGCTGGTCGCCGCCCGGACGTCCCGGGCGATCGCCGCGTACTCGTGGGTGGCGACGCGCAGCGGGTTGTGGGTGGCGATGTTCTTGGTGAGGCCGTAGACGGGCCGTTCCCTCTCCTCGGTGAACGACCCGAAGAGCCGGTCCCAGAGGATCAGGATGCCGCCGAAGTTCCGGTCCAGGTAGCCGCCCTGGGAGGCGTGGTGCACCCGGTGGTGCGAGGGGGTGTTGAGGACGTACTCGAAGGGGCGGGGCAGTTTCCCGACGCGTTCGGTGTGTACCCAGAACTGGTAGACGAGGTTGGCCGACTGGCAGAAGGCGAGCGCGGCCGGGTGCACCCCGCAGGCGACCATCGGCAGGTAGAACGGCCAGACGGTCGCCGAGGTCCAGGGCTGGCGCAGTGCGGTGGTGAGGTTGAACCTGCGGCTGGAGTGGTGGACCACGTGGCAGGCCCACAGGACGCGGACGACGTGGTGGCCGCGGTGGGACCAGTAGTAGAGGAAGTCCTGGGCGAGCAGCATCAGCAGGACCGTCCACCACAGCACGGGGACCCGGAGCGGGGTGAGTTCGTACAGCGCCGTGTAGACGGCCAGGATCGGGATCTTCCACAGCAGGTCGAAGCCGAGCGAACCGAGCCCCATGGTCACGCTGGTCGCCGCGTCCCTGGTGTCGTACCCGGCGGCGTCCTCGTCCGGATGGAAGCGGTAGCTGATGATCTCGACGAC
Organism: Streptomyces sp. NPDC005576; assembly: GCF_042871745.1. Classification (NCBI taxonomy): domain Bacteria; kingdom Bacillati; phylum Actinomycetota; class Actinomycetes; order Kitasatosporales; family Streptomycetaceae; genus Streptomyces; species Streptomyces sp. NPDC005576. The sequence goes on along the minus strand of NZ_JBIAJC010000001.1, from coordinate 716,235 downwards.
GGTGAGCAGGACGAAGGCCGGGAGGGACCACAGCACGACATCGGGCAGGTTCGGCTCCATGCGAGGAACCGTAGGGCCGCCGGAGGGTGGCGGAACAGACGTGGTTACCACCAAGTAAGCGGGATCGACCACCCCTGTTGTTTGGTGAGTTCCACCAACGCGAGCCCGCCGACGCGAGTTCCACCGTCGGCCAGCCCGCGCCGACACGGGCCCCGTCGGCGCGGCTCACACCCCCGCCCTCACACCCCCGCCATCCCCAGCAGCGTCCCCGCCGCGTAGGTGACGCCCATCGCCACCGCTCCCCCGCCGGCGTTGCGCAGCACCGCCGGGGCCGCCGGGGCGCCGCCGAGGCGGGCGCTCCACCAGCCGGTCACGGTGAGGGCGACGAGCACCGAGACCACGGTCACCAGCAGCCGGTACGAGGGCGGGGGCAGCACGATCGCGAGCAGCGGCAGCAGCGCGCCCGCCGTGAAGGCGAGGAAGCTGGCGCCCGCCGCGTGCCAGGGGTTGGTGAGGTCGTCGGGGTCGATGCCGAGTTCCACCTCGGCGTGGGCGCGCAGCGCGTCGCGTTCGGTGAGCTGCACGGCGGCCTCGCGGGCGATCTCCCGGCTGAGTCCCTTGCTCTCCAGCAGATCGGTCAGCTCGACGAGTTCCGCCTCCGGCTCCTCCCGGAGCTCGCGGCGCTCGGTGGCGAGGGCCGCCCTCTCGGAGTCGCGCTGGGTGGAGACGGAGACGTACTCGCCCGCGGCCATGGACATCGATCCGGCCAGCAGTCCGGCGAGCCCGGCCGTCAACAGCGCGCTCCTGCTGCCCGTGGCGCCCGCCACACCGACGACGAGGCCGGCCGTGGAGACCACGCCGTCGTTGGCTCCGAGGACGGCGGCCCGCAACCAGTTCAGCCGGGTGCCGAGGGCACCGGTGTGGGGCTCGTGGTGCTCGCGGGGGGCCTGGCTTTCCGTCACCTCCGGATCGTCTCACCGCGGGTGGCGCGGGCGGTGCGCCCCGTACCGCATCCGGGTCCGGGAGGCGGCCGAATAGGGGACTGTCGGTCGAGGCCCGTATTCTCTTGGACCATGCTCGACGACCGTCAGACCGCAGCACCGTGGCCGGCCGCGTATCCCCAGGGGTACGCGGTCGTCGACGTGGAGACCACCGGCCTCGCCCGCGACGACCGGATAGTGTCCGCCGCCGTCTACCGCCTGGACGCCCGGGGTGAGATCGAGGACCACTGGTACACCCTGGTGAACCCGGAGCGCGACCCGGGACCGGTGTGGATCCACGGCCTGACCACCGAGGTGCTCGAAGGCGCCCCGCTCTTCACGGAGATCGCCGGGCAGCTCTCGGAGTACCTGGCCGGCCGGGTCCTGGTCGCCCACAACGCCGCGTTCGACTGGTCGATGATCGCCCGTGAGTACGCGCGGGCCTCCGTGGTCGCCCCGGTCGAGCAGCGGCTCTGCACGATCGCGCTCGCCAAGGAGCTGCGGCTGCCGCTCCCCAACCACAAGCTCTCGTCGCTGGCTTCGCACTTCGGGGTCGTCCAGCAGCAGGCGCACCACGCGCTGGACGATGCCCGGGTGCTGGCCGAGGCGTTCCGGCCGAGCCTGCGGGCGGCGGCGCGGGACGGGGTGCGGCTGCCGCTGCTGGAGTGCCTGCCGCTGACCGAGTGGTCCGACTCGCCGGTGCGGCCGAAGATCGGTCATCAGCCGTCGTACGGGCAGGGCAGCTGGCGCCCCTCGCGGAAGCGGCCGGCCTGCCCGCACCCCAATCCGGGGCGCTACAGCGCGGACCGGCCGCTGAAGCAGGGCATGCGGGTGGCGTTCTCCGGGGACACCTCGGTCGACCGCGAGCTGCTGGAGGACCGCGCGGTGGAGGCCGGGCTGCACGTGGCGACGAGTGTGTCGCGTCTCACCAGTCTGCTGGTGACCAACGATCCGGACTCCGCGACCTCGAAGACCGTCAAGGCGAAGTCCTTCGGTACGCCGGTGGTGGACGAGGCCGCCTTCACCCATCTGCTGAGGGACGTGGAACCCGCCTCTCCCCCGGCATAGGAGTGAACCGGGGGCGACTCGCCCGGCCGCCGCTCGCCCCCCGCGCGCCCGCGTCCCACCCTGTGGCGCATGGCACGTTGTGAGGTTTGCGGGAACGACTACGGGATGTCCTTCGAGGTGCACGCGCAGGGCGCGGTGCACGTCTTCGACTGTTTCGCCTGCGCCATCCACCGTATGGCGCCGATCTGCGAGCACTGCCGTGTGCAGGTGATCGGGCAGGGCGTCGAGGTGGACGGGCACTGGTTCTGCGGCGGTCACTGCGCCCGCGCCGAGGGGAAGGCGGGCATCGTGGACAAAGTGTGACGGGGCCGACGGACCACCCCACCGTGACGCACCCCATGGCCCCGGTTGTACGGTCATGGGGTGTACCGCTTCCTGTTGACCCGGCAGTGGGTGCTCGTCACCCTCCTCGTCCTCGTCCTGATCCCGACCATGGTCGAGCTGGGCTTCTGGCAGCTGCACCGCCATCAGCACAAGGTCGCTCAGAACGCCCTGATCGCGCGGAACCTCGCGGCCGATCCGGAGCCCGTCCAGCGCCTCACCTCACCCGGTCACACCGTGCCGCGCACGGACTACTGGCGCACGGTCACCGCCCGGGGCACCTTCGACACCGCCCACGAGGTCGTGGTGCGCCGCCGCACGTCCGACGACGGCCGGATCGGGGTGCACGTCCTCACGCCGCTGAACCTCGACGGCGGCGGCACCGTCATGGTGAACCGCGGCTGGGTCGAGTCCGCCGCCGCCCAGTCGGCCTTCCCCGACGTACCGGCCGCGCCGAAGGGCGATGTCACCGTCACCGGACGCCTGATGGCGGACGAGACGACCGGCACCAGCGGGATCAAGGACCTCAAGGGGCTGCCGGAGCGCCAGGTCATGCTCATCAACAGCGCCCAGCAGTCCGCTTTGCTCTCCCGCCCGGTCCTCGGCGGCTACGTCGAGATGACCGCGCCCCGGGCCGCGGGGAACTCGCCCGAGCAGATCGCCACCCCCGACCACGATTCGATCGGCCCCCACATGGCGTACGCCGTGCAGTGGTGGCTGTTCGCGGCCGGTGTTCCGGTCGGCTGGACGGTCCTGGTACGCCGTGAGAAGCGCGACTTGGCCGAGGCCGCCGCCCAGACCGCCGCGACGGCCGAGGACGGCGCCGGGGAGCCGGAGCCCGCCCGCGTGTAGGCCCGGCGGCCCTTTCCCCGGCGTTCCGCCTGCTTAGCAACAGCCCCCTTCGGGAAAACGCAACTGCGTGACTCAACGTATCGAGGACTACGCCCTCATCGGCGATCTCCAGACGGCCGCACTCGTCGGCAGGAACGGTTCCGTCGACTGGCTCTGCCTGCCCCGCTTCGACTCGGGCGCCTGCTTCGCGGCACTGCTGGGCGACGAGGACAACGGACACTGGCGGATCGCGCCCGAGGGCACCACGGCATCCGACACCTGCACCCGTCGCGGCTACGTCGACGACTCCCTCGTCCTGGAGACGTTCTGGGAGACCCCCACCGGCACGGTCAAGGTCATCGACTTCATGCCGCAGCGCGACAAGTCGCCCGACGTGATGCGGATCGTCGAGGGGATCAGCGGGAGCGTCGAGATGAGCTCGGTGCTGCGGCTGCGCTTCGACTTCGGCTCCATCGTGCCCTGGATGCGCCGCTCGCACGGCCACCGGGTGGCGGTCGCCGGACCCGACTCCGTCTGGCTGCGCAGCGATCCGCCGGTCAAGACGTGGGGGCAGCAGTTCAGCACCTGTTCCTCGTTCACCGTCGCCGAGGGCGAGCAGGTGGCGTTCGTCCTGACGTGGCACCCCTCGCACTCGCCGCGCCCCAAGCTGATCGATCCGTACAAGGCGCTGAAGCACACCCTGAAGGACTGGGCGAAGTGGTCGGCGACCTGCACGTACGAGGGGAAGTACCGGTCCGCGGTGCTCCGGTCGCTGATCACTCTGAAGGCGCTGACGTACCGGCCGACCGGCGGGATCGTGGCGGCCGCGACCACCTCGCTGCCCGAGGAGATCGGCGGCGTACGGAACTGGGACTACCGCTACTGCTGGCTGCGGGACGCCACGCTGACCCTGGGCGCGCTGCTGTCTGCGGGCTATCTGGACGAGGCGGCGGCCTGGCGGGACTGGCTGCTGCGCGCGGTCGCGGGCGACCCGGCGGACCTGCAGATCATGTACGGGCTGGCCGGCGAGCGCCGGCTGCCCGAGACGGAACTGCCCTGGCTGGCCGGGTACGAGAACTCCCGCCCCGTCCGCACCGGCAACGCGGCGGTCCGGCAGCTCCAGCTCGACGTGTACGGCGAGGTCATCGACGCCCTCCGGCTCGCCCGGGACGCCGGTCTGAGCGACAAGCCGCACGCCTGGAACCTCCAGCTCAGCCTGCTCGGCTTCCTGGAGTCCACCTGGCGCGAGCCGGACGAGGGGCTGTGGGAGATCCGGGGCGAGCGGCAGCACTTCGTCCACTCCAAGGTGATGGCCTGGGTCGCGGCCGACCGGGCGGTGGCCTCCCTGGAGGCCGATCCCTCCCTGCCGGGCGACCCGGACCGCTGGCGCGCGATGCGCGACGCGGTCCACGCGGAGGTGTGCGAGAAGGGGTACGACCCGGTACGGAACACCTTCACCCAGTCGTACGGCTCGAAGGCGCTCGACGCGGCGACCCTGCTCATGGTCCGCACGGGCTTCCTGCCGCCGGACGACCCGCGGATCGTCGGCACGGTCGACGCCATCCGAGCGGAGCTGGGCAGCGACGGCCTGGTCCGCCGGTACAGCACCGAGGGCGCCTCGGTGGACGGGCTGCCGGGCGAGGAAGGCGCCTTCATCGTCTGCACGTTCTGGCTCGCCGACGCGCTGCTGCGGACCGGACGGGCCGCCGAGGCGGAGGAGCTCTTCGAGCGGCTGCTGGAGCTCCGCAACGACGTGGGCCTGCTCGCCGAGGAGTACGACACGGTGACCGGCCGCCAGTTGGGGAACTACCCCCAGGCGTTCAGCCACATCGGTCTGGTGAACACGGCGGTGGCCCTCGCCGGGGGATAGGCCGTGTCTGACGATTCCCGCCGGGCGGGCGGCGCCCGGCACGGCACCTCACGGCTGTCGGATTGCCCGAGTACATCCCGTACACGGGCAATCCTCCGCCGTGCGATGCACCGCATCCGACGCCGCGTACCGACCCACAGCGAATCGCGGGACAGCCCTTGGGCAGGATAGGGCCATGGATCTTGGACTGAAGGACCGCGTCTACGTCATCACCGGGGCCAGCCGTGGGCTGGGCAACGCCGCGGCGACCGCCCTGGCGGCGGACGGCGCGAAGGTGCTCATCTCCGGCCGGGACGAGAAGAGCGTCACGGCCGCCGCCGCCGGACTCGGACCCGACGCCCTGGGCGTCGCGGCCGACAACGGCGACCCGACCGCCGCCCGGACGCTGCTGACCACCGCGAAGGAGCGGTTCGGCCGGCTCGACGGCGTACTGATCAGCGTCGGCGGACCGCCGGCCGGTTCCGCCGCCGACAACACCGACGAGCAGTGGCAGTCGGCCTTCGAGTCGGTCTTCCTCGGCGCGGTGCGCCTGGCCCGCGCGGCGGCGGCCGAACTCGGTGAGGGCGGCGTCATCGGCTTCGTCCTCTCGGGGTCGGTCCACGAGCCGATCCCCGGCCTGACCGTCTCCAACGGGCTGCGCCCCGGGCTGGCCGGTTTCGCCAAATCGCTGGCGAACGACCTCGGGCCGCGTGGCATCCGGGTGGTCGGCCTGCTGCCGTCCCGCATCGACACCGACCGGGTGCGCGAGCTCGACGCGCTCTCCGGTGACGCGGACGCGGCCCGTGCCGCGAGCGAGGCCCGCATCCCGCTGCGCCGGTACGGCACGCCCGAGGAGTTCGGGAAGGCGGCGGCCTTCCTGCTCTCCCCCGCCGCGTCCTACCTGACGGGCATCATGCTGCCGGTGGACGGCGGCACCCGGCACGGGTTCTGAGCCCGGCGCCACGGGCGTACCGCTCCGTCAGGTGACGCGCTCCGCGCGGTGTTTGACGGCCTTCAGCAGCACCTCGGCCGGCAGCTCCTCCAGCCCGGCCGAGGCGCGGGCGTGGGCCAGCGCCTCTTCGGAGAGGCCGCGGAGCGCCTCCGCCGGCACGGCGTGCGGTTCCAGCTGCATGCGGACGCGGGCGTGCGGGGCGGTCCGGCGGCCGCTCAGCGTGGCCTGGGCGCGGGCGACTCCGTCGAGGTGGCCCGCCTCAGCGGCGAGCACACCCTCCAGGGCCCGGCCCCGCAGCAGCGCGCCCTCGCCGTCGCCGCTGTCGACCAGCACCTCGGCGAGCCGGGCCCGCCGGAGCTGTGCGAGCAGCCACCACAGGGCGAGCACGACCAGGACGGCGAGGATCGCGATGACGGTCGGCCACCACCAGCCCTCGTCGCGCCAGCGGCCCCGGTCCGCGTCGCTGAGCAGCACGTCGGACTTGCCGCTCCACGGGAACCACGACGGCATCGCGGCGCCGAGACCGGTGGCGAGCACGGTCCCGCCGACGGCGACGAGGATCAGTCCGGCGACGGCGAGCAGAACCCGGTTGACCGTGCGGAGCATGGCGCTCATCCCTTCTTGGCAGCCCGGTGGACGTGGACGGTCAGCTTCGGCGTTCTGGCCAGACCGAGTTCGCCGATGGCGGTGGTGAGCGCGGAGTGCAGGTCGGCCCGTACCTCGTCGAGTTCGCGGAAGTGCGACACCGCCCGGACGGTGGCCTTGCGGCGCCGCGACGTGACGCGTACGGACTGCACTCCGGACACCTCCACGGCCCGGTCGCGCAGGACGAGGGCCGCGGCGGTCCGGTCGAGGGCCGCGTGCACCCCGGGGTGTTTCCGGCTCATCGTGAGCAGGGAGCGCAGCCCCGGGGTGAGGGCGAGGAGGAGGAGCCACAGTCCGAGTGCGGCGGCGGCCCCGGCACCGGTGAGCACCCACACGTCGTCCAGCGAGCGTTCCGCGAGGCCGTCCGCCAGGGAGCGCCGCCACTGCATCGCCGGATGGTCGGCGCGTACCGCCGCCACGTCGTAGAGGAAGAGCCCCGAGGCACCGAGCACCACCAGGGCGAGGAGGGCGGCCGGGACGCGGCGGGACGACCAGAACCGCCCGGCCCGCCCGGCCCGTCCACCGGCCGGCTCGTCGGTCGCGGGGACCGGCCGGTGCGAGGACGAGGAGGCGTCCCGGTCGGGGCCGCCCGGCTCCGGCGGGCCGACGACGGGGAGCCGCTGGGTGCCGTGCTCCGTGCCGCCGTCCTGGTACGAGGGTTCGCTCACCGGATCCTCCCCTGTGCCGAGGAGCCGGTGGCCGCCGAGTGCAGGCGTTCGATCCGCACGGCCACTTCGGGCACCTCCATTCCCGCCAGCGTCTTGACCCGCTCGGCCACCTGTCGGCGTACGGCACCGCACTGACGGCCGATGTCGCCGGGGTAACCGAGCTCCAGGCTGACGTGTACCCGGGCGGAGTCCCGGTGAACGGTGACCGAGGCATTGGGCGGTGCACCGTCCTCGGGAATCTCGTCGATGGCCTCCCGGGCGGCCTGCGCAGCGATCTTCGCGACGACCCGGTCGGCGATCCGGGTCTCGCCGCGCTCCGCCGCGGGAACCGGGCCGGTCACCGTCGTCACCGTTGCCGGCCGCCGCGCTCGCGACTCCGGAAGAAGTCGCCGGGTTCCAGGTCGCCGTCCAGGAAGCGGCCGGCGATGAAGCCGATCGCGCCCAGTGCGGCTACCAGCAGGAAGGCACCGAATCCGCCGAAGTATCCGGCGAACCCGAGTGCCATGCCGGCCACCATGCCGACCACGGCCATGCTCATGCTGACTCCTCAACTGCCTTGTCGCGCAGGGGTAACGGGGCCCGGTTGGCCGGCCGGCCGCCGGGCCCCGGGGCATGACCGACCGCAGGGCACACGGTGCGGCCGGGGACTACTGGACCCGCGAGGACGAACCGTCGTCCTCGTCGTCCTCCTCGTCGGGCAGCTTGACGTCGCTGACGGCGATGTTGACCTCGACCACTTCGAGCCCGGTCATCCGCTCCACGGCGGCGACCACGTTCTCGCGGACGTCGCGGGCCACCTCGTGGATGGCGAAGCCGTAGTCGACGACGATCTCCAGGTCGAGCGCGGCCTGGGACTCGCCGACCTCGGCCTTCACTCCCCGCGACGGCGACTTGCCGCCGCTGCCGCCGCCGGGCACCCGGTCGCGCATGGCGCCGAAGGTGCGGGACAGCCCGCCGCCCATGGCGTGCACGCCGTCGACGTCGCGTGCCGCCAGTCCGGCGATCTTCTCCACGACTCCGTCCGCGATCGTGGTTCGCCCGCGGGTACCGGCGTCGCCGCCCCCGCGCTTGGTCAGGCTCCTGCCCCGGTCTTCGCCGGAGCCGTCCGGGCCGGGGCGCTGCGTGGTGGTCTCACTCATGGCCGCTCATCCCTTCGATGGGGCAGGGGTGTACTCCCTTGCCCACATTAGGTGCGCTTGTCCGGGTTCGCGCTGCGGATACGGCAGGCTGGGGCGATGACAACGGCGGACGGCCCCCGGCGGGCGGATGGATGGGCGGCCTCGGTGCGCGAGCGGCTGGGTCTGGGACGGTTGCTCCCTCTGGGCGGTCCGGCGGACGGGGCGTGGATCGCCGAGCGGGCCGCCGCTTCGGTGCTGCGGGATTCGACGGCCGGGCCCGGTGCGGTGCTCGGGCGGCTGCGCATCGGCGCGGCGACGGCGGGCACGGCCCCCGGCACGGCACCGGGGGGAGGCCCGAGGACGGCGACCGGAGAGCGGTACGGAGAAGTGCTGCGGGAAGAACTCCGGCAGGACGGCGCACAGGGGCCGCCCGCGCCTCCGAGCGCACTGCCGCCCGGGCCGCTGCGGATCGAGGCGGAGTTCACCGCGATCGCCGACCGCCCCCTGCCGACCTCCGCCGCCCTGCTCAGGGAAGCCCTGCTGGAGGCGGCGTCTCGGCGGCTGGGGCTCGACGTGGCCGAGGTGGACCTGCGGGTGACGGGGTTGCTGGACGAGGGGCCGACCGGACCGTCCGGGTCCACGGCCGGCGCTGCTCCGACCGTGCACCCGGACGGTCCGGTCCCGGCGGACGCGCCCCCGGCCGGTGCGAGGGCCCGCGAACGGGTGGCCTTTCCCCGGCCGGAGATGCGCGCGGGGCGGGACGACGGGCCTGCGGGGCTGGCTGCCGCGGCGGTCCCCGGTGTGGTCTCGCTGACCCGGGTGCTGGGCACTCCGGTGACCACCTGCGCCGACCATGTGCGGGTCGAGGTGGCGACGGCCGACGGCCACCGCGTGCTCGACGTGGCCCGCGCGGTGCGCACGGCCGTGACGGGCGCCCTGGAGGACGGGCCGCCGGTCTCGGTGCTGGTCACCGCGGTGGTGGAAGCCCCGGAACGGAGCTGAGGGCCGGCCGGACGGGGCCGGCCGGCCCTCGGTACGTCCGGATCACTGTCAGTCGGTGAGGCCGGCCAGGTCGCGCAGTCGGCGGCCCTGGGCCGCACGCTCGGCGGCGCGCTGCTCCTCGTACGTACGCGAGATCGCGCCGCGCAGCAGCGCCTTGGTCTCGATCACGGCGTCCCGCGGCGCGGCCAGCAGGGCGGCGGCCAGATCCTGGGTCGCGGCCTCGAGCTGGTCGGCGGGGACGACGAGGTTGGCGAGGCCCGTGCGCTCGGCCTCCCCGGCCGTCACGAAGCGGCCGGTGGCGCACATCTCCAACGCGCGGGCATACCCCACGAGGTGCACCAGGGGGTGCGTGCCCGTGAGGTCGGGGACGAGCCCGAGACTGGTCTCCCGCATGGCGAACTGCACGTCGTCGGCGACGATCCGCAGATCGCAGGCGAGGGCGAGCTGGAAGCCCGCCCCGATGGCATGGCCCTGGACGGCCGCGATCGACACGATGTCGTTCCGCCGCCACCAGGTGAACGCCTCCTGGTACGCGGCGATGGTCGCGTCGAGCCCGGACTCGGGCCCGCGCGCCATGTCGAGGAAGGACGGCTCACCGTCGAAGCCCTCGGGAGCGAACGCCTGCCGGTCGAGGCCCGCGGAGAAGGACTTGCCTTCGCCGCGGAGCACCACCACCCGCACGGTACCGGGAACCGCCCGCCCGGCCTCCGTCAACGCCCGCCACAGAGCGGGAGACTGAGCGTTGCGCTTGGCCGGATTGGTCAGGGTCACCGTGGCGACCGCGTCATCGACGGTGAGTCGTACGCCGTCCTTGTCGAGCAGCGGGTCGAGCGAGGTCATCGTGCGCCTCCGGATCGGGGTGCTGTCAGCACTTCACTTGCTAAGTGACTGAACAGTAACCACCAGGGCGACCGTGTGGTCGACCGGGTGGCCCACCCCGATTTACGGTGGACCCGCTGCCCGCGCCCGAGACCCGCCGCCGACGGTCAGGCCGATCCGGCCTTCTTGCCGCGTGTGGCTCCGCCGCGTCCCCGCAGGGTCACGCCGGACTCGCTGAGCATCCGGTGGACGAATCCGTAGGAGCGGCCCGTTTCCTCGGCCAGCGCCCGGATGCTCGCACCGGAGTCGTACTTCTTCTTCAGGTCTGCCGCGAGCTTGTCGCGCGCGACGCCGGTAACCCGGCTGCCCTTCTTCAGAGTCTCGGCCACCCGTGCCTCCTCAGGGAAGTGCGCTCTGGTTTCTCATGATCACCCCTACCGTGCGCCCTGGCCACCCATTCAGCAAGGTACGTACAACCCGATTCCGCGCCAGGGAAGGGCTCCATGGAAGCGGAATGAAGCATTCCGAGGGGCTCAGGAGGCAGGTGGGGAGAGCACGAAAGAGAAAGCGCAGGTCAGGGCCGTCCGAGGTGAGGGCGCCGAAAAGACTGCGCCCGGCAGGTATCTGCCGGGCGCCGCGCCGAGGGATGAGACCGTCTCGCACAGATGAGGGATCACGCGTAGGCCGAATGATCCATTCGGCGTGGATCATTCGACAGGGACAGCTTCGGACGTACCCGGACAAGGGGCCGCCCCTGCCGCCGGGCCGGGCCGGGTCAGGCCAGGGCGACCAGGTCGCGGTAGTCGGAGCCCCAGAGGTCCTCGACCCCGTCGGGGAGCAGGATGATGCGCTCGGGCTGGAGCGCCTCCACCGCGCCCTCGTCGTGGGTGACGAGGACGACCGCGCCCTTGTACGTCCGCAGCGCCCCGAGGATCTCCTCGCGGCTGGCCGGGTCGAGGTTGTTGGTGGGCTCGTCGAGCAGCAGGACGTTGGCCGAGGAGACGACCAGCGTGGCCAGGGCGAGCCGGGTCTTCTCCCCACCGGACAGGACACCCGCCGGCTTGTCCACGTCGTCGCCGGAGAAGAGGAACGAGCCGAGGGTCTTGCGGACCTCCACGAGGTCGAGGTCCGGCGCCGCGGAGCGCATGTTCTCCAGGACCGTGCGCTCCGGGTCGAGGGTCTCGTGCTCCTGGGCGTAGTAGCCGAGCTTGAGGCCGTGGCCCTCGATGATCTCGCCGGTGTCGGGCTTCTCCGCACCGCCGAGGAGACGCAGCAGGGTGGTCTTGCCGGCGCCGTTGAGGCCCAGGATGACGACGCGGGAGCCCTTGTCGATCGCGAGGTCGACGTCGGTGAAGATCTCCAGTGAGCCGTACGACTTGGAGAGGCCCTCCGCCATGAGCGGGGTCTTGCCGCAGGGCGAGGGTTCGGGGAAGCGCAGCTTGGCGACCTTGTCGGAGACCCGGACCGCTTCCAGCCCGGCCAGCAGCCGGTCGGCGCGCTTGGCCATGTTCTGGGCCGCGACGGTCTTGGTGGCCTTGGCGCGCATTTTGTCGGCCTGCGAGTTGAGCGCGGCGGCCTTCTTCTCGGCGTTCTGGCGCTCGCGCTTGCGGCGCTTCTCGTCGGCCTCGCGCTGCTGCTGGTACAGCTTCCAGCCCATGTTGTAGACGTCGATCTGGGACCGGTTGGCGTCGAGGTAGAAGACCTTGTTGACGACGGTCTCGACGAGGTCGACATCGTGGGAGATCACGATGAAGCCGCCGCGGTAGGACTTGAGGTAGTCACGCAGCCAGACGATGGAGTCGGCGTCGAGGTGGTTGGTGGGCTCGTCGAGGAGCAGGGTGTCGGCGTCCGAGAAGAGGATGCGGGCGAGCTCGACACGACGGCGCTGACCCCCGGAGAGGGTGTGCAGCGGCTGGCCCAGCACCCGGTCCGGGAGGCTGAGCGCCGCAGCGATGGTGGCCGCCTCTGCCTCGGCGGCGTATCCGCCCTTGGTGAGGAACTCCGTCTCCAGGCGCTCGTACTTCTTCATCGCCTTCTCGCGGGTGGCGCCCTTGCCGTTCGCCATCCGCTCCTCGTTCTCACGCATCCGGCGGAGGATCTCGTCCAGGCCGCGGGCGGAGAGGATGCGGTCCCGGGCGAGGACGTCGAGGTCGCCGGTGCGCGGGTCCTGCGGGAGGTAGCCGACCTCGCCGGAGGAGGTGATCGTCCCTCCGGCGGGGGTGCCCTCGCCGGCGAGGCACTTGGTGAGCGTGGTCTTGCCGGCGCCGTTGCGGCCGACGAGGCCGATGCGGTCGCCCTTGGCGATGCGGAAGGACGCGTTTTCGATGAGGACACGGGCGCCGGCGCGCAGCTCGATGCCGGAAGCGGTGATCACGGTAAGACTCCAGGGCGGTATGGACGGCGGAGGGACGAGGGCGGAGGTCTCTCGACGCCGCTAATGCACAAGGAGAATTGCCATGGGCCCATTCTACGGGCGGTGCGCAACTCCTCCGCCGTGCGTGGGCCCGGACCGCCGGGCGGTGCCCGAATGAGACGGGAATCACAGCCTCCGGCGCGTGGCGGAGGGTGCCTTCCATGACGGGCACGTGCGGGACGCCGCGCACCACCCCGTACACCGCATCCCCGGGGCGGGCCGGGGGACGTGCCGGTCAGGCGGGACTGCCGCCGGTGTGCACCTGGAACGCGGCGCGGCGCATGGCCTTGGCGAGCGCCGGATCGGGGTGGGCGGCGGCCAGCGCCACCAGGACCTGGACGGTACGCGGGTGGCCGACCGCCCGGACCTCTTCGAGCAGCGCCGGGACGGTGCCCTGGACGGCGGAGTCCAGATGCCGTACGAGCAGCTCCGCCTCGCCGTGGTCGGCGACGGCCGCCGCGGTGTCCACCCAGAGCCAGGTCGCCTCCTCGCGGCTGAGCACCTCCTGGGCGTCGTCCGGGTCGGCGCCCTCGTACTCGGCGAGCCAGAGCAGGGCGTACGGGCGGATCGAGGGGTGGGTGACGACCGCGCGGACCTCGGGTTCGGCGGGGGCGCCGACCACGCGCAGCGCCTCGAAGGCCAGTCCGCGCAGCAGCGCGTCCTCGCCGCGGGCGACGCCGAGGAGTTCGGCGACGGCGCTGGGGACCGTGCGGGCGGCGAGCCAGGCCCGGTATTCGGCGCGGGCGGGCCCCGGAGTGAGCCGGGCGCAGCCGAGGAGCATGTCGGCGGCGGGCTGTTCGATGTTCCCGGCCGGGCTCTGCGCGGCGACGCAGATCTGCTCCAACTTGACCCAGACCGCCCAGTTGCCGAGCGGGGTGAGGGTGGCGTGACCGGGTTCGAGGGTGAGGGCGCCGACGGCGGCGAGGCCCTCCAGGGCCCAGTCGAGCAACAGGGCGTTCAGCTCGTCGGAGGGTGCGGCGGCGGGGGCGACGGGCCCGGCGACGGGCCCCGTACCGGTCGGCGTGTCCCCGGCGCCGGGGGCGTACGGCACCTCGCAGCGTTCCTCGTGGAGCTCGGCGACGCGCTGGCCGAGGAGGTCCAGGAGCACGGGTACGGGGACGGGCCCGGCCGAGAGCTGGAGCAGCGAGAGCACTTGGGGCACCGCCTCGATCGCCTCGGCGACGGCGGTCGTCTCGATGCCCTCGGGCGAGGCGTGCACCAGCGACCAGGCGTCGAAGAGCGCGACCCAGCCGCGGAGCACCGCCGAGTCGTCGCGGTCCCAGGCGCGCAGGCGCCAGCCGGGGCGCACGGTGTCGCCGTGCAGCTCGACGAGGCCGGCCAGCCGGGCGCGGTCCCAGCCGGCCAGCACGCGGTCGGGGCCGAGACCCAGCTCGGCGGCCGCCCGGTCCAGGTCGGGAGCGGCGAGCGCCGCGCCGGGGTTGCCGCCGTCGGCAGCGGCCCAGCGGGCGACCCGCACGTCCGCGGCGAGCACCTCCCTGGCCTGGCGGGCCAGTTCGGTGCGTGGCGGAGTGCCCTCGGGAGGGCGGGGGGCGGGCCTGCTGCGGCGGGTCGTCACGGCCTTGCGCGCCGTGGCGAGGGGTCGCGGGCGGACAAGTCGCAGCCTGGAGTCGCGCGGGTTACGGGACGTCACGGGGAGCAGTCTTGCCTCTGACGGGCCGAAAGCCCAAACGGAGGCCGTGCCGCCTCGTCCGAGCGGCCCCGCCCGGCCGTCACCAACCGGGCGGTTTGCCCCCAACTCTCACATCAGGGGCGTGAGAAAGCGGCGGAGGGACTCCTCGTAGGCGGCCGGGTCCTGGTTCCACATCGACGCGTGGGGGGCGTCCGGCACGGGGTGCAGGGTGACGAGGTCGGGGCGGAGGCCGGCGAGTTCCCGCGAGGGGCCCCAAGGGGCCAGGGTGTCGCCGGGGCCGTGGAAGATCAGCGTCGGAACGCGCAGCACGGTCGGCAGCCTGCCCTGGAGGAGCGGGGCGCCCCGCAGGCCGGTCCTCCCCTGGGCGGCGCGTACGGCGAGCGGCATCAGCGCGGACGGGACGCCCCGGGCCGCGGCGAGGGCGCGCAGGGTGGTCTCCCAGTCCATCACCGGGGAGTCCACCACGAGGCCGGCGACGCTGTCGCGGAGCGCGGAGTCGACGCAGGCGTGCAGGGCCATGGTGGCACCGGTGGACCAGCCGAGCAGGACGACCTTCTCGGCGCCGTAACGGAGGGCGTAGCGGATCGCGGCGTCGAGATCGCGCCATTCCGAGGCGCCGAGGTGGTCGAGCCCGTCCGGAGAGCGCGGGGCTCCGGCGTCGCCCCGGTAGGAGAGGGCGAGTACCGGGAGGCGGAGGTCGTTCAGGAAGCCCGTCACGTTCAGGGTGTGCTCGCGCGTGGTGCCGATGCCGTGCAGGGCGATGACCCAGGTGGAGCGGTCGGCCGGGACGTACCAGGCGGGCAGCGCGCCGAGTTCGCCGGGGATCTCCACCTCGTGGTGGACGAGCCCGAGGGCGGTGCCGGGGTCGCCCCGGTGCACCTCGGGGGTCATCCGTACGCGGGTGCCGGGTTCCAGGGAGCCCCGGGTGACGCGTTCGAGCCGGCGGACGACGGTGTCCGCGGAGAGCGCGGGTTCGTCGGTCACGGGGCCCACGACGGCGTGGACGTCCTGTCCGGCAAGACCCCAGAGTCCGGGGCGGAGCGAGGCGAAGGAACGGGTCAGTGTCACCCGCCCGGGCGCCGTCGCGTGCACGGTCAGGCCGCGGTCGGCCGGGAGGGGGCGACCGGCGGGGACCGTGAGAGCGGTACCGCCGGCGTATCTGCCGACGGCGACCGCTGCCGCGCCGGCGCCGATGATCGTGGAGACGGCCGCTGCCGTCGCTGTTGCCGGGCGCACGGCTTCAGTGTCGGGGCAAGGCGGTGCGGGGGGCCAGCGGGATGGGCCGTCCGGTGGGCCCGGCGTGTCGCGGGGCGTGTCGCGGCGGGGGGCCGACGGGACGCGTGGTGGGACCCCGGGGCCCCTGGGGCAGGGCGGGTCGACGGGCGGCCGCGGGCCGGGGCTCGCAGGGGCGGGGTTCACAGCGGAGGGGCTCGACGGGGCGGGTGCGGGCTTCCCGGGGCGCGGAGCCGGCCGGGGTTCAGCCGCGCTGGCCGTAGCCCCTGAGCGCCTCGGCGACCTCGTCCAGCTGCTCCGGGGAGAGCAGGGACGGGGCCCGGCCGGGGACGGAGCCGGCCGCGAGCCAGACCCGGCAGAGCCATTCCAGCTGGGCGGTGCGGTCGTACGCCTCGTCCAGGCTCGATCCGTATGTGACCGTGCCGTGGTTGCGGAGCAGGCAGCCGGTGCGGTCACGGAGGGCGTCGAGCATCTTCGCCGCCAGCTCGGGCGTGCCGTAGCGGGCGTATCCGGCCGTGCGGACCGGACCGCCGAGCATCGCGGCCGCGTAGTGGACGGGCGGGATCTCGTCGACGAGCGTGGAGACGGCGGTGGCGTGCACGGCGTGCGTGTGCACCACGGCGCGCGCGCCGGTGGAGCGGTACACCGCGAGGTGGAGCGGGAGCTCGCTGGTGGGGGTGAGGGTGCCGAGGACGCGGTGACCCCCGAGGTCGACGCCGGTCGCGTCCTCGGGGCCCAGCCGGTCGTACGGTACGCCGCTCGGGGTGACCAGCACGGTGTCGCCGACGCGTACCGACACGTTGCCGGAGGTGCCGACCACGAGGCCGTCCGCCGCCGACCTGCGGGCCGTGCGGACGAGGTCGCCCCAGGCGCGGGAGAGCGTGTCCGGTCGGGGGTCGTGGTGCTTCTCGGCGCGCTCCTCGGTCATGGACGAGACCCTAAGGGCTGTCCCGCACTTCCTGGCGGGGCAGCCCTCAGGGACCGTCGAGAGGATCTCCCTGTGAATCGTGGGGAAGGGCGACGCCCCCTCCGAACGTGACCGGAACGACATTCAGGGCCCTGTCCGGGCTTGTCCGGCTTCCCGGTCCGGGCCGGATACGCAGGTGGAGGGCAGTCCCCCCAACGGCCCCGGCGCCAGGCCGACTCGCCCTCGCGGAGGACCGGAACGCCCCGCCCGACCGAAGGGGCACCGCAATGCCCCGCCCAGTTCATCTTCCGTTCACTCAGGTTGCCTACGTTCATCGTGCCAATGACGTCGAACGATTGCCTGGGTAAATGGAACACATCACGCTGCTGCTCGCGATAGTCGTCGCGACAGCTCTCGTGTTCGATTTCACGAACGGTTTCCACGACACCGCCAACGCGATGGCCACCACCATCTCGACCGGCGCCCTGAAGCCCAAGACAGCAGTGGCGATGTCCGCCACCCTCAATCTGGTCGGCGCGTTCCTGTCGGTGGAGGTCGCCAAGACGATCTCCGGCGGGATCGTCAATGAGGACGGCCTCAGAACCGAGGTCATCTTCGCGGCGCTCGTCGGCGCCATCCTGTGGAACCTGATGACCTGGCTGGTCGGTCTGCCGTCCAGCTCGTCGCACGCCCTGTTCGGCGGACTCATCGGTGCCGCCGTGATGTCCGCGGGCTGGTCCTCGGTCGACGGCGGCACCGTCGTCACCAAGATCCTGCTGCCCGCCGTCGCAGCCCCGCTGGTGGCCGGTGCCGCTTCGATGCTCGCGACGAGGCTGTCGTACCGCGTCAACCGGAACGTCACCGACGAAGCGCAGCTGAAGTCGACGGCCAAGGGTTACCGGGCCGGGCAGATCGCTTCGGCCGGTCTCGTCTCGCTGGCCCACGGCACCAACGACGCACAGAAGACGATGGGCATCATCACCCTGGCGCTCGTCACCGGCGGTGTCCTCTCCCCCGGCTCGAACCCGCCGGTCTGGGTGATCTTCTCGGCCGGTCTGGCCATCGCCCTGGGGACGTACTTCGGCGGCTGGCGCATCATCCGCACCATGGGCAGTGGGCTGACGGACCTCCAGCCGCAGCAGGGCTTCGCGGCCCAGACCAGCGCGGCGACCGTGATCCTCGCCTCCTCGCACCTCGGCTTCTCGCTCTCCACCACGCAGTCGTGCTCCGGCGCGGTGATGGGCGCCGGGCTCGGCCGCAAGGGGGGCACCGTGAAGTGGTCCACCGCGACCCGGATGTTCGTGGCCTGGGGCCTCACGCTCCCGGCAGCCGGCCTGGTCGGCGCGGGCGCCGAGTTCCTGACCCGGCAGGGCACCTGGGGCATCGTCCTGGTCGCCGTACTGCTCATCGCGGGCTCCGGCGCCATCTGGCTGCTGTCGCGGCGCCAGCCGGTCGATCACACCGGCATCGCCGAGGCGGACGAGCCCACGGGCATCGTCGCCGCGGCCGTCGCCGCCGTCTCCCCGCCGCCGGCCGGCCTTCCGGTCACCGGCCTCACCGCCACCATCCCGTCCCCGCTCCCCGCCGCGCCCGTCGTGGCGACGACCACCGACCCGGTCCGTCCGGCCGCGGTGTAAGGACTCGTCCCCATGAAAATCGACTGGGCAGCACTCGCCACCGTCTTCGGTGTCAGCCTCGTGGTCACCGTGGCGCTCGTCGGCTTCTTCAGCCTCGGCGTCGCGGGTCTCGCCAAGCGGGCCGGTACCGCTCCGAGCGGCGGCTCCGGCTCGTCCGCCACCCTGGCGCGCACCGGCGCGTACGCCTGCTTCGCGCTGTGCGCGGCGGCGGTCGCGTACGGCATCTATCTGATCGTCGCCTGACCCGCACCTCCGTACGTCGCACCACCCCCTCGGGCCGGACACACCGTGTGTGTCCGGCCCGATGTGCGTCCGGTTGTGGGTCCGAGCACACCGCGGTCCCGCAGGTCAACGGCGAGTTGACGGGCCTTCGCGCTGCGTGGTGGACTGCCGGAGCCATTCACGGCGACAGCAGAGGAAGCCGGTGCGAGTCCGGCGCGGTCCCGCCACTGTCACCGGGGAGCGGCGCCCCTGTCCTGTCACGTGCGTCGTGGCACGGTCCGCCCCGCGCGGGCCGGACGGCAGGGGTGGCCGCCGATCCGGGAGCCAGGACACTCTCGTCGCCGTGCCGTCGAACCAGGGCGCGGACCCTGAGTGAGGACATACGCCATGCCCGGCCGCCGTGCGCCCGATCCCCTGTCCGTCGTGCCGACCGTGCCGGGGCCGCTCCCTCACGCGGCGGGCTGAGCCGTGCGTGCCGACCGCCTCTTCGCGTACGGCGCCACCGCGGGGCTGATCGCCGACCGATGGCTCGGCGACCCTCGCCGGGGTCATCCGGTCGCCGGCTTCGGCCGGGCCGCCGCCGCCGTGGAGAAGCACCTGTGGCGGGACCACCGGGGCCGGGGCGCGTTGCACACCCTGCTGTGCGCCGGAGGCGCCGTGGGGGCCGCCGCGCTCGCCTCGCGTGCCGTGCACCGCAGTCCCGCCGCCGCCGTCGCGCTGACGGCGGCCGTCACCTGGTCCGTCGTCGGGGGGACCTCGCTGGGCCGCGAGGCCAGGGCCATCGGCGCGGCGCTGGACGCCGGGGACGTCGAGGCGGCCCGCGAGCGGCTGCCGCATCTGTGCGGACGCGACCCGCAGGCGCTCGACGGCCCGGGGATCGCCCGTGCCGTCGTGGAGTCGGTCGCCGAGAACACCTCGGACGCCGTCGTCGGCGCCCTGGTCTGGGGGGCGCTCGGCGGGGTGCCGGGGCTCGTCGGCTTCCGTGCCGTGAACACGCTGGACGCGATGGTCGGCCACCGTTCGCCGCGCCACCGCCGCTTCGGGTGGGCCTCGGCCCGGCTGGACGATGTGATGGGCTGGCCCGGGGCCAGACTCACCGCCGCCCTCGCCGCCGTCGCCGGGGGACGGCCCGGGCAGGCCGTCCGGGCCTGGCGCGCGGACGCGGGCCGGCATCCGAGCCCGAACGCGGGCCCGGTGGAGGCCGCGTTCGCGGGGGCGCTCGGGGTACGCCTGGGCGGGACCCTCGCGTACGGCGGACGGATCGAGCACCGGCCGGTGCTGAACGGCGCCGAGGGGCGGGCCGTGGCCGTGGAGACCGGGGACATCGAACGCGCGGTGCGGCTGTCGCGCCGGGTGAGCGTGCTCGCGCTGGCCGTCTGCGTAGCCGGACGGCTGGCGGCGGGACGGGGGGCGACACGGCCGGTGGGGACACGGCGGACGGGGACCCAGGGACACATGATCACGGAACGGGGCCGGGCGTGAGCAGCGGGAACGCGGGCAGGGGCGGCGGGCTGCTCGTCGCCGGCACCACCTCGGACGCGGGCAAGAGCGTCGTCACCGCGGGGATCTGCAGGTGGCTGGTGCGGCAGGGGGTGAAGGTCGCCCCCTTCAAGGCGCAGAACATGTCGCTGAACTCCTTCGTGACCCGGGAGGGCGCGGAGATCGGGCGGGCGCAGGCCATGCAGGCGCAGGCCGCCCGGGTCGAGCCGTCCGCGCTGATGAACCCGGTGCTGCTCAAGCCGGGCGGCGACCGGTCCAGCCAGGTCGTGCTGATGGGCAAGCCGGTGGGCGAGATGAGCGCGCGCGGCTACCACGGGGGCAGGCAGGAGTCGCTCTTCGGGACAGTCGTGGAGTGTCTGGAACAGCTCCGGGGCACGTATGACGCCGTGATCTGCGAGGGGGCGGGCAGTCCGGCCGAGATCAATCTGCGGCGGACCGACATCGTGAACATGGGCGTCGCCCGGGCCGCGCGCTTCCCGGTGCTGGTCGTCGGCGACATCGACCGGGGCGGGGTGTTCGCCTCGTTCTTCGGTACGACGGCCCTGCTGAGCCCCGAGGACCAGGAGCTGGTCGCGGGCTATCTGGTCAACAAGTTCCGCGGTGACGTGTCGTTGCTGGAACCGGGTTTGGAGATGCTGCTGGGGCTGACC
Organism: Streptomyces sp. NPDC005576; assembly: GCF_042871745.1. Classification (NCBI taxonomy): domain Bacteria; kingdom Bacillati; phylum Actinomycetota; class Actinomycetes; order Kitasatosporales; family Streptomycetaceae; genus Streptomyces; species Streptomyces sp. NPDC005576. Next base: position 695,769 of record NZ_JBIAJC010000001.1, on the reverse strand, counting down.
GGGCGGCGGACGTACGGGGTGCTGCCTTTCACGCACGGTCTCGGCATCGACGAGGAGGACGGGCTGCGGGTGTCGCTGCGCGGGACCGTCCGGGAGTCGGTCGTGGCACCGCCGCACGGCGCGGACGTGCTCCGGGTCGCGGTGTGCGCGGTGCCGCTGATGTCGAACTTCACCGATGTGGACGCGCTGGCCGCCGAACCGGGCGTGATCGTGCGGTTCGTCGACCGGCCGGAGGAGCTGGCCGACGCGGACCTCGTCGTGGTGCCCGGTACCCGGGGCACCGTGAAGGCGCTGGAGTGGCTGCGCGCCCGGGGGCTCGCGGACGCACTGGTCCGGAGGGCCGCCGAAGGCCGTCCGGTGCTGGGGATCTGCGGCGGTTTCCAGGTGCTCGGCGAGCGCGTGGAGGACGAGGTCGAGTCGCGGGCCGGTGTGGTGGAGGGCCTCGGTCTGCTGCCGGTACGCGTCCGTTTCGCGCGGCAGAAGACGCTGGCCCGGCCGACCGGTACGGCGCTCGGCGCGCCGGTGGAGGGGTACGAGATCCACCACGGCGTCGCCGACGTACGGGGCGGCGAACCGTTCCTGGACGGGTGCCGGGTGGGCCAGGTGTGGGGGACGCACTGGCACGGGTCGCTGGAGAGCGACGCGTTCCGGCGGGCGTTCCTGACGGAGGTCGCGCGGGCGTCGGGGCGGCGGTTCACGGCCGCCCCGGACACCAGTTTCGCCGCGCTGCGCGAGGAGCAGCTCGATCTGCTGGGCGACCTGATCGAGGAGCACGCGGACACCGACGCCCTGTGGCGGCTGATCGAGGAGGGCGCGCCGAAGGGGCTGCCGTTCGTCGGCCCGGGCGCGCCGGTGCTGCCGGGGGCGGGCTCCGACGTGGGCTCCGTACCGGTGGCCGTACCGGCGCCGGTCGCCATGAATACGGACGTTTCCGACACCATCGAGGAGGCCCTGTGAGCACGCCGTATCCGTTCACCGCGATCGTCGGCCAGGACGACCTGAGACTCGGGCTGCTGCTGAACGCCGTGTCACCGGCGGTCGGCGGAGTGCTCGTACGCGGCGAGAAGGGCACCGCCAAGTCCACCGCCGTGCGGGCGCTCGCGGCCCTCATGCCGGAGGTCGCGGTCGTGCAGGGCTGCCGGTTCTCCTGCGATCCGGCCTCCCCCGACCCGGCGTGCCCGGACGGCCCGCACGCGGCGGCGCCCGGCACTTCGCGGGCGGCGCGGACGGTGGAACTGCCGGTCGGTGCCTCCGAGGACCGGCTGGTCGGCGCGCTCGACATCGAACGGGCGCTCGCCGAGGGCGTGAAGGCCTTCGAGCCGGGTCTGCTGGCCGACGCGCACCGGGGAATCCTCTACGTGGACGAGGTCAACCTCCTCCACGACCATCTGGTGGACCTGCTGCTGGACGCGGCGGCGATGGGTGCCTCGTACGTGGAGCGCGAGGGCGTCTCCGTACGGCACGCGGCACGGTTCCTGCTGGTCGGCACGATGAACCCGGAGGAGGGCGAGCTGCGGCCGCAGTTGCTGGACCGGTTCGGGCTGACCGTGGAGGTGGCCGCGTCCCGGGACACCGATCTGCGGGTGGAGGTCGTGCGGCGGCGCCTCGCGTACGACGACGATCCGGCGGCCTTCGCGGCGGCGTGGGCCGACGAGGAGAGCACGCTGCGTGAGCGGATCACCGCGGCGCGCGCCCTGCTCCCCCGGGTCCTGCTCGGGGACGGGGCGCTGCGGCGGATCGCCGCGACCTGCGCGGCGTTCGAGGTCGACGGGATGCGCGCGGACATCGTGATGGCCCGGACCGCGACCGCGCTGGCCGCCTGGGCGGGGCGCGAGGAGGTGACCGCCGACGACGTGCGGCAGGCTGCCCTGCTGGCGCTTCCGCACCGGCGCCGGCGCAACCCCTTCGACGCCCCGGGGCTCGACGAGGGGAAGCTCGACGACACGCTCCGGGAGGCCGCCGAGGAGGAGAGCCGGCGGGACGAGCGGGACGGCGGCCCCCGGGGTGACGCCGGCCCCCAGGGTGACGGTGACCCCGACAGCGGGCCCGACCCGGACCCCGACTCCGATCCCGATCCCGGCGGGCCGGGCGACGGGGGCGGACCCGGCGGTGGGGTGCCTCCGCAGGGGGGCGGTCCCGAGGACGCGGCTTCGCCTTCGCCTTCGCCGGAGAGCGCGGACGCCCCGGCGGGCGGCCGGGGCGGTCCGGCGGGCGGGGAGCAGCAGCCGGTCGCGGCGGCGGAGCCGTTCCGTACGAAGATGCTGAGCGTCCCCGGCCTCGGCGAGGGAGCGGCCGGCCGTCGGTCGCGGGCCCGTACCGAGCACGGCCGGACGACCGGCGCGCGGCGTCCGGAGGGGGCGCTGACCAAGCTGCACCTGGCCGCGACCGTCCGGGCGGCGGCCCCGCACCAACGGGCACGCGGCCGGTCCGGGCGGGGGCTGGTGGTGCGCCGGGACGATCTGCGGCAGGCGACCCGGGAGGGGCGTGAGGGGAACCTCGTGCTCTTCGTGGTGGACGCCTCGGGGTCGATGGCGGCCCGGCAGCGGATGGGCGCGGTGAAGGGCGCGGTGCTGTCGCTGCTGCTCGACGCGTACCAACGGCGGGACAAGGTGGGGCTGGTGACGTTCCGGGGGCGGGATGCCCAGCTGGTGCTGCCGCCGACCTCGTCGGTGGACGCCGCGGCGGCCCGGCTGGAGACGCTGCCGACCGGCGGACGTACCCCGCTGGCGGCCGGGCTGCTGAAGGCCCACGACGTGCTGCGGGTGGAGCGGATGCGCGATCCCTCGCGCCGTCCGCTCCTCGTGGTGGTGACGGACGGCCGGGCGACCGGCGGTCCGGAGCCGGTCGCGCTCGCCGCTCGGGCGGGCCGGCTGCACGCCGCCGAGGGCACCGCGTCCGTCGTGGTGGATTGCGAGTCGGGGATCGTACGCCTCGGGCTCGCCGCACGGCTCGCCCGCGATCTGGGAGGCACCGCCGTCACGCTCGACGAGCTGCGCGCCGATTCGATCGCCGGGCTGGTCAAGGATGTTCGAGCAGCCGGGAGGGCCGCGTAATGCCGCAGGGACAGCCGACTTCGGTACCGGACGACGGGCTCACCACCCGTCAGCGCCGCAACCGTCCGCTTCTTCTCGTGCACACCGGGATCGGCAAGGGGAAGTCGACCGCCGCCTTCGGGCTGGCGCTGCGCGCCTGGAACCAGGGCTGGCCGATCGGGGTGTTCCAGTTCGTCAAGTCGGCGAAGTGGAAGGTCGGCGAGGAGAACGCGCTGAAGGTCCTCGGGGCCAGCGGCGAGGGCGGCACGGTCGCCTGGCACAAGATGGGCGAGGGCTGGTCGTGGGTCCAGCGCGGGCCCTCTGGCGAGAACGACAACACGGCGAACGAGGAGAAGGCCCGCGAGGGCTGGGCGCAGGTCAAGCGTGACCTCGCCGCCGAGACGTACAAGCTCTACGTGCTGGACGAGTTCGCCTACCCGCTGCACTGGGGGTGGATCGACACCGAGGACGTCGTCGAGACGCTGCGGAACCGTCCCGGCACCCAGCACGTGGTGATCACCGGCCGCAACGCCCCGCAGGCGCTGCTGGACGCCGCGGATCTGGTGACCGACATGTCGAAGGTGAAGCACCCGATGGACGCGGGTCAGAAGGGCCAGCGAGGCATCGAGTGGTGAGTTCTCCGGAGAGCGTTGCCCGCAGTGGCCCGCGCGGTGGGACGGGCGGCGGGACGGGCGGCGGGACCGGCGGTGGGGCGGGCGGTGTGTCCGCCGGTGTTCCGCGTCTGGTGATCGCCGCACCGTCCTCCGGCAGCGGCAAGACCACCGTCGCCACCGGGCTGATGGCCGCCTTCGCCGCGCGCGGGCTCGCCGTCTCCCCGCACAAGGTGGGCCCCGACTACATCGATCCGGGCTACCACGCGCTGGCCACCGGCCGGCCCGGCCGCAATCTCGACGCCTACATGTGCGGGACCGGTCTGATCGGACCGCTCTTCGCGCACGGGTCGGCGGGCTGCGACCTGGCGGTGGTGGAGGGCGTGATGGGGCTGTTCGACGGGGCTTCGGGGCAGGGTGAGCTGGCGTCGACCGCGCAGGTGGCGAAGTTGCTGCGGGCGCCGGTGGTACTGGTGGTCGACGCCTCCTCGCAGTCGCGTTCGGTGGCGGCCCTGGTGCACGGCTTCGCCGCCTGGGACCCCGGGGTGCGGATCGGCGGGGTGATCCTCAACAAGGTGGCCTCCGACCGGCACGAGACGCTGCTGCGGGACGCCCTGGAGGAATCCGGGCTGCCGGTCCTCGGGGTGCTCCGGCGGGCCGCGCAGGTGGAGACCCCGTCGCGCCATCTGGGGCTGGTGCCGGTGGCCGAGCGGCGCGCGGACGCCGTGGACGCGGTGGCGGCGATGGGCGAGCGCGTGCTGGCCGGCTGCGACCTCGACGCGCTGCTGGCACTGGCCCGTACCGCTCCCCCGCTCGCCGTCGAGGCGTGGGAGCCGGAGCGGTACGCCTCCTCGGGGAAGCGGCCGGTGATCGCGGTGGCGGGCGGGGCCGCGTTCACGTTCGCGTACGCCGAGCACGCCGAGCTGCTCACGGCGGCGGGCGCGGAGGTCGTCCCCTTCGACCCGCTCCACGACGAGAAGCTCCCCGACGGCACGGCCGGACTGGTCATAGGGGGCGGCTTCCCGGAGGTGTACGCCCCCGAGCTGTCGGCCAACGAACCGCTGCGCCGGGCGGTCACCGCGCTCGCGGAGAGCGGGGCGCCGGTGGCGGCGGAGTGCGCGGGGCTGCTCTATCTGGCGCGCGAGCTGGACGGCCGCCCGATGTGCGGGGTGCTCGACGCGAGCGCCCGGATGTCGGCTCGCCTGACGCTCGGTTACCGGGAGGCGGTGGCCGTCGCGGACAGCTCGCTCGCGGCGGCCGGCACCCGGATGCGCGGCCACGAGTTCCACCGCACCGTGCTGGAGCCGGGCGCCGGACCCGTACCGGCCTGGGGGATGCACCTGCCGGAACGCCGGGTGGAGGGCTTCGTCCGGGGCGGGGTGCACGCGAGTTACCTGCACACCCACTGGGCGGCGGCGCCGCAGGTGGCCCGGCGGTTCGTGGAGCGGTGCGGGGTGGGCTGAGGCCCTTTCCGTACGGGGGCCTTCCCCTACGGCGGCCTTTCCGTACGGCGGCCTTCCCGTACGGGGCGCGTCGTCCGTCGTGCCGCGTACGGTCCCCGGCGGGAGGCGGTGGCTCAGTCCGCGATGCCGACGACCAGCCAGATGAAGCCGACCCCGGCGATCGTGCAGAGCACGGTGGAGCGGGCCGGGTGGTCGTGGTGGGCCTCGGGCAGGATTTCGGCGGCGGCGAGGTAGAGCAGTGCGCCGCTGAAGAATCCGAGATATCCGCCGAGCAATTCCTCCGGAAGAGTGAACACCAGGGTGGTCGCCGCGCCCACGATCGGGGCGATAGCGTCCGCGAAGAGCATGAAGAACGCCTTGCGGCGATTGTTCCCGTAAAGACTGGTAAGGGTGTAGGTGTTGAATCCGTCGGCGAAGTCGTGGGTGATGACGGCCAGCGCGACGGCGGCCCCCATGCCGGCGCCGACTTGGAAGGCGGCACCGAGCGCGACCCCGTCCATCAGGCTGTGGCCCACCATCGCGGCAGCAGCGGTCAGCCCCACCTGGGGCACGCGTTCCTCGCCCGCCCCGTGTGCCGCCTGGCGTACGGCGAGCAGACGCTCCACCAGATGGGCCACCAGAAAGCCCCCCACGAACAACAGCAGCGCGGCGGGCACCCCCGCCACCGGCCGCCCCGCCGCATCGATCGCCTCCGGCAGGAGGTCGAGGCCGACCACACCGAGCATCAGGCCGCCGGCGAAGCCGAGCACCAGGTGGCGGCGGTCGGTGACGCGTTGCGCGACCCAGCCGCCGGCCAGAGTCATCAGGAACGCGCCGAGCGCGACGAACACCGCCATGGGCCCTTGCTAGCCGATCGGCACCGTTGCCCGCATCTCCGCAGGAGCGCCGTACGCCCCGCCGGGTGTCCCGAGGACCCGGCGGAGCGGACCGTACGAAAGGACTTCCCGTGACCGCGACAGCAGGGTCCGCGGACCACTCCCCCGCAGCGGCCGCCGGGCCGTCACTCGTCGTCGGCGTCGGTGCCCGCAGGGGCGTGCCGGGCGAGGAGGTGTCCGCGCTGATCGAACAGGTGCTGCGGACGGCGGGGCTGGCCGTCGCCGACGTGGTCGAACTGGCCACCGTCGAGGCGAAGACCGCTGAGCCGGGCATCATGGCGGCGGCGGCTCGTCTGGGGGTTCCGTTGCGCGGCCGGTCGGCGGCGGAGCTGACCCGGGTGCCGGTGCCCGGGGCGTCCGACGCGGTCGGCGCGCTGGTCGGTACGCCTTCCGTGGCGGAGGCCGCGGCGCTCTGCGCGGCGGACGAACTGGTGGTGCCGAAGACGAGGTCGGCGCGGGCCACCTGTGCGGTGGCCCGCAGGAGCGGACCGCGCGCGGTTCTCCCGGAAGCGGAATCTTCGGCCGCGCCGGTGACGGAAGACGCCGCGCCCCTCACCATGGCTGCCATGACTCCCCCCACGCGGTACATCGAGAGCGGCGGCCCCGACCTGCGTCACCACGGCGACGCGGAGGTACGCGGCCGGCAACTGACCGATCTCGCCGTGAACGTCCGGACGAACACCCCGCCGCACTGGCTGCGGGAACGCATAGCGGCCTCCCTCGGGGGGCTCGCCGCCTACCCCGACGGGGGTGCGGCGCGGGCCGCCGTCGCCGCCCGGCACGGGCTCCCGGCGAACCGGGTACTGCTCACCGCCGGGGCGGCCGAGGCGTTCGTACTGATCGCACGGGCCCTGCCGGCCCGGCGGCCGGTCGTGGTGCACCCGCAGTTCACGGAGCCGGAGGCGGCGCTGCGGGCGGCCGGGCACGAGGTGGGGCGGGTGATCCTGCGGGCGGAGGACGGGTTCCGGCTGGACCCGGCCGCGGTGCCGGAGGACGCCGATCTGGTGATCGTCGGCAATCCGACCAACCCGACGTCCGTGCTGCACCCGGCCGGTGTGCTCGAAGCGCTGGCGAGACCGGGACGGACCCTGGTGGTCGACGAGGCGTTCATGGACGCGGTGCCCGGGGAGCGCGAGGCGCTCTGCGGACGTACGGACGTCCCCGGCCTCGTCGTGCTGCGCAGCCTGACCAAGACGTGGGGGCTGGCCGGGTTGCGGATCGGCTATGTGCTGGCCGAGCCCGCGGTGATCGCCCTGCTGGAGGAGGCGCAGCCGCTGTGGCCGGTGTCGTCACCGGCGCTCGCGGCGGCCGAGGCGTGCATGGAGCCCCGGGCCCTGGCGGAGGCGGCCTGCGCGGCGGACCGGATCGCGGTGGACCGGGCCCATCTGCTGGCGGGCATAGCGGAGTTCGGGGAGATCGAGGTGGTGGCCCCGGCCCAGGGGCCGTTCGTGCTGATCCGGCTGGAGGGTGCGGCCGAGCTGCGGGAGGGGTTGCGTTCGCTGGGGTTCGCGGCCCGGCGCGGGGACACCTTCCCGGGGCTCGGACCGGAGTGGCTGCGGCTCGCGGTCCGGGACCGGGTGACGACGAACCGCTTCCTCCAGGCGCTGGACCTGGCGCTCCAGGCGCTGCCGGTGGGGGCCGGGAGACCGGCGGGGTGACGCAGGGCGGACGCAGGGCCGAAGCAGGACGGGGATCGATGGAACCGGCCTCCCGTACGCCCCGGCACCGCCCGGCCGTCCTGTCCTGTCCTGTCCTGTCCTGGCGCTTGTACCGGGCCTGTCCCCGGCCCGTACGCCCCGTGGCGCCCGGGTGCTCCGGCCGGTCCGCGCGCCCGCCTGAGCGCGCGGGCCGGCCGGTGCCCGTCGGCCGGATCAGTCCTGGGTGCGCCTGCGGGCGAGGACGGTCGCACCGGCGCCAAGCGCCAGCAGCAGGGCCGCGCCGCCGGCGATGAGCGGGGTGCTGGAGCTGCTGCCGGTCTCCGCGAGGTCGTCCCCGGAGACGGTGGCCGGGGAGTTGCCGGTCCCCGTCTGCGTCTTCACGTCGTCGCCGCCGCTGCCGGAGGTACCGTCCGTGGAGCCGGCGGAGGTGCCGTCCGTAGAGCCGGCGGAGGTGCCGTCCGTGGAGCCGGCGGAGGTGGCGGGGGTGCCGGTGTCACCCGTGGCACCTCCGCCGGTCGTGCCGCCGTCACCGGAACCGCCCTCCGTGGCACCGCTGTTCGTGGAACCGGCGCTCGTGGAACCCGTATCCCCTGAGCCCGTGGCGCCGGTGGTGTCGCCCGCACCGCCGCTGCCGCCGGTCGCGCCGCTGTCCGCGGCGCCGCCGCCGCCCGTACCGCCGTCGTCGGAGCCGCCGTCACCGTGACCGCCGTGCCCCGAACCACCGTGCCCCGAGCCGCCATTGCCCGAACCACCGTCGCCCGAGCCGCCGTGACCGGAGCCGGGCGTGGTGCAGGTCGCCTCCGCGAGGGTCACCTCGCCCCGCACCTCGGCGACGTTGAGCTTGAGCGGGTTGAGGGAGATCCGCAGCTGAAGTGCCGTCGCGGCGGCGGTCTTCGAGGTGGTGCCGGTCTTCGACAGGTCCAGGGTCACCCGCCCGACACCCGGCACGTCCACCCTGCTCGTACCGCCCGCTGTGAGGGTGGTCCGCTTGCCGAGGACCGTCACGTGCCCGAGGACGTTCGACTCCGCGACCGGCTTCCGGCCGACCTCGCAGACGGCCTTGGACGTGACCTTCTCGACCTCGATGAGCGAGAGCAATGGCAGGCCGGGCACCTGGACCCGGGCCTTGACGAGGTTGCTGTGGCCCTCCGCGCGACGCCTGTCGACCGTCGCGCCCGAGGTGGCGACGTCGGCCCGCAGCACCTGGACCGGGCCCCGGTCCACGCCGTCCAGCTTCACGGAGAGCGCGGTCCGCTCGGCGCTCTCCGGGGCATGGACCTCATTGAGCGTGGTCTTGAGCGGTACGCCGACGGTCCTGTTCAGGAGTGAGACGTCGAGCGCCGTCCGGAGCACGACCGCGCTCGCGCTGCCCTCACCCGCGCCCGTCGTCACCGGGGCTGCGGCCTGCGCAGGGAACGCGGCGAACAGCGCGACGGGCGCGGCGGCGACCGCCAGGGCGGCGAGACGGAAGGTATTGCTGTTCAAGATGGTGGAACCCCCACAAGAGACATGGAGCCAACGGCGCAGTCCAACGGGGGACATCACGTGCGCCGGTGGCCTCGACCCAGTGAATCTTTTACGCACAGAGGGTGAATGGACGGACACCCGAAGCCGGTTCACCCCAAAGGGGGGTTTTAGCGTACGCATTCGAATGTTGCGGCACGCATGTTCCACTGACTCACCCGTTTCGCCCAACTGGACTCACTCGCAGACGACTTGGGTAGTCAAACAAGGCAAGCCCAACGAGTGGGCGGCCGAATTGTCACTGCCTGTCAACGCACCCTCCGTCGCCGCATCCCTCCCGGTCTCGCCGGGAGGCGAATGTCGGCAACTCCGCGGCCCGGACTCTGCCGCACCCTCGACCGAGGAGCGCCAACGACTGGTGGCAGGCTGTGCCCATGGCTGAAGACCCGCATCCGCCCCACCGCTCCGGCGCCGCGCACAGATGGCCGTTCGCCGACCTCGGGAGCACCGCTCCCGGGGTGCACGCCGACGCCGGCGGAGTGCGGTGCAGGGGTGCGCTGCGGCGGGTGACGATTCCGTGGCAGGACGTCGTGGCGCTGCGCGTCCACCGGGCGCCCATGAAGTCCGGGGAGCGCCGACGGGTCAGCCTGCTGCTGCGTGACGGGCGCGTCCGCTCCCTGCCCCGGCCCCGGAGCTACCGGATCACGGACCCGGAGTTCGACGCGGAGGTGGAGGCGCTGCGGGTGCTGCACCGTCGCCACGGGACGCCTGCCGAACCGGACCACCTGCACGTCATCACCACCCGCACCGGGGGGCACGGCGTGACCGGACCGATCGCCTGGTGCGTTCCGCTGCTCCTCGTGGCCATGGTGATCTCCCTCTGGGCGGTGCCGAACTCCCTCGCGGACGAACGCGCGTGGCGGGCGGTCGTGCCGTGCACCGCCGCCACCCCCCTCGCGGAACGCGGGGAATGCCTGTCCACGCTCCCTGGGGTGGTGGTGCGCACCGATGTCCACGAGCGCCGCAAGTACAACTCGCTCTATGTGTCGGCCGGTAGGAAAACAGACCGGATCCGTGTGTCCCACGAGACGGCAGGGGCGTTCGCCCGCGGTGACCGCCTTGAGGTGACCTTCTGGCGCGGCAGGCCGAGGGCTTTCACCGGCGCGCACGGGCAGTGGCACGAACACCGGGCTCCGGCAGGCCAGTTGCTGGCCCTCGCGGTGGCGCTCGTGCTGGCGGCCGGCTACCCCGCCGCCCGCGCCGTGCAGCGGGTGCGTGGACGCAGACTCCCGGACGACGAGGTACTCCCCTCGGCCCTCCCCTTCGCGGGGGCCCTGCTCGTGACGGCCCTGTGGCTGTTGCCGCTCTGCGTACTCCACCCCACGGACATGCTCGGCTCTCCCACGACGACCACGTGGGCGGGGGTGGGCGCGGCGGTGACGGCGGGGCTCCTCGTCCTGGCCTTCCACGTCAGCCGCGTCCGCCCTCCCCGGCACACGGTCCGCGCCGGCGATGCCGGCAACACCGAAAACACCGAAAACACCAAGGACACCAAAGACACCCACGACGCCGACGACACGGTCACGGCCGACGGGGAGGCGGTCTTCCTGTCGGCCCGCTTCCTGGAAGCCACGGAGTACAACCCCCACCATTTCGGCACCCATGTCGTGCTGGGCGGGGGCGATGTCCTCGCGGTCTCACCGCACGCGGGCCCCGGGCGGTTCGGGGTGCACAGGGTGCCCGTGGAGCGGCTGACCCTTCTCCGGGTGCGGCGGGTCCGGGGCGGCGACGGTGACGAGGTCTCCAGGGGGTGGCACGTCGCCGAGTTCGACGACGCGGGCACCCCCGTGCGCCTCTCGGCCGCCCCGGACGACCTGGCCCGCATCCTGCGCGCCCTGGAGCGCGCCGCGGCGGCCGGCGAGGACACCGAGCGCGCCCGCTCTAAGACCTGAGTGTCCTGGCCGGTTCGGCCCGCTGCGGTCGGTCTGAGCGGCCCGCTGCGGTCGGCCCGGCGCGGGCGTCCCGGGGGGAGCCGCCCCGGCGGAGACCGGTCTCCCGGTGGCAGGTCAGCCCACCACCCGGCCGTTCAGCACCACATGGCGGGGCGCCGCCAGGACGCGTACGTCGGCGCGCGGGTCCTCGGCGTACACGACCAGGTCGGCCGGGGCGCCCTCCTCCAGGGCGGGGCGGCCCAGCCATCGCCTCGCTCCCCAGGCGGTCGCGCCGAGCGCTTCCAGGGGCGGGATACCCGCCTGGACCAGTTCGGCGACCTCCTGCGCCACCAGACCGTGGGCGAGCGAGCCGCCCGCGTCGGTGCCGACGAAGATGGGGATGCCCGCGTCGTGGGCCGCGCGCACGGTGTCGTACCGGCGTGTGTGCAGCCGGCGCAGATGCGCGGACCAGCGGGGGAACTTGGCCTCGCCGCCGTCCGCGAGGCGTGGGAAGGTGGCGATGTTGACCAGGGTCGGCACGATCGCCACCCCGCGTGCGGCGAAGAGCGGAATCGTCTCCTCGGTGAGCCCCGTCGCATGCTCGACGCAGTCGATGCCGGCCTCCACCAGATCGCGCAGCGAGTCCTCGGCGAAGCAGTGCGCGGTGACCCGGGCGCCGAGCCGGTGGGCCTCGGCGATCGCGGCCTCCACCTCCCCGCGCGGCCAGCAGGGGGCGAGGTCGCCCGCCTCCCGGTCGATCCAGTCGCCGACCAGTTTCACCCAGCCGTCGCCCCGGCGGGCCTCGCGCGCGACGTAGGCGACCAGGTCGCCCGGTTCGATCTCGTGGGCGTAGTTACGGATGTAGCGACGGGTCCTGGCGATGTGGCGGCCGGCCCTGATGATCTTCGGTAGGTCCTCCCGGTCGTCGGTCCACCGGGTGTCGGAGGGTGATCCGGCGTCGCGGAGCAGCAGGGCGCCCGCATCCCGGTCGGTGAGTGCCTGCTTCTCGCTGGTGGCCGCGTCGACGGGGCCGTGGCGGTCGAGTCCGACGTGGCAGTGCGCGTCGACCAGACCCGGAAGCACCCATCCCTCGACGGTCTCCGCCCCGTCCGCACCGGCGGGCCGCTCGAAGGTGATCCGGCCGTCCACGGACCAGAGTTCGTCGCGCACCTCGTCGGGGCCGACGAGCACCCGTCCCCTCACCCGCAGCACGCGCCGGTCCCGGTCGCGGTGATCGCGCTGGTCGCTGTGATCGCTCATGTGCGGCACTGTACGAGGCGGTCGGTACTCTCGGACCGAGCGCTGTTCGTACACAGGCCCGCAGAATGACTGACCGAACCGAAGAGAGCACCACCGTGACGCACCCCTTCCTCGACCTCGCCCCGCTCACCCCCGCGCACTTCGCGGCCATCGAGAAGCGGGTGGCCGGTCTCCTCGCCACCGAGCAGGACGTGGTGATCATGCAGGGCGAGGCGCTGCTGCCCCTGGAGGGCTGCATCCGGGGCGCCGCCCGGCCCGGTACGACCGCGCTCAACGTCGTCACCGGCCCGTATGGCCAGACCTTCGGCAACTGGTTGCGGGACTGCGGCGCCGAGGTCGTCGACCTCACGGTGCCCTTCCACACGGCCGTCACCGCCGAGCAGGTCGCGGAAGCCCTGGCCGACCACCCGGAGACCGACTTCGTCTCGCTGGTGCACGCCGAGGCGGCGACCGGGAACACCAACCCCGTCGCGGAGATCGGTGAGGTCGTCCGGGCGCACGGCGCGCTCTTCATGCTGGACGCGGTGGCTTCGGTGGGCGCCGAGCCGCTGCTGCCGGACGTCTGGGGCGTGGATCTGTGCGTGATCGGCGCGCAGAAGGCGATGGGGGGCCCGGCGGGCGTCTCGGCGGTCTCGGTGAGCGCGCGTGCCTGGGAGCGGATGGCCGAGAACCCGCAGGCGCCGCGCCACTCCTACCTCTCGCTGCTCGACTGGAAGCAGCGCTGGATCGACGGGGGCCGCAAGGCACTGCTGCACGCCCCGGCGCAGTTGGAGATGCTGGCGCTGGAGGCGTGTGTCGAGCGGATCGAGTCGGAGGGCCTGGAGGCACTCATGGCGCGTCACTCCGCTGCGGCCGCTGCCACCCGGGCGGGTGCGCTCGCGCTGGGCGGTGGGCTGACGCCGTACGTCCACGAGGCGCACGACGCCGCGCCCGTCGCGACGACGCTGCGCGTTCCGGACGGGGTGGACGCCTCCGCGCTGGTGGCGCGGGCGCTTCTCGCCGAGCCCTCGCTGCCGCTGATCGCGGGGGGCGGGGCGCTGTCCAGGGAGATGGTCCGGGTCAATCACTACGGGGTGGACGCCACGCGGGGGGCTGTCCTCGCCTCCCTCGCGGCGCTCGGGTCGGCGCTGGCCGGGACCGGCCGGCAGGTCGATCTGGAAGCTGCCCGCGAGGCCGTCCAGGAAACCTGGCCGAGCGAATGATTCCCGGGGTGCGGCACATTTCCCGCACCCGATGACGCGGAATTCAATGAATGCGGGGTGCTGCTTATCGATAAGCAGCACCCCGCATTCATGTGCCCGGACTCTCGTGGGGTAAACGCGCAGAGCCGAGAGGGTGTCCGAATGGGCCGACAGGGCGCGGGCCGCAGAAGTCACGGGGTTGTGACGGACTCCACACAGGGGGCGTAATGCCGGATAAATCCGCTACGAATCGCCAGAAAAAGCCCGCCTGCCCGGTCGGGTTCGCACTCGCGTGATAACACGTCCACCTCCACCACCCAACCCTTTTCGCCGGTGCAATCGAGAAATTTGCTGGGTAAATTCCCTTGCATGAGCGCCGCACCAGCAGACCTTGCCCGTGCCCGAACAGACTCCGCCGACCTCAATGTGCCGCATGCGCCGAGCGCATTCCTCACCGTGGACGCGCCACGCGTGGAGGACGGGGCCTCGCTGTGGCGCATCGCCCGCGACTCCGAAGTCCTCGACCTCAACTCCTCCTACAGTTACCTGCTCTGGTGCCGTGACTTCGCGGCGACCTCGGTGGTCGCCCGGGGCGAGGACGGTGCGCCGGTCGCCTTCGTGACCGGCTACGTCCGCCCGGACCGCCCGCAGACGCTCGTCGTCTGGCAGGTGGCGGTCGACGCCGCGTACCGGGGCCGTGGGCTGGCCGCCACCCTGCTGGACGCCCTGACCGAACGGGTCGCCGAGGACCAGGGACTGGTAGCGGTCGAGACGACCGTCACGCCGGACAACACCGCCTCGGACCGGCTCTTCACCTCGTACGCCGAGCGTCACGACGTGGGGCTGGAACGCGAGGTGCTCTTCGGTGGTGAGCTGTTCCCGGAGGACACGCATCTCCCCGAAGTCCTCTACCGCATCGGCCCGTTCGGCAGTTGACGGCAGCAGTCGCGGCCAGGCCCGCCGCCCGCGAGGGTGCGGCCGGCACCCGGGTCGTCCGCGCCGTCACCCCGGGTGTGCGCCGTGTGCGCCATCGCGCCGCCGGTGTGCACCGCACCCCTTGCCACCGACCACAACCCCCCTCAGGAGAGATCGTCGTGACCATCACCCCGCCCGCCCTGAGCGTCTTCGAGACCCTGGAGTCCGAGGTCCGGAGCTACTGCCGGAGTTGGCCCGCCGTGTTCGACCACGCGCGGGGAGCCCGGCTGACGGACGAGGACGGCCACAGCTACCTCGACTTCTTCGCCGGTGCGGGTTCCCTCAACTACGGCCACAACAACCCCGTGCTGAAAAGGGCGTTGCTCGACTACATCGAGCGGGACGGCATCACCCACGGGCTGGACATGGCGACGACCGCGAAGCGCGCCTTCCTGGAGACCTTCCAGAACGTCATCCTGCGTCCGCGCGATCTGCCGTACAAGGTGATGTTCCCGGGCCCGACCGGCACCAACGCGGTCGAAGCCGCGCTGAAGCTGGCGCGCAAGGTGAAGGGCCGCGAGTCCGTGGTCTCCTTCACCAACGCCTTCCACGGGATGTCGCTCGGCTCGCTCGCCGTGACCGGCAACGCGTTCAAGCGGGCCGGCGCGGGCATCCCGTTGGTGCACGGCACCCCGATGCCGTTCGACAACTACTTCGACGGCCAGGTCCCCGACTTCCTCTGGTTCGAGCGTCTGCTGGAGGACCAGGGCTCCGGACTGAACAAGCCCGCCGCGGTGATCGTGGAGACGGTCCAGGGCGAGGGCGGCATCAACGTCGCCCGCGCCGAGTGGCTGCGGGCGCTCCAAGAGCTCTGCCACCGGCAGGACATGCTGCTGATCGTGGACGACGTCCAGATGGGCTGCGGGCGTACCGGTGGCTTCTTCTCCTTCGAGGAGGCGGGCATCGTCCCGGACATCGTCACCCTGTCGAAGTCCATCAGTGGCTACGGACTGCCCATGTCCCTCTGCCTGTTCACTCCGGAGCTGGACGTCTGGGAGCCGGGTGAGCACAACGGCACCTTCCGCGGCAACAACCCGGCGTTCGTCACCGCCGCCGCCGCACTCGACGCCTACTGGGCCGACGGCCACATGGAGCAGCAGACGAAGGCGCGCGGCGAGCAGGTGGAGCAGGCCCTGCTCTCCCTCTGCGCCGAGGAGACCACCGCCTCCTTCCGGGGCCGCGGCCTGGTGTGGGGGCTGGAGTTCACCGACCCCGCGCGCGCCTCGGCGGTCACCGCCCGGGCCTTCGAGCTCGGACTGCTGCTGGAGACCTCGGGTCCGCGGAGCGAGGTCGTGAAGCTGCTGCCGCCGCTGACCATCACGCCCGAGGAACTGGACGAAGGGCTGCGCACGCTGACCCGCTCCGTCCACGAAACCGCCACCTGACCCGTTCCGTCCATGAAACGGCCGCCTGACCCGCTCCGTCCACGAAACGTCACCACCGCGAGAGAGGCACCCCACCACCGTGATCGTCCGTTCGTTCAGCGACATCGAGAACACCGACCGCCATGTGAAGTCCGCCTCCGGGACCTGGGAGAGCAAGCGCATCGTGCTCGCCAAGGAGAAGGTGGGCTTCTCCCTCCACGAGACCATCCTGTACGCGGGCACGGAGACGTCGATGTGGTACGCGAACCACATCGAAGCCGTCCTCTGCACCCGGGGAGAGGCCGAACTCACCAACGACGACACCGGTGAGAAGCACTGGATCACCCCCGGCACGATGTATCTGCTCGACGGCCACGAGCACCACACGCTCCGGCCGAAGACCGACTTCCACTGCGTCTGCGTCTTCAACCCTCCGGTCACCGGACGGGAGGACCACGACGAGAACGGCGTCTATCCGCTGCTGACCGAGGAGGCCTGATCATGACCACGTACGCCCGCACCGACCCGTACCCCTCGCGCGGCGCCGCCGAGACGATCGTGCCCCGCCGGGACCCGGTCGTCTGGTCCGCGCCGGGCGCCCCCGGGCCCGTACCCGTACAGAGCCTCCTCACCTTCGAGCGGGACGGGTTCCTCGCCGTCGACCAGCTGCTCACCCCGGACGAAGTGGGCTTTCATCGCGCCGAGATGGAGCGGCTCGTCGCCGATCCGGCGGTACGCGCCGACGAGCGGTCGATCGTCGAGCCGGCGTCGGGGAAGGTGCGTTCGGTCTTCGAGGTGCACCGGATCAGCGAGGTCTTCGCCCGGCTGGTCTCCGACGAGCGGCTGGTGGGCGCGGCCCGCCAGATCCTCGGGTCGGACGTGTACGTGCACCAGTCCCGGATCAACGTGAAGCCCGGCTTCGGCGCCTCGGGCTTCTACTGGCACTCGGACTTCGAGACCTGGCACGCGGAGGACGGTCTGCCGAACATGCGGACCGTCTCCCTCTCGATCGCGCTGACCGAGAACCACGACACCAACGGCGCTCTGATGATCATGCCCGGTTCGCACCGGTCGTTCCTCGGCTGCGCGGGTGAGACGCCGGAGGACAACTACAAGAAGTCCCTCCAGATGCAGGACGCGGGTATCCCGTCGGACGAGGCGCTGACGGAGATGGCCGGCGCGCACGGCATCAAGCTCTTCACGGGCAGGGCGGGTTCGGCGACCTGGTTCGACTGCAACGCCATGCACGGATCGGGTGACAACATCACCCCGTTCCCGCGCAGCAACGTCTTCATCGTCTTCAACAGCGTGGAGAACGCGGCCCAGGAGCCGTTCGCGGCTCCGGTGCGGCGCCCGGAGTTCATCGGGGCCCGCGATTTCACTCCGGTGAGGTAGCGGGAGCGCGCGTGGGCGGGTGGGGGTGGAACGGTTCCGGCCGCTTCACCCCACCCGCCTCCGTACTCACGCCGGTGCGGGGCCGCCCCGGCGGGCGGGACCGGTCTCCACCGGACGGGCCTCGTCACGGCTGTACGCGGACCAGCCGCCGACGTAGAGCCGGCCGCTGCCGAGCCCGGTGTGCTCCAGGGTCAAGAGGTTGTGGCAGGCCGTCACGCCCGAACCGCAGTAGGAGACCACGGTCGACGCGTTCTCCGGGACCACTCCCCCGGCGGCGAAGTTGTCCCGGATCGTCGGCACGGGCAGCAGGCGCCCCAGGCCGTCCAGGTTCTCCCGGCAGGGGATGTTCGCCGCACCGGGTACGTGGCCCGGGCGGGGGTCGACGGGGTCCTGGGCTCCGACGAAGCGGTCCCGGTTGCGGGCGTCGACCGGCAGCACGTCGGGCCTCCCGAGGTGGTCGGCCTCGACCAGGGCCTCCACCGGCCAGGGGCGCACGGAGAAGTCGCCTTCCCGGGCCGGCACCGGTTCGTCCGCCGTCAGGGAGCCGGGGTGCACCCGGGTCCAGGCATCCAGCCCGCCGTCGAGAACGGCCGCGCGGCGCCCGGTGACCCGGAGCATCCACACCAGCCGGGCCGCTATGACGCCGCCCTGGTCGTCGTGGGCCACGACGATGTCGTCGTCGTCGATCCCCAGCGCCCGCATGCCCTCGGAGAACACCTCGGGCGACGGCAGCGGGTTCCGGCCGCCGACCGGTGTCGGGGGCCCCGCCAGCCGGCGGTCGAGGTCCACGAACACCGCGCCGGGCAGGTGCCCGCCCTCGTACGCGGTCCGCCCGCTGCGCCCGTCGAGGTACCACCTCACGTCCGCGAGGACCACGCGCCCCGGCAGACCACCCAGCTCTTCGACCCGCACGAACGGCGGGACGTCCACACACGCGTCCATGGCCGCAGGCTAATCAGCCGTCCACCATTCGAGCCATACCGTTTCGCCTGGCGAGACGTCAGTGGTCGGGGCAGCGCACGGAGCCCGCCCCTGAGCGCTCCCGTGCCCCGGTGTCATGCCGACGGCATCGTCCGGTCGGGCGAGGAAGCCGGTACCGGGTCCGGCAGCTCGCGCAGGTCGGCCATCATGTCGAGCGACCGCGAACCGTCCGCCCCGACGAAGGACCCGAACCGCCGGAACCCGTTCTTCTCGTAGTACCGGAGGGCGCGGGCGTTGTCGGCGAGGACCCCGCCCCAGAGGATGACCCTGGACCGGCCGAGCCGTCGTACGGCTGCCACGACGAGGGGAAAGGCCAGGGTCCCCACCCCTCGCCCCTGATGGTCGTCGGCCAGGGTCGGACCGAAACGGCAGTCGGTCCGTTCGTCGAGAGCGACGCCTGCCGCCCGGTACCGCGCGATGTCGCCCGGAGTGAGGGCGAGAGAGAGTTCCAGGAGGCCGACGATCCTGGCGGACCGCACGTCCTCCAGTACGAACCTGAGTTTGTCGTAGCGCGCGATCGCGTCGCACAGCTCCCGGGCGGCCTCACCGCCGTACCCGTCGAAGGTGCTGAACCGCCTCGACGTGGGAGACAGGCCCGCCAGGAAGGACGCCAGTCCCTCGGCGTCGGCAGGAACGAGCGGACGGAAGACGGTCTTTGTGCCGTCGCGCATGTCCAGACGGTACGTCAGGACCTCGGGGTGCTGAGCGATCTCCGACAGTGTGAGCATCCGAGGGCCTCTCCTCCGGCCGGGATCACGGCGCGGGCCCGGGTGCCGCGAGCGTACCGGCCGCGCGCCCCCGGACGGAGGACGACGACGGCCTTGCGCTGACGGTCGCCGTGGCGGCACCGCGGCGGCATCCCCTCCGGGGGCGGCCTCTCGACCGCGACCACGACCGACCGGTGTCCTGCGGCGGATGCCCCGCCGCGCCCGCGGAAGCGCCGGGCGCGGCGGGGACGGTCACGTCTCAGGTGGGCCGCCCGGGTTCAGCAGGGCACCTCCTCCAGCACCTCGACCACGTTGACCAGTTTGGCGAGTTGCTTGGTCACCTGGTCGAGTTCCTGGCTCTCGATGTCGACGACGATCGTCATCAGGGACCGGTCCGGCTTCCCGTCCGGGGCGACGGCGAGTGAGTCGATGTTGAAACCCCGGCGGGCGAACAGGGCCGCGACGCGGACGAGTACGCCGGGCCTGTTCTGCACCACGGCGGTGAGGGTGTGCTTGGGCATGCTGCTCTCTTCCTCGCGCGGTGGACGTCAGTCGGTTTCGTCGCCGAAGTCGGGGCGGATCCCCCGGGCGAACTGGACCTCGTCGTTGGAGGTACCGGCAGCCACCATGGGCCAGACCATGGCGTCCTCGTGGACGATGAAGTCCACCACGACCGGACGGTCGTTGATCGAGTTGGCCTTCTCGATGACCGCGTCGAGATCGGCCGGGTCCTCGCAGCGCAGTCCGACGCATCCCATCGCCTCGGCGAGCAGGACGAAGTCCGGGACGCGTGTCCCCCGGACCGGTCGCTCCTCCCCCTCGCCGGCCGTGGGGCCGGAGTGCAGCACGGTGTTGGAGTACCGCTGGTCGTAGAAGAGGCTCTGCCACTGGCGGACCATCCCGAGGACACCGTTGTTGATGACCGCGACCTTGATCGGGATGTTGTTCAGCGCGCAGGTGGCCAGCTCCTGATTGGTCATCTGGAAGCAGCCGTCACCGTCGATCGCCCACACGGTGGATCCCGGGAGGCCGGTCTTGGCACCCATCGCGGCGGGAACGGCGTAGCCCATCGTTCCGGCTCCGCCGGAGTTCAGCCAGCGGGCGGGCCGTTCGAAGCCGATGAACTGCGAGGCCCACATCTGGTGCTGGCCGACGCCCGCCGTGAAGACCGTTCCCTCCGGGGCGAGTTGGCCGATGCGCTCGATGACCTGCTGGGGAGCCAGTCCGCCCGCGGGTGCGGGGTCGTAGCTGAGCGGATAGCGGTTGCGCCAGTCGTTCAGCTGCTTCCACCAGGCCGTGAGGTCCCGGCCGGCGCCCGACTCCTGCTCGGTCCGGACGGCGATGATCAGCTCGGTCAGCAGATCGCGGGCGTCGGCGACGATCGGCAGGTCCGCCCGCCGGTTCTTGCCGATCTCGGCGGGATCGATGTCGGCGTGCACGACCTTGGCGTACGGGGCGAAGCTGTCCAGCCGGCCCGTGACACGGTCGTCGAAGCGGGCGCCCAGCGCGACGATGAGGTCGGCCTTCTGCAGCGCGGTGACCGCCGCGACCGTACCGTGCATGCCGGGCATGCCGAGGTGCTGGGGATGGCTGTCGGGGAAGGCACCGAGCGCCATCAGCGTGGTGGTGACCGGCACGCCGGTCAGTTCCGCCAGGGCTTTCAGCTCCTCGTCGGCTCCCGCCTTGACGACACCGCCACCGACGTAGAGCACCGGGCGTTCGGCCGCCAGGAGCAGCTTGGCCGCCTGGCGGACCTGCTTGGTGTGCGGCTTGGCGATCGGGCGGTAGCCGGGCAGGTCGTTGCGCTGCGGCCAGTGGAAGGTGGTCTGCCGCTGCATGGCGTCCTTGGCGATGTCGACCAGGACCGGGCCGGGGCGGCCGGTGGCGGCGATGTGGAAGGCTTCCGCGATCACCCGGGGGATGTCATCCGGGTCGGTGACCAGGTAGTTGTGCTTGGTGATCGGCAGGGTGATGCCGCAGATGTCCGCCTCCTGGAAGGCGTCCGTACCGATCATCGCCGAGGGCACCTGTCCGGTGATGGCGACGATGGGAACCGAGTCCATGTAGGCGTCGGCGATCGCGGTCACCAGGTTGGTGGCCCCCGGTCCGGAGGTCGCCATGCAGACGCCGACCCTGCCGGTGGCCTGCGCGTAGCCGGTGGCCGCGTGGCCCGCGCCCTGTTCGTGGCGGACGAGGACGTGACGGACCCTGGTCGAGTCCATCAGGGGGTCGTACGCGGGAAGGACCGCTCCGCCCGGAATGCCGAAGACGGTGTCCACTCCGACCTCTTCGAGCGAGCGGATCAGGGACTGGGCCCCCGTCAGACCGGTCTCGGCGACGGCCCCGGGGGTACCGGTGTCGTCGGTGGTGGTCCGCGGGGCGGGGGTGGTGGAAGGGGCTTCCGGACCGTGTGCGCGGTCCGTCGTGTGTGTGTTCATCGTGCCGACCTCTCGGTTTCGTCGACTGTGGGGACCCGTGGGAAGGGCGGGGGCCGGCCCGTGGCCTCGCGTTCGCATCGGTGCGCGTCCGCTCGGACCACGTGGCCGTTGTCGTGAAACCGGGGCAGCAGGATCTTTCTCCGCGCCGGTATCCGGCGCCGCGCGCTGAGAGGTGGTTCAGCAGGTGATGCGGCGCCACACCGTCTTGGGGCGGCCGGGGCTCTGGTGGGCCGGGCCGCGCGAGGGTGGGAGTGTCGCGGCTCAGCCCTTGCGGGCCGCCGCACGTGCGGTGAACTGGAGGAAGAGCAGGGCTGCGACCGCCAGCGCCGCCCCGAGACCGTACACGGTGGTCGCCCCGTGGGGGAGCGCGATTCCGCCGAGCACCGTCCCCAGGCCGATGCCCAGGTAGATGCCGGAGGAGTTCAGGGAGACCACCAGCGGGGCTTCCTGCGGGGCGACCTCGATGAGGCGGTGCTGCTGCGCGGGCGTCTGGCACCAGCTGCTCGCGCCCCAGAGGAGGACGAGCACGCCGACCAGGAGCATCAGGGAGACATGGCCGGCCGCGACCCAGGTCAGCAGGCCGAGCGCGAGCACCATGGCGATGTAGCCGACGGTCAGGACCCGGACGGAGCCCCAGCGGTCGGTGGCGTAGCCGGACGCCAGGTTGCCGAGTACGGCGCCCAGTCCGTACAGGAAGAGCATCCACAGGTCCGCGTGGTCGGGGACCCGCACCGCCCGCAGGACCGGGACGCTGTAGGCGTACGCGGTGTAGCTGGCCCCCATGCCGAGCACGGTGAGCGGCAGCACGGCCAGGACGGCGGGCCGGCGCAGCACGGCGAGCCGGGTGCGCAGCGGAACGCGTACGTTCCCCGGCAGGGCCGGCATGATCAGTCGCACTCCGGCGGCGATGAGCACGCAGAGCCCGGCCACGATGCCCAGGGCGGTGCGCCAGCCGAGCCAGTGGCTGGCGAGGTTGCCCAGCGGCACGCCGAGCGCGGTCGCGACGGTGAGGCCGCCGATCACCACGGCCAGGGCCCGCGCCCGGAGTTCGGGGCGCACGAGCGCGGCGCTCACCGCGCCGGCGCTCGGTGTGTAGGCCGCCGCGCCCGCTGCCGCCAGGACCCGGCTGATGATCAGCACGGCCAGGTTCGGCGCCAGCGCCGAGCACAGGTTGGCCAGGCCGAGGGTGATCAGCGCGCCGACCAGCAGCGCCCGGCGGGGCAGGCGCGCGGTCGCCGTGGCGAGCACGGGCGAGAGTACGGCGTAGGCGGCGGCGAACACCGTGATGGACTGGCCGGCGGCCGCCGCCGAGACGTGCAGGTCGTCGGCCATGGACGGCAGGAATCCGGCGACGACGAAGGCGTCCGTGCCGACGGCGAAGGTGCCCAGGGCCAGCACCAGGGTCGACGACAGGCCGCTCTGCTCGGGCGTGTCCTGGCCGCCGGCCGATCGGCGGCCGGACGCAATCGAGACATTGGACATCCAGGTTCTCCTTGCTTGTACGCGCTCACTCCACGGGGTGCTGCGTGCTCAGCGGCCGATGCGCTCGTGATGGCGCCGCGCCCGCTCGGCGGCGGAGGCGGGTGCGGCGGCCATGAGGTCCGCCACGGTCTGCGCGGCGAGTTCCCTGCGCCACACCAGCTCGGCCCTGCGCATCGCGCCGGCGACACCGCAGGGCTGCTGGAACTCGTGGGCGGGTGCGCCCGCCCCTTCTCCCCGCTGCCGGATCTCGGTGCACTGGAAGACGTCGTCCGGACCGTCGATGGCGGCGACGACATCCATGAGCGTGATCCGCTCGGGCCGCCTGGCCAGCCGGAAACCACCCCGCGCTCCCGGGGTGGACGTCAGGATGCCTGCCCGGTCCAAGGCCTGCAACTGCTTGTTCAGGTAGGCCGGCGGCAGGTCGAACCAGGCCGCGAGCCTGGCCGACGACACCGCCTCGGCGTCCCCGAGCCACGCCAGCGTCAGGCAGCAGTGCAGCCCCCACTCGACTCCCGCACTCATCCGCATAACCAGGACACTACACGTCCAGGTTCCATTTTCGCGCGCTCTCCCCGGAATCTGTCACCCCTGCGGGGGTTGCTGCGCACAGCAGTTGACGTCACCCCAGGTCTGGCCGGGAGGTGCGCGGACACGGGTACGGAGCTCGGTCACGGTCAGGCGCCGCTGCCGGTCCGGAGAAGGACCCGTCTGCCGTTCAGATCGCCCCGCTCCATCCGGCGGTGGACGTCGGCTGCGGCGCTCAACGGGAGCACCTCGGTGCTCCGGGGGCGGAGACGCCCGGCGGCGAGGAGCCGGTTGACGGTGGTGGCGGCCTCGGCGAGTTCGGCGCTGGTGGCGTGGGAGATCACGAAGCCCACGATCGAGCAGTCCTTCATGTAGAGCGCCCCCGCCGGGAGCACCGGACGCGAGCGGGCGCCGGCCAGCAGGACGATCCGGCCGCGTGGGGCGAGCAGGTCGACGGCGGTGGCGAGGTCGTTCGAGCCGGAGGTGTCGAGATGGGCGTCGACGCCGCGCGGGCTGATGTCGCGCACGCGCCGGGCCAGTTCGGGGTCCCGGTAGTCGAGCACCTCCGCCGCGCCCAGGCCGCGACAGTAGTCGGCGTCCTCGGCGGAGGCGGTGGCGATCACCCGGGCGCCGGCCTCGGCGGCCAGTACGACCAGCGCGCCGCCGACGTTTCCGGCCGCACCGCCCACCAGGACGGTCTCACCGGGCCGGACGCGGCCGTGGGTGAAGAGGCCGAGATGCGCTGTCGCGGCCGGATGCACCATGGCCACCGCCTCGTCCGGATCCACGCCTTCGGGGAGGTGGTACAGGCGGTCGGCCGACACCACGGCCTGTTCGGCGGCGGCCCCTTGGCGCCCGCCGTGGCCCAGGCTGTTGGACCAGACCGGGTCGCCGACGGCGAAGCCCGGGGTGCTCGGCCCGGTCGCGGCGACCGTGCCGACCAGATCACGGCTCACCACGAGCGGGAACTCGGCGGGGGTCCTGAAGAGCCCGGATCGCACGAAGGTGTCCACCGGATTGACGGTCGTGACCGTGACGTCGACCAGTACGTCGGTCGGGCCCGGCCTGGGGGCGGGGATCTCGCCGTAGCGGATGTTCTCCGGCGGTCCGAGTTTCTCTATGAAGGCTGCACGCATGGTCACGGAGTCTCGCACCACCCCGGCGAAGACCGTCGTGATGAGGGGTTTTTCCGTCAACTCCACATCGGAGAGGCCCGTCCGATGGTCCGGCCACACATGCGCGGTGGTGTGTCCGGACCTCCGGAAGGCGCTCGGCGGCCGGATGGTGGTCCGGCCATCGGTCACCGCGCGCGGCAGGTGTTCTGTGCACCTGGGCCGGATCCGAAAGAGCTGCCTAGCGTGGAGCCGCTTGAACCCGCGTTCGATCTTCTGCGTTGAGGAGAGCTCGATGAATCACGTTGGCCTGCACAGGGGGGACGTGCGGCGACAGGGGAACGTATCGGTGTGCGCCGACGTCCACGACGTCGTCCTCACCGAGCTGTGCTCGTTCCTGTTCGCCTCGCTGGCCCGGGCGGACCAGCGCCGCAAGGGCGTCGAGTACGTGCGGGGGCTGCTGGGCGCCCAGGGCCGGAAGTCGATCCGCAACATAGCGGGCCTGACCGGTGGCCAGGCCACCGAACAGAACCTGCACCACTTCGTCAGCAGCTCGACGTGGGACTGGGGTCCGGTCCGTCAGGCACTGGCGGACCACCTGGTACGAGTCGCCCCGCCGCAGGCCTGGGTGGTGCAGCCGATCGTCATCCCGAAGGCGGGAGAGCGTTCGGTCGGCGTGGACCGCAGGTTCATCCCCTCGCTCGGCCAGGTGCTCAACGCGCAGCAGGCCGTCGGCGTCTGGTCGGCGTCGGAGGAGGTGAGCGTGCCGGTGAACTGGGGGTTGCACCTCTCGCAGGCCTGGCTCGACGACGCGCCGCGGCGCAGGCAGGCGTCCATCCCGGAGAGCGTGGACCCGCAGACGCTCGGCGAGTGCGCGGTGGAGACGTTCCTGGAGCTGATGTCGGCATGGCGGCTGCCGGTGCGGCCCGTGGTGATGGACGCGCGGGAGGCGGACGGCATGACGATGGTGCGGCGGTTGCAGGGCGCGCACGTGCCGTTCGTGGCCCGGGTCACCAGTACCCTCGCGCTGAGCCTCGTCGACCAGGCGTTGCCGGGCCACGGCGCCGACGCGCTTCCGGCCCACCAGATCCTCGGGGCGGCCCGGGACCTGCGGCGGCCGGTGGCGTGGACGGACCACGCCCAGGAGTCGAGGCAGCGGACCAGCCTGGTCGCCGGGGTCCGGGTCCGGATTCCCTCGCGCGGCCGGCGCCTGTCCCTGCCCGGCCACCGCCCGGTGCGCGGCGACGGGGATCTGCTGCTGATCGGGGCGGGGACGAACGGAAGGCGCTGGCCCCAGGAGTTGTGGCTGACCGACCTGACGGAGCAGTCGCCGGCCACGTCGTTCCGCCTGAGCAGGCTGACGGGCCGGGTCGAGCGGGACTTCACCGAGATCGCCGATCAGGTGGGGATCAGGGATTTCGCCGGGCGCTCGTTCGGCGGCTGGCACCGCCATGTCACTCTCGCCTCGGCCGCCCACGCGGTCACCGCGCTGGCCTGGGCCAACGACCGCCGACTGTGCCGGGCGTCCTGAGGGCCACGGCGGCGGTCCGGCCGGACCGGGTGAGCACCCCCGGCCCGGCGGGCCTCAGGACCGGCCCGCCGACCCCGGCGGGGCACTCCGTCCGATCAGGATCTCGCGGATGCGCGAGAGCCTGAGCGCGAGCTGGACCTCGAGCGCGCGCTCGGGTCGCTGCCAGTCCCGTCCCAGGAGTTCACCGATCCGCTCCAGCCGGCGGGCGACCGTGTTGGGATGGACGTGCAGCCGCTGGGCCGCGTGCGTCGGGCTGTTGCCCGTCTCGAAGTAGGCGGTGAGGGTCCGGGTGAGTTCGGTCTGCCGCAGCTGGTCGTACTCGAGTACGGGACCGATCACCGACTCGACGAAGCCCTCGGCGCTGCGGTCGTCCCCGAGCAGCACACCGAGGAAGCCCAGTTCGCGTGCGGAGGCGGAGTGTCCGGTGGTGCCGATGGCCGTCATCGCGTCGAGGCAGCGCAGCGCCTCCCGGTGGCAGTGGAAGACGGAGGCCGCGTCGGTGACCGGCCCGGCACCGGCGACCGTCACCGGTTCGTCGAGCAGGAGCGGCAGTTCGTCGGAGACCGCCGCCGCGGCCGCGCCCGCGTCGGTGCCCGGCAGAAGCAGCACGACGCTGTCGGTGTGGACGGTCTTGAGCCCGTTCATCCGGTGCGCGTACGAGGAGGCCCAGGTGAAGGCCTTGCCGCGGGCTTCGCCCTCGGGCCGGGCGATGACCACGACGTGGGGTGTGCTGAGGTCCATGCCGAGCCGACGGGCACGTTCCTCCAGTTGGCGCGGCGGCCGGGGCGGAACGGCGAGCAGTTCTTCCAGGAGTTCGTCGTGGGCGCGGCCCTGGGTCACGGCGGTCTTGCCGGCTTCCAGCAGCAGCTGGACCGCCACCGCCTGCGCGACCAGCCGCAGCAGCTGGTTGTCGCGTTCCGTGGGGTGTTGTTCGGGCTTCAGCAGCAGCGCGCCGAGATTCTCCTGACCGGCGCTGATCGGCGTGGCCCACATGCCGCCGTCGATCGCGACCGGCTCACCGGCGGCATGGGCCTCCATGATGGCCGATGCCGTGGCGGCGAGGCCGGCTTCCGGTATCCGGCCGACCGTCGTGAGGACCGTGCCGTTGGCCGCGCAGATCCGCACGCTGCCGCGCAGGTACCGGCTCGCCACCGTGGCCAGCGTCTTCGGGTCCGCACCGTTCAGACCCAGCTCGATCAGTTCGCGGTGGATCCGGCCGAGCTCGCGGCTCTCGGCCAGGTCCCCGGCCGTCCGGGCGTTCTCCCTGGTCAGGACCTGCGCGGTGGTGACGGTCCGCTCCAGGAGCTTGGTCCGTTCGATGGCCAGGCCGGCCAGGTCGCCCAGGGAGCTGATCAGGGAGATCTCGTCCCTGGTGAAGTGGCGTACGGAGCGGTCGGCGACGTAGAGGGCACCGAAGGGAAGCGCGTCGTGGCTCAGCGGGACGGCCAGGATCGCCCGCAGCCCCTCGACCCTGACCACCTCGTCGATGTTCGGACTGTGCTTTATCCCGGGGTCGTTGAGATAGTCAGGGGTCCAGACCGGTCCCAGATTGGCCAGGGCGGTGTTGCCCAGTCCGGCGTTCCCGGGCAGCCGGAGCCCGACGTTGAGTGTGGACGTGTGACCGTCCGAGGCGTGCACGTACGAGACCCCGTCCTCCGGACTGGGGAGGCTGATGTAGGCCATGTCCACACCGAGCAGCAGTCGCGCACGACGGGTGACGACCTTGAACATCACGTCGAGATCGTTGGGGATGACCAGGTCGCGCGCGGTGTCCAGCAGCATGGACAGACCGGCATCACGCTGCTGCCGGCGTTCCCGCCGGGCGTGGATGTTCAGGGCGAGCTGGGTCGTGGTCTCCAGGATGTCCAGCTCGTCGGCGGTGGCGCCGTCGCGGCGCGCCTGCGCCACGAGTGCCTCGAAACGCGCCGGCGGGGCCTCGTCCGCCAGCAGTCTCAGTACCGCCAGTGCGTCCGTCCCGCCCGGATCTCCTTGCCGCGCCATGACGCCCCCGCCCTCTGCCCCCACTGGTGTGCGGCCGCGACCACGTGTGATCGCCAAATTACTTACCGGGGTGGCCGGAGTCAACGTTTTGTTGATCTTGTTCAAGGGGTGGACGGTGGCCGGGGCACCACGGCCGGCGGTCCGTTGTGTTGCTGGGTCACCTTCCACCCATGCGGTCCCGTGGGCAGGATTCCACCGGAAGACGGCACGGAGGGCGGCTGCGCCCGATGGCCGAACAGGCATTCAGAGGAAACGATCATGAAGGTGGTACAGGACTACCGTCGGTCCCTGGAAAGGAGCCGGCAGGCCCTGGAGCAGAAGGACCGGCCGGCGAGTTTCAGACTGTGCGGGCGGGAGTGGGACCTCCTGCCGGAGGTGTTCGCGCCGGTGTACTCGCCGACCACGGCGTTCTCCATGGAACTGATGGGCCTGGCGGATCCGGCGGCGTCCCCGCGGACCGGCTCACTGCTGGAGATCGGCTGCGGGACCGGGGTGATCGCGGTGGCCAGCGCGCTGAGCGGCTGCACGTCGGTGGTGGCCACCGACATCAACGAGGCGGCGGTCCGGAACACGGCGATGAACGCCGTACGGCACGGCGTTCAGGAGCGCGTACGGAGCGTGCGCAGCGACCTGTTCGCCGGCCTGGCCGCGGACGAGCGCTTCGACACGGTCTTCTGGCACTCCAACTACGTCCTGGCTCCGGAGAGTTACCAGTACAAGACCATGCACGAACGCGGCTACGTCGATCCGGGGTACGCGACGCACCGCCGGTATCTGGCCGAGGCGCCTCACCGCCTGACGCCGGAGGGGATCGCGCTGCTGCACTTCAGCGGGCGCGGCGACCTGGTCACCCTGACCCGGATCGCCGACGCGTGCGACCGGACGCTCAGGGTGGTGCGCAGTGCCGTCTTCCAGGAGGGTGAGCACGAGGTGGAGCACATGCTGCTCGCGGTGGAGCCGACATGCTGACCGAACGTCACACAGCGTTGCCCACCAGCCCGTCGGAAGGCTCCGTGCGCACGCTGCTGATCGACAACTACGACTCGTTCACCTACAACCTCTTTCACTATCTGGCCGAGGTGAACGGCCGGGAGCCCGAGGTCGTGGTCAACGACGACCCCCGCTGGAACCTCAGGTACGTGGCGGAGTTCGACAACGTCGTGCTGTCCCCCGGACCTGGCAGTCCGACCCGTGCCGCGGACTTCGGCATCTGCCAACAGGTGCTGGAAGAGGGGTCCTTGCCCATCCTGGGAGTGTGCCTGGGGCATCAGGGGCTGGCGGCACTGTACGGAGCCCGGGTGCACCGCGCACCGGAGCCCTGCCACGGCCGTGTCTCCCCCGTGCTGCACACCGGAACCGACCTCTTCGAAGGACTCCCTTCCCCCTTCCGGGCGGTCAGGTACCACTCGCTGGCCGTCGACCGGCTGCCGTCCGAGCTGGAAGCCACCGCCTGGACTCCCGACGGAGTCCTGATGGGAGTGCGGCATCGCGAACGCCCTTTGTGGGGGGTGCAGTTCCATCCGGAATCGATCGGCGGCGAGTACGGGCACCAGCTCCTGGACAACTTTCGCCGGCTGACGCGGCAGCGCGGCTCCGGCCGACCCGTCCCCCGTGCGGCGGCGGCCCCCGGCGAGGCCGGCCCGCGCCCGTCGGCTGTCCGGACGGCCTCCGACGAGGCACCGCCGCGCCGGCTCCGCGTCCTGACCCGCTCGACGGAGACCCGCTGGGAGGACGAACTCGCCTTCGACCGGATCTTCCGCCAGGGCGAGCACGCCTACTGGCTGGACAGCAGCCGGCCCGACTCCGGCCGGGCCAGATTCTCCCTCATGGGGGATGCCGGCGGCCCGCTCGCCAGGATCGCCCGGGCCGACGTGACGAGCGGAACGGTGACGGTCCGGTCGGCGACGTCCACGGAGGTGGTCACCAGCGGCTTCTTCGAGTGGCTGGACCGCGACCTCGCGTCGATCCGGACCGAAATCCCGGAACTGCCCTTCGACTTCGCCCTCGGCTGGGTCGGCTATCTGGGCTACGAGTTGAAAACCGAGTGCGGCGGCCGGCCGGCCCACCGCTCGCAGGAACCCGACGCCGTGATGGTCTTCAGCGACCGCGCGCTGGTCCTCGACCACGCCACCGGCACCACGCATCTGCTCGCCCTCGCGGACGAGGGCACGGAGGAGCAGGCCCGGAGCTGGCTGGAGGAGACCGCCGCGCAGCTGGCCGGACTCACCGGGCGCGGCGCCTTGCACCCGCCCCGGCCCGAGCCTCTCGACGCCCTGCGCATGCGGCACGACCGGGCCGCCTACCTGGACCTCATCGACATCTGCCAGGAGGAGATCGCCGCCGGCGAGACGTACGAGGTCTGCCTCACCAACATGATCGAGGCCGACGGGGCACCGGACCCCTGGCAGGGCTACCGGTTCCTGCGCCGCCACAGCCCGGCTCCGTTCGGAGCCCTGCTGCGTTTCGGTGACCTCTCCGTGCTGAGCACCTCGCCCGAACGGTTCCTGCGGGTGGACCGCCACGGCGTCGCGGAGTCCAGGCCGATCAAGGGGACCCGGCCGCGCGGGGCGACACCGGGCGAGGACGAGGCGCTGGCGGCCGAACTGCGGACCAGCGAGAAGGACCGCGCCGAGAACCTGATGATCGTGGACCTGGTCCGCAACGACCTCGGGCGCTGCGCGGAGATCGGCTCGGTGGAAGCGGGCGACGTCTTCCGCGTCGAGACGTACGCGAGGGCCCACCAACTGGTCAGCACGGTGCGCGCCACGCTGCGGGCGGACTGCTCGGCCGTCGCGGTCACCCGGGCGGCCTTCCCGCCCGGTTCCATGACGGGCTGCCCGAAGGTGCGCACGATGGAGATCATCGACCGGCTGGAACAGGGGCCCCGCGGGGTGTACTCCGGCGCCATCGGATATTTCTCGCTGACCGGGGCGGCGGATCTCAGCGTGGTGATCCGCACCGCGGTGATCACGCCGGGGCGGCTGCGCTACGGCGTCGGCGGCGCGATCATCGCGCTCTCCGACGCGGCGGAGGAGTTCGAGGAGACCGTGGTCAAGGCTGCGCCGCTGCTCGCCCTGGCAGGACTGGAGCTGCCGGAACGCGACCCGGACCCCCTGATCCACTGAGCGGTTCGTGCCCCGTCCGGAGGCCTTCACCGGCGGTCGGCCGACGGCCCGCGGCGCACGGCAGGAGAGTGCCGATCGCCGCGGGCCGCCGGCCGCCGGTTCACCCGCCGCGCCGCCGGCCGGTACAGCGGGAGGGCGTACCGGGCGCTGCGTCCGCGCCACTTCAGACCACCGTCCCGTCCGCGGACGGCGCCGGAGGGCGCGCCGGGCCGGGCGCGGGTAAGCGGTCGCCCTGCTCCCCGTGACCGAGGGGCGCACGTCCGGAGAGCGGTGCGCACCGGGAGACCGGATCGCGCGGAAGCGTGGCGTCCGTGCACACCACCGGGAGGGCTGCCATGGAAGGATCACCACACTTCGCGTCGTCCGTGCCGAGGGATTCGAACAGCAATGGACGGATGATAGGCCGCCGTTCGGTCCGGCTCGACTCCCCGGCCCCGTTGATGTCAAGTCGGTCGTGACCTGCCGTCCTGCCGGGACGCCGGGCCCTCGAAGGGCGCGCCGCACCGGACCTGATGGAGTATCGGCCACCTGACGAAGTGCGCCGGCGGCCGTTGGCAGCGCCCGGCGCCGGGTCCCAGGATCGGGACGAACCGCAGCCGTCCGGCGGCCGGCCACGCAGACCATCGCCGGCCAGGGGCGCTGCGCTTCCCACCCACCCGTCGCGGGGGGGGCGGTCCTGGTCCACCGACAGCGCGCCTCGTCCCCAGGGGCCGCAGCCGCCCGGGGGCGGCGACCGCACTCGCCCGGTGCCGGCCGTACCGGCCACCCCCACCTCCATGCCACTTCTGGCTTCTCCGAGTCGCTTTCTCGCGAGACCCGCCCGGCCGCCGAGGCCACCGTACTTTCGCTCCGGGAGTCACTCATGGTCACCGCACCGTCTGCCGTCCGGTCCAGACCGGCTCTGCAGCAGCCCGACTGGGCCGACAGCGAACACATACAGGACGTCAGGAACGAACTCGCCGGACGGCCGGCCCTGGTGGCCGCCGAGGACACGCGCCGGCTGCGCTCGCTCCTCGCCGACGTGGCCGCCGGGGAGGCGCTGGTGATGCAGACCGGCGACTGCGCGGAGGACCCGGCGGAGTGCTCGGCCGACTACGTCGCCCGCAAGTGCGGCCTGCTGGACGTCCTGGCGGGCCTCATGAGGATGAGTACCCACAAGCCGGTGGTCAGGGTCGGCCGGATGGCCGGCCAGTTCGCCAAGCCCAGGTCGAGTCCGACCGAGATCGTCGGCGGCGTCGAACTCCCGGTCTACCGGGGCCACATGGTCAACTCCCCCGAGCCCGACCCCACGTTGCGGCAGCCCGACCCCCGGCGCCTGCTCGACGGTTACCGGGCGGCCGGCGAGGCCATGACCCATCTGGGATGGCTCGACCCGGCGGGGCGCTCGGCCGCCTCTCCGCCGGTGTGGACCAGCCACGAGGCGTTGCTCCTCGACTACGAGCTGCCGATGATCCGGCAGGACGAGGACGGCCGGCCGCTGCTGACCTCGACCCACTGGCCGTGGATCGGTGAGCGGACCCGCCAGGTGGACGGCGCCCACGTGGCGTTGCTCGCCTCCGTCGTCAACCCGGTGGCCTGCAAGGTCGGCCCGAACATGGCGGTCGACGAGCTGCTGGAGCTCTGCGCGGTGCTCGACCCGGAGCGCATCCCGGGGCGCCTGACCCTCATCGCGCGGATGGGTGCGCATGCGGTCGCCGACCGGCTGCCGCCGCTGGTCGGGGCGGTGAAGGCGGCCGGACACCCGGTCGGCTGGCTCACCGACCCGATGCACGGCAACACCGTCACCGCGCCGGGCGGGCTCAAGACGCGCCTGGTGGACACCGTGGTCCGGGAGGTCCGGGACTTCCAGTACGCCGTGCGCTCCGCGGGCGGGGTGGCCGGCGGGCTGCACCTGGAGACCACCCCCGACGACGTCACGGAGTGCGCCTCCCACGCGTCCGGGGCGGCCCACGTCGGCGACAAGTACACCAGCTTCTGCGACCCGCGACTCAACCCCGATCAGGCCGTGGCCGTGGTGTCGGCCTGGCAGGGCTGACGACGGGTCCGCGGACCACACCGACCGACAAACTCCGGGCCGGCACCGGGCCGGCAGACAGGGAGAGCCGACACATGATCAACACGGTCAACGCGGTCAGCACCGTCGACGAGGTCGCGTTCGTCACGGGGGCGGCGGGGGGCATCGGCGAGGCCGTCGTCCGGGCACTGGCCGAACGAGGAGCGGTGGTGGCCGCCGCCGACCGGGACGCCGAGGGTCTGCGCGAGGTCGTGGCCAAGCTGACGGCGGAGGGCCTGCGGGTCACGGCCTTCCCGCTGGACGTCACCGACAGTTCCGCCGTCGAAGCGGTGGTCGACGCGGTGGAACGGGAGCTCGGTCCGGTGGAGCACCTGGTCAACACGGCGGGCGTACTGCGTCTCGGTGACGTACGGGAGTTCACCGACGAGGACTGGCTGGCCACCTTCGGGGTCAATGTGCACGGCGTGTTCCACGTGTCCCGCGCGGTGGTCAACCGGATGATCCCGCGCGGCCGCGGGGCGGTCGTCACCGTGGCGTCGAACGCCGCCGCCACGCCTCGCGCGGGGATGGCCGCGTACGCCGCCTCCAAGGCCGCCGCGACGATGTTCACGAAGAGCCTGGGGCTGGAGGTCGCCGGGCACGGCATCCGCTGCAACCTGGTGGCGCCCGGCTCGACCGACACCCCGATGCTCAGCTCCATGTGGCACGACGAGTCGGGCCCGAAGGGCACCATCCAGGGCCGGCCGGAGGCGTTCCGGGTGGGTATCCCCCTGGGCCGGCTGGCCCAGCCCTCGAACGTCGCCGACGCGGTGGCCTTCCTCCTCTCCGACCAGGCCTCCCACATCACCCTGCACGACCTCACCGTCGACGGCGGCGCCGGTCTCGGCGCCTGACCCGCCGTACCGCCGGGGCCCGGGGCCGCGGCCCCGGGCCCCGGCACCACCCGCACGCAGAACGTTCCCAGCAAGGAGAAAAGGCTATGGCAGGCCTACCGGCCATCGAGTCGTACCCCATGCCGACAGCGGGCGAACTGCCCGGCAACACCGCGACGTGGAGCGTCGATCCCGACCGCGCGGTGCTGCTCGTCCACGACATGCAGCGCTACTTCCTGGAGCCCTTCCCGGCCACCGCGGCGCCGGGCGGCGATCTCGTACGGAACGCCGTCGCGCTCCGCGAACGGGCCGCCGCACTGGGCATGCCGGTCGCCTACACCGCCCAGCCGGGAGGAATGACTCCGGAGCAGCGCGGTCTGCTCGCGGACTTCTGGGGCGCGGGCATGCGGGTGGATCCGGCGGACCGCGAGGTCGTCGAGCCGCTGGCACCGGCGCCGGGCGACTGGGTATTCACCAAGTGGCGTTACAGCGCCTTCTTCCGCTCCGACCTGCTGGAGCGGATGCGCGCGGCGGGCCGGGACCAGCTCGTCATCTGCGGCGTGTACGCGCACGTCGGCGTGCTGATGACCGCGGTCGAGGCCTTCACCAACGACATCCAGCCGTTCCTGGTGGCGGACGCGGTCGCCGACTTCTCCGCCGACTACCACCGGCTCGCCCTGGAGTACGCCGCCGAACGCTGCGCGATGGTGGTCACCACCAAGGAGGTCTTCGTATGAGCGCGGACCTCCTGGGGCGGGTGCTCGCGGGGCGGGCGCCGGCCTTCGCCCTCCTGCACCGGCCCGAGGCGGCCGGCCGGGGAACCCTGGACGTGCTGCTCGGCGAGGTCACCACGCCGGCGACGCTGGCCGAGATCCCGCTGCCCGCACCGGCCGGGCCGGAGGGCGGTGCCCGCCACGAGGTTCTGGCGATCGTTCCCTACCGCCAGATCGCCGAGCGCGGCTTCGCGGCCACCGACGACGGTTCCCCGTTGATCGCGATGACGGTCACCGAGCAGGCCACGATGGGGCTCGCCGACGCGCTGGCGCTGATCCCGGACACCCCGATCGAGCTGACCGACGGCCACTTCGACGTCGCCGACGACGAGTACGCCGAGATCGTCCGCCGGGTGGTCGCCGACGAGATCGGCCGGGGCGAGGGCGCGAACTTCGTCATCAAACGGTCCTTCGTCGCGGACATCACCGACTACACGCCGGCCGCCGCCCTGGCCTTCTTCCGCCGTCTGGTGGAGCGCGAGGCGGGCGCCTACTGGACGTTCGTCGTGCACACCGGCGACCGGACCTTCGTCGGGGCCACCCCCGAGCGCCATCTCAGCCTGAGCGACGGCGTCGCGGTGATGAACCCGATCAGCGGCACGTACCGGTACCCGGCCTCCGGACCGAGCCTCCACGGGGTGATGGACTTCCTCGCGGACCGCAAGGAGGCCGACGAGCTGTACATGGTGGTCGACGAAGAGCTCAAGATGATGGCCCGCATCTGCGACACGGGCGGCCGGGTGGTCGGCCCGTACCTCAAGGAGATGGCCTGGCTGGCGCACACCGAGTACTTCATCGAGGGCCGCACCGGTCGCGATCCGCGCGAGATCCTGCGGGAGACGATGTTCGCGCCCACCGTCACCGGCAGCCCGCTGGAGAGCGCCGCCCGGGTCATCGGGCGGTACGAGCCCACCGGCCGGGGCTACTACAGCGGCGTGGTCGCGCTGTTCGGCCGGGACGAGCGGGGCGGGCGCGCCATGGACTCGTCCATCCTGATCCGTACCGCGGAGATCGGCCGGACCGGACGGATCGCGATCGGCGTGGGTGCCACGCTGGTCCGCCACTCCGACCCGCTCTCCGAGGTGGCCGAGACCCGGGCCAAGGCGGCCGGCCTGCTGTCGGCGCTCGAGTCGGGCGGGCCCCGGAGCTTCGCCGACCACCCGAGCGTGCGGGCCGCGCTGGAGCGGCGCAACGCCACCATCGCGGACTTCTGGCTCAGCGGGCGGGAGGCCGCGGGCGGCCCGTCGCCCGAACTCGCCGGTCGCCGGGTGCTGGTGATCGACGCCGAGGACACCTTCACCTCGATGATCGACCACCAACTGCGCTCGCTCGGACTCGATGTGACGGTGCGACGGTTCGACGAGGACCACACCGTGGACGGGTACGACCTGGTCGTCATGGGCCCCGGGCCGGGCGACCCGCAGCAGTCCGATCACGCCAAGATCGCCTCCTTGCGGGCGACGGCGCAAAGGCTCCTGGACGACCGGCGGCCGTTCGTCGCGGTCTGCCTGAGCCACCAGGTGCTGAGCGGGCTGCTCGGCTTCGGGCTGCGCCGCCGTGACGTCCCGAACCAGGGCGTCCAGCGGGAGATCGACCTGTTCGGCTCCCGGGAGCGGGTCGGCTTCTACAACACCTTCGTCGCCACCAGCGCGGTGGACGTGATCGAGGCCGAGGGGGTGGGACCGGTCGAGGTGAGCCGGGACCGGGAGAGCGGTGAGGTGCACGCGCTGCGTGGCCCGCACTTCGCCTCGATGCAGTTCCACGCCGAGTCGGTGCTCACCCAGGATGGCCCCCGGATCGTCCAGGGCCTGATCACCGCGCTGCTGCCGTCGGTCGCGCTCTCCTCACGGTAGCGGCCCGGCCGACGCGCGAGCGGGGTGGACGCGGCCGGCCCGTACCGGGGAATTCCCGGTACGGGCCGACGCGCGTCCAGCCGCCCGGTGGTCAGCGGGCTTCGTCCTGGGGGGTGTTCAGCTGCCGGGCCAGCTCCAGGCGCTTGATCTTCGTGGTGGCGGTGTGCGGCAGGTCGTCCAGCCGGCGCTGTACCGGCTCCGCCAGCTCGGGGAGACCGGTGACCGCGCCGCGCCACCGGGCGAGGTCGAGCGGCCGGTCGTCCCGGGTGCACACGACGGGTACCGGCGCCCCGCCCGCACCGGGGACGATGATGACCTCCAGCAGCTCCGG
Source organism: Streptomyces sp. NPDC005576 (assembly GCF_042871745.1). Taxonomy (NCBI): domain Bacteria; kingdom Bacillati; phylum Actinomycetota; class Actinomycetes; order Kitasatosporales; family Streptomycetaceae; genus Streptomyces; species Streptomyces sp. NPDC005576. The sequence goes on along the minus strand of NZ_JBIAJC010000001.1, from coordinate 658,815 downwards.
GAGCCTCGTGAAGAGCTTGTCCTCGATGTCCAGCGTGCTGCTGATGCCGGGGATCTCGTCGACCTCCCGGTCCAGCAGGTGGAGGCAGCCCAGCCTGGTGCGGTAGCCGAGGTCCCCCATCTGCCACCAGCGCCCTTCGGAGAACTGGTTGTCGAACCGGTCCTCCTCGCCGAGGTACGTGACGATCTGCCCGCCGCTGCGCGCCTCGATACGGCCCGGGTTCTCCTTGGTCGGCGGCCTGCCGTCCCGGCTCACCACCCGCATCTCGGTCAGGCCGGGGAAGTTCACTCCCACGCACCTGCCGTCGGCGCCGGCCCGGTGCTTGCGGGTGTAGGTACGGGCAGCGATGGCGCCGGTCTCGCTCTGCCCGTAGGTCTGCGCGAAGAACGGCATGCTGCGCTCCGACGCCCCCAGCAGGGTCTCCACGGTCCGCGGGTGGATGGCGTCGAAGGTATTGCTGAAGCACCGGACCCGCGCGAGCGGCTTCGCCGGGTGCTTCGCCAGCGTCTCCCAGTTCAGCAGCGTGTTGGGGTGGGACTCGATGACTCCCGGGGGGACGCGGGCGAAGAGCTCGGCGGCGCGCTCCGGGTCGTCGTCCCGCAGCAGGATGAGCGGGTGGCCGCGCAGCGCGAACAGCGCCACCCCGCTGATCATGCGGGAGTGCGCGAAGGAGACGTGGACGGCGATGGGTTCGTGACGTCCCACCGGAGCGAGCAGCACCGACTGCGGACGGCAGCGCGCCTGGATCGTGTGGCCCGTCTGCACCGCGAGTTTCGGCAGGCCGGTGGTGCCCGAGGTGTGCGTGATGAGCGCGGGCAAATCCTGCGGCATGGTCACCGGGGAGACGCGTTCGGCCCCCGCGAGGGCGGCGAGCGATGTCGCCCCCGGGAACTCCCCGGTCGCCACCAGCACCCTTTCGGCCAGCTCGAAGACCTCGGCGGGCAGTTCGGACTCCAGCTTCGGCTGGTCCGTGAGCAGGGTCGGCCGCCCGAGCCGCTGCAGCAGCCGGGCAACGGTGGCGCCGTCCAGTTTCGGTGAGAGCAGCACCGGCACCCCGCCGACGCGCGCGACGCTGTAGGCGAGCAGCGAGATGTCGAAGTTGTCCGACTTGTGGATGACCACACGTTCCCCGGGCCGCACCCGTGCCGCCCACAGCCGGGAGGCGGTGTCGTCGACCAGGCCGGCGATCTCCGTGAGGGTGATGCGGCGCCCCAGCTCGGGCGCGATGTCGAGATCGTGATCCAGATAGACAGGGTTCGCGGGGTGACGCGCGGCCGCCCGGTCGAAGACCGTGCCCAGCTGGATGCCCTTGTTGCCGACCCGTTGCAAGAACATGCTTCTCTTCCCGTTCGTTTGGTCTCGGAAGCGAAATCGCACTCCGCCACCGGCCGGCCGTGTCCCGGGGTGGGTCGCGGCCGACGAGGCCGGAGTCGTGGAGCGGGCGTCGAGGGTCACGGCGGGGTGCGGGCGCCGCCGCACCGTTGCCTTCCCGGTGGATGCCGGCGTCGCCCCCGTGCCCCCGCAGTCGGCGTCCGGAAGAACTCCGCGTGTACATCCTCGGGCGCCTCTTCGGCGGCGACCAATGGTGAGCGCCGCACTGTGTCAACTCGGGCCCCGCGCCCGGCGGGGCGGGCCGCTGGGAACCGTCCGCCGCGGTCCGCCACCTGACAAGGTCGGGCGGGGATGGTTGCCCGGCCTCTCCGGTCCGGGCAGGCTCGATCCCACCGGGGCCGGCATCCCCCCAAGGGCCACGACCCGGCGGGCGGCGTCCGGGCCCGGGGCGGCCCGTGCCCCGGGCGGCACGGGCCCGGCGGCAGCCGCCCGCGTCCCCCCGTGGCCCGACACCTCCGGGTACCACCACGAATCCACGAGAGCGGGCCTGAAGGCATCCGCGGGCGGGCAACGACGCCGCGCCCGGAGCGGGTACGTCCCGGGCCCCCACCGTCGCCGGCGTCCGGACGCCGTCTTTCCCACCGTGGCGCGCACCGCACACAGGAGAGGACACATGACCACCATCCCCCGACGGCCCACCGACCCGGTCGACGGCCGGTGGATCGACGACTGGCGCCCCGACGACCCGCGGTTCTGGGCGGACGGAGGCCGTCACGTCGCCCGCCGGAACCTGATCCGGTCGATCCTCTCCGAGCACCTCGGCTTCACCGTCTGGACGCTGTGGAGCGTGGTCGCGGTCAGGCTCGGCGGCGGTTCCCTCTCCACCGACCAGCTGTTCTGGCTGATCGCCCTCCCCAACCTGGTCGGGGCCCTGCTGCGGGTGCCCTACACCTTCGCCCCCGCCCGGTTCGGCGGTCGCAACTGGACCGTGGTCAGCACCCTGCTGCTGCTCGTCCCGGCCGGCCTGCTCGGCATCGCCGTCGACGACCCCTCCACGCCGTACTGGGTCCTCCTGCTGATCGCCGCGACCGCCGGTGTCGGCGGCGGCAACTTCGCCTCCAGCATGGCCAACATCACCCACTTCTACCCGCGGTCGAAGCAGGGTGCCGCTCTCGGCCTGAACGCGGCCGGCGGCAACATCGGCGTCAGTTCCGTGCAGCTGGTGGTGCCCTGGGTCATCACCACCTTCGGTCTCGCCGCGGCCGGCTGGATCTGGCTGCCGGTCATCCTGCTCGCGGCGTACGCGGCGTACCGGGGGATGGACAACCTGCGGAGCGCCGGCTCCACCGCAGCGGCACAGCTCAGGATCGCGGGCAGCGCCCACACCTGGATCATGTCGGTGCTCTACGTCGGCACCTTCGGCTCCTTCATCGGATACGCGACCGCGCTGCCGCTCCTCGTCCAGGTGGAGTTCCCCGAGCAAGGCCTCGCCCCGTACGTCGCGCTGGGCGCACTGATCGGCTCCTGCACCCGGCCGGTCGGCGGCAGGCTGGCGGACCGCTGGGGCGGTGCCCGGGTGACGCTGTGGAACTTCGCGGTGATGGGAGCGGGCGCCCTCGGCGTGGTGGTCGCGCTGCGCGCCCACAGCTACCCGCTCTTCCTCGGCGCGTTCCTCCTGCTCTTCGTCACCGCCGGCGTCGGCAACGGCTCCACCTACCGGATGATCCCGGCGATCTTCACGGCCCGCTCGGCCCGGCTCGCGCGGCTGCGTCCGGGCGCCGACGAGGAGGCCGTGGCCGCCCGGGGCCGCCGTGACAGTGCCGCCGCGCTCGGCATCACCTCCGCGATCGGCGCGCTCGGCGGGTTCTTCGTCAACCGCGCCTTCGGTGCGTCGGTCGCGGCCACCGGGAACGCCGAGGCGGCGCTGATCGCCTTCGCCGTCTTCTACGCGTGCTGCCTGGGCCTGACCTGGCTCTGCTACCTGCGGCGCGGGGCGAGCGCCCGGACGCCGGCGCCCGGCCTGGTGGACCTCCGTGTCTGAGCCGTCGGCGCGGACGCCCGCCCCGGCGCCCCGGACCCCGCCCACCGCGACGCACTGCCCGTACTGCGCCCTCCAGTGCGGGATGTGGCTGGAGCCCGGCCCGGAGGGCCTGACCACCGTACGGCCACGGGCCCTGGCAGCCCGCCCGGGCGGTGCGCCGGGCCGGGCGGCGCTCTGCCAGAAGGGCTGGACGTCGGTGGAACTGCTCCACTCCCCCGAACGGTTGCTCACCCCCCTGGTCCGCCGCGACGGCGAACTCGTCCCCGCCTCCTGGGAGGAGGCCATGGACCTGATCGTCCGGCGGGTCCGGCGGCTCCAGCGGCAGGACGGCGCGGACGCCGTCGCGGTCTTCGGCGGCGGCGGGCTGACCAACGAGAAGGCCTACCAGTTGGGGAAGTTCGCCCGGGTCGCGCTCGGTACCTCGCGGATCGACTACAACGGCCGCTTCTGCATGTCCTCGGCCGCCGCAGCGGGCAACAGGGCCTTCGGGCTCGACCGGGGCATGCCGTTCCCGCTGGCCGACGTCGCCGAGGCCGGCGCGATCCTGCTGATCGGTTCCAACCCGGCCGAGACCATGCCCCCGTTCACGCAGTACCTGCTGGCGGCCCGCGAGGCCGGCGGGTCCCTGATCGTCGTCGATCCGCGCCGCACCCCCACCGCGGAGCACGCGACCCTGCACCTCCAGCCGGCGCCCGGCACCGACCTGGCCCTCGCCAACGGCCTGCTGCACATCGCGATCGCCCTCGGGCACCTGGACGAGGAGTTCGTCGCCCGCCGCACCACCGGCTACGACGAGGTTCGGCGGGTGGTGGCCAACTACTGGCCCGAGCGGGTCGAGCGCATCACCGGCGTTCCCCTGCGCGACCAGCGGCGGGCCGTCCAGCTCCTGGCCGGCGCCGAGCGGTCGATGGTGCTCACCGCGCGCGGCGCGGAGCAGCACAGCAAGGGCACCGACACCGTCTCGGCCTTCGTCAACCTGGCGCTGGCGCTCGGTCTGCCCGGCACTCCGGGCGCCGGATACGCGTGCCTGACCGGCCAGGGAAACGGCCAGGGGGGCCGCGAACACGGCCAGAAGGCCGACCAGTTGCCCGGCTACCGCCGGATCGACGACCCCGCCGCCCGGCGCCACGTCGCCGGCGTGTGGGACGTACCGGAGGAGTCGCTGCCCGGGCCCGGGCCCAGCGCGTACGAGCTGCTGGACGCGCTCGGTACCCCTGCCGGGGCGCGCGGGCTGCTGGTCTTCGGCAGCAATCCGGTCGTCTCCGCCCCGAACGCCCGGCACGTCGAGGCACGGCTGCGCTCCCTGGACCTGCTGGTCGTCTCGGACCTGGTGCTCAGCGAGACCGCCGCGATCGCGGACGTCGTCCTGCCGACCGCACAGTGGGCCGAGGAGGACGGCACGATGACCAATCTGGAGGGGCGCGTGCTGCGCCGCCACAGGCACCGGCCGCCGCCTCCCGGCGTGCGCACCGACCTGGAGATGATCGCGGACCTGGCTTCGCGGCTGGGCCACGCCGCCCGCTTCCCGGCCGAGCCCGAGGCCGTCTTCGAGGAGCTGCGCCGGGCCAGCAGGGGCGGGGTGGCGGACTACTCGGGCATCAGCTACCGCCGGATCGACGAGGAGGACGGCGTTCACTGGCCCAGCCCGGAGCGGGCCGGGGCCACGGCCACGGGCACCCCCCGGATGTTCCTGGACTCCTTCGCCCACCCGGACGGGCGCGCCCGGTTCTTCCCGGTCGAGTACCGGCCGGCCGCGGAGGAGCCCGACGACGAGTACCCGCTGTACCTGACCACCGGCCGGGTCATGCAGCACTACCAGAGCGGCGCGCAGACGCGCCGGGTGCCCACCCTCCTGGCGAGCGCGCCCAGGCCGTTCGTCGAGCTCCACCCCGACCTGGCGGCCGTCCTCGGCATCGGGGAGGGCGCGCCGGTCCAGGTCGTGACCAGGCGGGGGAAGGCCGTGGCCGAGGCCCGGCTGAGCACCGCGATCCGGCGCGACACCATCTTCATGCCCTTCCACTGGGGCGGCGCCGGCCGAGCCAACTCGCTGGTCGGGTCCGCCCTCGATCCTCAGTCCCGGATGCCCGAATTCAAGGTGTCCGCCGCCCGGTTGGAGTCGGTCACGTGCGACACGTAGTAGTGGTGGGCAACGGCATGGCGGGCCACCGGATCGCCTCGGAACTGCACGCCGGCGGCTCCGAGGTGCGGATCACCGTGCTCGGTGCGGAGCCGCACGCCGCCTACAACCGGGTCCTGCTGACCAATCTGCTGGCCGGGAAGGCCGACGAACGGAGCATCCGGCTGCCGGACCTCCCGCCCGGGATCACCGTACGGACCGGCGTCGCCGTCACCGCCGTCGACCGCGCGGCGCGCACCGTGACGGCCGCCGACGGCAGCGTCACCGGCTACGACACGCTGGTGCTCGCCACCGGGGGCTCGGCGCTGCTGCCGCCGGTCAAGGGGCTCCACGGGGACGACGGGGTGCGGCTGCTGCCGGGGATCGTCGTGTTGCGGACCCTGGACGACTGCCAGGAGGTGTTCCGCCTCGTCGAGGGGGCGGAGCGGCGTACGGACGGGGACTCCGCCCGGGTCCTGGTCCTCGGCGGGGGCCTGCTCGGCCTGGAGGCCGCCCGGGGTCTGGTGCAGCGGGGCATCGGGGCGGAGATCCTCCAGGGCGGGGAGTGGTTGATGAGCCGGCAGCTGGACGGAGCCGGCGGCCGGGCCCTGCGGGCCTCCCTGGCCGAGCTGGGCGTGGCCGCCCGGGTGGGTGTCCAGGTCGAGTCGGTCGTCGGGGACAGCCGGTTCGAGGGCGTGCGGTGCGCGGACGGGCAGCTGGTCCCGGGGGACGTACTGGTCGTCGCCTGCGGTATGCGCCCGGCCACCGCCCTCGCGGCGGCGGCCGGACTGCCGGTCGGGCGCGGGATCGTCGTCGACGACCGGATGCGTACGGCCGATCCCCGGATCTTCGCGATCGGAGACTGCGCCGAGCACCGCGGGACGCTCTACGGCCTGGTCCAGCCCGCCTGGGAGCAGGCGCGGGTCGCCGCCCGGACGATCGCCGCGCTCCCCGGCACCGAGCCCTACCGGGGCACCCGGGTGGTGACCCGGCTCAAGACCACCGGTATCGACCTCGCCACCATGGGCGAGGTCGGCGCGGACGGCTCCGACGACGGGGACGAGGTGCTCACCTACCTCGACTCCAGCCGGAACGTCTACCAGAAGCTGGTCATCCGGGACGGCCGGGTGGCGGGCGCGATCCTCGTCGGTGGCAGCGCCACCGTCGGCACCATCACCCAGCTCTTCGACCGGCGGGCGGCCGTGCCGCAGGACCGGCGGCTGCTGCTCTTCCCGGAACTGGCCGGGGCGGCGGCCCGCACCACCGCTGCCGCCGACGAGTTGGTCTGCCTCTGCAACGGCGTGCCCAGGAGCGAGATCCTGCGGCACTGCGCGGGCGCGGGCGCCGCTCGTTCGGTCGCGTCCGTCGCCGCGTCGACGCGGGCGACGACCGGCTGCGGCGGCTGCCGTCCGCTGGTGGAGGAACTCCTCGCCGGGCTGCCTCCGGCCGACGGGGCCGGGTGATGGCGCTTCTCGCTGCGGGGCCGGGCGACGGGACAGGGTTCCGCCGGGCGGGCCGGCGCCGACGGCTCCGCCACCGGCGGAGGGCGGGGGCACACGGAAGCGGGGGGGGGGGGGGGGGGGGGGGGGGGGGGGGGGGGGGGCCCCGCGGGGGGGGGGGGGGGGGGGGGGCGCGGCCCGGGGGGGGGGGGGCCCCCGGCCGGGGAGTGGGGGACGGGAGTGCGCGTGGCGCCGGCGGCCGGGGCTTCG
>NZ_JBIAJC010000001.1:563541-651607 GCF_042871745.1 Streptomyces sp. NPDC005576 | reverse complement strand
GGGGGGGGCGGGGCCCCGGGGCCCCGGGGGGGGGCCGGCGCCCGCGGCCCCCCCCCCGGGGGGGGGGGGGGGCCCCCGCGGGGGGGGGGGGGGCCCCGGGGTGGCGGGGGGGCCCCCCCGCGCTTCGGGTGCGGCCGGGGCGGGCCGCCGTTACCCGTGCCGCGACCGGCAGTGTCCGCCCCGTGAAGAGCGGTGGTCGGTGCGTGCGGTCGCAAGGCGGCCGGAGGCCCTCGTAGCGGAGCTACCAGGGCTTTCTGCCAACACCGCGAGCGGGCGTGCCGACCACCGCGACGGGACGAAGCTTGCCGGGAGGGGCACTACGTTCCGGCCGCCAGCAGCCGGGCGAGCTCCAGCCGCTTGATCTTGGTGGTCGCGGTCTGCGGAAGGTCGTCCAGCTTCCACTGCACCGGCTCGGCCATCGGCGGCAGGGTGGCCGTCGCCCGCTTCCAGGCCGCGGGGTCCAGGGGCTCGTCGTCCTTGGTGCACACCACGGGCACGGCCCTGCCGTCGGCGCCGGGGACGATGATGACCTCGGTGAGTTCCGCCAGTTTCCCGAAGAGCGTGTCCTCGGCGGCGAGGGTGCTGCCGAAGCCCTCGATGAGGTCGACCTCGCGGTCCAGCAGGTGCACGCAGCCCCACCTGGTGCGGTAGCCCACGTCACCCATCCGCCACCAGCCGTCCTTGGACACCTGGGCGTCGTAACGTTCCTGCTCGCCGAGGTAGGTGACGACCCGTCCGTCGCTGCGGACCTCTATGTGGCCGGGGTTCTGCTCGGACGGCGGGTTCCCGTCGCGGCTGACCACCCGGACTTCCGTCATGCCGGGGAACGGGAGGCCGACGCAGCGGCCGTCGTCGTCCAGCGTGCGGCGCCTGGTGAAGCCGCGTGCGACCGCCGGGCCCACCTCGCTCTGTCCGTAGAGCTGGCCGAAGAACGGCGATCTGCGCTTGGTGGCCCGCAACAGGCGGTGCACGGTGCGCGGGTGGATCGCGTCGAAGGTACTGCTGTAGAGCTTGACGTTGGACAGCGGCCCTCGAGGGTCGTCCGCCAACTCCTCCCACGCCATGTAGGAGTTGGGGTGCGCTTCCAGGATGCCCGGCTTCACGCGGGCGAACAGGTCGCCGATGAGCTTCGGGTCCGACCCCCGGAGCACCACCAGCGGGAACCCGCGGTACAGCGCGATGGCGAGCGCGGTGATGAGCCGGGAGTGCACGAAGGAGACGTGGATCGCGATGGTCTCGCGGCCGGGGATCAGCGGCCTGATGACGGATGCCTGGGGGCGGTAGCGCGATTCCAGGCTGAAGCCGGTGTGCACGGCCAGCTTGGGGGTGCCGGTGGTTCCCGACGTGTGGGTGATCAGCGTCGGATGATCCGCGGGCATGATGACCGGGGTGACCCGCTCCACCCCGGCCAGCGACCGCAGTTCGACGGCGTCCCGGTAGCTGCCGGAGGTGAGGACCACCTGATCGGCGAGGTCGAACACCTCCGCCGGCAGCTCGTTCTCCAGCTTGTCCTGGTCGGTGATCAGGCACGGCCGGTCCGTGCGGCGCACCAGTTCGGCGGCGGTCGCGCCGTCCAGTTTCGGCGACAACAGCACCGGGACGGCGCCTATGCGTGTCGCCGCACAGGCCAGCAGGGTGATGTCGAAACCGTCGGACTTGTAGACGACCACGCGCCCCCCGGGGCGGACCTTCGCGGCCCACAGCCGCGAAGCGAGATCGTCCACCAGGTCCGCCACCTCGGCGATGGTCGCCCGCCGGCCCAGCTCCGGCGCCACGTCGAGATCGTGGTCCAGAATGAGGACGTTCGCCCCGTGGCGGGAGGCGGCCCGCTCGAAAAGCCTCCCGAGTTGAATGCCCTGGTTTCCGATACGTTGAAGAAGCACCTGCCCGCCCTCTCAGCCGCAGCTACCTGATTTCAGCCCTTGACATGGATGGAACGCTCGGCACGCGTGCGTGCCGATATTCGGTCCGGCGGCTCACTGCTTCTCGATGACGACCTTGATGCGTTCCAGGGTGACGGCGAGGTCACCGGCGATCTTGTCGCCCCACTCCTCGAAGAACCGTGCCTTCTGGGTCTCGTCCATCTCCGAGGTGATCCCGACGATGCCCTCGGTGGCGGCATCCATCCGGAAGTGGTGCACCAGCACGCTGCTCCCGTCGGCCTCCCTGATGTCGAAACCCCAGACGCTGTGCTGCTTCCGGCCCGCGCTGTCGTGCATCGCCCAGCGGAAGGTGCGGTCCGGCTCGGCGGTCACGACCTCGGAGTAGGTGGTCCAGACTCCCCGGACGACGGGCGCCCACGCCACGACATCCGGGTCACGGCGGTTCTCCCCCCGGAACACCGCGCCCGCCGTGGCCGGCTCACCGGTGACCCATTCGCCGCCCTGGCATTCAGGACTCCACTCCCCACTGCGCGGGAGGTCACTGATCACCGAATAGATTTCCTGCGGTGTGGCCGAGATGTCGATTTCGGCCTCGGCGCGGAAAAGCGGCTTGTTCTCATTGGTGGTTTCGCCCATGCCAGGAATGGTGCAGAGCCGTCACCGCGCGGGTCAAAGGGCGGCTCACGGGTACGTCAAGTTGGGCGCCGGGACGAAGCTCGGGCGGACACCGACCCCTGGCCGCCGACTACCGGCCACCGGCGACCGGTCGGCACTGCCGGACGCCGGCTACCGGCCGTCGGAGAGGTCGCGGGCGAAGTGGAGTGCGACGATCGCCATGCGTCCCGCGTGGTAGAAGCGGTGCGCGCCGTGGTTGGAGACCCCCGAGTCGAGCTCGATCCGGGTGCAGCCGGCCCGGCGCGCCCGTTCCTCCAGCTCACTCATCAGCCGGGTGCCGATACCGCCCGACCGCACTCCGGGGGCGGTGACCAAGTCGTCGACGAAGAGGAGCCGGCCCCGGCTGGTCGCCAGCACCCGGTGTGCGGCGACCGCGACGCAACGGCCGTCGCCGTGGGCGGCGGTGAAGACGAGCCCCTGCGCGTGCGCTTCGGCGGCGAACTCCATGAAACCCGCCTGCGTCAGCCCCGGCCTCAGTGCTCGGATCAGCGGAGCGACGTCGGAGGCCATGGCGGGGTCTGCGGGCGCGATGTCGGTCATGGTCAGTTCCACGGCGAGGACACTACGCACTCCGGGCCCGCCGCGGTACGGCCGCCGGAGAACCGGGACGACGAGGCCCCGCCGCTCCCCGGGGTACGGAGGAACGGCGGGGCCTCGCCAATCCCGGTACGGGTAACCGGTACGGGTGCCCGGCACGCACTCCCCGTAGGACGCCGGGAGCAGCCCTTACCGGTGCGAGAACCAGTTCGCCGCCGGGAGGAGCTTCTCGTTGTAGTCGAAGAGCGCCTGGTTCTCCCAGGCATTGCCGGAGGACGCGTCGGCCGGGTCCCAGCCGCTGCCGGTGACGGCGGTCCAGCCGGGCTCCCAGTAGACGGCGCCGAGTCCCCGGCCGCCCGGGACGGCTTCGACGACGTTCAGCACGTCGCGGAAGTTGGCGGCCTGGCCCGCCGGGGTGGCGGGGTAGCCGGCGACGAGCTGGTCGGCGGTGGCGATGTTGTTCTCCAGGCCGTCCTTGTCGGCGAGGGTGTGGGCGTACGCGGTCTCGGCGACCAGGACCGGCTTGCCGTAGCGGGAGGCCGTGTCGTCCAGGTTGGTCTGGAGGTCGGAGAGGGGGCCGTGCCAGTAGCCGTAGTACGAGAGGGCGATGACGTCGAAGGGCACGCCGTGGGCGACGGCGTTGTCGAACCACCAGCGGGTGCCGGCGTTGTCACCGCCCTTGGCGAGGTGCAGGGCGACCTTCGTGGAGGAGGAGACGGCCTTGGCGGCGTTCGTACCGGCGGTGAGGAGGCCGGCGAGCTGGGTCCAGTTGTCGGTGGAGCCTTCGGGCCAGAGCAGGCCGGCGTTGATCTCGTTGCCGATCTGCACCATGTCGGCCGTGGTGCCCTGGGCCTTGAGGGCGTTGAGCACGTCGTAGGTGTGGTTGTAGACGTCGGTCTTGAGCTGGGTGTAGCCGTGACCGGCCCAGGCGGCGGGCTTGGTCTGCTTGCCGGGGTCGGCCCAGGCGTCGGAGTAGTGGAAGTCGACGAGGATCTTCATGCCGAGCGTTTTGGCGCGCTTGGCCATGGCGAGGACGTGGGCCCTGTCGTTGTAGCCGTCGGCCGGGTTCACCCACACCTTGAGGCGTACGTAGTTCATTCCGGCGGAGTGCAGCAGGCCCATGGCGTCGCCCGCGGTGCCGTTCGCGGTGCGGTAGACGGCGCCGTGGGCCTCGTTCTTGGGGAGGGTGGAGAGGTCGCCGCCCTTGACGCTGAGGCCGGTGGTGCCGGGGGTGAAGGTGATGTCGTCGAAGTTGGCCCATTCCCCGGCGTGGGCGTCGGAGTCGAGGCTGATGGTGCAGGCGCCGCCGGTGACCTTGACGGAGGTGACCAGGCGTATCCAGGCGCCGTTGGCGGTGGGCGGCAGGTCGGTGCGCTGTTCGGTGGAGCCGCAGTTGCGGAGGGCGATGTACGCGGAGTTCTGGCCGCCGCTGGAGCGGACCCAGGCGCTGAGTGTGTACGTGCCGTTGGTCAGCCCCGAGAGGTACTGGTACGTCTCCACCTTGTAGGCGGAGGCCGACCAGTGGCTGAGCCGGGTGGAGCCCGCGTGGCCGCCGGCCTCCGTAAAGGAGGCGGCGCTCTGACCGCCGGCGGAGTAGGTGGTCCAGCCGGTGGCGCCCGATTCGAAGCCGGGGTTGGTGACGGTGGCCGCCGCGTGGGCGGCCTGGGCGGGGAGCGCCGCGAGCAGCAGCCCGCCGAGAGCGGTCAGCGCGGCGGCGGCCCGGCGTCCGCCGCGCGGGGTGCGGCGGACGGCCGCCTCAGGTGCGTACGCCGTCCTGCCGTACAGCGCTCGTGCGAACGGCGCCTTTGCGAACGGTGCCTTTGCGAACAGCGTCTTTCCGTACATCGTCGTCGATGTCCCTTCGGCCGTCGTGCGGGATACGGGGGTCCTGCCGGTGGTGCGGGTGGTGCGCTCAGGCGTCGAGCCGTACGACCCGGACCGCGCCCGCCGGGACGGCGAGGTGTCCGGTGGCGGGCTCGCCGGTGAGGAGTTCGGTGCCGGGGGCGTCGAGCGGAACCTTCGTGTCGCCCTCGGTGTGGTTGATGACGAAGAGGTAGGTGCCCCTCTCCCCGGTGCGGCGGACCACCTCCACGTCGTGCGGGAGCGAGGTGCGCGGGGCGATCCGGGCGTCCTCGCAGGCGCGGTCGAGCACGGCGTCGAGGTCGGGGCCGGAGAGCCGGGTGGAGACGTACCAGGCCGTGCCGGCGCCGAGGCGGTTGCGGGTGACGGCGGGCCGGCCTCCGGCGATCCCGTCGGCGTACGACCAGATGGTCTCGGCGCCGCGCGGGACCACCACGTCCGACCAGAGGTCGCCGGTGAGCGACGGGCCCTCGGGGGCGCCCTCCGGGGTGACGAGGCGGACGGTGTCGCCCTCGCCGAGCGGGGAGAACTCCTCGACGGTCAGGCCGAGTACGTCCCGCAGGACACCGGGGTAGGCGCCGGGGTGGACGTTGTCGTCGGGGTCCACGATGCCGGAGAAGTACGAGACGACGAGGGTGCCGCCCCCTTCGACGTACTGGCGCAGGTTCTCGCCCGCGCGCTCGGTGGCGAGGTAGAGGGCGGGCACGACGACGAGCGGGTAGGCGGAGAGGTCGGCCTCGGGGTGGGCGAAGTCCACGGTGAGGTGGCGGTCGTAGAGCGAGAGGTAGTAGGTGTCGGCGCGCTCGCGGGCGTCGTGGTCCTGGCTGGGGCGCCACTCCAGGGACTGGGCCCACCAGGACTGCCAGTCCCAGACCATCGCGGCGTCGGCGACCGTGCGGGTGCCGCGGATGCCGTCCAGGAGGCCGAGGTCCGCGCCGAGCCGGGTGACCTCGCGCCAGATCCGGGTGTCGGTGCCGCCGTGCGGAACCATCGCGGAGTGGAACTTCTCGGCGCCGCCGCGGGACTGCCGCCACTGGAAGAACATCGCGCCGTCCGAACCGCGGGCCATGTGCGCGAGGCTGTTGCGGGCCATCTCACCGGGGCGCTTCGCGGGGTTGCGGGGCTGCCAGTTGACGCCGCTCGTCGAGTGTTCGAGGAGCAGCCAGGGGGCGCCGCCCGCGACGGAGCGGGTGAGGTCGGCGGCCATGGCGAGGTTGACGTGGGTGCGGCGGCCGTCGGTGATCAGGTAGTGGTCGTTGGTGACGACGTCCACCTCGCGGCCCCAGGCCCAGTAGTCGATGGAGTCGCACTGGCTGAGCGCGGTCATGAAGTTGGTGGTGACGGGGATGCCGGGGGCGAGCCGGTGCAGGGTGTCGCGTTCGGCGGTGAAGTTCTCGCGCAGGGTGGCGTCGGCGAAGCGGCGGTAGTCCAGCTGCTGGGAGGGGTTGCCTACGGTGGGGGTGGTGCGCGGCGGGTCGATCTCGTCGAGGGTGCGGTAGTGCTGCCCCCAGAAGGCGGTGCCCCAGGCCTTGTTGACGGCGTCGACCGATCCGTGGCGGGCGGTGAGCCAGCGGCGGAAGTGGGCGGCGCAGTGGTCGCAGTAGCACGCGGAGACGGGTACGCCGTACTCGTTGTGGACGTGCCAGAGGGCGAGGGCGGGGTGGCCGGCGTAGCGGCGGGCGAGCTCCTCGGTGATGCGGGCGGCGGCGGCGCGGTAGTCGGGGTTGCTGTGGCAGATGGCGCCGCGTGAGCCGAAGGCGTACCTGACCCCGTCGCGGTTCACCGGGAGCGCCTCGGGGTGGGCGCGGTAGAACCAGGCGGGCGGGGCGACGGTCGGGGTGCCGAGATCGACGCGGATGCCGCCCTCGTGGAGCAGGTCGAGCACGCGGTCGAGCCAGCCGAAGTCGTAGGCGCCGGGCTCGGGTTCGAGGAGTGCCCAGGAGAAGATCCCGACACTGACCATGGTCACGCCGGCCTCGCGCATGAGCCGCACGTCCTCGGGCCAGATCTCTTCCGGCCACTGTTCCGGGTTGTAGTCGCCGCCGAAGGCGAGCCGGTCCAGACCTCGGGGAGCGGTGTGGGGCATGGGGGTCTCCTGGCGTTCTCAAGCGTCACGGCGGTCGCCCGTCACCGTGTCCGGCGGCGGCCCGTCACCGGGCGGTACGGATGCGCCCCCGACCGGTCGGCCCTCCGGTGGCGCCGCCGGCCCGCGACGCCGCCCTCTGGCCTCGGTGTGCACGTTTCTGTGAACGTGCACACAACCGTTCGGCGGTGTGATGCCAAGATAACCGCACAGTTACAACCATTGACAAGTGTCGGTTCCGTTTCTCTACTGTGAACGCTCACAGCGCACCTACCGCGCTGAACCCTCGGTTCTCGTCAGGGGAAAACCATGAAGCACCGCAACGTCGCGTTCTCCACGGCCGTCGTCCTCGCCGCCTCCGCCCTCCTCACCGGCTGCGGCTCGTCGGACGACGGGAAGGGCGACGCGCCCGCCGCCGCGGGCCCCGCCCACCTCACGTACTGGTCCTGGGCGCCCGGCCTCGACAAGGTCTCGGACATCTGGAACAAGGGCGAGGGCAAGAAGAGCGGCATCACCGTCACGGTGAAGAAGCAGGCGTCGGGCGACGACCTGGTCACCAAGATCATCACTGCGGCCAAGGCGCACAAGGCCCCCGATCTGGTGCAGGCGGAGTACCAGGCGCTGCCCACACTGGTCTCCAACGACGTCCTCGCGGACATATCGAAGGAGGCGGGCGACGCCAGGAGCGCCTTCGCGGACGGGGTCTGGCAGCAGGTGACGCTGGGGACGGACGCCCTGTACGCGCTGCCGCAGGACTCCGGCCCGCTGATGTTCTACTACCGCCAGGACCTGTTCAAGAAGTACGGGCTGACCGTCCCGACCACCTGGGACGGATTCGCCGAGACGGCCCGCGCGCTGAAGAAGAAGTCGCCCGGCACCGACCTGACGACCTTCTCCTCGAACGACTCCGGTCTCTTCGCGGGCCTCGCCCAGCAGGCGGGCGCAAAGTGGTGGACCACCGGTGACGACACGTGGAAGGTCGCCATCGACGACCCGGCCACGCGGAAGGTCGCCGACTTCTGGGGCGGCCTGGTCAAGGAGGGGGCGATCGACAACCAGCCGATGTACACCCCCGCCTGGAACAAGGCGCTGAACACCGGCAAGCAGATCGCCTGGGTCAGCGCGGTCTGGGCCCCCGGCACCCTGACCACCGCGGCCCCCGACACGGCGGGCAAGTGGGCCATGGCCCCGCTCCCCCAGTGGACGGCGGGCGAGAACGTCACCGGCAGCTGGGGCGGCTCCTCCACCGCCGTCACCAACGACTCGAAGAACAAGGGCGCGGCGGCGAAGTTCGCCAAGTGGCTCAACACCGACCCCGCCGCGCTCGCCGCGCTGGTGAAGGAGTCCGGCATCTACCCCGCCGCGACCGCCGCGCAGACCGGGGGCGCGCTCGCCGAGCCGCCGGCGTACTTCTCCAACCAGCCCGACTTCTACACCAAGGCCTCCGAGATCGCGAAGGGCACCGCACCCGCCGCCTGGGGCCCGAACGTCAACGTCGCGTACACCGCCTTCAAGGACGGCTTCGCCAAGGCCGCGAAGGACAAGTCGGACTTCGGCGCGGCGCTGAGCGCGATGCAGGACGCCACGGTCGCCGACCTGAAGAAGCAGGGCTTCGGAGTCTCGGAGTGATACGCGCACGCCGCAGGGGGTCGTACGGGGTCAGGAGCGCCCCGTACGCCTTCCTGGTCCCCGCCGCCCTGCTCTTCCTGCTCTTCTTCGCCCTGCCCATCGGCTACGCCCTCTACCTCAGCTTCCGCCGCACCGAGGTCGAGGGGCTCGGCCTCGGCAAGGGCGCCCGCGACGAGGTCTGGGCCGGCCTCGCCAACTACACCGACGCCCTCTCCGACTCCGAGCTGCTGCACGGCGCGCTGCGCATCCTGGGCTACGGCCTGATCGTGGTGCCCGTGATGCTCGGCTTCGCGCTGCTGTTCGCGCTGATGCTCGACACCGAGCGGGTCCGGCTCCGCGGCTTCACCCGGCTGGCGATCTTCCTGCCGTACGCCATCCCCGGGGTGGTGGCCGCGCTGATGTGGGGGTTCCTCTACCTGCCGGACGTCAGCCCGTTCTTCTGGGTGCTGGACCGGCTCGGGCTGCCGCAGCCGGACCTGCTGGACGGCGGGCCGCTCTACGCCTCGCTCGCCAACATCGCCGTCTGGGGCGGCACCGGCTTCAACATGATCGTGATCTACACCTCGCTCCGGGCGATCCCCGCCGAGGTCTTCGAGGCGGCCCGGCTGGACGGCTGCTCGCCGTGGCAGACCGCCCTGCGGATCAAGATCCCGATGGTGGCGCCCTCGCTGGTGCTGACGTTCTTCTTCTCCATCATCGCCACCCTCCAGGTGTTCAGTGAGCCGACCACGCTCAAGCCGCTCACCAACTCCCTCTCCACCACGTGGAGTCCGCTGATGAAGGTCTATCAGGACGCCTTCGTCAACAACGACATCTACGCGGCGGCGGCCCAGGCGGTCATCATCGCCGTCGCCACCCTCGCCCTGTCCTTCGGCTTCCTCCGGGCCGCCAACTCCCGTACCAAGCAGGGTGACGCACGATGAGCACGCAGACCCTCCCGGCCGACGCCCGGACCCCGCAGACCTCCCGCTCCCCGCACGCCTCGCGCGCCGACCGCCCGCCGCGCCGCTTCGCGGCGATCCCGACGGCCGCGCTGCTGCTCGGCGCCGTCTACTGCCTGCTGCCGGTGCTCTGGGTGGTCGTGGCGTCGACCAAGTCCGGCAGCGAACTCTTCTCCACCTTCACCTTCCTGCCCGGCTCCGGGTTCACGGACAACGTCGCCGACCTCTCGGCGTACCGGGACGGCGTCTACTGGAAGTGGATGGGCAACTCGGCCTTCTACGCCGGGGTGGGCGCACTGCTCTCCACGGCGGTGTCCGCGGTCTCCGGGTACGCCCTGGCCGTGTACCGCTTCCGGGGCCGGGAGACCATCTTCAACATCCTGCTCGCCGGGGTACTGATGCCGCCGGTGATCCTCGCGGTCCCGCAGTACCTGCTGCTGGCGAAGGCCGACCTCACTGACTCGTACCTCTCGGTACTGCTGCCCGTCGTCCTCTCTCCGTACGGCGTCTACCTCGCCCGGATCTACGCCACGGCCGCCGTGCCCCCCGACGTGATCGAGGCGGGCCGGATGGACGGCGGCGGCGAGTGGCGGATCTTCCGCACCATCGCGCTGCCGATGATGCTGCCGGGGCTGGTGACGGTGTTCCTCTTCCAGTTCGTCGCGGTCTGGAACAACTTCCTGCTGCCCTACATCATGCTCAGCGACGACGAGAAGTTCCCGGTCACCCTCGGGCTCTTCACCCTCCTCCAGCAGGGCTCGACCACACCGGCCCTCTACACGCTCGTGATCACCGGCGCGCTGCTGGCGATCCTCCCGCTGATCGCCCTCTTCCTGGTCGTCCAGCGGTTCTGGAGCCTCGACCTGCTCTCCGGCGCCGTAAAGTCCTGACCATCCCCTCCGGGGCCGGCCGGACCCGCCGATCCTCTCCGGGCCCGCCGGACCCGCCCTCTTCCCCGGGGCCCCGAAAACGAAAGAACACGCACCATGAGCCGCACTGAACCTCCCCCGCTCCCCGGGCAGCCCGGAAGGGGACGCCGCCGGCCGCCGACGATCCACGACGTGGCCCGCGAGGCGGGGGTGTCGCGCGGGACCGTCTCCCGGGTGCTGAACGGCGGCCACAACGTCAGCCCGGCGGCCCTCGAATCGGTCAACTCGGCTATCCGCAAGACCGGTTACACCGTCAACCGGCACGCCCGCTCGCTCATCACCGGCCGTTCCGACTCGGTGGCGTTCCTGCTGACGGAACCCCAGGAGCGGTTCTTCGAGGACCCCAACTTCAACGTGCTGCTGCGGGGTTGTACGAGTGCGCTCGCCGCACACGACGTCCCGCTGTTGCTGATGATCGCGGGTACGGAGGCCGAGCGGCGCCGGAACATGCGCTACATCGCCGGCCACGTGGACGGCGTCCTGCTGGTCTCCAGCCACTCCGGCGACCCGGTGGTCGCGCAGCTCCACGAGGCGGGGGTGCCGGTGGTGACCTGCGGAAAGCCGCTCGGTCAGGGCTCGAAGGTCAGCTACGTGGCGGCCGACGACCGGGACGGCGCCCGGGACATGGTGCGGTACCTGTACGACTCCGGGCGCCGCAGGATCGGTACGGTCAGCGGCCCCCTGGACACCCCCGGCGGCGTGGAGCGGCTCGCCGGGTACCGCGAGATGCTGACCGAGTGCGGGCTGCCCGTGGACGAGGACCTGATCGTCCCGGGCGACTACAGCCGGGCCGGCGGCGAGGCCGCCGGGTCGCTGCTGCTGGAGCGCGCCCCCGGCCTGGACGCGGTCTTCGTCGCCTCGGACCTGATGGCGCAGGGCGTGCTGACCTCGCTGGAACGGGCCGGGCGCCGGGTGCCCGAGGACATCGCGGTGGGCGGCTTCGACGACTCCCCGGCGGCGCTCGACTCCCGCCCGGCACTGACCACGATCCGCCAGCCCTGGGACCGCATCAGCGCCGAGATGGTCCGGGTGCTGCTGGCCCAGATCGGCGGGGAGGACCCGGCGGCGGTGATCCTCCCGACCGAACTGGTCCGGCGGGACTCGGCGTAGAGGTGCTGCGGCCGGTGCCCGCCGTCAGCCGAGCACGTCGAGCGCCCGGTCCACGTCGGCCTCGGTGTTGTAGAGGTGGAAGGCGGCCCGCAGATTGCCCGCACGGTCGGAGACGCTGATGCCGGCCCGGCTCAACTCCGCCTGGCGCTTGCCGAGTCCGGGGGCGGCGACGATCGCCGACTCCCCCGGCACGGTGGGATGCCCGAGGCGCGCCAGCCCCTCGCGGAAGCGGGCGGCGAGCCCGGTGGCATGCGCGTACAACGCGTCGGTGCCGATCTCCGCCAGCAGGGCCAGCGACCGCTCCGCCCCGTAGTAGGAGAGGAAGGCCGGAGCCGAGTCGAACCGCCGCGCGGAGAGCGCGAGTCGGTCGATCGGGCCGTAGGTGCTGTTCTCCGTGTCCTCGGCCGCGACCCACCCCACGTAGATCGGCTTCAGCGACTCCTGCGCCTCTTCGGTCACCGTGAGGAACGAGGCGCCGCGCGGGCAGAGCAGGAACTTGAACCCGCCGGTCACCGTGTAGTCGAAGCTCCCGGCGTCCACCTCCAGCCAGCCCGCCGACTGGGTCGTGTCGAGCAGCACCCGGGCCCCGCGCGCGGCGGCGGCGGCCCGTACGGCGGCGAGATCGGCGACCCGGCCGTCCGAGGACTGCACCGCGGAGAGGGCCACCAGCGCCGTGTCGGGACGCACCGCGTCGGCCAGCTCCGCGAGCGGGGCGTACGACACCCGCAGGTCCCTCCGGTGCGCGAAGGGGGCGACCACCGAGCTGAACTCACCCTCCGGACAGAGCACTTCGGCGTACGCGGGCAGCGAGGCCGCGATCAGTCCGACGTGCACGGCGACGGAGCTTCCGACGGCGACCCGGTCGGCGCCGACGCCGGCCAGTCGGCCGAACCCGGCCCGCGCGGCGTCCACCACCTCGAAGTCCCCGGCCCCCACGGGGCCTCCCTCGGCGTTGGCCCGGGCCAGCTCGGTGACGGCTTCGACGGTACGGCGGGGCAGCAGGCCCGCGAAGGCGGTGTTGAGGTAGGTGGTGGCCGGCGCGAACTCGGCGGCGGCGGCTCGGCTCAGCGGGGTGGTCTCGCCCGGCTCGGTCGTCCGGTCCAACGGGGTGGTCTCCATACCCTCCAGCCTGAACCGACTTCCACCCGGCCGTCAACGAGACGGAGAGCGAATGGCCGAGGCGCCCGAACGCGACAACCCGTGTGCGGCGACCGGCAGATCCGCCCGGCCCCGGCGGATCGCTTCCGACTTCTCCCGCGCCGCACCCGGGCGGGGTGGGAGGCGGGGTGCCGATTCGTCGCCGATTCGTCGGAACAAATCCCTCCACGGGGTTCCGTGGCTAGGGTCCGTCGCATGACGCACATGAGGAAAGTTCAGGCGCGGAGAACGACGGTGACACTCGTCGGCGCAGCGGCGCTGCTGATACTCGGGGTCGGCGGGGCGATAGCCGTGGCCGACGGGGACGGCGAACGCTCCGGTCCGACACGGCTGACCGAGGTGACAGCCGACCCGGACACCGCCGGGGTCACGGAGGGTGTGGACACCGGCGGCGGGGACAGTGGTTCCGTCAGTGGTTCCGTCAGTGGCTCGGGGGGCACTGACGAGGGCTCCACCGATGGCGGCTCCTCCGACGGGGGCAGTGTCGCGGGTACCGACACGGGCGGCTCGGACACGGGCGGCTCGGACACGGGCGACACGGGCGGCTCGGGCAGCTCGGGCGGCTCGGGCAGCTCGGGCGGCTCGGGCGGCTCCGAGCCGTCGGGGTCCCCGGGCCCCTCGGGGGGATCCACGGCTCCACCGAGCCTGGAGGATCTGACGGCGCGCATCGACGAGCTGGAGAAGAAGGTGGATGAACTGCCCACCGAGCGAGAGCTGGCCGATGCCCTCCGCGCCTTCGCCGACGCGTTGGAGCAGCGGAACTGAGGTGGATCCAGGAGGGGGCGCCAACCAGTTGATCACTCGTGGTCGAGTTCGCCGTGGTGTCGAGCCGCTCCGGCTTCTACGGGGCCGTAGGGCTCGATGGCGCCCGCGCGAGGCGGTCGGGCCGTGAGCCGGGTCATGGCGGCCTCGATCATGGCTTCGGCGTGCGCCGCCGCGCGTCCGTTTGCCGCCGATCGACTGCGCGGTGGGGCGGGGCGGGGCGGGGCGACCAACTTCACACCAACGATGATCTTCGCGGACAACACCGCGAAGATCATCGCCCGTCGGCAACAGAGCGCAGGTCGTCAGTCACCGGACACGACCCGCGCGGTGCAACGGGGAAGGGGGCATGTCTCCCCTGGCCTTGGCCCCACCGCGACAGCGCCGGGGCCTTGGCCCCACCGCAACAGCGCCGCGTGCGACTGTCAGGCGGTGGCGGCACCCGGCTGCGGGACCTCACAGGCGCCGTCTGCGTCGCAGGCCGCCGCGTCGTCGCCGAGCGGGGTGAGGGCGGTCACCTCGCGGTCCTTCCACGCCTGCTCCAGCGCCTGCGCGAACACCTCGGAGGGCTGGCCGCCGGAAATGCCGTACCGCCGGTCCAGCACGAAGAACGGGACGGCGTTGGCGCCGAGTTCGGACGCCTCGCGCTCGTCGGCGCGTACATCGTCGGCGTACGCGGTCGGGTCGGCGAGCACCGCACGGGCCTCGGCCTCGTCGAGACCGGCCTCGGCGGCGAGGTCGACCAGCACCGCGTCGTCGTAGACCGAGCGCTCCTCGGCGAAGTTGGCCCGGTAGGCGAGGGTGAGCAGCTCGTCCTGGAGTCCGCGCGCCTTGGCGAGGTGGAGCAGCCGGTGGATGTCGAAGGTGCTGCCGTGGTCGCGGCCCTCGCTGCGGTAGCCGAGCCCCTCTGCCTGCGCGTTCGCGGCGACGGTGCCCTCCATCGCGACGACCTCCTCGTGGGTGCGGCCGTACTTCTGCGCGAGCATGTCGACGACCAGCGCGATGTCCTCCTTGGCGCGCCCCGGGTCCAGCTCGAAGGAGCGGTGCACCACCTCGACCTGGTCACGGTGGGCGAACCCCGCCAGCCCCTTCTCGAAGCGGGCCTTCCCGATGTAGCACCACGGGCAGGCGATGTCGCTCCAGATCTCGACGCGCATGTCTTTCTTCTCTCCAGCTCTTCCCGTGAGGGGCTCGATGATGACCGGCTCGGTGGCTACGGACTCGGTGACGACGGGCTCGTGACGACGGGCCCGGTGACGCGTACGGAGAACCCTCCGCACCCTGGGGGAACGCGAGAACGGCTGTGCGGATTCCCACCCGGGACGCAGGTGACGGCGCTCGCTCAGCGGGATGCGGCGCTCACCGGGCGTCCCGGTGAAATGCCTCACTCTCCGGCCCCGCCTGCCCGGGACGCACGATCATGATCGCCATGGACGCCCAATTCCTCGGTATCGATGATCTGGCCACGACCACGCCCCCGCCCGTGGCGGTCGTGGTCGACGTGATGCGTGCCTTCACGGTGGCCGCCTGGGCCTTCGCCCGGGGGGCGGAGAAGATCGTGCTCTCCGGGTCGCTGGACGAGTCCCTCGCTCTCAAGGCCCGCCACCCGGAGTGGGTGACCCTGAAGGACGGTCCGCCCGCCCCCGGGTTCGACGCCGTCAACTCGCCCGCCCTGCTGCGCTCCGTCGACCTCGGCGGGCGGACCGTGGTGCAGAAGACCACGGCGGGGACGGTCGGCGCGCTCGCGGTGAAGGACGCCCCTCTGGTGCTGTGCGCGAGCTTCGTCGTGGCGGGTGCCACGGCCGAGGTCCTGCGGGCCGGCGGGAGCGGCAGCGTCACGTTCGTGGTCACCGGCGAGGACGGGAAGGCCGACGAGGATCTGGCGTGCGCGCAGTACATCGCGCGTCGGGTCACGGAAGCCGACTCGGGCGCCGGCTCGGACGCCGCCGAGTTCCTCCGCCGTGCAGGCGGCTCCCGGGCCGCATCCGAACTCGCGGAGGGGGTGCGCCAGGGGGCCCACCCCGACGACGTCGCCCTCTGCCTGGAGCTCGACCGGTTCCCCTTCACCATGGTGGCGGCGCTGGAGGACTCGCTCATGGTCCTGCGTCCGCACACCGCACCCTCCTCGGTCGCAGCTCCCTGGGCCGGGGAGCGCGCGGCCGGGCGCGCCTCGGCCTGACGCCCGCATCGTCCGTGCCCCGGGCCTCCTCCCGCCATGGCAGACGGAGGCCGGGCACGGTACCGGGCGTGCGGGCTTCCTCGGGCGGAAAATGAGCGAGGGAAATCCAGAACTTTCGCAACTAATGGAGAAGTCGACGGTCCCACCCGGGTGCCCGACCCGCTCGACCCCGCCACGGAAAGCGCGCGGGCGTCGCCCCGAGAGGAGGCCCAGCCCCACCCGGACAGGCTGCTCGACCGCATTGACCTGCACGGTTGCCAACCGTCTCCACCTCGACGTTTCGCTGATGTTTTCGAAAACTTGCGCAAAGTATTGACACCGTCCACCGGCTCCCTATGATCCAGATTGCTCGGCATCTCGCCCCGCGCACGCGGGAACGGCCGCCACGCCCGGCGGGATGCTCCACCCCCTCCGCCCGCGACGGACCGGGTCGCGAGGGCGCGCCCCAGCACGCTTTGTCATGCCCGCGCCAACTCGATCCTCGCGCCACCAGCCAGTCCGGGGAGCCTCCGACGGGGGCCGACCGGAACCAGTCACCGAAGGATGAGGAAGTCCCCATGCGTAGAGGAAGTTCTGGCCGAGGGCGGCTGTCCGCGGTGCTCACCGCGGCGGTCGCGGCCCTGGTCGCGTTGGCGGCGATGCTCGTCGCCGGTCCGGCTCAGGCGGCCACCAGCGGAGCGTTGCGCGGTGCGGGTTCCGCCCGGTGCCTCGATGTGCCGAACGCCGTCCAGACCGATGGCACGTACCTGCAGATCTGGGACTGCTCGGGAGCGTCCAACCAGCAGTGGACGGCGACGGACAGCAACCAGCTGACCGTGTACGGCAGCAAGTGCCTGGACGTCCCGGGGCACGCCACGACGGCCGGAACCCGGGTGCAGATCTGGGCCTGTTCCGGCGGTACGAACCAGCAGTGGCGGGTGAACGCGGACGGCACGGTCGTCGGCGTGGAGTCCGGGCTGTGCCTGGAGGTCACGGGCGCCGGCACGGCCAACGGCACCGCGGTGGAGCTCTGGACGTGCAACGGCGGCAGCAACCAGAAGTGGACCGGCCTGTCCGGGACCACCACCCCGCCGACCGGCGGCACATGCACCCTGCCTTCGACGTACCGGTGGTCGTCCACCGGTACGTTGGCGCAGCCGGCGAACGGATGGGCGGCGCTGAAGGACTTCACCAACGTGGTGTACAACGGCAAGCACCTGGTCTACGCGTCGAACGTCTCGGGATCCACGTACGGGTCGATGGCGTTCACCCCCTTCACGAACTGGTCCGACATGGCGTCGGCCGGTCAGACCGGGATGAGCCAGGCCGCGGTGGCTCCCACGCTCTTCTACTTCGCGCCCAAGAACATCTGGGTACTGGCGTACCAGTGGGGTTCCTCGGCCTTCGTCTACCGCACGTCGAGCGACCCCACCAACGCCAACGGCTGGTCCTCCCCGCAGCCGCTCTTCACCGGTAGCATCTCCGGTTCCAGCACCGGCCCGATCGACCAGACCCTGATCGGCGACGGCCAGAACATGTACCTGTTCTTCGCCGGTGACAACGGCAAGATCTACCGGGCGAGCATGCCGATCGGGAACTTCCCGGGCAGCTTCGGATCGTCGTACACGACGGTCATGAGCGACACCACGAACAACCTGTTCGAAGCGGTGCAGGTCTACAAGGTGCAGGGCCAGAACCAGTACCTCATGATCGTCGAGGCGATGGGCGCGAACGGGCGCTACTTCCGCTCGTTCACGGCCTCCAGCCTGAGCGGCACATGGACCCCGCAGGCCGCCAGTGAGAGCAACCCCTTCGCGGGCAAGGCCAACAGTGGCGCCACCTGGACCAACGACATCAGCCACGGCGACCTGGTCCGCAGCAACTCCGACCAGACCATGACCATCGACCCCTGCAACCTGCAGTTCCTGTACCAGGGCAAGTCCCCGACCGCGAGCGGCAGTTACGACCAGCTGCCGTGGCGGCCGGGTGTCCTCACCCTGCAGCGCTGACCCGGCGAGCCGCTGACCGCTACCGCTGGCAGTGGCCGTCTCGCGGAACCCCGGCCGTCCCTCGGCCGGGGTTCCACGCCGCCCGGGGACACCGCGCCGCGGTCCCCGGGGTCGGCCCTCAGCCGTCGAGGAGGACGAGGCGCAGTACCCGGTGGGTGCCGTGGCGGGGGGCGTCCGGGTCGGCGGTCCACCCGTGGTGGGCGTAGAAGGACTGGGCGCGTGTATTGGGGGCGAACACCTCCAGCCGGGCGGTACGGACACCGGCCCGGCGCCAGGCGTCCGTGCAGGCGGTGTGGAGTGCGGTGCCCACTCCCGTGCGCCACCGCGAGGGAGCCACGTGCAGCTGGGTGAGGGTGGTCACGCCGGCCTCGGTGCGGAACGCGGCGACGCCCGCCAGGACGCCGTCTCGTTCCGCGCAGAGGACGGTGGTGTGCTCGGCGTCCACGGCGCGGGCCCAGCCCGCGGTGGACCGGCCGACCTCCTCGGGGCCCGCGTACGCGTCGGGTGCGAGGTGCCCGCGGTAGTACGTGGAGCGCGCCTCGGTGTGCAGGCGGACTATCGCGTCCAGGTCGCTGGGCGTGGCGGTGCGGATCACGAGGGACATGACGAAGGGGACGCGGGGGCGTGCAAACCCGGTTCCGCGCGGGCGCGTGCCGGCGCGGGCGCGGAGCGCACCGGGCCGACGCTTCTCCCCCGGGCGCCTCGCGTACCACCGGGCGTCCCCGGGGCCGGCGTTCGTACGATCCCGGGATGAGAACCGGCACTCCCCAGACCCGCCTCGTCGTGCTGCGCGGCAACTCCGCCTCCGGGAAGTCGGCCGTCGCGTCCGGGTTACGGCAGCGGTTCGGCCGGGGGGTGGCCCTGGTGGGTCAGGACAACCTGCGGCGGACCGTCCTGCGGGAGCGCGACCGGCCGGGGGCCGCCAACATCGGCCTGATCGACGCCGTCGCCCGGTACGCACTGGACGCGGGCTTCCACGTCGTCCTCGAAGGCATCCTCTACGCCGACCACTACGGCGACATGCTGGCGCGCCTGCGTGAGGACCACCGCGGCCGGACGTACGGCTACTACCTGGACGTCCCCTTCGAGGAGACGCTGCTCCGGCACGCGACCAAACCGATCGCGGAGGTGGTCGGGGCGGACGACCTGCGCTCCTGGTACCGCCCCCTCGATCTGCTGCCCGGCGGCACGGAGACCGTCATCGGGGCGGAGAGCGCCCTCGCCGACACGGTCGAACGGATCCTGCGCGAGACGGGCCTCGCGCGGCTG
Organism: Streptomyces sp. NPDC005576; assembly: GCF_042871745.1. Lineage (NCBI taxonomy): Bacteria > Bacillati > Actinomycetota > Actinomycetes > Kitasatosporales > Streptomycetaceae > Streptomyces > Streptomyces sp. NPDC005576. The sequence continues at coordinate 632,604 of NZ_JBIAJC010000001.1, read as the reverse complement.
CCCGCCGTCGACCGCTGAGCCGGAAGCGTCCCGGGGTGGGCTGCCTACCGGCTACAGAACCAATGCCTACCGGCTACAGAACCAAGAAGCGCAAGCGTCACACAGGCGGATACTGGGCCAGTAGCTGGTACGGAGCCCGGGACGGATTGTTGTGATAAGGCACCGGAAACAGCGGGAAGTACTACCGCGCTGCGAGGGCTGGTATCCGAGGTGTCCGCACATGGTGGCGAGGAGGCCGCAGTTCCTTCTACCACTGGCCCAACTTTTACTGACGGAGAGGCATGACAAGTGTTCTCGGCCCCGCGTGTCCACACGCGTAAACGGACCCCAAGGCATCCGATCCACACAGGATTGATCAGGGGAGTGCTCTTCTAACTGGGTAACGCGGGGCCGCTCACCTGGAGCATCGCCATAGCGGCCGACGAGAACTGACCGGCCCAGAGCCGGACACAACGGGCCCCGGGGATCACCCCCGGGGCCCGTTTCCCGACGTCACACCGCGCGGCGGCGCCCGGGGCCGGTCAGGGCAAGAAGTTCTTCTGCCACTGGAGCGAGTCCATGCTCAGCGCGGCGTCCGCGAGGGCCTTTGCGGACGGGGTCTTGAGCGCGGCGAGGCTGGTGTCGATCCAGTTCTGGGTGAGGCTGTAGCCCTGCTCCCGGTACTCGACCGCCTGGACGAGGCACTCCAGCTTGTCGGCGTCGCGGGCGACGATCGCCTCCGGTGTCTCGGCGGCCTCGTACTCGTCGACCGCGCTCTGGACGCCGGTACGGACGGCCGGGTGGGCGTTGGCGACCTGGTCGGCGGTCACCTCCCCGCTGGGCGCCGCGCGCAGGTACTTACGGCCAATGTGCGGGATGTCCCCGATCCTCGTCTCTTGGGAATCGTGGAACAGGCACATCAGCGCGACCCGGGCCGGGTCGGCGCCCTCCATCATGGCGAGGACCGAGCCGATCACCCCGACGCGGAAGGAGTGCTCGGCGACGGACTCCGGCTGCGTGTTGCCGGTGAACCACCAGCCGGTCCGTGCGACGCGCTTGAGCACGCCCATCTCTGAGATGAAGCTCGCGGTGCCCCTGGTGGTGTCGTCGGCCATGCGGTCCTCCAGTGTCAGCGGTCGTGATCGAAAACGTAGTGGACGTCGGCCAGTTCGCGCCGGGATCTCATCGAGAGCGCCGCCTGGTCCAGGAGCAGGCCGGTCTGTTCGCGCAACGGACCCGCGAGTGGCCCGGCGGCCTGGGAGAGCCACGGGAACGCGGTGAGCAGCGCCCACAGCGAGTGCGCGTACAGGTCCAGGTATCCCGGTGCCAGGTGCAGGCCGCGGGTGAGTTGCCGCAGCAGGGTCACCGGGTCCCAGCCCGTAAGGTCCCGGTCGCGCATGAAGGCGTCGTCCGGCTGCGGCACGGGCAGCGCCCCCAGCCACAGCGCCCAGTAGTTGAGGTTCGCGGCCTCCGCGGCGTCGTCGCCGGCCAGGGCGCGGTCGATGAAATCCAGCAGCGGCTGCGGGTCGCCGAGCCGGGCGAGCGCGGTCGCGGTGGAACGGGCCTCCGCCCAGTGCGGGGACCAGCCCCGCCCAGCCAGCACGTCCCGACGCTGATGGAGCGTCTGCGCGGTCCACGCCGCCGCGTCCGGCCCCTGATCGTAAGAGGAGAGGTAGAGCGCTTGGCGGTGCAGCAGCATCCCGCGCTCGCCCTGCCGGGCCGCCGCCTCCGCCGTACTCCGCAGATGGTCGAAGAACACCGCCCGGTCCGCGGCCGCCAGCTGCGGACCGGGAGCGACCGGACCGCGCCGGGGCCCGGGTAACCGCCCCGCGAGCGCGGGCGGCACCGTACCGTTCAGCGCCCACGCCAGCATGTGCGCGGTATCGCGGGTGTGGACCCAACCGGCCAGCGGGTGCGGCCCGCCTCCGTCACCCTCCAGCCCGGCCGCGATGATCCGGTCCGCGTCCATCGCCGCGTCCATCCACACCACCGTGGCCGCCCGCGCACCGAGCGCCGGCAGCCGCCTGCGCAACTCCAGCAACGCCCCGGCCCGCATGTTCGCCACCGGGCGCCGCCCCGACTCCCAGCCCTGCACCGTGTCCAGATCCACGTCCAGCGCCTGCGCCAGCCCGGCCTGGGTGGAAGGGATCGACTCACGGATCAGGCGCAGCACAAAACCGCTCACCGCCCCCGCTGACGTCCGTCGCGGTCTGCCCATACCGGCCTGCTCCCCAGTAGCACTGCACACCGAAACCCGTACCCACGGTCAGTCCTACCGCATTCCACCCGCCCGTACGGTCAGATGCGGCCAACGTCCGACCGTACGAGGCCGCGCCGCCCGCGAGCTGAGCCCGCCCCGCACCCGGGCACGACCGGCAGCCCCGGGTGCGCGGCGTGCGGCACCGCTCCCCGGCCCACCCGCCGACGAAGGCATACGCACCGCTGCCGAAGATCTGGCTCACCCACGCCGAAGGCCACGTGGACCAGGACACGCACGCTCGCCACAAAACCATCGCCACCGTGGTCGCCCGTCGGGGCTGTTCCTCTCCCGTCGGTGACGGCGACGACGCCGACGAACTGCTGGAGGAAGAGATGCCGTCGATACCGAGTCCGCTCACCGAGCTGGCGCCGTTACTCCAGGAGGTGATCGCGCAGGGGCTGTCCTTCAAGGACAGCGAGGACGTCTTCGCCCGCCGGACCACCTCGCAGGCGTTGCGCGATCTGCTGTTGGAGGACCTGCCCGAGCAGCCGACCACCGCGCAGGAGATCTGGCAGGACATCTCACAGCGACTCCTGCCGTACTGCGTGAACATGTCCAGCCCTCGCTTCATGGGCTTCGGCGACACCGGCGCCGACCCGGCCGCACTCGTCGCCGGTGTCTTCGCGGTCCTGGCCCAGCAGAATCTGATCAATCAGTCTTTCTGCTCACCGTCGGGGACCATGGCGGAGGTCGCCGTGATCCGGTGGCTCCGCGAGCTGATCGGCTACCCGACGGTGGCGGCCTGCGAGGTGACGTCGGTGTGGGAGGCCGGAGGGATCACCACCTACGGCGGCACCGGCAGCAACGCCACCGCGATGATGCTCGCCCGCGAACACGCCGTCCCCGGCACCCTGACCGACGGCGTACGCGACCCGGACCGCTTCGGGCTCGTCGTGCCGCGCGGGGTGGGCCACTACAGCGTCAAGAGCGCCGCCGCCTGGGCCGGATGCGGCACCCACCTCGTCGAAGTCGACACCGACCACTACCGCTACGACCTGACCGCCCTGTCCCGGGCCGTCAAGGACAACACCGGCCGCCTGATGGCCGTCGTCGCGTACGCGGGGGACTCCCGCACGCAGACCGTCGACCACCTGCGCGCCGTCCACGACACCGTCCGCGCCGTCGACCCGCAGGTGTGGCTGCACGCCGACGCCTGCTGGGGACTGATGGCCGCGTTCACCCCACGCCGCCGACACCTCCTCGACGGGATCGAAGACTTCGACTCCGTCACCGTCGACCCCCACAAGGTCCTCAACGTCCCCTACGGCACGTCCGCGCTCCTCGTGCGCGACCCCGCAGTCCTGCGTACCGTCTCCTCCTACTCCGACCTGATCATGCAGGAGGACTACGCCTTCGGACAGGTCACGCCGCAGCTCGGCACGAAGGAATGGACCAGCCTGCGCGCCTGGGCCGCCCTGCGCTCCCAGGGCCGCACCGGACTGGCCCAGCTGATGGACGAGCGCCTGGACCGTGCACGCGAGTTCGCCGCGCTCGTCGACGCGCACCCGCACCTCGTGCGGATCAACGACCCGGACCTGTGCGCCGTCGCGTTCTGCTACCTGCCGCCCGGCACCCGCCCTGGCACCGCGACCACCACCGAGGTTGCCCGCCTCAACGAGGTGAACCGGACCATCCACCGGCGCCTGATGGACGAAGGGCGTTGGCACCTCCACCAGTTCACCCTCCCCGACGACCCCGGCCACATCCAGCACAAGGCCGTCCTGGCACCGCTGCGCTTCATGTCCATCAACCCCCGCATCACCACCGCCCACATGCACGACGTCCTCGACTACGTGACCCGCCTGGGCAACGAGGCAACCCGGTGACCCCCGAACTCCTCCTGGAGGCGGCCGGCCTCCTGCCCGACCACGGCGGCTACGCCCTCGCCTACGGATCCCACGCCACGGGCACCGGTAGGCCGACCTCCGACCTCGACCTCCTCTACACCGGCCACAGCCCGCTCGACGACATCGTTCAGGCAGCGCTCACCGACAACGTCGTCGCACTGCACCACCGCCACGGTCTCAACCTCGACGAGGAAGTCCCCTACGCCATCAAGCTCTACGCGACCCACGATCAGGTCGACCACGCCGCCGACCTTGGCGGGTTCCGCTCAACCTGGGGCACCCCGCCGCCCACCGTCCGCGAAACCTGGTTCCTGAGCACCGACGAGTTCCGCCTACGCCTGATCTTCAACGTGCTCACCACTCCGCACGTCTTCCTCGCCGGCGACTACGCCTCCTACCGGCGGCACGTACGGTCTGCACGGCGCTCCACGGCCACACTCGCCGCGGCCTTCACCACCCCAGGTGGGCCTCTCACCCCCCGGAAGGCGTGGGAGGCCCTGTGGGCGGCGCCGGACGGCCGTACGGGCAAGGACTTCCTCGGCTACCTCGTCGTCCCACACCTGCTGTCGGTCCTGACGCAGAGCCTCACCCAGGGCCAGGACGCTCTCGCCGCTCAGATGAGGGCGAGCCGGTAGTCGATCCACCGCCGGCCCGCCTGCGCCGCACGGCCCCGGTACGCGCCCAGCGCGCCGCCGGGACCGTGCCCGTGGTGCCAGGACCAGTAGCCAGTCAGGGCCACCGCGAACGCGTTCGCCGCCTCCGGTGCCACCGCCCGCCAGGCCGGAACCCGGGCAGCGAGCGCCGCCTCCGCCCCCGCCGGACTGTGCCCGGCGATGATCAACTGCGGCACGAAGAACGCCGCATCCACCCACGCCGCGCCCCGGGCTCCCCACGACCAGTCCAGGATCCGGGTCCGCCCCGTGCCGGATTCGGTCAGCATGTTGTCCGCGCGCAGATCGCAGTGCACCAGCGTGTCCCCGGCCGACAGCTTCACCAGCCGGTCGGGAGCGTCCAGCTCTTCCAACAGGGAACGGCGCGAAGCGATCCACATGTCCTGCCGCGGCCCCGCCGGGTCAGCCGCGAGCCGCACCCAGTGCCCGGCCAGCGTCGACAGAGTCGCCCCGACCGGACCAGCGCCCGGGAACGGACACGGCGTCAACTCCTTCTCCATCAGGCCCACCGCGTCCAGCACGCCGTCCAGATCCGCCGACCCGGGCCGAAGGTCGGGCTCCCGGCCCTGAACCGGCTCGAAGGCGTTAACGATCCAGTCGCCCGCCTCCATCGACCACAGAAGCAGAGGCGCGACCGCTGTCGGCAGGCTCTTCCCGACCGCCGCCTCCGCCCGGTAGTGCGACGCCATCCTCGCGCCCAGCGGAGACGCCTTGAGAAACACCTCGCCCCCGTCAGCAGACCTCACCCGCGCGGCCAGTCCCTCAGTGAACCCGCCCGCCGGGTAGACGAAGTCCACCACCGGAGGCCCGACCCGTGCCTCCACCGCGTCTCGAACCTCGCGCGGCAGGTCCTCCCACCGCGCCCGTACCGACCCTGCGTTCACGGAGATCTCCCTGTCATCGGACGGCAGCCCCATTGAGGGAGCGCCGAGTGCGACGATGGCCCGCCGCCCAGCATCACTGCCCCACTCTCCCGTCGACGCACTCGCGCAGCAGATCGGCGTGGCCGCAGTGGCGGGCGTACTCCTCGATCCGGTGGACCAGCAGTTCCCGGACCGCGATGCCGTCCTCGCCGAGGCGCTCACCAAGGTCCACGTGGGGTGCCAGCGCCGCGTCGGTGGCCGCCTGTTCGCGAGCGAGGTCCGCGTACGCGCCGTCCACCAGGGCCTGTTCGGCGAAGGCTCCGTCGAAGTCGGCGTCCCGCACGCCGTACAGCTTGGGCAGCGGGTCGCCGTCGCTGATCCAGTTGCGCCAGTCGCGCTCCACCTCGGCGAGGTGTCGTACCAAGCCGAGCAGGGACATCGTCGACGGCGGGACGCTGCGGCGGGCCAGTTGCTCGGGGGCGAGCCCTTCGCACTTCATCAGAAGGGTGAGGCGGTAGTCCTTCAGGTAGTCCTGGAGAGTGGCCGACTCACCGTCGGGGCTGCCCTCCCCGCTGTCACGGGGGTCGTTCTCCGGATCGGCCCACATGTCGGGGTAGACGGTGGCCTGGGTCCATCGTTCGGGCTGGTCGCTCATGAGCCGCAGGATCGTCCATCCGGGCCGGGTCCGCCATCGCTTTTCGCCGGGCGGGCTCCGGCGCTCAACGTACCTTCCGGCAGGGCCCCTTCATCCGGTCAGTACGGGACCGGCCCCCCGTCCGCCGGACGGAGACGGCGGGCAGGGGGCCGGGGCACCGGTACCGCGGGCGACGGACGGCGGACGGCGCTGTTCAGCTGCCGTCGCGCAGGTCGGCGACGCCCTCGGGGCGGAAGGCGATCCGGTCGAAGGTGACCTCGCAGCCGTCGCCCACGGGCGCCTGGACGAGGAAGCCGACCGACGCCGACGCCGTGGACTCCGGGTCACCGAGGGCGAAGACGCGGACGAAGGTCCAGGTGACACCGTCCGGCGAGGCGTGGAAGGCGAAGGCGCCGCCGTTGCGGCTGAGCCGGAGCCAGAAGGTGTCGCCGTCCACGGTGAAGGAGTTGACGTCGTCGGAGACTCCGCGGGTGACCACCGTGCAGATGGTGGGCACGGCGGGCGAGAGCTCCAGGCAGATCTTCGCCCAGTCGTGCTCCCCGACGTGCAGGTAGAGGACGCCCGCGTCGTAGGCACCCGCGAACCCGGCCTTCACCCGGGCGACGAGCTGGAAGTCGCCGGCGGGCGGGGTGCCCAGCAGGCGCGGCGCGTCGCTCGTCGGTTCCAGGGAGTCGCCACCGGGCGGTACGAAGCGGTCCTGCTGGGCGCCCGCGCGGCCGGTCAGCGCGCCGCCCTCGTAGCTCCACTTGCCCTCGGGCCCGAACGGCTCCAGCTCGAAGGGGAGTTCGGGAAGTCGTACGGTCATCGTCGTCATCCGTTCACCCGGCGGGGCAGGCCCAGCGGGTTGTCGTCGTGGAGCTCGGGAGGGAGGAGGCCTTCGGGGGTCGACTGGTACGTCACCGGGCGCAGCCACCGCTCGATGGCGGTGGCGCCGACCGAGGTCGAAGTGGACGTCGTCGACGGGTAGGGGCCCCCGTGGTGCTGGGCGGGAGCGACGGCGACGCCGGTCGGCCAGCCGTTGACGAGTACCCGCCCGGCGAGCTGGGTGAGGGCGGCGAGGAGTCCGGCGGCGCCGCCCGCCGCCTCCTCGTCCGCGATGTGCAGGGTGGCGGTGAGGTTGCCGGGGAGGCGGCCGAGTACGGCGGCGATCTCGTTCTCACCGGCGTACCGGGCGACGACGGTGACCGGGCCGAAGCACTCCTCCAGGAGCGCCTCGTGCGGTCCGTCCTCGGCGAGCCGGGCGGCGGGGACGGTGAGGAAGCCGGAGGCGACGGCGTGGTCGCCGCCGGCGCCGGGGGTGACGGGTGCCTCGACGTCGGGGAGGGCGGCCCGTTCGCGTACTCCGGCGATGAAGGCGTCCCGCATCCGGTGGTCGAGCATGACGGCGGGGGCGGTGTCGCCGACGGTGGCGGTGAGGGTCTTCACCAGGGCGTCGCCCCCCTCGCCCGCCGGGACGAGGACCAGTCCGGGCTTGGTGCAGAACTGTCCTGCGCCCATGGTCATCGAGGTGCCGAGTCCGGCGCCGATCTGCTCGCCGCGCTCGGCCGCCGCGGCCTCGGTGACGACGACGGGGTTGAGGGAGCCGAGCTCGCCGTGGAAGGGGATGGGGGCGGGGCGGGCCGCCGCCGCGTCGAAGAGGGCGCGTCCGCCGCGGATCGATCCGGTGAAACCGGCGGCGGAGATCAGCGGGTGGCGGACGAGTTCGACGCCGGCGTCGAAGCCGTGCACCACGTGGACGATCTCCTCCGGCAGCCCGTGCGTGGCGGCGGCGCGGCGGAGCAGGGAGGCGGTCAGCTCGGAGGTGGCCGGGTGGTCGGGGTGCGACTTGACGACGACCGGGCAGCCGGCGGCCAGCGCGCTCGCGGTGTCGCCACCGGGGACGGAGAAGGCGAGCGGGAAGTTGCTGGCCGCGTAGACGGCGACGACGCCGAGCGGGACCTTCCAGCGGCGCAGGTCGGGCCAGGGCGGGGTGCGGCTGCCGTCCTCGTGGTCGATGTGGATGTCGAGGAAGGCCCCCTCCTCGACGACTTCGGCGAATGCCCGCAACTGGGCTGCGGTGCGGGCCAGTTCGCCGGTCAGCCGGGCGGCGCCGAGCGCGGTCTCGGCGTCGGCGGTCGCGACGACGGTCTCCTCGGCCCCGGCGAGCACGTCGGCCGCGGTGCGCAGGAAGGCGGCGCGTACGGTGCGGTCGGCGAGGGCGTCGCGGACGGCGTACGCCACCCGCACCACGCGGTCGACCTCCTCCGCTGTAGCCTCCACCGCAACCTGCTCGCGCTGGTTCCCGGTGCGGGGGTCGACGCTCCAGACTGGTGCTGCTGCCACCGTTTTCCCTTCCGTACTCTCTGCCACACGCCAGGAGGTTGTTCGGTATTCTGAACAGCGTTCCTCATCGTGAATGTCATGGAACTCTATTTCCGGGCGTTCCGCATTGGCAAGAAGTCACGGGATTTCGAAGAAGGTTGGAAGGGGCGAGGGCGATGTCGGCTGCCGAGTCTGGTGGGGCGCAGGTCAAGTCCGCGGTGCGGACGGTGGAGCTCCTCGAATACTTCGCGGGGCGCCCCGGGATGCACTCCCTCGCCGCCGTGCAGGAGGCGGTGGGCTACCCCAAGTCCAGCCTCTACATGCTGCTGCGCACGCTGGTCGAGCTCGGCTGGGTGGAGACCGACGCCACCGGCACCCGGTACGGCATCGGGGTGCGCGCCCTGCTCGTCGGCACCTCCTACATCGACGGCGACGAGGTGGTGGCCGCCGCCCGCCCCACCCTCGACCGGCTCTCCGACGACACCACGGAGACCATCCACCTGGCCCGGCTCGACGGCACCAACGTGGTCTACCTCGCGACCCGGCAGTCCCAGCACTACCTGCGCCCCTTCACCCGCGTCGGCCGCCGGCTGCCCGCGCACTCCACCTCGCTGGGCAAGGCGCTGCTGGCCACCTACAGCGACGAGCAGGTGCGCAAGATGCTCCCCGAGACGTTGCCCGCGCTGACCGAGCACACCCTGACCGACCGCGAGCGGCTCATCGAGGAGCTGCACACCATCCGCGAGCAGGGGTACGCGGTGGACCGCGAGGAGAACACGCTGGGGCTGCGGTGCTTCGGCGTGGCGATCCCGTACCGGACGCCGTCGCGCGACGCCATCAGCTGCTCGGTACCGGTCGCCCGGCTCACCCCCGCCCACGAGCAGACGGTGAAGGACGCCCTCTTCGACGCCCGCGACCGCCTGACGCTGGCGACCCGGCGCCTCTGACCTCCGCTCCGGCCGCCCCCTCCGGTGGGCCGCATCCTCCCGGAGGACCCACGCGGCCGCCTGAGAAATCGGTGAGAAGCGGACACGGCGGGAACGTCCGCCGCTCCCCCACTCGTCCCTCATCGGGATGAACAGGACGATCAGGCGTACCTCGGTCTTCTGCCTGCTCACGGTCCTCGCGCTGCTGGCGCGGGCGACCTGGGTGCAGGTGTACGACGCGAAGGCACTCGCGGACAACGACAACAACCGGCGGAACACCATCGCGCGGTACGCGCAGCCGCTCGGTGACATCATCGTGGCCGGCTCCCCGGTCACCGGATCGCGGAGGACGGAGAGTGGAGATCTCGCGTACGAGCGCACCTCCACCGAGGGCGAGCTCTACGCCGCCGTCACCGGCTACAGCTCCCAGGCGTACGGCTCCACCCAGCTGGAGGGCATTTACGGCTCGGTGCTCGACGGCACGGACGACCGGCTGAAGCACCCCGCGGACGTCTTCACGGGCAAGCGGGCCGCCCCGGGCGACGTGCTGACCACGATCGACCCGGACGTGCAGAAGGCCGCGTACGAGGCGCTCGGCGACGACAAGGGCGCGGCGGTCGCGATGGACCCGAAGACCGGCCGCATCCTCGGCATGGTCTCCACCCCCTCCTACGACCCGTCGACCATTCAAGGGACGACGGACCAGGACGCCTGGCAGAAGCTGCTGGACGACCCGGACAAGCCGCTGGTCAACCGCGCCCTGCGGCAGCCGCTGGCGCCCGGCTCCACGTTCAAGCTGGTGGTGGCCTCGGCCGCGCTGGAGGACGGTCTGTACGCCTCCGTGGACGAGGCCACCGACAGCCCCGACCCCTACACGCTGCCCGGCACCACGACCGTGCTGCGGAACGAGAGCGCCTCCGCCCCCTGCGAGAACGCCACCCTGCGCACGGCGCTCCAGTACTCCTGCAACAACGTCTTCGCCAAGATGGCGGCCGACCTCGGCCAGGAGAAGCTGCGGACGATGGCGGAGAAGTTCGGGTTCGACACCGAGAAGCTCGACGTGCCGGTGCGCGCGGCGGCGAGCGTGTACCCGAAGAAGATGGACCGCGCCCAGACCGCGCTCACCGGCATCGGCCAGTTCGAGGTGACGGCCACCCCGATGCAGATGGCGATGGTCTCCGCGGCCCTCGCCAACGGCGGTGAGCTCGCGGCGCCGCACATGGTCTCCTCGGTGACGGACTCCGCCGGGGCGCCGCTCCAGGAGTACGCGGACGGCGACACCGAGCGGGTGGTGTCGGAGTCGACCGCCGCGCAGTTGCGCAGCGCGATGGTGACGGTGGTCGAGGACGGTACGGGCACCAACGCGCGGATCGACGGCGCGGAGGTCGGCGGCAAGACGGGTACGGCCCAGAACGGCGTGGGCAACGGGAACACCCCGTACGCCTGGTTCACCGCGTACGCCCGGGACGACTCCTCCGGCAAGGAGGTGGCGGTCGCCGTGGTCGTGGAGGACTCGGGGGCAGCCCGTTCCGAGGTCAGCGGCAACGGCCTGGCGGCGCCGGTCGCGCGGAAGATGATGGAGGCGGCGCTCGCGGGGTGAGGGCGGTCGCGCGAACGGGCCGGCCCCCCGGTGAGGGGGCCGGCCCGTCTCCCGGCTCCGCTCGGGTCAGCCGACGACGGCGACCGGGGCGTCCCAGGCGTCGCGGTCGACGGTGAGGGTGTAACCGCCGCGCTTCTCCTTGCTGTTGACCTTGTACTGGTGGCCACGGCTGTGGTCGGTGTAGAGCGTCTTGCTCCACGGCCAGTCGGTCGTGGTGGTGGACTTGCCGTCCCAGAGCGCGTACCAGAGGTTGCCCGGGAGGTCGGTCTTGTTCGTCGCCGTGGCGATGGCCTTGGCGCTGGAGCTGCTGAAGCCGTAGAACCCGGCCCGGTAGGTCTTGGCGCGCAGGGTCTTGGTGAACGAGCGCACGTAACTCAGCACCGCGTCGTTGCACGCCTTGTCCGTGATCGTGTACGGCTCGATGTCGAGGTAGACCGGACTGCCGGCCTTCATGCCGAGCGCCGAGGCCTTGGCCACCGCGTCGTTGCCGTCCTTGACGCCGAGGGAGGCCGCCGTGGAGGCGGTCAGCTTCTCCGGGCTCGCGCTCTTCTGGCAGGGCGGCTGGGCGCCCACGTACAGCGGAATGAGCTTCCATCCGCTGGAGTTGACCGACTTCACCCAGGACGAGGTCAGGTTGGGCTGGGCGCAGCCGCGGTTCTTGCCGCCGATGTAGACGGCGGCGGCGCCGTAGAACTTGTCGGCCTTCCACGCCTTCATCGCGGCGAGCGACGGCGCGGTGCAGGTGTCGAAAGCCTGGCCCGTGTAGGTCTTCTGCGCGGGCCAGGTGGTGGCCGCCATCGACGTCTGGGCCACGACCACCGAGCCCACGACGGCGACGGTGGCCGCCGTCCCCCAAGCGATGTAGCGGCCCTTCTTGGACAGCCTGTGTTTGGACATCCCCCACCCCATTCGATTCGTACCTCCGGCCGCGGCCCGTGCCCGGCGCGGCGGGGCACGGGAGGCGGCGCCCGTGGACGGGCGTCGGACCGGGCACTTTATCCGACGTCACCGGCGTGACCGGCGGTGGGCCCGTCCGCGGACGTGGCCCCCCGTTCAGCCGATGGTGCGTCCATGCCTCACTTCACGCCGAGCAGTTGCTCGATCGGGTCGATCGCGAAATACACCACGAAGAGCGCCGAGGTGGCCCAGAGCAGCCAGTGGACCTCGCGCGCCTTGCCGAGGGCGGCCTTGATCACGACGTAGGCGAGGAAGCCCGCGCCGATGCCGTTGGTGATCGAGTACGTGAACGGCATGACGGCGATCGTCAGGAAGGCCGGGATGGCGATTTCGTAGCTCTCCCACTCGATGTGGCGGACCTGCGCCATCAGGAGGAAGCCCACCGCGATGAGCGCCGGTGCCGCGGCCTGGGCCGGGACGACGGTGGCCAGCGGGGTGAGGAAGAGCGCGACGGCGAAGAGGGCGCCGGTGACCAGGGAGGCGAAGCCGGTCCGAGCGCCCTCGCCGACACCCGCCGCCGACTCGATGTATGCGGTGTTGGAGGAGGCGGAGGCTGCTCCGCCGACGGCGGCGGCCGCTCCGTCGATCAGCAGGACGCGGCCGATGTTCGGGACGTCGCCCTTCTCGTCGAGCAGTCCGGCCTCCTGGGAGACGCCGACGACCGTGCCCATGGTGTCGAAGAAGTCGCTGAGGATCAGGGTGAAGATCAGCAGGACGATGGTCACGACGCCGACCTGCTGGAAGGCGCCGAAGAGGCTGAAGGAGCCGACGAGCCCGAAGTCGGGGGCGGCGACGAGGTCGTCGGGGACCGAGGGGACGGTCAGGCCCCAGGCGGCCGGCGCGATGTCGGCGATCGCGTTGACGACGACGGCCAGCACGGTGGAGACGACGATACTGATCAGGATGGCGCCCTTGACCCTGCGGGCCATCAGCGCGACGGTGAGCAGCACGCCCACGCAGAAGACCAGCACCGGCCAGCCGGTGAGGTGGCCGACCGCGCCCAGCTGTACGGGAGTCGAGCCGGTCTCGCCGGGGATGCGGGTGACGAACCCGGCGTCGACGAAGCCGATGAAGGCGATGAAGAGCCCGATGCCGACGCTGATGGCCTGCTTGAGGGCGCCCGGGATCGCGCGCATCACGGCCTCGCGCAGCCCGGTGACGACCAGGACGCAGATGATGAGCCCTTCGAGGACGACCATGCCCATCGCGTCGGGCCAGCTCATCAGCGGGGCGATCTGGAACGCGACGACCGCGTTGAGGCCGAGGCCGGCGGCGATGGCGAGCGGGAGATTGCCGCCGAGGCCCATGATCGCGGTCATCACGGCGGCCACCAGCGCGGTGACCGTGACGAGTTGGGGCGTGGAGAGATGGGCGCCGAACTTGTCCTCGGCCGAGCCGAGGATGATCGGGTTGAGGACCAGGATGTACGCCATCGTGAAGAAGGTCGCGAAGCCGCCGCGTATCTCTCGGCCGAGGCTCGATCCGCGTGCGGTGATCGCGAAGTAGCGGTCCAGCGCGTTACGGGGAGCGCCGGGCGACCCGGCGGCCGGTGCGGGACCGGCTGCGGCATCCGGTACGGCCTTCGCCGTCCGCGGCACCTCCGGTGCCTCTGGTGCTGCTGATGCTTCTGCGGCCTCTGGTGCTTCTGGTGCTTCTGGTGTCTCGGGCATGGCGTTCCTCGGGTCGTGAGAGGTCGTGAGAGGTCGGGATCGGTCCGGAGGGATCTGCGGGGCGAGTGACTGAATGTTCCCCTGCGGAAAGGGGGTTCAGGTTTTCGCCGTGTTACGCCTTACTTGGAGTGACACCCGGTTCGCGGCGCGTCCGAGGTGCGCTGGTACGCTCTCGCCCCGCTCGCACCCCTGGGTGCCGCTGAGGGAACGTACACAGCCACCGCGGTTCGCGTACAGGGATTCGAGAGCAGGGAGAGGTACCCGTGGGCACTGTGGTCGACGCTGCCGCTGCCGCCGAGTTCCATCAGTTCTTCGAGGCGCACTACGCCGAACTGGCCCGTCTGGCACATCTGTTGACAGGCGAGGCGGATGCGGCCGATGATCTGGCCGCTGACGCACTGATGGCCCTCTGGCACCGCTGGGACCGGCTGAGGGAGGCCGATCACCCCGTCGCGTACGCGCGCGGGGTCGTCACCAACCTGGCACGCACCCGGATCCGCAGTGCGGTGCGCGAGCGCCGCAGGGTCGCCCTGTTCTGGGCGCCGCGCTCCGGTGGCGGCGACGGGTTCGCCGTCGACGATCCCGACGTGACCACCGTGGTGGACGTCCAGGAGGCGCTGCGTAGGCTGCCGTTCAGGAAACGGGCCTGCGTCGTGCTGCGGCACGCGTTCGACCTGTCCGAGCGGGACACGTCGTTGGTCCTCGGGATATCGGTCGGTACGGTCAAGAGCCAGACCTCCCGGGGGTTGGCGGAGTTGCAGCGGCTCCTGGGCCCCGGGGCGGGCCCGGCTCCTGCGCGGGTGGCCGCGGCGGGGCAGCCCGGCGGAGGAAGGCATTGATGGACGAAGAGCTGCGGGAGCGCCTCCGCGGTGCGGCGCTGGAGCACCGCCCGGACCGCGAACGGATGTGGGCGCGGATCGAGCGCGGGATGGCGCAGGACCCGCCGCCCGGACGCGTGGCACGCCCGCCCCGCGCGGCGATGCCGAGGCTGCGGATCGCGGCGGCGACGGCCGCGGTGTGCGGGGTGCTCGTGGCGGTCTCCCTCGCCGTCGCGTGGACGGGACGCGACGGCGGGTCCGCGCAGCCCGTGGCGGCTTCGCCCGGACCCACGGGGACGGCTGCCGCCCTCTCCGGGGAGCGCGGCAGCCGGCTCCCGGCGGTGAACGGCCCGATGTCCACGCGCGGCACGGTGGACGCCGGAAGCAACGAGTACTGGGCGCAGAACGACGTGCTGGTGACCGCGACCCGGCCGCTGACCTCCCTCACGGTGGAGCTGCGGGTGGCGCTGACCGACGGGGTGGAGGAGACCGGTTCCTGGACCTCGGGGCACCGGGAGGACTACGCCACCTCCGTGGGCAGGGAGGGCGGCTTCCTGGTGTTCCACTGGACCCTGCTGCCGGGCCGTACCGTCCCGCCGGGCACCCTCACCTTCGCGGGGCAGTACGACCACGCGCAGGGCGAACGGGACGCCCGCGGCGACGACTTCACCGTGCGGAGCACCTTCGACGGCGGGGTGTCGGCGAGCGGCGGGGACTTCTCCTCCTCCGGCCGGTAGAGGCTGTCCCGCGATTCCTGACGGGTCCGGTGACGTGGAGCGGGAGAGGACGCGGACCCGCACAGTCCGCACCCTCTCCCGCCGGTGGAGGTCCGCCCGGGGACACCCCGGGCGGACGGGGTCAGCAGTGGCCGCCGGCTCCGGCCTGGCGGTCCACGAGCGCCGGGACGGCGCGCGGCGAGTCGATCCTGGTGCGCAGGACCGGGGTCCAGCCGGCGCCCGATGTGAGCTGCTCGGCGGGGACGCCCGCGTTGTGCACGGCGATCAGATCGGTCTTCTTCCCGTTGACGTAGTTGTCGCCGGCCGTCAGCGGGGACTCCTTCCACTTCTTCAGGATGAGCGCCGGGTCGTGGTCCGCCGAGAGCGTGAACGCGTTGTGCTCGGCGACGAGCTGTGACTCGATGCCGATGCCGTAGGAGTAGCCGTACGCGCTGCCGGCCTGGGCGACGAAGTGGTTGTTGTACGAGTCGACCTGGCCGAAGCGGACGCGCGGGGCACGCTCCTTCAGGTTCTGGAAGAGGTTGTGGTGCAGGGTCACCCGGAGCTTGCCGCGGTCGGTCGCGCCCGCGCTGTCGCTGTTGCCGATGAGCATCGTCTTGTCGTGGTCCTTGAGGACGTTCCAGGAGACCGTGACCAGGTCGGCGCCGCGCACGATGTCGAAGAGCCCGTCGTGCTGCTGGTAGACGGTGCCGAAGTAGTGCGGCTGGGCGGAGTCGGGGCGGTCGCCGTCGCTGAAGGTGTTGTGGTCGACCCAGACGTGGGTGGAGTTGGTGACGACGAGGTTGTCGTACTCCGAGTTCCACGCCCCGGTCGAGGTGTCGGTCGGGTCCCACTGCGGGAAGCAGTCGTAGGTGTCCTCGAAGCTGAGGTTGCGGACGATGACGTTCGAGACGTTCTTGACCTGGAGGCTCGCGCCGATGACGGTGGCGTCGTCGCCGACACCGATCAGGGTGGTGTTCGAGGGGACCGGCACGTTGACGGCCGCCGCCTGGAGTGCGGCGGAGGCGGCACGGGCGTCCTCCAGCGGGCCGCTGGGGACGGCGTCGGTGCCCCAGACCGCCGGGTCGTAGGCGGCGAGGTACTTCTCCAGGGTGTAGCCGCCGGTGTAGTAGTCCTCGCAGCCGATGGGGGTGCCGTTCACGTCGGAGTTGCCGTGGACGGTCCCGGCGATCCTGACGATCTTGGGGGCGTCTCCGGCGTCCTCGAACGCGGCGATCAGCTCGGCGCGGTTGGTGACCGTGTAGACGTGGTCGCGGGTGGCCGCCGAACCGCCGGTGGTCGAGCCGTCCGCGGCGGCCCAGCCGTCGTTGGCGGGGAGCACGGCGCGCTCGATCGGCTTCGGGTGCGGCCGGCCGGCGGCCTGGGCGGGGAGCGGGACGGCGAGGGCGAGGGAGGCACAGCCCATCACCACGGTGATGGCACGGATGTGACGCATGCGTGCGGGCATGGGATTCCTTCGGTTCGTTGCGGTGGATGGGTGAGCGGCGCGGGGGGCCGGGTGGAAGCCGGACCGGAGGGCGTTCACGCCTGCGGCCAGGTGATCCACTCGACCGGGACGGGGGTGGTGAGCCGGTGCGTCTCGCCCGGGGCGAGCACGCGGGCGTCCACCAGAGCGCGGGCGGTCGTCCGGGCGACGTCGATCGCGCCGCGCGGCTGGAAGTGCGTGTTGTCCCGCACTCCGTCCGGGTAGTTCGGGGACTGCCCCGGCTCCAGCCAGTTGAAGTACCCCTGGGTGGCGTCAGGCCCCAGCTCCTGCCAGCGGGCGAGGGTGAGCGCCTGGGTGTCGATCAGCGGTACGCGCTCCTCCGCGGCCAGTGCGCGCATCGCGGCGGGGTACTCGCCGTGGCTGGGCCGGGCGGTGCCGTCCTCGGCGAAACGGCGGCGCTCGACGGGGGTGAGGAGGACGGGCCGGGCGTGCCGCGCCCGGGCCGCCGTGACGTAGCTCCGCAGGTGTTCCTGGTAGGTGGTCCAGGGGTCGGTGCCGCGCAGCGGATCGGCGGTCTTCTCGTCGTTGTGCCCGAACTGGATGAAAAGGAAGTCGCCGGCGCGGACACCGGGGAGGAGCGCGGCGAGGAGGCCCTCGTCGATGAAGCTCTTCGAACTGCGCCCGTTCATAGCGTGGTTGGCGACCCGTAATCCCCGGCCGAGGAAGAACGGCAGGGCCGTGCCCCAGCCGGTCTCGGGTGCCGCGTCGGCGTACTTCTGGGCGGCCGTCGAGTCGCCCGCGATGTGCACGGTACGGGGACGGGGCCGTCCGCTCCCGCCCCTGGCCACCGCCGGGGTGGCGGCCAGGGCCAGAGGCAGGGCCGCGAGTGCGGCCGCCGTCCTTCTGCGGGTGAGTGACACGGTGTACCTGCCTCCCAGGTCGTACGGGGTGGAGGGGAGCCGGCGGCGGGGCGCGTTCCGGACCGCCGCCGGTTCCCGGTCATGGGGGGTGGTGCGGGTGCTTGTGGGGTGGCGTCCTTGTGGGGTGGCGTCCGGCGGATCAGCCGTTGCCCAGTTCCTTCCACTCCTTCTGGGCGGCGTTCAGCTCGCCGGCGATCTTGTCCAGGAAGTCCTTCGCGGAGACCTTGCCGAGCAGCAGCTTCTGGAACTCCGGCTCGTTGTCGGCCTTGCTGATGTTGTTCCAGTCGGGCAGGTAGTACGGCAGGTTCACGATCTTGGTGGAACCGTCGGTGAGGGCCTTGGCCGCGAGCGCGGTCGGCTCGGAGGCGGTGATCCACGGGTCCTTGGCCGCCTCGGTGTTGGCGGGGATGGCGCCGGCCGACTCGTTCCACTTGCTGTTGGAGGCGTGCGAGGCGGCGAACTCGATGAACTTCCAGGCGGCGGTCTTGTTCTTGCTGCTGCGGAAGAGGCCGAGTCCGTCGACCGGGTTGGAGACCTGGACGCGGGTGCCGCCGTCACCGATCGGGTTCGGGATGCCGGCGAACTTGTCCTCGCCGAGCGCCTTCACGTGGTCCTGGTAGGAGCCGAGGTTGTGGCTCAGCATGCCGATCGTGCCGGTGTCCCATTGCGCGACCATCTTGGTGAAGTCGTTGTTGACGTCGGCGGACGGCGTCGCCTTCTTGAAGAGGCCGACGTACTTCTCCAGCGCGGCCACGTTCTTGGGGTCGTTGACCGTGGTGGTGTCGCCGTTCCAGAAGTCCGTGATGCCCGACTGCCCGTAGGAGGCGTCCAGTGCCTGGGCTATGGAGCCCGCCCCGCCTCTGATGGTGTAGCCGAACTTGTTGTGCTTGGTGTCGGTCAGCTTGTCGGCCGCCTCGTAGAAGTGGGCCCAGGTCGAGGGCGCCTCCAGGCCGGCGGCCTTGAACAGGTCGGTGCGGTACCAGAGGGTTCCGTTGTTCGCCGAGGTCGGCACGGAGTACATGTCGTCGCCCCGGCCGCCGGCGTCCTTGACGCTCGCGACCATGCCCTCGACGAGCTTGCCCTTCAGCGAGGACTTCTCGATCCGGTCCTGGACCGGCTCCAGCGCCTCCTGCGAGACGATGTTGGCGAGGTACGCGGTACCGACACCGCCGACGTCCGGCAGGCCGCCGCCCGCGATGGCGGTGTCGTACTTGGACTGCACGTCGGCGATCGGGATCGGGACGTACTTGACCTTGATGTTCGGGTTCTCCTTCTCGAAATCCTTGATGATCTCGGTCCAGATCTCGGTGCGCGGGCCGCCGTTGTTGTCCCAGAAGGTGATCTCGCCCTTGCCGCTGCCCTCGGTGCCCGAGCTGCTGCCGTCGTCGCCGCAGGCGGTGGCGGTCAGGGCGAGCATCGCGGTCAGCGAGACCGCCGCGGCGGTGCGCCCCCGGGACTTCTTGGAGATGGTCATCGTTCGGCTCTTCTCTGTGGGTGGGTGTGGATGTGCCGTGTACGCCGTGTATGTGGGGGGCGTCAGTGCCGGCGGTGCGGTGCCCAGCCGTCCTCGCCCGCGAGGTAGTCGCCCACCTCGTGGAGCGCGGCATCGGCCGGGGACATCTGGGGGCGGTCCGTGGTGGCGGCGGCGCCGGGACCGTAGGTCCGGTACTCGCTGAACCGGGCTTCCCGCCAGGGGAAGCCGCTCATGTCGGACCAGGGGCTCGCCTTGACGGCGGCGGGCAGCGACGTCTCGCGGATCAGGACCTGGCCGATCGCGTCGGGGTTGCCGCTCGGGTGCCAGGGGCGGCCGAGATGGAAGGTGTCCGCGGGAGCGTCGCTGATGACCCGGCTGCGGGTGATCAGGATGCCGTACGGGTTCTCCTTCCAGGTGGAAGCAGCCGTGATGTAGCCGTTGTTGGTGTCCGAGCCACGGCTGAGCGCCTTGATCACGGAGTTCTCGACGACGGTGGTGGCGCGGCCGTAGAGGAAGTCGACGTCGCCTTCGATGTACGCGCCGGTGATGTAGACGCGGGCCTTCTGGGTGAGTGCCGGGGTGTCGGTCATCAGGGTGTCCTGGTTGCCGAGGAATCCGGTGTTCTCGAAGGTCAGCCGGTCGCCGGTGGTCTTCACGGCGAGCGCCTGCTCGCCGCTGATCTCCACGGCGGCCTCGTCGAAGTCGTTGGAGAAGGTGAGGTTTCGGGCCGTGAAGTCGTGGCCCTCCACCAGGACGGTGGCGCTTCCGGTGGACCCCTGTGTGGTGCCGTCGGGCTTGAGTTCGCCCTGCGGGGTGTTGAAGACGACGAGGGTGTCCGAGCGCCGCCGGCCGGTGCCGACGAGGGAGACGTACGGCTGGTTCTTGCCGACGCGGACGTGTTCCCGGTACGTGCCGGGCGCCAGGCGCACGGTGATCCGGCCGTCGTTGCCGGCGGGCACCGCGTCGACGGCCGCCTGCACGGTGGCGTACTCGGCGGGGACCCGCAGCACGGTATCGGTACCGATGTCCCGCTGCGGACCGGTGAGGCGGTCGGCCACTGCCGGCCGGCCGTCGGCGAACCAGTTGTGGTCGAAGGTGAGCCGGTCCGTGGCGCCGGTCGTCCGGCCGGGTCCCTGCGCGGCGTGGCGGTTCTCGAACCGGTTGCGGGAGACGGTGAGGTACCGGCTGCCGTCGCGGAGGTCGAGCCCGGTGCCCGTGCCCGTGAAGCGGTTGTGGTCGATCCAGACGTGGTCGGCGCCGTCCGTCCGGATGGCGGCGGGCTCCGCGGCGCTCCCCTCCCGGTCACCCTCGGCGGACGAGTCGTGGAGGGTGAGGTTGCGGATGATCACGTTGTGGGTGCCGGGGCGCAGGCGGAGTGGGCCGTCGACGACCCCTGCGGTCTCCCCGACGCCGACGATGCTCTTGTCGGAGGTCACGTCGATGTCGTGACCGAGGGGTTCGCCCGTCAGTGGTCCGGCGACCCGGATGATCCAGGGTCCTTCGGCGCCCGCGTAGGCCGCCAGGTCCGCCGGGGTGGTGACGGTGACGACCCGGCCGCCGCCGCCCCCGGTCGTCCCGCCGGCCAGGGCGGCGGAGCCGTACGGGACGTCGGTCCGGGTGGGCGACCCGGACGGCTCCACCTCGCCGGACGGCGGGGCGGAGACCTGGGCCGGCGGGGCGGGGACGTGGGCCGCGCCCGCGGCGGGGCTCGCGGGCAGGAGGAAGGCCCCGGCCAGGGCGAGCGCCGCGACCGGCGTGCTTCTTCGGCTGCGCGTGGTACGGAGGTGCGTCATTGCGGCTCCCATACGTGCGGTACAGATGTGTCCGTGGTGCGGTGCGAGGTGCGTGCGTGCGGTACAGGTGTGGCCGTGCTTGCGGTGCGTGACGTGCTGAGCGGCCGGCGTGCTGAGCGGGTGAGGCGATGAGCGGTTGACGTGCGGAGCGGGTGCCCGTGCGGGCGACGGTGCGCGTACGGACTGCGGGGCGGGACGAGCGGTAGTGCGGGTGCTGCGTGCCGGTGCTGCGTGCGGTGACCGGGGTGCGGTTACTCGGGTGCCGGGGCGTGGAAGGCGGTGAACTCGGCGGTGCCCGCGGGTCCCGGGCCGGCGGGCGCCGTGGCGAAGAGGCCGAGCAGCGCGCCGACCCACCGCCACGGTTCGGCGGCGAAGACCTGGCCCGAGGGGCGGAAGCCGTCCCCCGTGTCGGCGTGGAAGCGGCAGCGGGCGCCCGGGCTCACTTCGACGCGGAGCCGGACCTGCCCGTCGGGCGCAGGCCGGGGCGGTGCGGCGTCCCGTTCGTGCTCGGCGACGCTCTCCGCGTACCGGTGCACCAGCGACACCGCGCCGTCCTCGCCGCGTTCGAGGCCGATCCAGCTGACCGCGTCGCCGAGTACGGCCAGTCCGGCCTTGGCACCGGGCACGTCGCTGCCGAGGGTGAGCGACACCTCCACGGTGAACTCCTCGGCGGGCAACCGCTGGACGAGTACGTTCGGCAGGGTCCGCAGGTCGTGCGCGTGCGCGGTGCGGACACAGGCGAGCCGTAGCCCGTCTCCGGCGTGTTCGACGGTCCAGCCGGCCCGCGGGTTGGCGGTCCACTGCCACTGCCGCCCGTACCGGCCGCCGGGGAAGCCGTCCGCGAACGCCGGTGCTTCCACCGGCTGTTCGGGCGCGACCGGCTTGGCGTGCACGAGGACGGGTTCGCCGTCGTCGCCGAGGACCGGCCACCCCGTCTCGTCCCAGCGCATCGGCTGGAGGTGGACGACCCGTCCGTACGCGCCCCGCTCCTGGAAGTGCAGGAACCAGTCCTCGCCCGCCGGGGTGCGGACCCAGCCGCCCTGGTGGGGGCCGTTGACCGCGGTACGGCCCTGGGCCAGGACGACGCGCTCCTCGTACGGCCCGGAGAACTCCTTCGACCGGAAGGCGCCCTGCCAGCCCGTGGTCACCCCGCCGGCCGGGGCAAAGATCCAGAACTCTCCCTGGTGCCGGTAGAGCTTGGGTCCTTCGAGGGTGAACCAGCCGGGGATCAGATCCCCGTCGATCAACGTCGCCCCCTCGTCGAGGAGTTCACGTCCGTCGGCGCTCATCCGGTGGCCGGTGAGCCGGTTCTTGATCCCGGAGCGGGACTTGGCCCAGGCGTGGACGAGATAGGCCTCGCCGGTCTCCTCGTCCCAGAGCGGGCAGGCGTCGATCAGGCCCTTGCCCGCCTTCACCAGGTGCGGCGCGCTCCACGGGCCGCGCACGTCCGCGGCGTTGATCTGCTGGATGCCGTGGTCGGGGTCGCCCCAGAAGATCCAGAACCGGCCCGCGTGATGGCGGATCGAGGGTGCCCAGACGCCCCGGTCGTGACGCGGCGCTGCGAAGTCCGCGGCCGGTTCGAGGGTGTCGAGGGCGTGTCCGATCAGCGACCAGTTGACCAGGTCCCGGGAGTGCAGCAGCGGCAGGCCGGGGGCACGGCCGAAGCTGGACGCGGTGAGGTAGTAGTCGTCGCCGACGCGGACGAGGTCGGGGTCGGACCAGTCGGCGTTGAGCACCGGGTTGCGGTAGGTGCCGTCGCCGAGGTCGGCGGTCCACGGCCTGGTCACGCCGTCACCACCTTGCGGACGAGGGCGGCTGCCTCGTCGCGGCCCAGCCGTCCGTCCGCGACGACGGTGACGACCCGCCGCACGACGGTTCCGCCTGGCTCGACCGGCAGCCGGTCCTCGGCCGCGAGGGAGGAGCCGACGCCCGGGTACTCCGTCGTGCGGACGAACCACGGGTCGCGCCGGGTCTCCCCGGTCGCCCCGGCGAAGACGAGGGTCCAGCCGTCGCCCGCCAGCGCGAGCCAGTCGGCCCGGACGCCGTGCACCGCTTCCTCGCCGTCGTCGGTGGCGCTGAACACCTCGGGGGCCCGGTCCTGCTTGGGCGCCCGCCAGAAGAAGCCGCCGTACCCGGCGCCGGGGCGGCCGTTGGTGGCGGGGCTGCCGATGGAGAGGGCGGTGGCGCTCCGGTTGGTGAGGGAGAAGGAGAAGTCCAGCGCCCAGGCGGTGTCGGTCAGCGGGACGACGGCCACGGTGCGGTGCTCGCGGAGCAGTTCGGTGCCGTCGGCCACCCAGCCGAGTTCCTCCACGAAACCGTCCGGGTCGCGGAGCTTCCAGCCGAGGTGCCGCTGGACGCCGTGGTTGTCGAGCGCCGTGGGTCCCTGGTCGCGGACGAAGGTGCGCCCGCCCCAGAAGTTGTACCCGGCGACGTCGGGCACGGCGACCGAGACGCCGAGGTGGTGCGGGTGGTCGGCGGGGCGTTCCTCGGTGACGGGGGTGCCCGCCAGAGTGGTGACGGGGTGCAGGTGGGGGCGCCCGGCCTGGTCGTCGGGACGGTAGCCGTAACGGCCCACGGGGCGGCCCGCGCAACTGAGGTGGAGAGTGTTCACGAGGCGCTCACCTCTCGGGAGCGGGCCCAGGGGGCGCCGAGTTCGGAGAAGAGGGCGAGGGAGTCGGCGCCCGCGTCGATCACGGCGTCGATGCCCCTGACGACGCGCCGGGGGCCCTGGGTGGCGGCCTCGCTGTACCAGGCGTCGGCGGGCAGCGCGGCGGGCTCGGCTCCGGTGCGTACCGCCTCGACCACGCGCATGAAGGCGCCGGTGCGGTGCGGGGGCACCAGGAGGGGGGTGTCGTCGGCGAGGTGGGCGGCGAGGTTCTCCAGCAGGTCGGTGCGGCCGTGCACGGTCTCCTCGGGGCCGTGTCCGGCGCGCTGGAGGAGGACCCGGTCCTGCTTGTACCAGAAGGTGATCCTGCCCCGGTCGCCGTGGACGACGACGTACGGTTCGGCGGCGCGTTCGGCGCAGAGCGTGACGCAGACCGTGACGCGGAGACCGTCGGTGGTGGTGACGCGGAGGCTGCTGGTGTCGTCGGCCTCGATGTCGTGGGCCCGGAAGAGTTCGGTCTCGATGTCGGCGACGTCCGCGGCCGTGCCCTTGTCCGCGAGTTCGAGGGAGGTGGCGACGGCGTGGGCGAGCGGGTTGGTGAGGACTCCGTCGACCACGTCGGTGGAGCCGAGCCGACGGCGCCCGGCCCAGGGCGCGCGCCGGAAGTATGCCTCCTCGCGCACCCAGGCGCCGGCCGCGCCGATTCCCCGGAGCGAGCCGATGGCACCGTCGGCGACGAGCTCGCGGATGGCGGGCACGGCGTGCGAGCCGAAGGACTGGAAGCCGATCTGGCAGGCGGTGCCCGCCTCCCGTACGCCGTCGGTCATCCGGGTGAAGTCGGCGAAGGAGGCCGCCGGGGGCTTCTCCAGGAGGAGGTGGACGCCGCGCCGTGCCGCGGTCAGGGCGAGGTCGGTGTGGGTCGGGATCGGGGTGCAGACCACGGCCGCACGGGCGCCGGTGGAGTCGAGCAGCGCACCGAAGTCGGAGGACTGGAGCGGAGGTTCGGCGGCGAACGGTCCGAGTTCGGCCTCGGTCAGGGGGGTCAGCTCGCAGATGCCGGCGAGCCGGACGACGCCCTGGCGCTGGAGGCGTTCGATGTTGGCGAGGTGCCAGCGGCCGTGGCCCCTGGCGCCGGCCAGGACGATCGGGAGGGGGGTGGTCATCGCGGGTCAGCCCTTCACCGCACCGGCGCTGAAGCCGGTGATCAGCCACTTCTGGATGAAGGCGAAGACGATCACCACGGGGACCGCGGCGATGACTCCGCCCGCGGCCAGCGCGCCCAGGTCGACGCTGTCCGCGCCGATGAGGGTGTTCAGGCCGACCGGGATCGTCTGCTTGTCCTGCTCGCTGAGGAACATCAGGGCGAACAGGAAGTGGTTCCAGCTGTGCACGAAGGCGAAGGAACCGACCGCGATCAACCCGGGGCGCAGCAGCGGGAGTACGACGGCGCAGAAGGCACGGAAGCGGGAACATCCGTCCACCCAGGCGGCTTCCTCCAGCGTGACGGGCACGTTCTTGATGAACCCGCTGATGAGGATGATCGACAGGGGGAGCTGGAAGACCGTCTCCGCGATGACCACGCTGCCCAGCGAGTTGATCATCTGGAGGTTCTTGAAGATCTCGAAGAGCGGTACGAGCATCAGCGCGCCCGGGATGAACTGCGAGCAGAGCAGCGCCAGCATGAAGGCGCCCTTGATCTTGAAGTCGAAGCGGGCCAGGGCGTATCCGCCGGCCAGCGCGACCAGAGTGGTGGCGATGAGGGTGGCGACCCCCACCATCATGCTGTTCTGGAAGAAGACGGCGAAGCTGCGTTCCGTCCAGACCTTCTCGAAGTGCTCGCCGGTCATCGGCCAGGGCACCAGCGAGGTGGAGCCGGCCGGGCGGACGGCGAAGAGGAACATCCAGTAGAACGGGATGAGGGTGAAGATCAGGTAGATGCCGAGGGGGAGGTAGATCTGCCAGCGCGGTACGTCGTCGTACGAGCGCGTCCGTCCACGGCGGCGGTGGCCGGCCGGAGGGGTCGCGTCGACGGCCGGAGGCGGGGCGGTGCCGGTCTTCTCGGCGAGTGCTGCGGTCATGTGTGGTCGCCTCCGAACTTGCTCAGGCGCAGATAGACGATCGAGCAGAAGAGCAGGATCACGAAGGCGACGGTCGTCAGCGCGGACGCGTAGCCGAAGTCGTGCCCCTCGATGCCGGTGTTGGCCACGTAGAGGGGAAGTGTGGTGGTCACACCCGCCGGTCCACCGCCCGTGAGGGTGTACAGCAGGTCCACGTTGTTGAACTCCCAGACCGCGCGGAGCAGTGTGGAGAGGATGATCGCGTCCCGCAGGTGGGGCAGGGTGATGTGGATGAACTGCCGGACCCGTCCCGCGCCGTCCACGGAGGCCGCCTCGTAGAGCTCCTTGGAGACGGACTGGAGGTCGGCGAGGATGAGGATGGCGAAGAAGGGGACGCCACGCCAGAGTTCGGAGACGGTGGCGGCCCAGAACACGGTCCCGGTGTCGGAGAGGACCGAGGTGCCGTAGTCGCCGATGCCGGCGTCCGCGAGGTAACGGCTGAACCCCGTCGAGGAGTTGTAGAGCAGGATCCAGATGGTGCTGGTCAGTACGCCGGAGACGGCCCAGGGCGAGAAGACCATGGCGCGGGAGATGCCGCGGCCGATGAAGGACTGGTTGACGATCAGCGCCAGGGCGAGCCCCAGCACGAGCTGGAGGCTGACCTGGGTGACGACCCACTGGGCGCTGAAACCGAGGGTGGACCAGAACTGGTCGTCGTCGGTGAAGATCTTGGTGTAGTTGTCGAAGCCGGCGAAGCCGTTCCGCCAGGGCTTGGTGACGTTGTAGTTCTGCAGGCTGTAGTAGAAGACGCTGAGGACCGGATAAGCGATGAACCCCACCATCAGCAGACCTGCGGGCGCGATCAGCAGATAGGGCAGCTTGCGGGGGGTCGCCGAACGGCGCCTGGGCACCTTGGGCGGTTTGGCCACGGCGGCGGCTTGTGCCATGACACCTCTCCGTTCTCTCGTGTTTCCGGTCGTGTTGCGGTCCTGCGCAAGCGCTTTCCCCTCGCCGTGCGAGGCCCCGGAGGGGTTCTCTCGCAGGGGGTGGGTGCGCCGGAATGCCGGGGGCCGGTGTCAGCCGGCGTACGGATCGGGTACGTCGCCCTCGCGGGCCAGGAAGGCGAAGTCGCAGCCGGTGTCGGCCTGGGTGATCTGGTCCTGGTAGAGCGCGCCGTAGCCGCGGCCGTACCGGGCGGGCGGCGGGGTCCAGGCGGCCCGGCGGCGCTCCAGCTCCTCAGTCTCGATGTCGAGACTGAGGCGGCGGGCCGCCACGTCCAGGGTGATGGGGTCGCCGGTGCGGACGAGGGCGAGCGGACCGCCGATGAACGACTCGGGCGCGACGTGCAGCACACACGCCCCGTAACTCGTGCCGCTCATACGGGCGTCGGAGATCCGCACCATGTCACGGACGCCCTGCTTCAGCAGGTAGTCCGGGATCGGCAGCATGCCGTACTCGGGCATTCCGGGGCCGCCCTTGGGACCGGCGTTGCGGAGCACCAGCACATGGTCCGGGGTGATGGCGAGAGCCGGGTCGTTGATGGTGCGCTGCATCTCCCGGTAGTCGTCGAAGACCACCGCGGGGCCGGTGTGGCGCAGCAGCTCCGGTTCGGCCGCGATGTGCTTGATGACCGCGCCGTCGGGGCAGAGGTTGCCGCGCAGTACCGCGACACCGCCCTCCTCCGCGAGCGGCTTGTCGCGCTCCCGGATGACGTCGTCGTTGTGCACGAGGGCCCCGTCGAGCTGTTCGCGCAGGGTGTCGTGGGTGACGGTGGGCCGGTCCAGGTGGAGGACGTCGGTGAGCCGGGAGAGGAAGCCGGGGAGCCCGCCCGCGAAGTGGAAGTCCTCCATGAGGTACTTGCCGCCGGGGCGGAGGTTGGCGAGCACCGGCACGGTGCGGGCGATCCGGTCGAAGTCGTCGAGGGAGAGCTTGACGCCGGAGCGGCCGGCCATCGCGATGAGGTGGATGACCGCGTTGGTGGAGCCGCCGAGCGCGAGGACCGTGGCGACGGCGTCCTCGTACGCCTCCGGCGTGAGGATCTGCGACAACGTTCGTTGCTGCCACACCAGTTCGACGATACGGAGGCCGGAGTGGGCGGCCATCCGGTCGTGGCCGGAGTCGACGGCCGGGATCGAGGAGGCGCCCGGGACGGTGACACCCAGCGCCTCGGCGGCGGCCGTCAGGGTGGACGCGGTACCCATCGTCATGCAGTGGCCCGGGGAGCGGGCGAGCCCGTTCTCCAGTTCGGCCATCTCGCAGTCGCCGATGAGTCCGGCCCGCTTGTCGTCCCAGTACTTCCACATGTCGGTCCCGGAGCCCAGGACCTCGTTGCGCCAGTGGCCCGGCAGCATCGGCCCGGCCGGCACGAAGACGGTCGGCAGGTCGACGGAGGCGGCGCCCATCAGCAGCGCGGGCGTCGACTTGTCGCAGCCGCCCATCAGCACGGCCCCGTCGACCGGGTAGGAGCGCAACAGCTCCTCGGTCTCCATGGCGAGCATGTTGCGGTAGAGCATCGGGGTCGGCTTCTGGAACGTCTCCGACAGCGTGGAGACGGGGAATTCGAGCGGGAAGCCGCCGGCCTGCCAGACACCGCGCTTGACGGCCTGCGCCCGGTCGCGGAGGTGGACGTGGCAGGGGTTGATGTCGGACCAGGTGTTGAGGATCGCGATCACCGGCTTGCCGAGGTGCTCCTCGGGGAGGTAACCGAGCTGCCGGGTACGCGCCTTGTGGCTGAACGAGCGGAGTCCGTCGGTGCCGTACCACTGGTGGCTGCGGAGCTCCTCGGGAGTGATGCGGGCGTTCACACCGACCACCCGGCGATCTGGTCGGCGACCTCGGCACGCTGCGCCTCGGGCAGGACCCGGCTGGGGGCGCGGACGTCGCGCCGGCAGAGGCCGAGGACCGCGAGCGCCTCCTTGACCACGGTGACGTTGTTCGCGGACTGGCGGTCCGCGCGCAGTTCCTCGAAGCGTCGGATGCTCTCCCAGACCTTCATCGCGGCGATGTAGTCGCCCGCCCGGAGCGCCTCCAGCATGGCGAGCGAGACGGCGGGGGCGACGTTGACGAGGCCGGAGGTGAACCCGGTGGCGCCGGTGGCGAAGTAGGAGGGCGCGTACAGCTCGGCGAGCCCGGCGATCCACACGAACCGGTCCAGTCCCGCGTCCCGGGCGAAGGCGCCGAAGCGGGCGGCGTCGGGGACGGCGTACTTGACGCCGATCACGTTGGGGCAGTGGTCGGCGAGTTCGGCGAGCTTCTCACCGGCGAGCAGCGGGTTGCGGATGTACGGGACGACCCCCAGCTCCGGGACGGCCTCGGCGATGGCCCGGTGGTAGTCGACCCAGCCGTCCATGGAGACGTACGGGTGGACCGGCTGGTGCACCATCACCAGTTCGGCGCCGGAGTCCCGGGCGTGCTCGGCGGCGGCGACGGCGGTGGGCATGTCGTGTCCGACCCCCACCAGGACGGTGGCCCGGCCCCTCACCTCGTCGATGGTCAGCTCGGTGACGGCACGCCGCTCCTTCGGGGTGAGCGCGTAGAACTCCCCGGTGTTGCCGTTGGGCGTGACGATGCGGACGCCGCCGTCGAGGAGCCGCCGCAGCAGCGCCCGGTGGGTGTCCTTGTCGATCGTCCCGTCCTGTGCGAACGGGGTCACGGGGATCGCCACGACGTCGGCGAGGGCCGCCTTGAGCGGGATGAGGTCCATGCCAACTGGCCTTTCGTCGATGTGGTTCACGCCTGGCCGCCCTCGGTGGCGTCGGCGGTGCCGGCTGAGCCGTCGAGGCCGTGGAGGCCGTCGGGGAACGCGCGGCGCACGAACGACGCGATGTGGTCGTGGAGAGCCGCCGCAGCGCCCGCCGCGTCCGCGCCGAGCGCGAGTCGCAGGATCTCCCGGTGCTCGGCCGCCTCGCGTTCCCAGGACGGGTTGCTCGCCCAGGCGACGGTGGAGACGAGCGCCGCCTGGTCGCGGACCTCGTCGAGCATCCGGCCCAGCAGCGGATTGCCGCACGGCAGGTAGAGGGCCCGGTGGAAGTCCCGGTTGGCCAGCGACCTGTCGGCCTTGTCGGCGGCCGAGTCGGCCCGTTCCAGCGCCTCTTGGGCCGCCTCCAGGGAGGCCCCGCCGGTGATCGTGCGGCGCAGCGCCTCGGGTTCGAGGAGCAGGCGTACGTCGTAGACCTCGCGCGCCATCTCCGCGTCCACGAGCCGGACGGTGGCGCCCTTGTACTGGCTCATGACCACCAGACCGGTGCCGGCGAGCGTCTTCAGCGCCTCGCGCACCGGCGTCTTCGACACCCCGAACCGCGCGGCGAGTTCGGTCTCCACGAGCGCCTGCCCCGGCTGCAACTGGGCCGTCAGGATCGCGTGCTTGATCGCCTCCAGCACGAACTGCGTCCTGGACGGGATGGGGGTGGGCGCAAAAGTCATGAAGGGCTCTCGCATCTCGCGTATCGCGTCTCATATATGACGTACGAAGTACGACGCGATGAAGCTAGAGCGGTCGCGAATGTTTCGTCAACGCTTCGGACAGAAGAAGTTCGGCCGACTTTCCCGGCGCCATGCCGCCCGCGGAGCAGGGGCGTTGACGGTGCGGGGACCCCCGGGCCGCTGCGGCGCAGGTGGGACCGGGCGTCGCGACCCCGGCCATGATCCGCCGGACACCGCCCGGCGGTCGGGCACGGCACACCCGGACCGGGGACGAGCCCCGCGCCGGCAGGTTGGGCCAGGGGCCCCGGGCGGGACGGGCCGGTCGACGGGCGGGGCGAGGGCTGGGAGGGCCCGCGCGGCAAGGGCGGTCGACGGGCGGGGCGAGGGCTGGGACGGCCCGCGCGACGGGCATGCCGAGGACCGGCGGGAGGTCAGGATCTCCCGCCGGTCCTCGCGCCCCGGCCGCCGTCGCCGGTGCCGCCCGTACCGGAGTCCGGTACGGGTCGTCTCATGTCCCGGTACGACTCATCTCATCCCGCGATACGGCCCAGCGCGGCGGAGACGGCCGCGAGGTCGGCGTCCGAGGCCAGCCCCGCGTGGTAGAGCCGGAGTTCGGTGGCGCCCAGGGACGCGGCGTGGGCGGCGTCGCGCTCCAGGGTGGCGGGGCTGCCCCCCATGCCGGAGACCACGCCGAAGTTGGCGGCGAGTACGCCCCGGTGGCCCGCGAACGGCCCGAGTACCGCTTCCCGGGCCGCGTCGTCCCCCGTGCACGGCAGCACCACGCCGTCGGCGACGGAGAGGATGTGCCCGGGGTCGACTCCGACGTTGGCGCCTGTGCGGTGGAACGCCGGGTCCGCGTGCAGCAGGACCCGGAAGCGCTCCTCGTCGGAGTGCGAGTCGGAGGCCGGGTCCCGGTCCGAGGTGCCGGCCTCCGCTTCCCTCACGGCGGCGACGGCCGCCTCCTGGAAGGCGTGAGCGGCCTCGCGGCGCCACCCCAGGGTGGCCGCCGCCCGTTCGGCGCCGAGCAGCTCCGCCACCCCGGCCCAGCCGGCGGCGGGTTCGGCACCCGTCCACACGGGTTCCAGCGCGCCGCGCACGGCGGCGCGCAGGCCGTCCGGGTCGAGCCCGTGCCGGGCGTACCCCGCCGCGCAGGCGGAGCAGAAGCAGAGCGACATGAGGTACTGGGCCGCCTCGCCGAGTGCCACCCCCTGGACCTTGTCGTGGCCGTGCAGGTGCCCGAAGCCGTACCAGCCGCACGACTCCAGTTCGGTGCCGCGCGCGCCGGGCCGGGTGGCGGCCTCGGCGGCCAGGTCCACGAGATGGGCGCGGACCTCGGGCCGGGCGACACAGGGCGCCCACGGATAGCGGTCCCCGTAGGCGTTGACCACGGAAACCCGGGGGTATTCCTCGCCCAGGCGGGAGTTGTGCGCGAGGACGACCCAACTGTGCACCTGCACGCCGGCGTCCACGAGCGCTTCGGCCGCCGCGGCCCAGGGGTCCTCGCCGGGCGTCCAGTTCTGCGTGCGGGGCGCCAACTCCCGCCCCGCCCAGCGCTTCTCGTCCGGCGGGTAGAGCACCGCCGCGTACGAGGCGGTGACGATCCTGGTCGCGGGGTGGCGGGGGGTGAGCGCCCGGGTGGAGTGGTACGCCGAGGCGAGGGTCACCTGCTGGACGCCGAGTTCCGCGATGCGGGCGGCCGCGTCCGGGTCGCCGACGACGTCCCAGGGGTAGAGGAAGGCCGAGGTCTTCACGCCCCGCTCCCCACGGCACGCTCGGCCAGCAGGGCCCGGCCGTCGTCGATGATCTGCGCGAGTTCCTCGACGTGCGCGGCGGGCGGCTCGGTGAGCGGGGTGCGCACCTCGCCCACATCGAGCCCCTGGAGCCGTACGGCTGCCTTGACCAGGGAGACGGCGTAGCCGCGCCCCTTGGCGCGCAGCTCCACCAGCGGCCGGTAGAAGCGGTCCAGCAGGGCGTCGGCCAGTGCGTCGTCGCCCGATTCGAGCGCGCGGTAGAAGGCGAGCGCGATGTCCGGGGCGAAGGCGAAGACGGCGGAGGAGTAGAGCGTGATGCCGATGCCCCGGTAGGCGAGCCCGGTGAGTTCGGCGGTGGGCAGCCCGTTGAAGTAGAGGAAGTCGCCGCCGGGCCGCGCCGTGCGCACGGCGCTGACGATGCGCTGCATCAGGTCGAGGTCACCGACCCCGTCCTTGAGGCCGATGATGCCGGGCGTCCGGGCCAGGGCGACGACGGTCTCCGGGGTGAACACGGCGTTGTCGCGCTGGTAGACGATCGTCTCCAGCCCGGTCGCCGCCGCGAGCGCGGTGTAGTGCGCCAGCAGTCCCCGCTGGTCGGCGACGACGAGGTACGGGGGCATGGCGAGGAGCCCGTCCGCGCCGGCCTCCTCGGCGAGCCCGGCGTACTCCACCGCGAGCGCCGTGCCGTAGCCGGCTCCCGCCACGACGGGTACCTGCCCGGCGGTCTCCTCGACCGCCGCGGTGACGACCCGTCCGAACTCGGCGGGCGTCAGGGCGTGGAACTCGCCGGTGCCGCAGCAGGCGAAGACCGCCGCCGCTCCGGCGTCGATGCCGGCCCGCACGTGACGGCGGAACGCGACGAGGTCCACGTCCCCGTCCGGGCCGAACGCGGTGACGGGGAAGAAGAGCGGCCCGGCGACTGCGGTGAGCCGGGCGGCGAGGGGGGCTGGGGTCACGGGCGCTCCCTGAGCGAGTTCCGGGCGTACACAATTCTGATTGATGTCCATACTCGTGAACGACGTCACGCTAGGGCAGCGCCCCGGCGCCGGTCAAGGCAGAGACCGCGACGCACTGGGCCACCCCGCACTTTCCGGGTCGGCGCTCCTCACCCCGCGGTCGTCTACAGTTCAGTAGACCGTCTACAGAGCTGTAGTCACTGCTTGAGGGGCCGCGCCGGACGGCTCGGAGCGCGGCGGTACTGGACGGCCCGGTGGCTTCCCGCACCGTCCGACCCGGGCCCACGTCCTCCGGCCGAAGATCCGACGGAGGACCATGCGCCACAAGATCCTGATCGTCGAGGACGACCACGCCCTGCGGGACGTGCTGCGCCGCGGCCTGTCGGACGAGGACTTCGAGCCCGTGCTCGCCGCCGACGGCGCCGGCGCCCTGAGACTGGCCAAGGACGACGTCGCCGCGGTCGTCCTCGACGTGGGGCTGCCCGACGCGGACGGGCGGGACGTCTGCCAGGCGTTGCGCGCCAACGGGTTCGGTGCCCCGATCATCTTCCTCACGGCCCGCCACCACCTCACCGACCGGCTGTCCGGCTTCTCCGCCGGGGCTGACGACTACCTGCCCAAGCCGTTCCACCTCGCCGAACTCGTCGCCCGACTGCGGGCCGCGCTCAAACGCGCCGGACCACCGGCCGTGACCGTCGCAGGGGATCTGGTCCTGGACGCGACCCGGCACAGCGCGAGGGCCGGCGAAGCCGACGTCGATCTGTCACCGACGGAGTTCCGGCTGCTGGCCACGCTCGTGGCCGCGGGCGGCGCCCTCGTGAGCCGGCGCGACCTGGTGAGGGCCGCGTGGCCGGACGGCGCGCAGGTCAGCGACAACACCCTCGACCAGTACCTGAGCCGACTGCGCCGCAAGCTGCGCGAGGCAGGCAGCGGCATGAGCCTCACGACGGCGCGCGGGATCGGACACCGCCTGTCATGAACCCTCTCCCGCGCAGCCTGGCCCCCCGCACCCTGCGGGGCCGGCTCTCCCTCGTGGCGCTCACCACTGCCGCACTGCTGATGACCGTGCTGACGGTGGCGTTCAACACCGTGATGGACCGGCACCTGCGGCACCAGGCGGACGACCAGCTCCGCGACCGAGCCGCCGCCGTCGCCACCACCATCGACACCAGCGGTCCCCGGGTACGGGTCCTGGAGACCGCCAACGACCGCCTCCTCGACGCCAACGCGTGGATCTATGAGGGGACACGGCTGCTGGAGCGGCCCCCCGCCACCGCTCCCGGCAGCACGCTGACCCGGGCCGCCGCCCGGGTCGCCGCCCGGGACGAGCGCGCCTGCTCGACCGTCGGTCCTCGGAGCCCCCACCCCGTCCGCCTCTGCTCCGACCTCGTGGGCGGCCACCACGGCGCCACCGTGGTCACGGCCCTGGACCTGGAGCCCTACCGGAGTTCGGCCGACACCTCGCTGCTGGGTTCGCTGATACTGGACGCCGTCATGCTCGCGTGCACCTACGCGCTGACACGCCTGGCGGTCGGACGGGCGCTGCGCCCCGTACGCCCATGACCGACCAGGCCACCCGGTGGAGTGCCGTCGCGGCCGACGTACGCTTCGGCGCGGAGAACCATCCGGCCGAACTCGCCGGACTCGGAGCGTCGTTGGACACTCTGCTGGACCGCATACGCACCGTGCTGCGCCACGAGCAGCAGCTGACCGGCGAGCTCTCCCACGAACTGCGCACCCCGCTCACCCGCATCGTCATCGAGCTCGACTGGTGGCAGGCGCGCCCGCGCACCGCCGCCGAGACCCGCGCCACCCATGGGGTGATCGCCGAGGCGGCCCGGTCCATGCGCACCATGTGCGACACGCTGCTCGACGACG
This sequence comes from Streptomyces sp. NPDC005576, assembly GCF_042871745.1. Taxonomy (NCBI): domain Bacteria; kingdom Bacillati; phylum Actinomycetota; class Actinomycetes; order Kitasatosporales; family Streptomycetaceae; genus Streptomyces; species Streptomyces sp. NPDC005576. Next base: position 598,038 of record NZ_JBIAJC010000001.1, on the reverse strand, counting down.
CCCGGGACAGAGCCCAGAACACCTCGGCGGCCCCCGCCGGCACCACCGCCGTGGTGCCGGTCCTGCGCCGGCTGGTCGAGAGCCTCGACGCGCGGGACCGGGTGGAGATCTTCGTCGACGGAGGGGACCCAGGACCGCGGACGGGAGTCGCGTCCCCGCTCCTCGAACGCATCGTCAGCCCGCTGCTGAGCAACGCGGTCCGCTACGCCCGCGCCACGGTGACCGTGTCCGCGCGGCAGCTGCCCGGCAGTGTGCGTATCGACGTCACCGACGACGGCCCCGGTGTGCCGAGGGCGTTCGCCGACGAACTGTTCCAGCCGGGTCGCCGCGCCGACCTGGACGACGGTCACGACGGCGCGGGCCTCGGACTGGCGCTCGCACGGCGTCTGGCCCGCTCCGTCGGCGGCGAGGTCTCCCACGCGCACGGTCACCCCTGCGGGGCGTGCTTCCGGGTCGACCTGCCTGTCGGATGACCGGCCTCAGCCGGGCTGCGGAGTGACCGGCTCCTGTTCCGTGGGCCGCGACGCGGTGGTCCGGCGTTCCCGCACCTGCGCGCAAGCCACCAGACCGAGCAGGACGGCCAGCAGCACGGCCGAGGACCCTGCGGTGCCGAGGTCCAGGCCGCCCTTGGCAACCGGCTTGGTCAGGAAGTCGCCCGCGGTGGCACCCAGCGGGCGGGTCAGGACGAAGGCGATCCAGAACAGCAGCACGTTCGGCACCACCGGCAGCGTCATCAGGGCGACGAGGACGGCGAGTGCCCCGCTCACGAGCAGTGCGCCGCCGGCGTAACCGAGTCCGGAGCTGTCGGACAGGAAGTCGCCCATGGACGTGCCCAGGGTGTTGGAGACGAGGATCGCCGACCAGAACAGAGCCTCGCCGCGGAAGGTGACGATGTCACGGATCCGGAAGGTCGTCCCGGTGGCCTTCCACACGGTGAAGACGGCCAGCAGGACGGAGACGAGGATCGCCGCACCGGCCGGGTAGCCGAGACCCAGCCCCTGCGGTCCCCAGCCGAGCGAAGTGGCACCGCCGGAAAGGAACGTGGTGCCCGCGTCCCGGTTCAGGAAGTCGGACGTCGTGGTGCCGGCCATGCTGGTCGACAGGATCACGGTCCAGTAGAAGAACGGGTGGTAGCGGCTCGACCCGAGTTGGACGACGAGCGTCACCACGAAGAGCAGGAGCAGGGCGATCGTGGTCAGGAAGTAGCCGATTTTCAGGGTCTGGGCGAAGAGGTCACCGGCCGTCTCACCGAGGGTGGTCGCGGCGATCTTCATGATCCAGAACGCCAGGGTGACTTCGGGCAGTTTCTTCCGCACCGATGTGGTCGCGCTCGCTGCGTCGAGATCGGTGATCCGTCGCGGTTGTCGCACGGTGGGGGCTCCGATTCGGTCGTACGACAGAGCGCCCGCCCCGCGAGGGGAATGGGCACTCTGCGCCATGGGGCGACCCCGAAGAGTGATCGCCGCGACCGATCCTGGCAGCGTCGGCCTGAACGCATCCTGAACGTCGGCCGCGTCTCCTCGTCAGGCCGTGTGCCGGGCGTCGCTCCGCGCCCGTGTCACGTCCTTGCGGGTCACCGAGAGGTACACGACCAGTCCGGAGATGACCGCGAGGAAGAGCGCGCTGGTGACCACCGTGCCGAGGCCCAGGCCGCCGTCGCCGATGGGCTGGGAGAGATAGTCGCCGATGGACGCGCCGAGCGGCCGGGTGAGGACGTAGGCGATCCAGAAGCTCCACACCGCGTCCAGGCCGAGCGTGAAGTGCGCGAGGGCGACCGCGGCGATGGCCAGGCCGAAGAGGAGTGCGGCGAGCCAGTAGCCGAGATCCATGCGCTCGGAGACCAGGTCACCGGCCGCGGTGCCGAGTGCGAAGGTGACCAGGACGGCGAGCCAGTAGTAGGACTCCCGGCCGGTGGTGTCGATGCGGTGGATGGACAGGGTCCGCTCACGCCGGTACCAGACCACGAAGACGATCGCGAGGATGATCGCAAAGGCCGCGGTGCTCGTCTCCAGCGGTACACCCAGGTTGTCGGTGAGGTTGTCGCTGAGCAGCGTGCCGACGACGCTGATCAGCGCGACGGCAGGCCAGTACACGCCGGGCCGGTAGGCACCGGTGCGGAACTGCGCCACCAGGACGGCCGCCAGCAGCGCGCTCATCAGCACCGACACACCGGTCAGACCGAGGCCGGCCTTCTCGTTGAGCAGGTCGGCAGCCGTCTCGCCCACGGTGGTGCACAGCACCTTGATGATCCAGAAGTAGGCGGTGACTTCGGGCACCTTGTTCCGGAGCGGCCGACGACCGGAGGGCACCGCCCGGGTGCCGGTCGCCGAGGACTCGGGGGGTTCGGAGATCTCGTATGTCATGAGGCCGCACCGTGCCACGGGGTACCTGAACGCATCCTGACTGCCGTGCGGCAGCACCCGCCGCGTCCGCGCCCCTTCCTGCCGGACACCGGCGCCCGTCCGTCGCCGCCGGCGCCCCACCGGCCACGCCGGAGCCCGGAAGCGTCCCGACCCGGTCGTACCGGGGACTGATCCGCGTCCTTCGGGCCGTACCGCGGCACCTCATGACACCGCTGCCGTGCTCATGCTGTTCAGGTCGCGTTCAGGCTCGAAGTGCCATCGTGCGGATCATGACCGCAGAGCATGCCCTCGATGACCCGCCCCTCGCCCCCGTACGCCGGACGGCGAACAAGGTGCCGGAGGTGACCGCCTACTTCTGGATCATCAAGGTACTGACCACCGGCATGGGCGAGACGGCCTCGGACCTCCTGGCACGGACGCTCGGCCCGATACCGGCGGTCGCGCTGGGCGGCCTCGCCCTGGCGGCCGCTCTCGCCGTCCAGTTCACTCTCCGCCGGTACGCCGCCTGGAGCTACTGGACCGCCGTCGTCATGGTGAGCGTGTTCGGCACCATGGCAGCCGACGTACTGCACGTGGGCCTGGGCGTGTCGTACGCGGTGTCGACGCCGGCCTTTCTCGCCGTACTGGCCGTGCTCTTCGTGCTCTGGTACGCGAGTGAGCGGACCCTGTCCATCCACACCGTCCGCACCCGTCGCCGCGAGACGTTCTACTGGGCGGTCGTCCGCGCCACCTTCGCCCTCGGCACGGCGGCGGGCGACCTCACCGCCACGGTCGGCTTCGGCTACCTGGGCTCGGTCGTCCTCTTCGCGGCGGGCATCTGCGTACCTGCCCTGGCCCACCGCTTCGGCCCCCTGGACGCGGTGACCGCGTTCTGGACCGCGTACGTCGTCACCCGCCCCCTCGGTGCGTCCCTCGCCGACTGGGTGGCACTCGGCCACACCCGTGGCGGCCTGGGCCTCGGCCTGGCACCGGTCACGCTCGCCTGGACTGCCGCGATCATCGGATGCGTCGGCTACCTCGTGGTGTCCCAGCGCGGCAGGCGCGTGCTCGCCGCGACCGGGAAGCCTCAGTGAGGTCCCGGACGAGGAGCAGGCCAGGGGCTGTCCCGCACCTCGTGGTGGATCAGTGCGCGGCGTCGAATGCGGTGCATCGCAAGGCGGAGGGATGTCCGCATACGGGATGTATGCGGACGTTCCGACAACGCGGCGAGGCGCCGTAGCCGACGTCGCGCACCCGCCAGGAATTGCGGGACAGCCCTCAGGCCGGAGCGGCCCCGCGCCGGCTCGGGCGGAACACGCGAGGGTCAAGGATCGCGAAGAGCGTCACGCGCGTCCGGCGGGCCGGCCCGGAGTCTTCGGGCAGGCGCGGTGCTGCTCCGTCCCACCCCCTGCTGTCACGGGGTCCGACCTGCCGGGACGCCCCCCGCCGCACCCCGGCCCGGAGCGTCCCGCGCACGGCGACGCGGAGGCTCCGGAGCCCGGACGGGCGACCCGGCCGCAGAGAGGCGAATCGGACCGGGGCGGCGCGCAGGCCGCCGCAAGGGCCGACAGAGCGTACTGAGCATCTCCGGCTCCGGAGAGTGCGGGGCAACCCACCGCTCGCGGAGCATCGACGGATGGAGATGATCTTCGCGGGGGGAGGCTCCGCGAAGATCAACCGCAGGTGTGTCCGCCCTGCCGGCCCTCTGGCGGGACGTGGTTGACGGGCGCCCGGCGGGCGGTGATCGAACCGCTTCTCCCTGTGCGTGAGGTGCGGCGCGGGGACCGTCCGTCGGAGTGTCGCGGCGGATGACCCTGGGCGCGGTGGCGAGTTCGGCGAATCCGGCGCTCTTGACGCGGACCGCCACCCGTCCCTAGTTTGTCCACGCATGTGAATGTCGTCCATGGATCTGGCGCGTCGTGGTTCAGCCTCCGTCGCGCCGAGGAGGCCCAGTGCCCGGTTTGCCCGCTCCCCGCACGATCCTGCTCACCGGAGCCGCCGGCGGCCTCGGCACGCTGATGCGCGAGCTGCTCCCCGCGTACGGCTACGAGCTGCGCCTCTTCGACCTCGTGCCGATCGAGGGGGAGCCGGACGCGATCACCGCCGACCTGGCCGACAGGGAGGCGCTGCGCGAGGCGGTACGCGGCGTCGACGCGATCATCCACCTCGCCGGCATCTCGCTGGAAGCCTCCTTCGAGAAGATTCTGCGCGCCAACATCGAGGGCACCCACCACCTCTACGAGGCCGCCCGCGAGGAGGGTGTCCGCCGGATCGTGTTCGCCTCCTCCAACCACGCGATCGGCTGGACCCCCGCGCCGGCCGCCGGTGAGCCACTCATCCCGGTCGACACCCCCCGGCGCCCCGACACCTTCTACGGCCTCTCCAAGTCCTTCGGCGAGGACCTGGCCCAGCTCTATCAGGACCAGCACGGCATCGAGACGGTGTCCGTCCGCATCGGCTCCTGCTTCCGCGAACCGACCTCGGTGCGGATGCTGTCGGTCTGGCTCAGCCCCGAGGACGCCGCCCGCCTCTTCCACGCGGCGCTCACCGCCCCGGACGTCTCCCACACGGTGGTCTACGGCTCCTCCGCCAACACCCGCCTGTGGTGGGACCTGTCGTCCGCCCGGGCGCTCGGGTACGAGCCGAGGGACGACTCGGAGCGGTTCGCGGAGAAGCTGGTCGCCGAATTCGGCGAGCTGGACCCGGACGACCCGGCCCAGACCCATGTCGGCGGCCCCTTCGTCACCGATCCGCCGATCTGGCCGTACTGACGGCCGGCGGGCGCCTCTCCCTTCCCGGAGGGCGCCCGCCGGGGCCCTCCGGAAAGGGGCACGCGAGCGCGTCGCCGGTGCGCTCCCCCGGACGGGTGAACCGTCACGGAAGGTAAGGGAACGGCAAAGCGGGGTCGTTCGTTACCCCGGTCATGACCGCAATGACCCCCGGCTCGAACATCCCTCTCTCCGCCGCCCGCGTGGCGGTGGACGTCGCCGCCCCGGTGCGGCTCGACGTCTCGGGCCTGCTGCTCTCCGCCGACGGCAAGGTCCGCTCCGACGACGACTTCATCTTCTACAACCAGCCCTCGGGCCCCGGAGTGACCTACCGCTCCGGGGGCGGCACGGCGCCGGACTCGATCGTGGTGGACACCGCCGCGGTGCCGCCCGGCATCGAGAAGATCGTCGTCACCGCGAGCCCCGACGCGGCGGGCCAGACCTTCCAGGGCATCGAGCCCACCGCCACCGTGCGCGACGCCGACAGCGGCAGCGCCCTCGCCACCTTCACCCCGCCGCGGCTGGGCGCCGAGACGGCACTCGTGGTCATCGAGATCTACCGCCGTCAGGGCGCCTGGAAGGCCCGTGCGGTCGGCCAGGGGTACGCGAACGGCCTGGCGGGAATCGCCACGGACTTCGGCGTGACGGTGGAGGAGCCCGCCGCGCAGCCCGCCACCCAGCCCGCTCCCCCGGCCGCACCGGCGTACCCGCAGGCCCAGGCCCACCCGCAGGCGGCGCCCGTGGACCCGAGGACCGCGCCGCCGATGCCGCCGGTGCCGCCCGCACCTCCGGCCGCCCCGTCGGCGCCCGCGTCCGGGAAGATCAACCTCGACAAGGGCCGGGTCAATCTCCAGAAGAACCAGACGGTCTCCCTGGTCAAGGGCGGCCGTCCGCTGCTCTCGCAGGTCAAGATGGGCCTCGGCTGGGAGCCCGCGTTCCGTGGCAAGGACATCGACCTGGACGCCTCGGTGATCGCCTACGGCCCCGACCGCAAGCACCTGGACAGCTGCTACTTCGGCAAGCTGTCGATCCTCAACGGCGCGGTCAAGCACTCCGGCGACAACCTCACCGGCGAGGGCGCGGGGGACGACGAGGTGATCGTCGTGGACCTCGGCCGCATCCCCGCCGAGGCCACCGGCCTCGTCTTCACGGTGAACTCCTTCACCGGCCAGAAGTTCACCGAGGTGGCGAAGGCGTACTGCCGGCTGCTCGACGCGGCCACCGGCGAAGAGCTGGTCCGCTTCGACCTGAGCAGCACGGAGCCGCAGACCGGCGTGATGATGGCGAAGCTCATCCGGCAGTTCACCGGCGAGTGGGAGATGACCGCCATGGGCGAGTACGTGAAGTCACGCACCGTGCGCGGCATGGTGAAGCCCGCCGCCGCGGCGCTCTAGCCGATCACCGCAAGCCGATCACGGGAGGGCGACGGGAAAAGCCCTGGAACGGCTTCCGGGGCACCTGTGAATCTCAGGTGCCCCGGTTCCGGGTGTCCTCCGGCGGACGGCCGCTCTTGCCCGTGGACATGTCCGTCCGACATGTCCTTGGCGTTTTCAGAGCTTGGTCAGCTTGGAGTACGGGCTGAGGATCCTCCCCTGACGCCCGGCGAAGTCGATCAGGACAGCGTCATTGTCGCCCTCGACAGCGAGAACCCGTCCGAGGCCGAACTGGTCGTGCGACACCCGGTCGCCCACGTCGAAGCATTCGACCGGTGGGGCCGCCTGGGCCGGGCGGTTGAAGGGACTGGAAGGCAGGTGGCGCCGGGATCCGGCTGACTGTTTCATTACCTTGAGTATGCGCCACCCGGACGCCCGGCGCCATGCCCGTCCCCGCCCTCGGCCCAGTAGTGCCGCATTCGTGATGCGCCCGCGACCAGGGACGGTCGCCGCCACGGCGCGCTTCCGGGCGCCCCGCGGCCCCGGACGCCGGGCCCGAAACGAACCCGAAGGTGTGGCGGTTCGCCGCGCCGGATGCCGCACGGAGCTCAGCGGGCGGGAGGTGGGCGGGAGAGGTGCGGGACCGGCCTGGAGCCGCCCCCGCACGGCCGCAGGCCGGTACGGAACCCCTGGATGGGCCCGTACCGGCCTGCGGCGTGAGGAGCGGCGTCGGAGGTCAGTGCTTGTTCGGCTGACGCTTCCAGGGGCCCGTGATGGCGAGCATGATCCCGGGGGTCTGGATGTTGGCGAAGAGGGTCTTGCCGTCGGGCGAGAAGGTGACGCCGGTGAACTCGCTGTAGGCGGGCGCCTCCGCGGTGCCCTCGTTCAGCTCGTTGCGCGCGATGGGGTACGTGGCACCGCTGTCGGTCGCCCCGAAGAGGTGCTGGACGCCCTCGCCGTCCTCGGCGATGACCAAGCCGCCGTACGGCGAGACGGTGATGTTGTCCGGGCCGTCGAAGGCGCCGTCCTTCGACGGGTCGGCGTTGACGCCGAGGAGCACCTTGAGGGTCAGCGTGCGGCGCTTGGTGTCGTAGAACCAGACTTGGCCGTCGTGCTGGACGGGGCTCTCCGCACGGGCGAACGAGGAGACGATGTAGACGCCGCCGTCGCTCCACCACATGCCTTCGAGCTTGCGGGCACGGGTCACCTCGGTGTTGGTGAACTGCTTGCGCACGGAGACGGTCTTGGCGTCGCGGTCGGGCACGTCGACCCAGTCGACGCCGTACACGGTGCCGATCTTGGTGGCGCGGGAGAGGTCGTCGACGAAGGCTCCGTTCTTGTCGAAGCACTTGGTGGCCTGGAGGACACCGGCGTCGTCCGCCAGCGTGCGGAGCTTGCCGCGGCCGTGCTTGAAGCCCTGCGGCGGGGCCCAGCGGTAGAGGAGGCCGTTGGGCGTCGAGGCGTCCTCGGTGAGGTAGGCGTGGCCGCGCTGGGGGTCGATGACGACCGCCTCGTGGGCGTACCGGCCGAATGCCTTGATCGGGCGCGGGTCGCGGTTGGCGCGCTTGTCGTAGGGGTCGACCTCGAAGACGTAGCCGTGGTCCTTGAGGAGGCCGTTCTTGCCCGCCCGGTCCTCGGTCTCCTCACAGGTCAGCCAGGTACCCCACGGGGTGGCGCCGCCCGCACAGTTGGTGGACGTACCGGCGATGCCGACCCACTCGGCGGTGTGGCCGCCCGGGCGGGTCTCCACGACGGTGCAGCCGCCCGCGGCGATCGGGTCGTAGACGAGGCCCTCGGCGAGCGGGACGGGGTGCGCCCAGCCGGCGCGGGTACCGCTCAGCTCGTGGTTGTTGACCAGCAGGGTGACGCCGCGCGGGCCCTCGAAGGCGGCGGTGCCGTCGTGGTTGGAGGGGGTGGTCTCGCCCGATTCCAGCTTGGTGACACCGCTGTGCGTGATGATCCGGTACGAGAAGCCGGCGGGCAGCGCCAGGATGCCCTTGGGGTCGGCGATCAGCGGGCCGTAGCCGGGGGCCGCGGAGTGGCCGTGGTCGTCGTGGTCGTGACCGTGACCACCGTGGCCGTCGTGGCCGTCGTGACCGCCGTGGCCGTCGTGCTCCGCGGCAAGGGCACCGGGCGCGGTGGCCAGGGTGCCGACCACCCCGGTGAGGGCGATACCGGCGCCGGCGACGGCGGACTGTCGGGTGAATTCCCTGCGGGTGAACGACATGGCGGGCTCCTGTGCGGTGTCCGGGTGTTGGCGCGCTCACAGTCCTCGGCCAGGGCCAACAGAAGTTGAACTCCGGGCGACCTGTGAGCACATCCTTGCCGTGCAACGGGCACCTCCGCACGCGGCGCACACCCGTCCGTGCACGTCCCGGCGTCGGCTGTCGCCCGCCCGCAGGGGCGGGCGGCATCCGACGGTGCGTCAGGAGCCTGCGCGGGAACGGGCCTTGAAGGCTGCCTTACGCGCTTCCTTGGCCGTCTTCTTGTCGCCGTGCAGCCGGCCCATGGCATCCAGCACCTCGGCGGTCGCCGGGTGGTCGACCCGCCAGATCTGGTCGAAGAAGTCGCCGTCCCTGCCGACGAGCCCCTCGACCAGCCCCTGGAGCTCCGCCATCTCGCCGTCGGCGTCCAGTTGCGCGGCGAGCGTGTCCACGGCCAGCCAGAAGACCATGGACTGCGGCGGCGGCGGGACGTCCGTGGCGCCGTGTTCGGCGAGCCAGACCCGGGCGAGCCCGCCCAGCTCGGGGTCGCCGAGCACCGCGCGCAGGGCGGGCTCGGCCCCGGGGCCGGTGAGGGCGAGCGCCTGCTGGCAGTGGAGCCGGCGCAGCGGGGCACCCTCGTCGTCGCCGCGGGCGGCGGCGAGCAGGTCGGCGGCGGTCGCGACGGCGTCGCCGTGGCCCTCCCCGGCGATCCACAGCCCGATCTCCGCCTGGGCGGCCGCCTCGGGGTAGTAGGCGATGCCGTCCAGGAGGGCGGCGGCGTCCTTCTCCGTGAGGTCGCCGATCGCGGGCGCGTCCACACCCGCCTCCAGCATCCGGGACCGGATGCCGTAGAGCCCCAGCGGGGTGAGCCTGACCATGCCGTACCGGCTGACGTCGTCCTCGTCGCCCACGGGCGCGGCCGACGCGTCGCCCTCCTCGAACATCAGCGTCTCGTCGACGGGGTGGTACTCCACGATGCCGATCGGTTCCAGCACCCGGAACTGGTCGTCCAGCCGCATCATCGCCTCCGACACCTGCTCCAGGATGTCGTCGGTGGGCTCGCCCATGTCGTCCGGCACGATCATGGACGCGGCGAGGGCGGGCAGCGGTACGGGGCCGTCGCCGGGGCCCCCCTCGGAGAGGGTGAGCACGTAGAGGTTGCCGAGCACGCCTTCGAGGAACTCGGCCTCCGCCTCCGGGTCCCAGTCCAGGGCGCCGAGGTCGAGCGAGCCGTCCTCACCGACCAGATCGGCGAAGTCGTCGAAGACCGGTGCGGTGGCGTCGGCGAAGGCGGCCTCCAGGCCGTCGAGCCAGACGGAGAGGACGTCCGCGGGCGACCCGCCGGTCAGCAGGGCGAGGCTCTCCCCCTGGGTGGCCGTGCCCTCGGCGGACTCCGCCGTCCCGCCGTCGCCGGAGGGCGAGTCCCCCGCGTCCCCCGCGTCGGCGGGGTCGGTCACGTCGACCAGACCGGTGTCCACGGCCAGGCGCCAGGCCTCGCTGGCGAGGGCGGCCCCGTCCTCGTCGGCGGGGAGACCGAGGTGTTCGGCCGCCTCGGGCAGCTGCGTCTCCGCCAGCTCGCCGCCGGCACCGACGCGCGTACCGGGCCCGGCCCAGCGGGCGAGGCGCACGGCCCGCACCAGCAGCGGTGCGGCCAGGGCGTCCCTGGCCAGTTCGGCCTCGGCGGGGAGCCGCACCGGCGGCAGGGTGGGACGCTCTGCGGACATCGGGGGTTCTCCTCGGTGCGTGCTCGGGTGCACGGGGTCGTACACGGTTCAGGCAGCCCAAGCCTAGGGCCTTTCCCCCGCACCGTTGCCCGGCCGCTCCACGGACGGGGGAGGCCCCTCGGGAGTGTTGACGAGCAGGCCCGCCCGGGGGCGGCGCGGCCCGCTTGACCGCTGCCCGCTGCCCGCTGTCCGACCCCGCCGGGCAGCGACAGCCGCCCCTGCCCGGCCCGTCTGCGCCCCCGCGGTCCCGGGCCGCCCCGTTCAGTTCGGCACCTCCGTGCGCCAGGCGGTCATGTTCAGCTCGTCCATCAGCCGGAGGTCGTGGCCCACCAGAGGGAAGTCGAGCGCTCCGGCGTCCGGGGCCGCCGCGATCCGCAGGGAGTCGCTCTCGATGAGGTCGCCACCCTCCTTGGTCGAGACCCAGGCGAGGACGGACTTCATGGTCCCGCCGGGCTTCAGCGCCACCGACTCCGGTCCGAGGTCGGGGCCGAACATCGAGCGGCCCGGGTTGACCGGGACCGGCAGCCGGTCGCCATTCTCGTCAAAAACCCGGACCGAGGGGTAGCCGTCGACCCGGTAGGGCTCGGTACCGCAGTTGACGAGGGTCAGCACGACGGCCCGGGCGAACATGGCCGTCTCGACCGGTCCCATGTCCACCCGGGCGCCGGAGGCGGGGCAGGGTCCGGGCAGGGCCGCGGTCGGTACGGGGGCGGCCGGCGCGACGCCCCCGGAGGGGACGGCGGAGGGCTCCGGGGTCCCCGCCGCGACGGGCCCGCCCGGGGGCGCCGGCGCACGGGTGGCGGCCGGCGTCGTCGCGGGCTCCCCCTCCCCCGCCGGTACGAAGGCTCCCGCGCAGCCGGTCAGGACCAGCGCCCCCGCCCCGAGCAGTGCCACGGCCCCGCTCCCCCGCCGTATCCGTCCACCCGCAGACATGCGCATCCGCTCCCCCATGGCCCTCTGCCGCGTTACCTCCGGATCATGAGGGACGCCACCGCACCCCGGACGGTTCGGTGGGCCGACGAGGCACCGCGCCCCCGCATCCCTCGCGGCCTTCCCCGTGCCGCCCGGCGTGCACCTGGTCTGCGCCATCGTTCAGCTCCGCTACATCGACGGGGCAAGCAGAACTCGCTGGACCCGGGTGCCCGGCCCTGTCGACACTGCCTCACATGACGACCGACCTTCCTCGCCCCTTCGGCCGCGCGCTCTGCGCGATGGTCACCCCGTTCGCCGCCTCGGGCGCGCTCGACCAGGACGCCGCGGGGGCCCATGCCGCCGCCCTGGTGCGCGACGGCTGCGACGGCCTCGTCCTCAGTGGCACCACCGGGGAGTCCCCGACCACGACGGATGCCGAGAAGACGGCGCTGGTACGCGCCGTGCGGGAGGCGGTCGGTGACGGGGTGCCGGTCCTGGCGGGGGTGGGCAGCGCCGACACCCGGCACACCGTGGAGCTGGCGCGCGAGGCCGAGAGGGCGGGCGCGGACGGGCTGCTGGTGGTGACGCCGTACTACAGCCGGCCCCCGCAGGAGGCCGTGGAGGCGCACTTCCTGCGCGTCGCGGAGGCGACCGGGCTGCCACTGATGCTGTACGACATCCCCGGCCGCACCGGCACCCGGATCGAGCCGGAGACCCTGCTGAGGCTCGCGGAGCACCCCCGCGTCGTGGCCGTGAAGGACTGCGCGTACGACATGCTCGGTACGACCAGGGTGCTCTCGCGCACGGGGCTCGCGTACTACTCCGGCTGTGAGGAGCTCAATCTGCCGCTGTACGCGGTCGGCGGCGCGGGGTACGTGAGCACGGTGGCCAATGTCGCGCCCCGCCACACACGGGCACCGCTCGACGCGTTCGACGGAGGCCGTACCGGTGAGGCCGCCCGGCTCAACGCCCGCAACGCCCGGTTGACCGAGCTGATGATGGCGTCCGGGCTGCCCGGCGCGGTCACCGCCAAGGCGCTGCTCGACCTCGGCCCGGTCCGTGAACCGCTGCACCCCGCCGGCCGCGAGGCATCCGAGGAACTGCAAAGGGCCCACGAGGAACTTCTCGCCGGGTGAACCTCCGTATCCGGGCACCCGGGCCACAACCTCGCATTCCCGCCCGTCCTGCCCTTAACTCCCCGTTCCCGCACCCCTCTTGACGCTTTCTTGGCAAATACATGCCCCATACATGAAGGGTTCCTCGCCAGAGTGGCGAGTCACATGTGCACATCACCCAGCACATGCTCCACGCGCGAAACCCATATCGCAGGGGGTCACATGAGAATCAGCCGCGCCAGAAGTCGCGCCGGGCTGAGCATGGCAGCGACACTGCCGCTGCTCGCCGGCGCACTCGCCCTCGGCATACCGTCCGCCAGCGCGGACTCCGCACCGGGCGGGCGCGACGCGCTGCAGGGCACCAAGCCGGCCTGGGCAACGGCCCAGGCGGACCAGGGCGCCACGGCAGACAGCGGCAAGGTGAGCGTCCGGGTGCACCTCGCCGGGCGTGACGCCGAGGGGCTCGCCGCCTACGCCGCCGCCGTTTCCGACCCGCACTCCTCCTCGTACGGGAAGTACCTGAGCGCCGAGCAGGCGCAGGCCCGGTTCGGTGCGACCCAGCAGCAGATCGACGAGGTCAGCCGGTGGCTGACCTCGAACGGCCTGACCGTCACGGGCGCGAACCAGCACTACGTCTCCGCCACCGGCGACGTCGCAGCGGCCGAGAAGACGTTCAGCACCCAGCTGCACAACTACCGCAAGGGCGGCCGGACCTACCGCGCTCCGTCCGTGACGGCCTCCGTGCCGACCGGGCTGGGCGAGGCGGTGCTGGCGGTGTCCGGGCTGGACAACGCGCCGCACAAGTCGAGCCAGGACGAGGCGCTGCCGCCGCCGGACGCGGTGTACCGCAACGCGGGTCCCTTCTCCTCGTACTTCGGCTCGAACACCGCCGGGTCGCTGCCGAGCGCGTACGGCTCCAAGGTGCCGTACGCGATCAAGGGCTACACGGGGAAGCAACTGCGCTCCGCGTACGGTGCGGGCAGTTACACCGGTGACGGCGTGACCGTCGCCATCACCGACGCGTACGCCTCGCCGACCATCGCTGCGGACGCCGCCGAGTACGCCCGGCGCAACGGCGACGCCCCCTACCGGAAGGGGCAGCTCCGTCAGGTGCTGCCGGCCGACTACACGGCGACCGAGGAGTGCGGGGCGTCGGGCTGGTACGGCGAGGAGACCCTCGACGTCGAGGCCGTGCACGCCGTCGCGCCCGCCGCGGACATCGTCTACGTGGGCGGCGCCTCCTGCAACGACGCCGACCTGCTGGACTCGCTCCACAAGGTCGTCGACCACCGGCTCGCCGACATCGTCTCCAACTCCTGGGGCGACGTCGAGGCCAATGAGACCCCGGACATCGCGGCGGCGTACGACCAGGTGTTCAAGCTGGGCGCGGTCGAGGGCATCGGCTTCTACTACTCCTCCGGGGACGCGGGCGACAACGTCGCGTCCACCGGCACGAAGCAGGTCGACGTACCGTCCAACTCCGCCTGGGTGACGTCGGTCGGCGGCACCTCGCTGGCCGTCGGCAAGGGTGACGCGTACCAGTGGGAGACCGGCTGGGGCACCCTGAAGGCCGGCCTCGCCGACGACGGGAAGAGCTGGACCGGCTTCCCCGGCGCCTACACCTCGGGCGCGGGCGGCGGCACCAGTTCGACCGTGAAGCAGCCGTCCTACCAGCGCGGTGTCGTCCCCGACTCGCTCGCGCGGGCGAACGGAAAGAACCGGATGCGCACCGCCCCGGACATCGCGGCGGTCGCCGACCCGAACACCGGCTTCCTGGTCGGCCAGACCCAGACGCTGCCCGACGGCTCGCTCGGCTACGACGAGTACCGCATCGGCGGTACGTCACTGGCGGCCCCGGTCATCGCGGGTGTCCAGGCCCTCGCGCAGCAGGCCCAGCACGGCAGGCCGCTCGGCTTCGCCAACCCGGCGATCTACGACCGGTACTCCTCGAAGGCGTACCACGACGTCACCGACCACCCGCTGGGCGCGGGCCGCGACCTCGCGGTGGCACGGGTCGACTTCGCCAACGGCATCGACGCGGCGGACGGTCTCCTGACGTCGCTGCGGAGCCTCGGCAAGGACGCCTCGCTCGAGGCGGTCAAGGGGTACGACGACGTGACGGGCGTCGGCACTCCGGCGGCCGGATACATCAGCTCCTACCGCTGACGCCGGCCCCCAGGACCGGCCTGAACGACTGCCCCGGGGCTCCGGCCCCGGGGCAGTCCCCTGTCCGCGCCGGCCAGGGCCGGGTCTGACAGGAGAGCCCAGCGCCCGCCTCCGCCGAACGGCGGCGAGGGGTGGCGTCACCCGGGCGCCCCGGATTGTCTGGACGGACGACGGCGCGCTCCGGCCCGTACCACCGGTGGCGGCGCGTACCGGCGCTCTCCCCCGGCCCCTGGAGCCCGCCATGACCTGCGGCACAGCACAGCGCACCGCCACCCGCCCCGTGGACGGCCCGGCGGCGCGGAAGGCGCGCCCATGACGGAGCCCGTCCGCGGCGACGGCGAACACGCGCTGCACGCCTTCCTGGCGGAGGTCCACCCGACCGCCCCGACCAACCTGTCCGTCCTGGTCAACCGGTACGCCGTGCGCCTGGGCATCGGCCACGTGGACGTCTACCTGGTGGACCTCCAGCAACGCCGGCTGACCCTCCTCTCGGGCGAGGAGCAGCTGCCGGTGGACGGGTCCCTGGCCGGCTGGGCCTACCGCGCGATGTCACTGCGCGTGCAGAACACCGACGCCCGCACGCTGATCGTCTGGCTCCCGCTGATCGACGGTGAGGAGCGGCTCGGGGTGGTCGGCTTCCACCTCGAGACGCTCGACGGCACCCTGCTGGAGCGTTGCGAGTCGCTCGCGTCCGTCCTCGCCATGGCCATCACCTCCAAGCGCGCCTTCAGCGACCGGCTCGTGCAGCAGGCACGCACCGGGACGATGACGCTCCCGGCGGAGATGGTGCGGGCCCTGCTGCCGCCCCGCACCGTCGGCGACGACCGGGCCGTCTCCACCGCGGTCGTCGAACCGGCATACGAGCTGGGCGGGGACGCCTTCGACCACGCCCTGACGGAGTCGACTCTGCACGCCGTGATCCTGGACGCGATGGGCCACAATCTCGCGTCCGGGCTGACCACCGCCATCGCGATGGCCGGATGCCGGAGCGCCCGACGCCGGGGCTCAGGGCTGCGCGAGATGGTGAGAACCGTCGACGAGGCGCTCGCGGAGTGGCTCCCGGACCAGTTCTGCACCGGGATCGCCATGCAACTCGACCTCGCCAGCGGCATCCTCAGCTGGGTCAACTGCGGACATCCGCCGCCCCTCCTCATCCGCGACGACATGGTCCTGGAGAACGCCCTCGAATACCCGGGCGAGCCCCCCATGGGAACGCCCGGAACGATCGGCAACCCCTCGCGCACGGTGCGGGAAATGGCGCTGGAACCGGGAGACCGCGTCATCCTCTACACGGACGGGGTGACCGAGGCACGCCTGGCCGGTGGGTCGGAGTTCGGTCTCGCCGGCTTCACGAGCTCCATCATCCGCGCCACCGCGGTCGGCGAACTCGCTCCGGAGGCCCTCCGCCAGCTCATCCACTCGATCCTGGATCACCAGCACGACAATCTGGCGGACGACGCCACCATCCTCCTGATCGAGTGGCGGCAGCATCACCGCACGAGGCACGGGTGAGGAGCGGCGCGCGGGCGGACTCACGTCAGGGGTGCAGCAAGGTCAGGGGTTCGGCGGGGTCGGGGGTTCAGCAGGATCGGGGGTCCGGCCGGGTCACGGGTGCAGGAGGGTTTTGATCATGCCGTCGGCCTTCCGCTGGAAGGTGCTGTACGCCTCGGGGCCCTGCTCCAGCGGCAGGTGGTGCGTGGCGAAGGTGTCGACGCCCAGCGGGTCCGCCTCGGTGAGCAGCGGCAGGATGTCGTCGACCCAGCGCCACACGTTCGCCTGGCCCATCCGGAGCTGGATCTGCTTGTCGAACATCTTCAGCAGCGGCAGCGGGTCGACGGCGCCTCCGTAGACGCCGGAGAGCGAGATCGTGCCGCCCCGGCGTACCACGTCGACGGCGGCGTGGACCGCGGCCAGCCGGTCGATGCCCACCGTCTCCATGAGGCGCTCGGCCACGGCGTCCGGCAGCAGCCCGACCGCCCAGTGGGCCGCCTTGGCCGTCGGGGCGCCGTGCGCCTCCATGCCGACGGCGTCGATGACGGAGTCCGTACCGCGCCCCTGGGTGAGTTCGCGGATCGCGTCGCCGGGGCCGTTGTCGTACCGGCGCAGGTCCAGGCAGGTGGCGCCGTACGTACTCGCCCGCTCCAGGCGGTCCGGCACCAGGTCCACACCCACGACGAGCCCGGCGCCCCGGTGGCGCGCGATGCGGGCCGCCATGGCGCCGATCGGGCCGAGGCCCAGGACGGTGACCGTGCCGCCGGGCGGGATCGCCGCGTACTCGACCGCCTGCCAGGCGGTGGGCAGCACGTCGGAGAGGTAGACGAAGCGGTCGTCCGGCGGCCCGGCCGGCACCTTGATCGGCAGGCTGTTCCCGAACGGGACCCGGAGGAACTCGGCCTGCCCGCCCGGCACTTGGCCGTACAGCTTGGTGTAGCCGAAGAGTGAGGCCCCCATACCCCGGGAGCGCACCTGCGTGGTCTCGCACTGGGAGTGCAGGCCCTGCTCGCACATGAAGCAGCGGCCGCAGCAGACGTTGAAGGGGATGACGACCCGGTCGCCCTTCGCCACCGAGGTGACCTCGGGGCCGGTCTCCTCCACGATCCCCATCGGTTCGTGACCGAGGATGTCACCCGGGTCGAGGTAGGGGCCGAGCACCTCGTAGAGGTGGAGGTCGGAACCGCAGATCCCCGACGAGGTGATGCGCACGATCACGTCGTCCGGCTTCACGATCGTGGGGTCCGGTACCGTCTCGACCCGGACGTCCCGCTTTCCGTGGTAGGTGAGCGCCCGCACGGTGTTCCCCTTTCGAGCGGTCGGGCAGATTTCCCTTCCACTCTCCGCGCTCCCCGCCCTCTTGTCGCGTCGGCCCGCGCACGGAACAGCCCCCGGGGGGACCGGGGGCTGTGGTTCGTACGCGTGCGGCCGTGGGGGCTCAGTTGTGGGCGTGCAGGATGTCGTTCAGTCCGCCCCAGACCGCATTGTTCGGACGGGCTTCGACGGTGCCCGTGACGGAGTTGCGGCGGAAGAGGATGTGCGAGGCACCCGAGAGCTCGCGGGCCTTGACGACCTGGCCGTCCGGCATGGTGACGCGGGTGCCGGCGGTGACGTACAGGCCCGCTTCGACGACGCACTCGTCGCCGAGCGCGATGCCGATGCCCGCCTCCGCGCCGATGAGGCAGCGCTCACCGATCACGATGCGCTCCTTGCCGCCGCCGGAGAGGGTGCCCATGGTGGAGGCGCCGCCGCCGATGTCCGAGCCGTCGCCGACGACGACGCCCGCGGAGATGCGGCCCTCGACCATCGACGTGCCGAGCGTGCCGGCGTTGAAGTTGACGAAGCCCTCGTGCATGACGGTCGTGCCGGACGCCAGGTGGGCGCCGAGGCGGACCCGGTCGGCGTCGGCGATACGGACACCCTGGGGCGCGACGTAATCCGTCATCCTCGGGAACTTGTCGACGGAGGTGACCTGGAGGTGCAGGCCCTCGGCGCGGGCGTTGAGCCTGACCTTCTCCAGGTCGTCCACGGCGACAGGGCCGAGCGAGGTCCAGGCGACGTTGGCGAGGAAGCCGAAGATGCCGTCCAGGTTCTGGCCGTGCGGCTGGACGAGCCGGTGCGAGAGCAGGTGCAGGCGCAGGTAGGTGTCGTGCGCGTCCAGCGGCTTGTCGTCCAGCGAGGAGATGACCGTCCGGACGGCGACGACCTCGACCCCGCGGCGGGCGTCCACGCCGACTGCCTTCGCGGCGCCCGCGCCGAGGAGGTTCACCGCCTCGTCCGCGGTGAGCAGCTGGGTGCCGGCCGGGCCGGGCTCGGCGGCGAGCTCGGGAGCGGGGAACCACGTGTCGAGGACGGTGCCGTTCCCGGCGATGGTGGCGAGGCCGGCGGCGACGGCGCCGGTGGTGCGGGGCGAGCCCTGGGAAGTCGTGTCGGTCATGACCGAAACCTAACCGTCCGGGTCCCGCCCGGGCCAACCGGTCTCAGGAATGGGCCGGGTGCGTCGCGCTCTTCGGGGCACCGCCCCGGGAACGAGGTGGACGGGGCGCTACCGTGTGCCGGTCCGGCCTCACCGGCCGGACATCCGGACAACTTCATGGAGAGACAGTGGCTCAGGACGCGGGGTGGGGCGGCGGGGCGCACGGTGGCGCACCGTACGGCGGGGGGACGCACCAGGGCTGGGGCGGTTGGCGCGTGCCACCGCCACCGGAGCCCGGGGTGATACCGCTGGGGCCCCTGAGCCTTTCGGACATATTCAACGGCACCTTCTCCACGATGGGCCGCTACTGGAAAACCCTGTTCGGCTTCGCCGCCGCGGTCTACGCAACGGCGGCGGTCGCGTTCGTGGCCGCCCTGCTCATCGCCCTCTCGGCCGTCCACGACCACCTGGTACGCCTCAAGGGGTACTCCTCCGAGACGGACGTGGACTGGGGCCGTGACGTCACCCCGGTCCTGGTGGCTCTCGGGATCGTGGTGCTGATCGGGATCGTCGTGGCCGTCATGGCCGCTGCCCTGGTGCAGGCTGCGGTGCCCGCGGTGCTCCGGGAGGCCGTGCTGGGTCGCCCGGTGACCTTCCGCTCGGCCCGGCAGACCGCCTGGTCCAGGCTGCCGGCCATGGTGGGAACCGTGCTGCTGACCGGGCTGATCGCGGTGGTTCCCCTCGCTCTGGTGATGACCTTCGAAGTGTCCGTGATCGGGATGGCCCTGTCGGCCGGTGACTCGGACGGCGCCGCCGCGGGGCTGGGGCTCTCCGTCCTCCTGCTGCTCCCGGCCGGGCCCCTCGCGGTGTGGCTGTGGGTGAAGTTCTCGCTGGCGCCGACGGCGGTGGTACTCGAAGGCCAGGGACCGGTCGCCGCGATGCGCCGCTCTTCCACGCTCGTCCGCGGCAACTGGTGGCGGATCTGCGGCATTTCGCTGCTGGGCTTCCTGATGGCCGGGGTGGCCTCGTACGTCGTCCAGATACCGTTCTCCCTCGCCGGCGTGTTCTCCTCCGCGGTGACCACCCAGGACCTCGGTGACGACCCGAGCGTCACCACCATCCTGGTCGCCGTGGGGAGCGTGGCCGCGGTCATGATGGCCGGTCAGCTGATCGGCCAGGTCTTCGTGGGCACCTTCCCGCCGCTGGTGCTGGGCATGCTCTACGTCGACCGCCGCATCCGTCAGGAGAACCTGGCCCAGGACCTGGCCGACGCCGCGGGTCTGCCCCGGCCCCCCGCCTACGCGCCTCCGCCGTACGGCTACCCGGCGCCGCCGCCCACCTACGGCTACCCGACGCCGCCCACGTACGGCCACCCCGGGGCCGGCCCGCAGCCCGGCGCCGGTCCGCAGCCCGGCCCGGGTCCTCAGCAGGGTTTGCCGTCCGGTCCGTCGGACGGCACGGGCGGGGGCGCGGACTCCGCGCCCTGACACCACGCCACAGGGGCCGGCCGTCGAGAGAGCCCGTCAGCCCTGCTTCAATCCCGCAGCGTCCTCTTCGGCCGCAGTACGCAGAACTCGTTGCCCTCCGGATCCGCCAGCACCACCCAGCTGACGTCGTCGCCCTGCCCGACGTCCGCCCGGGTGGCACCGAGCGCGACGATCCGCTCGACCTCGGCCGCCTGGTCGTCGGGGCTGAGATCGATGTGCAGACGGTTCTTGACGGCCTTGGAGTCGGGTGCGGAAACGAAGCAGAGGCCGGGCAGGGCCCGCGCGTCCGCCCCGATCGTCACCTCGTTCCCGTCCTCGTGGACGACCTTCCAGTCCAGCACCTCGCACCAGAAACGGGCGAGCGACGGCATGTCGTGGGCGTCCACGACGAGGGTGTACCAAGAAGAGGCCATGGCCGCGACTCTGCCAGACGGAGCGGACCCTCTCCAGGACACCCGGCCGGGCTCCCCCGGAAAGGGTGCCGCACCGGTCGGAGTCGGCGCCCGTCACGGCAGTGGGCGCGGGCGGCCCGCGTCAGCCGCTGACGCCGGCCGATCCCGTCTCCAGACGTCCGGTGAACCTGCGGGACCACGTGGTGTCGGAATCGACCGTGACGGTGAAGTCGTACCAGCCGTTCTGGTGGGCGACCGCGTTGAAGAAGTCCTCCGTGGAGGAGCCCGCGGCGACGGTATACGTCCACGGACCGTCGCTGCGGTAGCGGAGGGACGTGATGGTGAACTTCACCGGAGCCGTACCGGAGTTGGCCATCGTGAAGTAGAGGGCGAGCTTGCCCGTGCCGGGCTCCGTCGCGTACCGGGTGCGGACCTCCGCCGTCCGGCCCGCCTTGGTGGCGTGGCCCTGGAAGCGGCGCAGGAAGCGGTGGGGGCCGGTCATGGTGAGGTCGTACTTGCCGTCGCCGTTTCCGGAGCCGATGTTGAAGAAGTCCGAGGCGGTACCTCCGGCATCTACCGTGTACTGCCACGGGGTGGTGTCGCGGTAGGCGTTCGGATGGATGGCGAAGTGGGCCGCCCGGGTCGCCGGCGCGCCCTGGTTGGCCATCGTGAGCCAGGCGAGGATCTTCCCGGAGGTCCCGAACTCCAGCCGTTCCAGGTACCCGTTGGGCTGGTAGGGCAGGGCCCGGGACGGGCGGGTGCCGGGCTCCTGCACGGGCAGCGCGTTGTTCGTCGGTACGGGGTTGGGCAGCGGGCCGCACGTCGAGAGCCCGATCACGCTCGTCGCGGGGAGCGCAACCGCACCCTTGACCGGGTGGGCGAAGTCGAAGACGCCGGTCAGGTCTCCGCTCACCCTGCGCCGCCACTCACTGATGTTGGGGCAGGGGGCGGGCGTGCCGAGGGCGGTCGTCCAGGTCTCCAGGAAGCGCAGTACCGACGTGTGCTCGAAGACCTCCGAGGAGACCCAGCCGCCGCGGGTCCACGGCGAGACGACGGTCATGGGGACGCGGAAGCCGAAGCCGTAGGGCACGCCGTTCAGGAACTCGCCGGGGGTTCCCGCGGGCGGGGCGGGCGGCGGCACGTGGTCGAAGAAGCCGTCGTTCTCGTCGTAGTTGAGGAAGAGGACGGTGGAGTCGAAGACGTCCGGGTCCGACGCGAGCGCCCGGTAGACCAGGTCGACGAAGTGGGCCCCGTCGCCGGGCGGGGCGTAGGGATGCTCGGAGAACGCCTGGTTGGGGACCACCCAGGAGACCTGCGGCAGCGTGCCGGCGAGGACGTCCGCCTTGATGGCGGCGGCTATGTCGTCGGGGGTGGAGCCGGTGACGGCGGGGACGGAGGACATGCCCCGGTCGTACAGCGGGTCGCCGGCCTTGGCTCCCGCGAAGGCCTTGAAGTAGGCGCAGCCGTTGTCGCCGTAGTTGTCCCGGGCGTTCTGGTAGACCTTCCAGCTCACTCTGGCCGTCTGGAGTGCCTGGGCGTAGTTCTGCCAGGTCAGGCCCGATTCCTCGCCGCCGTCGTAGCTGGCGGCGTCGACCTTGCCGCTCCACAGGTAGGTGCGGTTCGGGCCGGTGGCGCTGAGGGTGGAGGAGAAGTAGGCGTCGCAGACGGTGTAGGCGTCGGCGAGGGCGTAGTGGAAGGGGAGGTCCGAGCGGTCGAGGTAGCCCAGGGAGCGGACGTTGCCGACGCCCGCGACCCAGTTGTCCAGACGGCCCTTGTTCCACGCGGAGTGCTGGGAGGCCCAGGAGTGCGGCAGGTCGCCGCTGCACTGGGCGAGGGTCTCGCCGTCCTGGCCGCCCGCGGCCGGGGTCGCGCTCAGTTTCCAGGGGAACTGGCGGCCCGTGCCGTTGGGCTGGTCGAAGACGGAGTGGTTGCCGGCGAGGGTGATGCCGCTGCGGTCGTCGAAGCCGCGTACGCCCTTGAGCCGTCCGAAGTAGTGGTCGAAACTGCGGTTCTCCTGCATCAGGATCACCACGTGGCGTACGTCCTTGATGGTGCCGGTCGCGGTGGTGCCCGCCGCCGCTGTGCGCGTGCCCGCACCCAGCGTCATGCCGGCCGCCACGGAGGCACCGAGCCCCACGAAGCCCCTACGGCTGATCGGTGTCATGCGCCCACCCTCGTCCTCGCGGATGCCCCTGCGGCACCCGCGCGTAACGATGCCCTCTCCGCGGGGAGGCAACCCGTCCGGCGGATGATCCCCGGGTGAACGGTCCCCGGCCCCCAGGAACCCTTCACCCGGGGGCCGTTCGTCCGTAACCGTTCGTCCGGACCGCGCCCCCGAGGAGGAGCCGGGTCAGCCGCCGACGGTGAACCAGGTCGCCCGGGACTTCTTGAACTCGGCGTGGTCCAGGTCCTTCGCCTCCGTGCCGTCCCCGTAGAGGTCGGCCGAGCCGGCATCCGTGATGAGCTGCGCGCGGGTGCCCGCGACGGTGAGGTCGGGCACCGAGACGACGGCCTCCCAGCCGCCCGGGTCCGTGGTGGGCAGGTCGGTGCGCTTGACCGGGGCGTGGCCGGCGACGCCGTCCCAGCTGTAGAGGGCGTACGGGTCGGAGTTGTCGTCCGCCGCCCAGGAACCGGCGACGATGAGGTACTGGTTCGAGGCGTTCTTCCGGATGTCGCGGATGGCGAGACCGCCGAGGTCCAGCTCGATCGGCGTGCCGAACACCGCCTTCGCGCCGCTCCCGGCGACCTTGTCGAAGTTGGTCACCGGCACGATCAGGCCCTTGCCACCCGACTTCGGCGGGACGAGGGGCGCGCGGAAGCCGACGTACGCGGTGGTGGTGGAGCCGGGCGCGAACTCCAGGCCCTCCACGTTGAACCCGTCGATCTGCTTGGGTACTTCGCCGTCCTCGGTACCGGCCGCGAAACCGTACCGGTCGCCGTTCGCCTCGTCCCAGGCGACGAGGTCGTCCCGGAGCTTCTTGTACGAGCCGCCGACGGTGAGCACGGTGGACGCGCCGGAGCCGGACACCGTCGTGGTGAAGACGGTGTTGCGGTCGGCCTTGTACTCGCCGTCCTTGTTGTTGCCGAGCGAGCCGGTCCAGTAGATGGTGTTGCCGACGCGGGCCGCACCTTCGATGTCGATCTCCTTCTCCACCCCGAGCTTGGACGCGACGTCCCAGGTCTTCAGGGGCGCGCCGGAGACCGCGAGGTTGTAGAGGCGCAGGACGTTCGACTCGTCGTCCGCGACGACGGCGTAACCGCCGCCGACGTCGACGGCGGCGGAGGCGTCCGAGGAGCCGGTGAGGTACCGGGTGTCGGCGGAGTTCTGCACGGCGGCCGAGGCGGCGTAGTACAGCTTCTTGGTGGCCGTCTTGCCGCCGAGGCCGGTGACCTTGAGGGTGAGGTCGGTGTAGCCGCGGGCGTGGGCGGCGACGGAGATCTGACGGGTCGCACCGGTGCCGGTCACGGTCACGTCGGAGGTCGCGGCGACCGAGGTCTTGGAGCTGGCGGACGCGGCGACGGTGAGGGCCGAGGCGTCGGCGCCGCTCTGCGCGATCGTGACGGTGACCGTGTTGTCGGCGGCGCCGGTCGCGCCCACCGCGCCGGAGAGGTACGTCGCCGACAGGGCGATGGTGGGCGTCCCGTAGGACACGGCGTGCGCGGGGGCGGTGATCCCCAGGGCGCCGAGCGCGAGCATCCCGGCCGCTGCGGCGGCGGCCCGGCGGGGTCGGCGTGCCTGGCGGTGCTGGAGTGAAGGCTGAAGCGTCACTGCGTACCTCTCGTCGGCGTGTGTCGTCGAGTAGGTTCCGGTTCCCGCGCCAACAAGGGGCACACGCCACCGGTACGGCGGACGAACAACACGAGGACGGCCCCCCGGCGTGGCCGGGGGGCCGTCCTCGAAACGGTGCTGAGCGGGGACGCTCAGACGTTGAAGCCGAGCGCGCGCAGCTGCTCGCGTCCGTCGTCCGTGATCTTGTCCGGACCCCACGGCGGCATCCAGACCCAGTTGATCCGCAGCTCGCTGACGATGCCGTCGGTCGCGGACTTCGCCTGGTCCTCGATGACGTCGGTCAGCGGGCAGGCCGCGGACGTCAGCGTCATGTCGAGGGTGGCGATGTTGGCGTCGTCGATGTGGATGCCGTAGATCAGGCCCAGGTTGACGACGTCGATACCCAGTTCGGGGTCGACGACGTCGTACAGCGCCTCGCGGACCTCCTCCTCGGAGGCCGGCTTCAGTGCCACGGTGTCGTTCTCGCTCATGAGGTCTTCCCTTCGGACAGCGCCTTCGCCGTCGCGTCCTTCCACGCCATCCAGCTCAGCAGCGCGCACTTGACGCGAGCCGGGTACTTGGAGACACCGGCGAACGCGACCGCGTCCTCCAGTACCTCCTCCATCGCGTCGTCGGGCTCCAGCCGGCCCTTGGACTGCATCAGCTCCAGGAACGTCTCCTGGATCTTCTGCGCCTGCTCGAGCTCCTTGCCGACCAGCAGGTCGTTCAGCACCGAGGCGCTGGCCTGGCTGATCGAGCAGCCCTGCCCCTCGTAGCTGACGTCGGCGAGGGTGTCGCCCTCGTACCGCACGCGGAGCGTGATCTCGTCGCCGCACGTCGGGTTGGTGTGATGCACCTCGGCGTCGCCGTCCCGCAGGCCGCGCCCGTGGGGGTGCTTGTAGTGGTCCAGGATCACTTCCTGGTACATCGAATCCAGCTTCACCCGTCAGCCCTCAGCCTCAACCGAAAAAGTTGCGTACGTGCTCCAGGCCGTCCACCAGGGCGTCGACCTCGGCGGGCGTGGAGTACAGATAGAACGACGCCCGCGTGGTCGCGGGAATTCCGTACCGCAGGCAGACGGGCCGCGCGCAGTGGTGACCCACCCGGACCGCGATGCCCTCCTCGTCGAGCACCTGGCCCACGTCGTGCGGGTGGATGTCGCCGAGCGTGAAGGAGATCGTGGCGCCGCGGTTCTCGGCCGTGGTCGGGCCGATGATCCGCAGGTCGGGGACCTCCAGGAGGCGCGCCACCGCGTACTCGGTGATCGCCTGCTCGTGGCGGTGGATGTTCTCCATGCCGATGGCCGTGAGGTAGTCCACGGCCGCGCCGAGACCGACTGCCTGCGCGATCGGGGGCGTACCCGCCTCGAACTTGTGCGGCGCCGGGGCGTAGGTGGACGAGTGCATCGACACGGTCTCGATCATCTCGCCGCCGCCCAGGAACGGCGGCAGGTCCTCCAGGAGCTCCTGCCGTCCCCACAGGACGCCGATGCCGGTCGGGCCGACCATCTTGTGACCGGTGAAGGCCACGAAGTCGGCCTGCAGCGCCTGCACGTCCAGCACCATGTGCGGGGCGGCCTGCGAGGCATCGATGCAGACCAGCGCGCCGACCTGCTGGGCGCGGCGGATGATCTGCTCGACCGGGTTGATCGTGCCCAGGATGTTCGAGACCAGCGTGAAGGTGACGATCTTCGTCTTCTCGGTGATGATCTCGTCGATGTTGGACAGGTCGAGCCGGCCGTCGTCCGTGATGCCGAACCACTTCAGCTTCGCGCCGGTGCGCTGCGCGAGCAGCTGCCACGGAACGATGTTGGAGTGGTGCTCCATCTCGGTGGTGACGATCTCGGTGTCGCGGTCCACCCGGTAGGGCTCGTCCGCCCAGCCGAGCATGTTCGCGACGAGGTTGAGCGACTCCGAGGCGTTCTTCGTGAAGATGACCTCGTCGCGGCTCGGCGCGTTGATGAAGGCGGCGACCTTGTCGCGGGCGCCTTCGTACAGTGCGGTGGCCTCCTCGGCGATGGTGTACACACCGCGGTGGACGTTGGCGTTGTGCCGCTCGTAGTACTCGTTGAGAGCGTCGAGGACCTGGCGCGGCTTCTGCGAGGTCGCCGCGCTGTCCAGGTACACGATCTTCTTGCCGTCGTGGACCGTGCGGCCCAGGATGGGGAAGTCCTTGCGGATCGCCTCGGTGTCGAGGAGGCCGGTGAGCCCCTGGCGGGCGTCAGTCACGCGGAAGCGCCTCCCTTCGCATATGCCTCGTAGCCCTCGTTCTCCAGCTTGTCGGCCAGCTCCGCGCCACCGGACTCGGCGATGCGGCCGTTGGCGAAGACGTGCACGAAGTCGGGCTTGATGTAGCGGAGGATCCGCGTGTAGTGGGTGATCAGCAGGGTGCCGACCTCGCCCGACTCACGGACCCGGTTGACTCCCTCGGAGACGACGCGCAGGGCGTCGACGTCCAGGCCGGAGTCGGTCTCGTCGAGGATGGCGACCTTCGGCTTGAGGAGCTCCAGCTGGAGGATCTCGTGGCGCTTCTTCTCACCGCCGGAGAAGCCCTCGTTGACGTTGCGCTCGGCGAACGCCGGGTCCATCTGGAGACCGGCCATCGTCTCCCGGACCTCCTTCACCCACGTACGCAGCTTGGGGGCCTCGCCGCGGACGGCGGTGGCGGAGGTGCGCAGGAAGTTGGAGACCGAGACGCCGGGGATCTCGACCGGGTACTGCATGGCGAGGAACAGACCGGCGCGGGCCCGCTCGTCGACGGACATCTCCAGGACGTTCTCGCCGTCCAGGGTGACGGTGCCGCTCGTGATCGTGTACTTGGGGTGACCGGCGAGCGAGTACGCCAGGGTGGACTTGCCGGACCCGTTGGGGCCCATGATGGCGTGGGTCTCGCCCTGCTTCACGGTCAGGTCGACGCCCTTGAGGATCTCCTTCGTGGCGTTGTCGGCCTCGACGGTGACGTGCAGGTCGCGGATTTCAAGCGTTGCCATGGGTGACTCAGGACTCCTGGGTGACGGAGACGAGCACATCGTCCCCTTCGATCTTGACGGGGTAAACGGGGACGGGGCTCGTCGCGGGAAGACCGGACGGCTTGCCGGTGCGCAGGTCGAAGGCCGAGCCGTGCAGCCAGCACTCGATCATGCAGTCCTCCACCTCGCCCTCCGACAGCGACACATTGGCGTGCGAGCAGATGTCGTTGATGGCGAACACCTCGCCCTCGGTGCGGACGACCGAGACCGGAGTGCCGTCGAGCTCCACCCGCTTCGGGGTGTCGTCCTCCAGCTCGCTCAGCGCGCACACCTTGACGAACGCCATCAGACGGACGCCTTCAGCTCTGTCTCGATCTTGTCGAGCAGGCGCGCCTCGACGTCCGGCAGACCGATCTGCTGGACCAGCTCGGCGAAGAAGCCGCGCACGACGAGACGGCGGGCCTCCTCGGCCGGGATGCCGCGGGACTGGAGGTAGAAGAGCTGCTCGTCGTCGAAGCGGCCGGTCGCCGAGGCGTGGCCGGCGCCGACGATCTCGCCGGTCTCGATCTCCAGGTTCGGCACCGAGTCGACGCGGGCGCCGTCGGAGAGGACCAGGTTGCGGTTCATCTCGTAGGTGTCGGTGCCCTCGGCCTTCGCCTGGATGAGGACGTCCCCGATCCAGACCGCGTGGGCCCCCTCGCCCTGGAGGGCGCCCTTGTACACCGCGTTGGACTTGCAGTGCGGGGTGTTGTGGTCGACCAGGAGGCGGTGCTCCTGGTGCTGGCCCTTGTCCGTGAAGTACAGGCCGAAGAGCTCGGCCTCGCCGCCGGTGCCGGCGTACGCGACCCGGGGGTGCAGCCGGACCACGTCGCCGCCGAAGGTGACGACCACGGACTTGAAGGAGGCGTCGCGGCCGATCAGCGCGTTGTGCTGAGCGACGTGGACCGCGGTGTCGTCCCAGTCCTGCACGGAGACGACGGTGAGCTTCGCGCCGTCGCCGACGACGAAGTCGACATTGGCGGCGAGGACCGCGTCACCGGTGTGGTCGATGACCACGACCGCCTCGGCGAAGGCGCCCAGCTCGACGAGCTGGTGGCAGTAGGCGGTACCGCCCTCGCCGTGCACCGCGATCCGGATCGGCTCGGTGAGCACGGCCTCATTGGCGACGGTGACGACCGAGGCCTGGGTGAAGGCCGAGTACGCCTGGGCGGCGACCCGGTCCACCGGGATGCCGGCGCGGCCGAGCCGGGCGTCGTCGCGGCCCACGGTCTCCACCGTGACGCCCGCGGGGGCCTCCACGACGACCTTGACGCCCCCGCCGTTCGCCACCGCGGTGCCGTCGTGCAGCCCGCGCAGGCGCTCCAGCGGCGTGAAGCGCCACTCCTCCTCGCGCCCGTGCGGGACCGGGAAGTCCGCCACGTCGAAGGAGGGCGGGGCGCTCATGCGCGTGGCGACGGTCGACTCGGCGGCCACCGCGATGGAACCGGCGGTGGTGGAGCCCACCGGGGAATTCTGAGCCTCAGCCATGGCTGTCGTAGTGCTCTCTTTCTTAGGTCGAGAAGTGGGGTTCGGTCGGGCGGACGGCGCGGCGCCGAACT
Organism: Streptomyces sp. NPDC005576; assembly: GCF_042871745.1. Lineage (NCBI taxonomy): Bacteria > Bacillati > Actinomycetota > Actinomycetes > Kitasatosporales > Streptomycetaceae > Streptomyces > Streptomyces sp. NPDC005576. The sequence goes on along the minus strand of NZ_JBIAJC010000001.1, from coordinate 569,313 downwards.
AGCCGACCGAGCCCTCCATCTGCAGCTCGATCAGCCGGTTCAGCTCCAGGGCGTACTCCATCGGGAGCTCCTTGGCGATCGGCTCGACGAATCCGCGCACGATCATCGCCATGGCCTCGAACTCGGTGAGGCCCCGGCTCATCAGGTAGAAGAGCTGGTCCTCGGAGACCTTGGAGACGGTCGCCTCGTGGCCCATCGACACGTCGTCCTCGCGGACGTCGACGTACGGGTAGGTGTCGGAGCGCGAGATCGTGTCGACGAGCAGCGCGTCGCAGAGCACGTTGGACTTCGCGCCCGGCGCGCCCTCGCCGATCTCGATGAGACCGCGGTAGGAGGTACGGCCGCCGCCCCGTGCCACCGACTTGGAGACGATGTTGGACGAGGTGTTCGGAGCCATGTGGACCATCTTGGCGCCGGCGTCCTGGTGCTGGCCCTCGCCCGCGAAGGCGATGGAGAGCGTCTCGCCCTTGGCGTGCTCGCCCATGAGGTAGACGGCCGGGTACTTCATGGTGACCTTGGAGCCGATGTTGCCGTCGACCCACTCCATGGTCGCGCCCTCGTACGCCACGGCGCGCTTGGTGACGAGGTTGTAGACGTTGTTCGACCAGTTCTGGATGGTCGTGTAGCGGCAGCGGCCGCCCTTCTTCACGATGATCTCGACCACGGCGCTGTGCAGCGAGTCCGAGGAGTAGATCGGCGCGGTGCAGCCCTCGACGTAGTGGACGTAGGCGTCCTCGTCCACGATGATCAGCGTCCGCTCGAACTGGCCCATGTTCTCCGTGTTGATACGGAAGTAGGCCTGGAGCGGGATCTCCACGTGCACGCCCTTCGGCACGTAGATGAAGGAGCCGCCGGACCACACGGCCGAGTTCAGCGAGGCGAACTTGTTGTCACCGACGGGGATGATGGTGCCGAAGTACTCCTTGAAGAGCTCCGGGTGCTCCTTCAGCGCGGTGTCGGTGTCCATGAAGATGACACCCTGCGCCTCCAGCTCCTCGTTGATCTGGTGGTAGACGACCTCGGACTCGTACTGCGCGGCGACACCGGCGACCAGCCGCTGCTTCTCCGCCTCGGGGATGCCGAGCTTGTCGTACGTGTTCTTGATGTCCTCGGGCAGGTCCTCCCAGGACTCCGCCTGCTTCTCCGTGGACCGCACGAAGTACTTGATGTTGTCGAAGTCGATGCCCGACAGGTCCGAGCCCCAGTTCGGCATCGGCTTCTTCGCGAAGAGCTTCAGGCCCTTGAGGCGGAGCTTCAGCATCCACTCGGGCTCGTTCTTCTTCGCCGAGATGTCACGGACGACATCTTCCGAGAGGCCGCGCTTGGCCGCCGCGCCTGCCGCGTCGGAGTCGGCCCAGCCGAATTCGTACGTACCCAGGCCCTCGAGTTCGGGGTGGGCAGTCTCCGTAGGGAGCGTCATGCGGGGTTCCTCCCGGCAGTGCTTGCTGATACTGAGGTGGTGGTCTGTGGGGGCGCGCCGGCGTCGGCCGTACCGCCGCCGGGACCGCCCTTGGGTACGTACGTCGTGCACACGCCGTCGCCGTGGGCGAGGGTGGCCAGACGCTGCACATGGGTCCCGAGCAACGCGGAGAAGAATTCCGTCTCCGCCTCGCACAGCTGCGGGAACTGCTCGGCGACGTGCGCGACCGGGCAGTGGTGCTGGCAGAGCTGCTCACCCTGCTGGGGGCCCGGGGCGCTGCGCGCCGTAGCAGCGTACCCGTCCGCGGACAAGGCCCTGGCCAGCGCCGCTGTCCGGTCCTGGGGGGCCGCGGCTTCGACGACGGCGCGGTACTTCTCCGCCTGGGCCGTCATCCGGGAACGGGCGAACGTGACGACCGCCTCGTCGCCCGCGGTCTCGGCGATCCAGCGCAGCGCCTCGGCGGCCAGCTCGTCGTAGGACTGGTCGAAGGCGTCCCGGCCGCTGTCCGTCAGTGCGAACACCTTCGCGGGGCGGCCGCGGGTCCGGGTGCCGTAGACCCGCTGCTCACGGGCTTCGACCACTCCGTCGCAGCCGAGAGCGTCCAGGTGGCGCCGGACGGCGGCCTGGGTGAGTCCGAGCCGCTTCGCGAGATCGGCGGCGGTGGACGGGCCGTGGTCGAGGATGGAGCGCGCGATCCGGTTGCGCGTCGGGCGCTCACCGGTCGCGAGTTCCTCCTGCGGAGCCTCGCCAACGTATTTCACAACGCCATTGTTGCGTAATTCGGAGCGGCATGACAACCACGGTCCGGAATGATCAGCGGTGTGGTTCGTCACTTAGGGTCACCTAATCTGTGCCCCGGAGCCGGTGTCCGGCATGGGTCCTGGCCCTCCCCGGCGGCCCTCCCACCAGCGGCCGGACTTAGACTTACCGGCCATGAGCAACGAGCCTGTCGTACGGGTCGAAGGCCTGGTGAAGCGGTACGGCGCCAAGACAGCCGTCGACGGACTCGATCTGAGCGTCGCGGCGGGCACGGTGACCGCGGTCCTGGGCCCCAACGGCGCCGGCAAGACCACCACGATCGAGACCTGCGAGGGCTACCGCCGCCCCGACGCCGGCACCGTCCGTGTGCTGGGCCTCGACCCCGTCGCCGACGCGGCCCGGCTGCGCCCCCGGATCGGGGTCATGCTCCAGTCCGGCGGTGTCTACTCCGGTGCCCGAGCCGAGGAGATGCTCCGCCACATGGCGAAGCTGCACGCGCACCCGCTCGACGTCGACGCCCTCGTCGAGCGCCTCGGCCTCGGCAACTGCGGCCGCACCACCTACCGGCGCCTCTCCGGCGGCCAGCAGCAGCGCCTCGCGCTCGCCATGGCCGTCGTCGGCCGCCCGGAACTCGTCTTCCTCGACGAGCCCACCGCCGGGCTCGACCCGCAGGCCCGCCGGGCCACCTGGGAGCTCGTACGGGAGCTGCGCGCCGACGGCGTGTCCGCCGTGCTCACCACCCACTTCATGGACGAGGCCGAGGAGCTGGCCGACGACGTCGCCATCGTCGACGCCGGGCGCGTCGTCGCCCAGGGCAGCCCCGAGGAACTGTGCCGGGGCGGCGCCGAGAACACCCTGCGCTTCTCGGGCCGGCCCGGGCTGGACCTCGGCTCGCTCATCAAGGCACTGCCGGACGGCTCCGGCGCGGCCGAACCCGTCCCCGGTTCGTACCGCATCTCCGGGACCATCGACCCGCAGCTGCTCGCCACCGTCACCTCCTGGTGCGCCCAGCACGGGGTGATGCCGGACGGCATCGCCGTCGAACGGCACACCCTGGAGGACGTCTTCCTGGAACTCACCGGCAAGGAGCTGCGCGCATGAGCGCCGGTACGTACGCCCCCCGCCCGGGCGCCGCCCCACTGTCCCGGATGATCGCCGCGCAGACCGCCCTGGAGACCCGGATGCTGCTGCGTAACGGCGAGCAGCTGCTGTTGACGGTGATCATCCCGGCGCTGCTGCTGGTGCTCTTCGGCTCCGTCGACATCGTGGACACCGGCTCCGGCGACCCCGTTGACTTCCTGGCGCCCGGCATCCTCGCACTGGCCGTGCTCTCCACCGCGTTCACCGGCCAGGCCATCGCCACCGGCTTCGAACGCCGGTACGGCGTCCTCAAGCGGCTCGGCGCCTCCCCGCTGCCGCGCTGGGCGCTGATGACCTCCAAGACACTGTCGGTCCTGGTGACCGAGGTGCTCCAGGTGGTCCTGCTGACGGTGATCGCCTTCGCGCTCGGCTGGTCCCCGCACGGCAACCCCCTCTCCGTGCTGCTCCTGCTGGTGCTGGGCACCGCCGCGTTCTCGGGCCTCGGTCTGCTGATGGCGGGGACGCTGAAGGCGGAGGCGACCCTCGCGGCGGCGAACCTGGTCTTCCTGCTGCTGCTGGTCGGCGGGGGCGTGATCGTGCCGATGGAGAAGTTCCCGGACGCGGTGGCCTCGGTGCTCGGCCTGCTGCCGATCGCGGCGCTCTCGGACGGCTTGCGGGACGTGCTCCAGCACGGCGCGGGCGTTCCCTGGGGCGACCTGGGCATCCTCGCGGTCTGGTCGTTGCTGGGGCTCGGCGCGGCGGCGAAGTTCTTCCGCTGGGAGTGACGTGGGAGCGACCCGGGACTGGCCGCCGGAGTGACCCGGGAAGCGATCCGGAGCCGGTGACGCCGGTCACGGTTCGGGACGACTCGTCCCCCTCGTGAAAGCTTGCACAAGCTGCCGCTTACGATGGTGGGCGTGCCCAAGCTGACCCGAGCCGAAGTCGCTCAAGCCGCGCGGAACCCCCTCCAGTACATCGCCGAACGGTGGACCCCGGACCCCCGGACCGTCCGCCGGGCCGCCATGTCCGCCGTCGTGATGGCGGTGATCATCGTCGCCACCGGTGGCGCGGTGCGGCTGACCGGTTCCGGTCTCGGCTGCCCCACCTGGCCGAAGTGCACCGAGGACAGCCTCACCACCACCAGCGCGATGGGCTTCCACGGCGTCATCGAGTTCGGCAACCGGATGCTGACGTACGTGCTCTGCGCCGCGGTCGGCTGGGCGATCGTCGCGGCCCGCGCCCTCAAGCCCCGGCGCCGCAGCCTCACCCGGCTCGGCTGGGCCCAGTTCTGGGTGGTCATGGGCAATGCCGTGCTCGGCGGCTTCGTGGTGCTGGTCGGCCTCAACCCGTACAGCGTGGCCGCGCACTTCCTGCTCTCCGCCGCCCTGATCACCGTCGCCGTGGTGATGCACCACCGGATCGGCGAGGGCGACGACGCCCCGAAGCCGCTGGTCGGCAAGGCGGTCTCGCAGCTGACCTGGATCCTCGTGGTGGCCGCGGGGCTGCTGGTCGCCGTCGGGACCGTGGTGACCGGCGCGGGCCGGCACGCGGGCGACTCCAGCGACGTGCACCGCATCCCGCTCGACTGGAAGCTGATCAGCCAGCTCCACGCGGACCTGGCCTGGGTCGTGGTGGCGCTGACCCTGGCGCTGTGGTTCGTCCTGAAGGCCGTGGACGCCCCGCCCGGACCGCGCCGCCGGGCCGCCGAGCTGTTCCTCGTGCTGATGGGCCAGGGCGTCATCGGGTACGTCCAGTACTTCCTGGACACCCCGGAGATTTTGGTGGGCCTGCACATGGTCGGTGCCTGCCTGGTCTGGATCGGCGTCCTGCGGGTCCTGCTCTCCCAGCGCGAGCGTCCGGTGTCCGCCGCCGACGCCGCCCCCCTCCCCCGGTCCGGCGAGGCGCTGACAGCCGTCTGAGCCGCGCACTCCGCGTCCCCCGTACACGACGGAGCCCCCCGGCCACCGGGGGGCTCCGTCGTGTACGGGGGACGTTCAGTCCCGGTTGGCCGGGCCACCCACCTGGATGCCCGCCATCCGGGTCCACTCGTACCGGCCGGTGCGCACCTTCGCGGCGAACTCCCCGTCGAAGCTTTCGTGCAGGGTCAGGCCGGACTGCTGCGCGGCGCTCTCGGCGACCGCGTGCGAGGGGGCGACGAGGTCGCCCCAGCCGCCGTCCTCGCCGACCAGGACGATCCTGGTGCCCGCCTGGCCGAGGTACGCCAGCTGCCCCTCGGCGCCGCCGTGCGTCTTGGCGAAGGCGGTGATCTCCTTGGCGAGCCGGGCCGCCCTGCGTGCGTCTCGGGCTTCCTGCTTGCCGTCCACCTGCTGGGTCACCTGGGTCTCATCGGTCTCTGCCATGGACAGGATGCTACCGATGGGTAGGCCGACGGGCGACGGGCGGGGGGGGGGGGGGGGGGGGGGGGGCCCCCCCCCCCGGCGGGGGGGGGGGGGGGCCGGGGGGGGGGGGGGCCCCCCCCCCCCCCCGCGGGGCGGGGGGGGGGGGGGGTTGCC